>NZ_JAJFNK010000100.1 GCF_021739485.1 Alicyclobacillus tolerans
TCGCCGGACATCGATCTCGTCAGAAGACGGTCAGCTTATCCCGTCAATTTCCGGACACTATGCTAAGTCAGTAACATCTTGCCCTGCCCGTCCACGGAAGAACTTCTTTTTACGCAGAATCAATGATTCTAGAAAAAACACGGAGAAGAACGGGTGAGAAAAGGCGTGATCTACGGAAGAAATTCATTTAACGGTTAAAAATGGGAGAGAGGGAGGGAAAAGCGGGAAAAGCCTTGTGGGGCGTGGGATTTGGAGGGGTTGAGGCGGGAGTGAGTCAGAAACCAATTTGATTTGACGGCTACACGATCACAGGTATTTGTTGTAGGATGTCAGAATCAGTGGAATTAGTAAAAATGTATAAGAATTATTTGTAAAAATCTATGAGAAACATGGATATACAGCCCAAAATTTTGGGCTGTTTTGTATTCTCACAGATTATGATAAATAGGGTGCTTACTATTGATCACAAAAAATAAAGTTGTATACCGAAAAATAAAGTCGTGTACCGGAAAATAGTGTTGTATACTGAACTCCCGTAAAATAAGGCAATGCCTGGGCTGCATTGATTAGCCCTTGCTTTGCCTCAAGTACGAGTAATTATACACCAATCGCAAACTACGTCTCTTGCAGTAATGGGCAGATCATAGAGAGAGGTTAGTTTGAGTAGCACGCCGTAAATCGGGGGCTAAGGAACTCTGGCGTCGTGGGTGAAATAAAAATACGCCTCTCTAGAACGAGAGCCGTTGAATTCGGGAACGTATGTTCGTTTTGTGGGGCAATTCAACTAAAAACCCCGCAATTCGATTTTGACATTATTGGTGTATATCAAGGCGAAATATAAGTCTATACTTGGCGCGAAAACCGCTTTATAATCAGTGCGCCGTAATGAAGGGCAATGGAGGCGCATGGATGGATAAGGTTCGGTTATTGGAACCTTTCCGGACATCTCGTTCGTTCACTGCACTATGGAGTGGGCGACTCCTGTCCGGACTAGGGGATGAGGCATTCAGCGTGATTTTACCGATGGTTGTGTACTCATTAACGGGTTCAGCGCTGGTAATGGGTCTACTACTGACGTTAAGAGTAATCCCGCAAATATTACTGCAGCCGTTTACAGGTGTTTTAGTCGATCGTTTCCCACGAATTGCATTGATGATGACTTCAGACTTGATGCGATTCATACTCCTTATGGTTCTCGGCGTTCTTGGAATTATACACCATCTCACAATAGCGACTTTAGATGTGGTAGTTCTCCTTTACGGTGCCATGTCCGCTTTGTTTCGCCCATCGTATATGGCACTGCGCCGACAAATATTTAAGCCTGATATCAGAAATTCAGCAATCTCGTTGACTCAAATCGGTTCCCAAGTGACGAGTTTAGTCGGACCTTCACTCGGTGGTCTGATCATGACCGCAGCCTCGTCCGTTGTAGGATTTATGTTCGATGCGGCTACGTTTGTCTTGTCCGTCGTTAGTCTGTTGTTCATGGGGCACACGGATGAGAAGTTAAGGTCCAAGCCATCACGCTCTACAGAGCACTCATTTATTAAAGACTTACATGACGGTTATCGAGAGACGGTGAGGCATCCCTGGATTTGGGTCGGTATTTTGTCCTGGACATTCATTATTATTTCATACAGTGGTATCATCCCGATTCTGCTGCCGTGGCTGCTCAAGATTCATTTCCAGTACCCGGACTACATCTATGGCTTAGTTGTTTCTATGTCGGGAGTCGGTGCGATTCTTGCCGGTCTTGTTGCGGGTTCCGTGCGAAGATGGAAACGACGAGGCATCATATCGTATGGGGCAGTTGCAATTCAAGGCGCGGCTTTGTTGGCGATGTCTCTTATCCACTGGTTACCTGGTCTGATGGTCATGATGGCAGTCAGCTCAGCAGGAAGCATAGTCTTTGCAATCGTACACGAAGGCATACTGCAGGAGTTGGTTCCGGACGAGTTCTTCGGACGCGTCATCAGTCTTGAAGTGTTCTCTGCTTCAATTGCACAGCCGATTGGCTACTTATTGACAGGTCTGTTATTCAAGGAGATTGGCGGGATTCGTACAATGATTCTAGAGGCAAGTATGATGTTCGTGGTAGTGATATTGACCTTGTGGTTGCCTTCAATAAGACACTTCGAGTAAGTGTGTCTTATGTGGAACGTGTGCCACCGCTTTGCGCAGACCAGGTTCGCCTTGCAGATAAAATCTGAAGTGAATTGTATAAGCATGCACTTGTAGCAAGGTTGCTCTTATTGCAGAAGTGGGCAGCATAGTTCACGAAGGGATGATATGAATGCATGTGAAAAAAATACTCAGCAGTTCTAAATTCATAGCGACCATATGCGTGTTACTTATTGCCTCAGCATGTATGAACATATTCCAAAGCAGAGAAATTGGCTTCTGGAAATCGAATACTTTTCAGAACTTTTTTCAGGGGTATGCAGATATCAAATTAGCGTCGACGTCGAATTTCAATAGCGCCACTCGGTTATCATTTGAAAATCAGGGCGTTGGTATTATAACTCAAACGGTAAATGGTCTTCGCCATATTGGGATTAAGGGTTCGTCATCTTTGTCTCAAGATTTATTGATTGCTGCGAATAATCCATCCAACAAAACATACTCGGACTTCATCGGCTATTTCACTAAAAATTTCAACGGTATTAGTACGGTCCCAGCAAACCAAATCAGTATATCCGAATTTCAGAAGGCAATGGATAACACAATTAGCAAAGCTCCAAAACAGTAAATTGTGTAACGCAGACATAAAAGGATCTTGGCGTAGGAGGCACTTGTTTGTGCCTAGCATAAACATGCGTCGAGAAGACGTTACCCTTATGGAGCATTTGGGCAGGTTTGCTCAAGATGACTCTACTCCTGCCGGTGCCAAAAGGTATCACGGTGATTGCAAGAATGTGGTACATTTAGGTCAGAAGAGCTGACGGAGGAGAGGTTGGGGATGAAGTGGTCCAAGGTGCGTGAAAGCTTCCCGAATCAGTTCGTGTTAGTCGAGGAGCTAGCGTCGCATATCGAAAACGACAGGGTGTACGTGGATGATGTTGCGGTAGTACGTGCCGTACCTGATGATGAGGCTACAAGAACCCTAATGCAGTGCAAGGATAAGCTATTTGTCTACCATACAAACAATGACTCAATTGTTATAGAACTTCGACGAAGACCAGGTTTAAGGGGTAGATTTAGTGCGCATTGAATATGCCGACGGACTTTTGCTCGCCTCTTTAACCATCACGTACAAGGATCAAAGCAAAACCATCGACCGTATGGCGATTGATACAGGAGCCGCTCACACCATTGTCGTGTCGGATGCGGTGGATGATATTGGACTTGGTTTTGACATCGGGGACCCCATAAATCGTTCCTTCGGTGTTGGTGGAACGGATTACGCATTTGAGAAAACTGTCGACAGTCTGGAGTTTGGCGGAGTCAAAATGACAAGCAAGCCATTGGACTTTGGGCAGATTGATTGGGATATTAACGGTTTGATCGGCTTAGATATCTTGATTCCAGGGCGATTTGTCATCGATTTAGATAATATGGAGATTACCGCCAACAAGGGCTAATGAGGCAAAAAAGTACACAAACCAAAGACACGAGGGCTCGCTGCATGAATATTCGCTGGGCAAGCCCTTTTCTTATGAGACTAAGAGAGAGTTTAGCGACGCAAGGATCACCCTTCTTATGTCATTGATTGTATGAAACACTTTGCTTCGCTGTTTCGTCCAATCAGTGTAATAAAGGGGAGGTAAATCATTAAATGAAACAATACAGAGAGTTTGTTACAACGGCTATTGCATTAGGTGTGATGGGGGTTATTACAGGATGCGGGGCACATGCAGGAGGAACTTCTCAATCTGCCAATATCGTCGATACTTCGTCCAATAATTCCGCCACCCAAATGAAGAATACAACCGCTCAATCGAATGGTAACGTCGTAAACAACTCGTCAGCGTCAGGAACTACTCAGAGTAGGGACTTTCCATCGAACTCAAAGTCTTCATATTTGTTGAATATCGAAATGCTCAATTCACAGGATGGGTATGTTTCTGGGTATTTTAAGGGTCAATTCAGTATCTGGAAAACACTTGATGGCGGTACTCGTTGGATACGTATCTCGGTTCCTCAAGCACCAACCTTGGATAAGCAATCCCCCACTCCTACCGTTGCGTCATTCGTATCCACGAGTACTGGATGGATTGCTTGGATTTCAAAAGACAAGAAAAATAATGTCCTTAATGTGTTAGATACAAACGATGGTGGTCGTACATTCACACTACGCTCGAATAATGTGATACCAGTAGCCAACTACGTCAGACAGATTCATTTCTCATCCGCCAAAGATGGATGGATTCAAGCATTTTCTGGAGGTGTGATGAACCAAGGGGATACCACCATCTATCACACGGACGATGGTGGAAAGACCTGGACAATGGTTTCGTCGGCTGGAGGTTATGTACCTAACAAGAATGTAACGCCACATGCATTGCCAGAGCTCGATGTCCCAATGCCCATGACCTTTACCAATGCTCAAGACGGATGGGTTGCTGTAGGTAACGTCGTTGTATCGAAAACGATGGCTTCATTGTACTACACCCACACAGCGGGAACAGCGTGGAAGGCGGCTCATCTTCCGATTCCCCAAGGGTACGAGAGCGGTTTTGAAACAATAGAATATAAGCCTGTATTTACAGGCAATACAGGCACTGAATTGGTCCAGTATTATAAAGGTGGAACCAACAATCAGTTGGTGAGTTATCGAACGGCAAACACGGGGAGGTCTTGGGCAATTGGAACGAACATTTCCCTTAGTCAAAATGATGACAGAGTCAGACAGTCATTCTTAAACGCCCAAGATGGTTGGATTATTGGAAGTTCTGGTACTCCATTTGAGCAAACGACAAACGGAGGGAAGTCTTGGACAACCATACAGGCGGCTGGTTCTCTAAAGCCTTTGTTACAACAAGGCTTCGATGTGAAACAGTTGAATATGGTCACGTCTAAAACAGGATGGGTGCTGTTAAACAAAGAAAATTCTATAAATGGACACATTCAGACAAAGATTCTAAAGACCACCGATGGGGGAAACGATTGGGTAGTTCAAACGAATTCCCATTGATGTCGATACTAGTCAAATGGTTCCTCCCATGGTTCAGGGAGGCGGTTTAGCCATCAGATTAAAGCAATGCTCTTTCTTCAGGTAACGGGGGCGCATGTCTCATAAGCCACTGTTCAAGAATTCTGCATGAAAATGCAGTGTTCAGTCCGTACGCTTTACGGGGCTAAAGAAGCAGTTATCCGCAATTAGATCGCCGCTCCCTGCAAGTAACTTATTACTACATGGATACGTCTATGTTATGTGTACGAAAGGAGTCGGTCTGAAAGTGAGTCGATGTAAGCAGTTGGCGACAGCATGTGTGGCTATAAGCATCGCTGGAGCTCTTGCTGGATGTGGTCCTGAAGGCAACAGATCAACCCCAATGACAAACAGTTCACCAACCACAGGAAAAGCGCCGTTATCAAGTAATGCGTCGAATAATACTGAGATGGTTACCAACAACACGACCGCTCAGCAATCCTCCTCGAATCCACTCTTCAAGACAACCTTGAAGTTGCCGAATGGTAAACTTGTCAAGCCGAACGACTCTGTACGTTGGAAAGACTTATCCATTCAACTCCTCATTACAAGTTTGCCCCCGTCAACCACGGACGGATACCGTGCGGTAATCGGTAATCACTCTACAGTCATCAGTCACGAGAGAGTGTCTACTTCAGCTGGACCAGCAACGCTTGTTCTTAACAAGAGAACACAACCAGCCGCATCCAAATCCAATGCGGTGACTTACGAGTATTGGGTAATTGTAAATGGAAGTCAATATACCTATGCCATCGATGCTACAGTAATCGGAAACTTAAAGAAGTCCAAGAGCGAAGTTATGCACCTTTTACAAGAATGGAAAGTTCCACAATGATCAATCCTTGGTTAACGAGAAGTGCGACATAAAGAGTCTGCCGACACGGACCGAAACGTTTATACGTCTAACCCCAAAAAAGGGGGGATATTGTGAAATATGTATTGGTGTTGGCATTGTTCTCCTTGCTTTCACTTGCTGGTTGCGGAAATGGGCCACAAGCAGTTGTGAAACCAAGTCAACAAACCATACAGTTCCCAAAAGCCACGGACATTCAACATGTGTATGTTGTTTGGGGATTGGCGGCGCTATCCTATACGCCGAAAAACGAATCGGAGACGGTGGCACAGATTGAAAAGTGGTTAGCGTTAGCTAAACCTGTATCTGTACAACTTCCGCCACCTCCTAACCCGCCAATCGGGACAAATGCCAGTGAGAACCCTGCGGTGCTCGAATTGCAGTTGTCCTCTAAAGAGCACATTTCGATAAGCCCGACATTTTACATGGTGGGACATTCGCAGGATATGAGCAAGGTGTATCACTTTGTCGATGGCGTGATATCGTATCAAGTCGGAAATAAAACAGTCTACTTCAAAGACCCCAATCTGTATAACTGGTTAAACAACAACCAATGGCAAAAACAGTTCAACACTAAGTTAGCACCGTGAAGTCTGGTGCTCCTTTGTCGCAAACGGGGGCGGATATCGAAGAAGGGTTTGCCGTAATCCTTACATAATTAGGGGGTGCTGAACCACGCTGTTATACAGAATGTACAGCGAATGACGGGCACAAAATCAGCGATCCCAGCAGTTG
>NZ_JAJFNK010000101.1 GCF_021739485.1 Alicyclobacillus tolerans
GATGCCGAAGTCCGACGTGAAAGTCTGAGAAAACACTAGGAAACGGGAGCTGTGTCCAATATACGGGGGTCAATCCGGTTTACGCAAGAATATACGCTATTCGGGTTCATGGTCTTATTGCGCAACTGGGTAGTTATCTTGAATTTGAGGGGCGGCTATACAAGTGAAAAGAACAATTTTGTTTTCTCTTGGTTTAATAGCATTAGGTGTCGTATCAGGATGTGCAACTACTCCCCAACAATTTAATGACAAAGACGTACACTTTAAAATGGTTAGTTATCAACCTATGTCTTCGATGTCTGGCAGTGAAATGTACACGATTCAAGTTACGAGCACGTCGCCTTTAGAATTGACCCATCTGACGATGTATCTCAGTTACCCAATAAAAACGGCTAATGGTTCTCAAGGGAATCCATTTTTACTCAAAGGTAGTACAAGTGAACAAGTAGTTAATCTGCAAAATGGACAGTCGGTCAAATTCAGTTTTGTTGCTCCCATCAAAAAAGTGTTTGGAAATTCACAACTTCTTGATTTTAAGCATCCAGACATTGAATTGGACGGCTTCACAAAAGAGGGTAGCAAAGAAATTCCATTTGAAATGGGCGGGGATTTGAGGGTTTATTTAACTCAGTATAAATAGGTCGGAGATATTTTTGGTCTGTCGTTAACGGGGCCGAGATCTGAAGAAGTTGCATGCTACGGTTCTTGCATGAAAATTCGTTTCCGTCGGCGACACCGAAATGTCGCTATCGGGCAGCTATGCGCAACAAGGCGGTTCTTTTTTCTGGAGTGAAACGACATATGAATTTGCCTCGTCTCCTTACCGAAAGGAGAGGAATCAAACATGCAATTTAAGAAAATTGGGACGGCGGTAATCGCCCCGACAATTATAGGGATTCTTGTGGGGTGTGGAAGCGTAAATCAAGAAGTCAAAGAGTCTGTAAGTAATACCACCGATAACACTCCGAATCCCACACGGACATTCCACATGGTAGTGCGAAAATTGACGTCAGCAGAAAAGAACTCAATGCACCAACTGCAATCTCCAAATGCTGTTTGGCAAGACGGCAATTGGGCGAACCCGAAGAATGCCAATCTGAACGGACCTCGATATGTCATGACTGCGATGTTACAACCAACGAACAACATCAATAGCCCGCACACTGTTCCTGCCATCATTATCTATCGAGAAAACGCTGCCGCCTATGGAAGTGGGCAACCTGAACAGACTGTTTACAAGTGCCCCAAGAACATTGGAAACTTCAATATTACAGGTATCAGTAAGAGCGGAACAGTCCTGTACTGGCAGAGCGACAAAGGACAATCAGGTACGTTCAGCCTAAAAACACATACGTGGTCGTTTCAATAGTCGAGAAGCCCCTAAAGTTGTTGGACAAACGGGAGGAGTTCAAGAAGGGGATTGCGCCAACGATGAATTACTATACATTTATGTGTATGAAACAATGCGGAATCTGTAACCGTTCAGGAAAATGGGACTTAAAACGCAAATACATGCTATGGATATATCTACTCTCTTGGAACCAAGCATCGATGTGTTGACACACATATTCTCAAAGCTATACATATCCATTGCGGGCGTTGACTTGGAATCCAGGAGTCATTTGTTTGATACCACTTCGAGAGACATACATTCATTTGAGTTGGGGAATCTTAACTTGGGTGGACGAGCATGGCTTTTCGATATGGTGGTGAAATCGTTCGTGTTTAAGATTCCTGGACGCAAAAAGTTTAAGCCCGTCGGCACAAGGACTCCAAACGTCCCGGACTATCGAAATTCTCCGCACTACAAGGGGGATTTAAACCAGGTCCTTGAATATTTCGGTGACACACTAGGTAAAAGCGATGATTACATAGTACGAGTCACGGAAATTGGCGGACGCTCAGCTGCTTGCATATTTATCAATACTGTTTGCGACCATAAGGCTGTTGAGGAGTGCCTAAGAAGCCTTCAGCAACACCAATTTCCCCGACTATCTCCCAAGGATGTTGCTCAATACTTAACCGAAAAAGTTCTCCCAAGTTCGAACAGTATGTACGTGACAAATTTATACACATTGGGAGAATCGATTACTTCCGGAGATTTAGTGTTGCTGGTTGACGGGGTCGTTCCTGCCATTGTAATGGGTGCCAAGTTTGTTGAACACCGTACGCCGGAGCAACCTTATATTGAATCTTCAGTTCGTGGGCCGCAGATCAGTTTCGTAGAGAATTTGGATATAAATATTGGATTAATAAGACAAATATTGAACACTGATACACTTCGGATAAAGAAAATGAAAGTTGGATATCGGACACGGACAGAAGTGGCTGTTGTATTCTTGGAAGATGTAGCGAATCCAACGCTGATAAACACGGTGGTTGAAAGGATTAACGCAGTTCACGTTGATACGATTAATCAAGGGGCGGAATTGGAACATTTAATAATCGACCACACATCGTCACTCTTTCCTCTCACCAGAACCGCGCAACGAACTGACAGTGTGGCGCATGAAGTGAATCAGGGCAAGGTGGTGATCTTCGTCGACGGTGACCCGACGGTGCTTATGGTTCCAGCTACGATTCGAGATTTCTTTCAGACTTCGGAGGACTTTAGTCACACATTTCACGAAGCAACCTTGGTTCGATGGCTTCGAATTGTATCGTTCATGTTTGGGTTGTACCTCCCGGCCCTTTACATCTCATTTACAGACTATAACCCCGAGTTGCTACCCAAAGTGCTCGGACTGCAGATCGCGAAGTCAAGAGAGGGGGTTCCGTTTCCCGCATTTATTGAAGTTCTCATCATGCAACTTATCATTGAAATCTTGCGTGAGGCAACGTTGCGTATGCCAAAACAAATGGGTCAAACTCTCGGTATTGTCGGAGGTTTGGTTGTTGGAGAAGCGAGTGTTCAAGCCGGTATCGTAAGTAACATTCTTATAATCGTAGTCGCACTAACAGCGGTAAGTATTTTTGTATCCCCCAGTTACGAATTCGCAATTGTAATTCGAATAGGTACTTGGGTAATGGATATTGCAGCTGCGTTTTTTGGATTATACGGCGTAGTGCTTGTGACGATTGCAGGCATATACGAAGTTTGTGCCTTGAAATCGTTCGGCGTGTCTTACGCAGACCCGTTCAGTGGAGAATACTTCAGAGACCTAGTGGCGGATGGCATAATCAGGGCACCCTACAACTTGTTTAGGCAACGCCCGCAACATCTACGTGTACAAGACCAAACAACAGAATCGCGTTATCGTAACCCAGCAAAACACGCTCCATTAAGTACATCTAGTCCACAGTTAAAAAAGAGGAACTGGCGGAGACCGCTCAAGTGATTAGGAGACGGATTATAACTTTATTCGGGCTTACCCTGTGCATGCTTTTTTTACCCGGGTGTTGGGATTATCAGAAGATTAATGATCGGTCTCAAATCATAGCCGTAGGCGTAGAGCCAACCAGCGACAATCAGAAGATGCTCACGTACACCCTGCAGGTTCCAGTTTTTCAGCAGCCCGGGCAAGGGGGAACGGCTCCTGGAAGCGGAGGTGGAGAGCCATCGTCAAATTACCACAACTACGTTATCTCAGCACTTAGTTTTGATGAGGCCGTATCAAAAGCTCAGACTCAATCGGACAAAGGGTTGTACCTCGGAAACATACAATTAATTGTCTATAGCATGAAACTATCCCATGCTCAATTTCGGCGCACAACGGGAGAGTTCATGCGAAACCCGAGATTTGAAAAGCTGTCGTGGGTTGAATTTTCGCCGCAGTCCCCGTCAGACGTGCTTTCTGCTAAAACAGACCTGGCGCCCGCTGATTCCTTCGAGCGGATTTTGAGTTCATCTGTTAAACAACACGGTTACACGGTCCGAACTCATCTCTGGGAATTTTGGCGCGATTTTTGGACAATCGGCAGGCAACCGTATGGAGGTGAAATTCAAAAGACGCCTACAGGCTTTCGGGTGGACGGGTTAGTTGTTCCGGTACGACACAATAATTGCATTGAGTTAACTCCGGAAGAAACACTGTACTTTAATATGCTCTGTCGCCGTGTGCAAAGCATTTCCTTCAATGTGATCGACGGAGAGGAGTCTTTTGGGGTAGGTGAGGTTAATACCAAGTCAAATCTTTCTGTATTCATGAACAAAGGGCGTGGTCGTGTGCTAAGAGCACGAATCCGTGTCAATGCCCTCGTCTTACGGGACGAGAGTGACGGAATGGTGCTACTCAGCCACAAGGACATGAAGCGCTATGAGCGAGTGATGTCTGATCAAATAAAAGCGCAAGTTGAGCAAGTGATTCAAAAATTTCAACACAATGAAACGGACCCTTTTGGTTTTGGGGAAACAATCGTTACGCAAAATCCACGGATGGAAGAATATGTAGCCTCCCAGTGGCCTCATGATTTTGCACACTCCACGTCCAACATTCAGGTTGAAGTGCGACTGAAGCGTAAAGGCGCTTTAAGGTGAATCTCAATTTGACTCAGTGGGAAAATATCGCTTCTTGTATCTGTCGATACTGTGGGGTAAGTGCTTGAGTTTAGAAGTAACCAGTGAGAGTAAGGGCAAGACAACCAACGTAATCCAACTAGCGGGGACAAGAAACGAATTCAAAATAATGTGATCTAACTCTTCGTCGGCGATGATTGCAACTAGGAGCATGGGAATAGCCAAGAAGATAACGTATTTTCGGTACTCCGAATCGGGTCTTCCAAAGATGCGGCTAGTCAAGACTGAAAGACACCACAGATGATTCGCAACAAAACTGCAGGTAAAGGCTGTTGCCACTATAACGACAGTAATTCCTAATCGCTCGATGATGAAGCCGGTTAATCTAAGTAATTGGATCACATAGGTAAATGGATATTGAAGGTGCGTAATCGCGCCGTATCCAAGGACGTGAATGCTCATGATAAAATTACCCAACAACATGATTGAGTTTACTGCTGGGCCCAAGACCGGGTACCACGTCTTGTCAACATAAGGATTAAGCATGTTCACCAAGTTGAAGCCGAGGTACATGGGGAATAAGTGGTATATACCATTCAATAACGGAGTTACGGGTGGGAGCGCGTAGACTACATGGGGACTGTGTTCTCCACTAAAAATGATGAATACCATAGTCAGTAAATTACCAAGGAGTGTCAAACTGGAGATAATGCTAGCAGCTCGACCAAGTGCTTCAAGCCCGCGAACAGCGCCCAGTAATGCAACTGTTATCATTGCACTGCCCAGTGCAGAAACAGGTGTTAAGGGGAAGAATGGTTTCATAGTCATTAAATAATAATGTATGGATAGCCCAACAAACGTAAGGTACACGGGAAGATATGCGGCTGCAACAGCTTTTCCGATAAATCTCCCGAAAGCGACTATGTGATAGTCGGCTCCAGTTAATCCAGGGAAACATTTGTTCAATTGTTGATGTAGCCATCCAAGAAGCAAACCAATCAAAATCATGCTAAAAATTGTCCACAAGGCATAGTAGCCGCTGTATTCAACCGCCGTCCCGGCAAAAAAGTAGTAAGTCAATGGCATATAACTGGAGGACGTAAGCATTATTGCTTGAAACTGATTCAACTTCCACATGTACATTCCTCCAAGGCTGTCTTACCCTAGAATCATAATGGTTACGATGCCCAAAAGAGGAAGACGTCAGTCGATCATTTACGGTTGCAGGTGGGAGGATAGCCGAACATAAACCCCAGACTACGTGTGCAAAGTATTCGCATTGACTTTTCAAGGGGAATTAAAATACAGAAACAGGACGAGTGTATTTGTCTACAATAGGTTGAGAAACCGTCACGGGTCATTTACAGTTCCCGTTATTTGTTTGGTTTACGTGGGTTAATGTCGACATTCTGATACGTCTTTTTGCGCACGCTCGGAGTGCTCCACTGCCTGAACACGTCTCTTTTAGAAATTCACATCAATAAACGAGGCTTGAATCTTATGTTGAAGGGCACATCCTATGATGCACTTATCGTCAGTTTGGACGTGGGATTGGTGGCTACCTGGACGATCAGTCCTTTCTGCACTTAACAGAGAACATGTACTGAGCAGCAAACGGGGATGTTTGATTGCATATTCATGCAGATCACCAGATAGGCTGCTTACGTCACACTTGGGCAGGAGAGTCTAATATGATCTCTTTCTCATAGTAGGATATTATTGGTACATTTGTGCGTAAGGTTGAGTATGGGGGGAGATTTGGTGCGTACAAAGTGCTGGTGGTTACCACTTTGTCTGGTCTCATTGATTGTTTCGGGCTGTGGAA
>NZ_JAJFNK010000102.1 GCF_021739485.1 Alicyclobacillus tolerans
GCTTCCAGGGATATATATCCATTATACCAAACATATGTTCCCATACCTAGGAAGCTGAGCTAACGGAATAGCCATGACATGTATTTATGGTTTCGTAAAAAACACTGCGAGGGCTTATAAATCATCCAATTTCCATAGTGCCATGGTTTTTATCGGTAGAGTTTCTTTGATCATGAATATGGGATCCTCAAAGTTGAACGGGGGCAATGTAAAATTGATAGGACGCCAATCGCCGATAGCAATGTCGTTGTTGACGACTGTATTTGGGAAATGCGTCGTTAAAAGATACGTGCTGCCGCTTCGTTTGAAATTTTCGATCGCTTCTTTCACCATCGGGTTTGGGAAATGCACGAGACCGTCCCGACAGATAATCAGATCCGCCTTTGGCAACGTATCATGCACAATATCTTTTTCGAGAAATTGAATGCTGCTCTTTTGATACCGTCTTTGATTGTCTCTGATGCAATCAGCTACGATATCGACACCGATATATTCGTAGCTATCGAGATTGACTTCTTTCATCCAATTGAAATCTCCGCACGGAGCGTCGAGAATCGTTTTTACAGCAAGGCTCTGCAACAATTTTGGAAGCTCGTGAATCAATTCTTTCGATTCATACACCGTCGACCCGGGCCCCGATTTTGACTCTTGACTGCCCCAACTGTTGTGCTCGTAATAATACGAAAATAGGTGCTGCAAGTCTTCTTTTGCATCACTCATGCTCATCACCTCTAATGCGACCACCCTATGCAAGAGAGACGAAAGCGCCAGTGCTTCTGCCCAGGTATCTGTTGTTGCTTGCTGCTTGTTGCTTAAATGAAAATGTGCCGGGTTCGTTTCAGTCGCTGTGACTGATAGTTACCTGCTTTTTTTGGCCAATCCTTGGATCAGTACGTCTGCAACTTCAGGACGTGTGAATTTTGAGGATAGCTTCTCTCCGTTGCGGAGAAGAGACCGAACTTTCGTCCCTGATAAAATGTATCGATACGCCGTGTCGTGTGGGCATGTTTTATCGGATGCCATTCCGTCGCACTGCTTACAATAAAAGCTGTTTTCGAAAAACAGGGGTTGAATACTCAGTTCTTCTTTTGTAAAGCTTGAGAAGATTTTTTGCGCATCGTAGGTTCCATAGTAGTTTCCAACACCTGCATGATCACGGCCGACAATAAAATGAGTACAACCATAATTTTTCCGAACCAACGCATGAAATACGGCCTCGCGCGGACCGGCATAACGCATTGCAGCTGGATATACAGCCATAAAGACGCGTTCGGGGCTGTAGTAGTGCTGAAGAAGTACCTGATAACTACGCATTCGGACGTCTGCCGGAATGTCATCCGCCTTGGTTTCACCCACGAGGGGGTTGAGAAAGAGGCCATCAACCATCTCTAATGCACATTTCTGAATGTATTCATGCGCGCGGTGAATCGGATTTCTCGTCTGAAAGCCAACGACAGTCTTCCATCCGCGACGTTCAAATTCATCCCGGGTATCTGCCGGATCGAGATAAAATTCCTTGAAGTCGTCTCGCATTTTTCGATTGAGCAATTGAATGGGCCCGGATACATAGTACGGGTCACGCTCAAACACTTGCTTCACACCGGGATGATTGATGTCACTTGTCCCGTAGACGGCCTGCGCTTCCCGGTGTTTGTCGTATCTGTACACATCTTGCACCTGAAGCGTGCCATAAATTACACCATCCGCTCCTTCCAATACAACGAACTGATCCGGTTTTAGCTTTTTCGCGATCCCTTCGGAAACAGGCAGCACTACCGGAATGCTCCATACTTCTCCGGTAACGAGGTGCATCGTCTCGAGTACGCTGCTCCATTCCTGTTCAGAAACAAACCCCGTAAGGGGGGAAAAGGCACCTGTGCCTATCATTTCGAGATCGCTTATCGACCAACCTGAAATCGTCATTTTAAAATAGTCTTTGGCCTCTTGTAATGCACTTTCACGTTCAGCCCCTCGAAGCTGCCTCTGAACCAATACGCCCCCATGCGGCAAAATGAGATCAGGCATGATATACCTCCATGTGCATATTCGTGATGGTCTACAGGCCATGAAGCACGTCTGATGACTAACATCAACTTAAGATATGTCTTTGAATCGTAAATCGACCGCTCTAAAGGCACATTGTAGGAATCACCGCAATTTAGTGAAATGCCTAAACCATTTCATGATGTGAGAAATACCATATTACATGCAGGGTCAGTGAAAAACACTTAAGATGGAACTTTATTGCCCTAGCGGCGAGATGGAGGCGCACACATGTTTTCCAACGTTTCTGTCCTGTTTCCTTTCGGTCCAGATAATGGACCTAGAAGCGAGGCCTTTGAATGGGTCTTGAAGTTTTATGATCGAATGTTTCCCGAAGTCGAAATTTGCATAGTTGAAATCAATGAGCAACCTTTTCCGAAGGCCCGCGCCATTAATCAAGCTGCAGAGAAAGCGACAAGGGATATCTTTCTAATCGCCGATACAGATATTTTCTTTGATCCTGACCTTCTAAATGTCGCCGTCAAAGAACTGGAGTCCCATGCTTGGGTGCTACCTTTTGCTAGAAGATTGTATTTGGACAAGGAAAGCTCCAAGAAGGTAATCAGTTCCGATCCACAGTGGCCTATACAGGTTGAAATCAAAGTGCATCAAGCTCCCCAAGTTGGCTGGGGGTTATTAAATGTAGTTCCTCGGAAATTCTTCGAAGCCGTGAATGGCTTTGATGAAAGATTTGTTGGCTGGGGTGGAGAAGATGATACGTTTGCGGTGTCCTTGAATACACTATGTGGCCCTGGTAAAAGACTGAACGGGTCGGCCTATCATTTGTGGCATCCCCAAGGGGACATGTCCAATTACGGAAACAATCTCAAGTTATTGAAAGCATATCTCAATGGGAGAGAGTCCGTTGCGAGGGAAATAGAAAAACGAAGAGATTTAAAGAATGACAATTGAAGGACTGCCTCAATGGCTGTCCCGCGCAGACGGGTCATGGACCGACATGGCCTTAGTTCACCCCGTATTATCTCAGAGGATTAGCCCCCAACTCACCCCTGTATAAGCGGGACACATACGGGGGGCCACACGGCACTATATCCCACTCCCCTAAGGTTCCCAAACCCACCTATTAAACCTTTTTCTATTTATTGTGGTTCCCGTTCCTGAATATATTTCTGTACGAAAGAGACGATTCTTAGTGCACATTGATCGGCATCTTGCTTGTCCGTTTCAACAACGATATCGGGGTTCACTGGTTCCTCAAACGGGTCCGAAACGCCGGTAAACCCAACGATCTCTCCTCTTAAGGCCTTTGCGTACAACCCTTTTACATCACGGCGCATACATTCTGTTAAAGGGCATTTCACGTACACCTCAATCAGAGGTCCAATTTCACCTCTGCAGTAGTTTCGCATCTCTTGGTATGGCGTAATGAAGGAGGCGAGTACGATGACCCCGTTTTGCGTCAGCAGCTTGGCGATGTAAGCGGCCAGTGCAATGTTTTTCATTCGATCGGCCCTGGAAAATCCCAAGTCCAGCGTAAAGTTTCGGCGAAGTATATCTCCGTCTAGCAATTCAACCCTAGCTCCCGACTGCCTTAATTTTTCTTCCACCAACTTACTGAGAGTCGTTTTACCAGCACCCGACAAACCCGTAAACCAAACCGTAACACCGTTTTGCATGGTTTTCCCCCCTGTAGGCAGGTTTGTGCTAAAAGAACTTATCCACAAAGTATGTTCCTGTGAATCAAAGCGTGTGGACAAAGAGATCCTCGTTCCATGGCACAGGTGTTATGGGGATTCTTTGGGTTTTTGAAAAAATTTTAATCCATTATAGAGGAACGACTCAGAATGGAGTTTGGCACGGGTTTTGTGTGCAGCGTTCAGAGTGAATCTCCGGTCTGACTTGGAATGGGTCCTTGCCCTCACCAGCTCTTGCTGTCCGGTGAGGGGCTGTTTAGTCCCGATTTCTCACGACGGTAGTACCTAAATAGATTTTCAAGGAAATTATAAGTGAGGTCTGGAAATATCAAGTGAGGTCTCGCAGTTTAGTGAGCGTATCCGGATCGAATTCCACTCCGGCAGCAATCACTTCCTCACGCATGATGTCTGCCATTTTATCCCTAGTGTCACCTGGGATGTCGGGGAGATTCTTGGCCATGACCTCTCTGGCCAACTGCGTGCCCTGAGCATCCGCTAACCGGTCGATCACGTTTCGGTAACTCACCTTATAGGTTTTCACCCGTTCTGTCTTGAGCAACTCGGTCCGACAAACACCACAGAGCGTCGGATAACCGATATCGATACGACCTAAAATCGTATACCCTGCGTCCTTACAGAACTCCGTAAAAGGAGGGTGCATCACTGCCAAAGTCGCTTGGCCAGTCCTTAATGCTTGAAAGCGTTGAGGGGTCCCCCCCGCTTCAAAGACCTGATACGGCATGTCCGGAAGATGCTCCCGCAACCACTTGTAAGCCAGCCGACCAAATCCGGAGCGGGGATTGTCCACAGCTAGAATTTGTGGTTCCTCCCGATTGGTCATGACAAGCTCTAAGGGGCCGACCGTTCCTGCAAGAAAGGCCGATATGCCTTGCGCATCCGGTAAAGATAAATTGTCCGGGGACGTATGAATGATATCCACAGCCCCGTCTTGAATTGCCGCGATTTGATCATCTCGTGACTTGGTATAGCGAAGTTCAATATGGTCCATCATCCATAGAGGTAAGTTCTGAGCTCCTGGAAACACCATCACACGGATCTGGTTCATACAGAGCCTCCTCAAGTTATCGGTTGCCTAGGGCCTGTAAATACCTGCTTATACCAGAAAATGCAGCAGTTTTAGCGCGATCAACGTGCCATTATCCAATCCAAGCGCGCCATAGATTGGTTGTGGGTCCTGGAGGAAACGCGATATAGAGCAGGATGAAGACTGTAAGGCCTGTAGCAGCAGTAATAAACCAGATTATCACTGTCCATGGCCCAATACGTCGATGACGATTGAATCTTCCTTTGAGTGCCCAAGTCAGTGTAATGATACCGAGAATCGCTGCTACCGTAGCGAGAATGGAGTGGGACTGTAAAAACACGTAGTAGAATGGAGCAACGTGTTTTGGCCCGCCAAACGCCGTATCCCCAATCAAAAACGTTTTGAGCACATACGTGATAAAAAACAGTGAGGCCAGTATGGACCCCGTGATCATAAAACGGCGATGGGTCTCTACCCGCTTTTTGCGAATATGCATCCATCCAAATGCAAAGACAATTGCACTGGCGATAATACAGGCTTCGTTAAAATACGAGAGAACAATATTTGCAACTGACATCTGAAATCGCTCCTTTGCCTCTATTATTTCATTTATAGACTAGGTTTAAAGGCACCTGGGATGAGACTATGCAACAAAAGTACGAACACCATCAGGAGCCAGGCGTGGTAAATCCGAGATGGATGGTGTAAAGAGCATCATCGTCCCACCGATGACAGTGAGTTCTGCCCCTCAGTGAAGTACAATCCCGCAAATATGAATAAACCACGAGAAGTCGCACATAGATACACAGCCCTTTCCGCAGGTTACCCATTATTCCCAGGAAAGTTACGTGGTTCGCAAGGAAAGTTATTGTTCAAGGCACATGTTAATGGTGCACAGACGCACTCCCTCTCTTGTCTCAATAAAATCCAAGTCTCACAAGGTGAAGTTCTCCATGAGTATTTGTAAGTCCCCGTCTTTCATAAGATGATATCTCATTTATGGTAGGCTGCAAAATTCAAAAACGTTTTTAAAGTCGGACATGCTGTATTGCATCTTTTAAAGGGACATACGTATCCATCGCGTAAGGGAGGACATGCGAAATGATCGACCCATCTCCTTGGTCGGTGTGGAGACCTCCGGCTCCGCGGAACCTGAAGCCGGTATTAAGATAAGGGGGTGTTGTCCATTTTGATTTATTACATATCTTTAAGGCTATACCCAAAGTGATTGATGTCGTTTTCATATTTATGAATTAGATTGTGAGCGTCAAATAGAACACACCTCGTTCTGAGATTCTGCGAGAGGGATAATAACCCTAATCGATTCCGGAGGGGTG
>NZ_JAJFNK010000103.1 GCF_021739485.1 Alicyclobacillus tolerans
AAGTCATTTTTTGCACTTTTCTAACTTTGTTCGCAATCACTCATTCCCTAATTCAACCAACAACTGCATAACTCATGATGATTATCTAAAGCAACTGGAAATGGTAAATTGAATTTTTTCACATAATTCCTGACATGTTCGGTAGAAGACTCTGATAAGCGTAGGTCAACTCCAACGACACTGGGGAATAGACTGTGGTTTGTTGACCATTGTTGAAATTTTACTAAAGACGGTATTTCTTCTTCGCAGTCCGGACACCACGTTGCAAAAAACTCCAGCAACTTGGGTTTTCCCCCGTTTCCTACGGTAACCGAGCCGTTCTGGCCATTCGGAAGAATGGCGGGCAAATGGAAAGAACGGTTTTGGACATTACTTGGCCCCAAGTTACCAGGGAGGTAGGCTAATTGTCGCGATGGCGGGATAGACACTTTGGGATGTCCGGGGATTAAAGGTATCACTTGTTTCAGAATATCCTGCGTCTCTGTTCCGATCACTGGAGTAGACGATTGGTCAGAATTAAGGTACACCCATCGTTCATGACCATTAGGACCAATGACATATACGGCAGGTGTATGCTCAATATTTGTCCCACCCAAGACTGTTGACTGTACGTAATATTTACTATAAACATCCTTAAGTTGTGACGCTGAACCGGTGAAGAAGTGCCACATATTCAACACATGATGTTCTTTGGACCAAGTAAAAATATCTTTAACTGATGTGGCTACCGGATTTGCGTTTATAGCCACAAATGCCACGTTCGAGGCGGATGAACCAAGGTCGTAGTGTACGTTTTGCAATACGACAGCTGTCAATGGGCAGACGGTAGTGCACTTACTGTCAATGAAACTCAGAATAACAACTTTTCCGCGAAAATCTGATAAGCTACCTTTAGTTCCGAATTGATCCGTCAAATGGAAATTCGGTGCTGATTTTCCAGGAAGAGGTGTACCTGGATCGACAGACGGCGGGACTACTTCGGACCCAGTTCCGGGTTTGTTTGGAACATTAGAACCAATAGCCGCTTTTAGGGGTGCCTCCTGCAGGCGACCGACCATTTGGCGTGCTGCAATACCGACCCCCAAAACCAGCGTCATTATAGTTCCCGCAAAGATCCATTCACGTAAGCCACGAATACCTCTCTTCATACTTTTATCTCCTTGCACTTAAAGAATTTTGTACTTAAGAATTCGAAATTTTAAGACAAGACGTCATTGCAGGAAAATGGTTTTCAAACCCGGTCCCCATATCCAATACCAGGCGAGATAGAGGCTCCCCATCGTCATAACGATAGCACTCAGCTTCTGAATGGCTGGCATGGTATCTCGAATGAACCGCTCTACAACCGTTCGAGTGAAGGTGGTGAGACTTGAAAGCAAAATAATTACCAGACCCATTCCTAAGGTATAAGCCGTGAATAGTGCTATCACTCCACGTGTGCCCATACTTAGTCCTTGTGCAACAACGGCCAGAAACACTGGGAGACTGCAGGTCAAGGAAACGAGTCCATAGCTGACTCCGTAGATAATGAACGATCCGCTCGATCCGCGTCGAAACATACGTTCAAGTCGCATAACGATTCTACCAGGAGACCATTTAACATAAAGTGTACCGCGCCAAGTAAATATAGCAGCAATTAGCAGAATCAGAGAGACCAGAATCGATACAAAAGGTACCATGGTAAATAAAAAATGGCCTATCAAACCGACCAGAAGACCGGATATTCCAAAAACCACCACAAAACCTAATGTTATCAATATGCCTGACCGAAACCCCACATACCATTGCCGCTGCTCCGTCTCAATGCGCCCTGACAAGAGGTACACCAGATATGATGGGAGTAGTGCAATACCACATGGATTAAATGCACTAACCATTCCGGCTGTAAACGCGATAAACCATGGGAAAGACAGTTCTTTCACCTCCCGGGCACAGTGTGCTTTGGCTGGAATACACTAAATTTGTATCACTATTTATTCACATTGGCTACGCGTAGATTTTTTTGATAGTACCAAACTAGGGAGTGTGTTACAAGGTGTAAAATTCCATAAAATCTCAAACAGTCATCACCACGTCGTCGCAACTGCCAGGTGATGTATTGATTTCACCTTCACTTGTAGGCACCTCCCGTTCAGTTTTCAAGAGTCCAGAAATGTATATCATATACATAACCGGGGTATTGTATCATTGGTGAATATGATATGCTGGAGCCACAGAGTGACAACCCCCGGAAAGAGAGTGATTGTGTTTGCATCAATATTGGTTTTGGATCGGGAACTTTCCTGTCCGTGCGTACAGCACGATTTTTGCAACTGCTTTTCTTCTTGGTCTTGCTGCGGCAATTTATTTCGCGAAGGCTGATAAAAACTCAGAGTATGTTCCTCACTTGTGGAACTTGGCACCATGGTTACTTATTGGTGGTTTAGTTGGATCCCGTTTTTGGCAAGTCTTCTTTTTCGATTGGCAGTACTATTCGAAACATCCGGGTGAAATCATCGCTATATGGCACGGAGGTTTATCCATTCAAGGTGGAGTAGCGGGTGCATTGGTTGTTGGAATTTGGTATATCTGGCGTCGGAAACTATCCTTCTGGACCATGGCGGACATTTTTGCACCAGCACTTCTACTTGGGCAAAGCATCGGACGCGATGCCAATCTTATGAATGGAGACGCTTTTGGTAGCCCGACCCACCTAGGCTACGGTTTGTTATATCCGAAAACCACGCTCGCTTACCAAACCTTTGGTAACCAACCCCTATGGCCGGCAGAAGTATGGGAGGGACAAGCCGATATCATTTTGTTTGCCTTAATGCTGGTGTTAAAGCAACGCAGATGGCCGAAAGGTTTCTTGTTTATGTTTTACCTAGTCGGCTATAATCTGGTCCGGTTCCTGTTAGAAATGTTAAGAGGCGATTCACCTCGATTTTTATTCCACTGGGATGCAGCACAATGGACATCGATGCCGGTTGTGATTGTAGGGATTGTCATCACCATTGTGCTTTTTGTGTTTGATCGTAAACAAGAGATGATATCGAACTCTTGACTCGGAGCAGGATGTTTTATTTCGTAAAGGAAGCGAGGTACGGATGTGTAAGTACTCTCGATTCCCGAAAGGTATTGATAGTCGCAGTAGGAAATCTCAAAATACCTGTTGGAGAGAATCTTTAAACTCTGGATGATTGCGTACCGAGTCTCGTTCTTGTTCTACATGACCACACTGTCTTTAGTTAAAGTGAGACGGTAAACTGGATCGTGACTCGACTACGGGGAACTTATCAAGCGGTGTGCATTGGCTATACAACCACAGATGAAAGACGGGATGCATGACTTGCGTTATGTGTCCCTTTTTTATGATTAGGAACTAGACAGATGAAGCGGTTCCGCCAATATCTCTTTTGCTTCTAAAGGAGTAATCACTCCCGGATCGACCATGTTATGTAAAACCACTTGCTGCGTGCTCTGGCGTCGGATAAGGAGCGAAACGGATCATCTCCATGTAGGTTATTCGGAATTCCGGCCAACATGGTGAGTTCTCAGTCATTCAGTTGGGACGGGGGTCGTCCAAAGTATGTAAGGGATGCATTATATAGGCCGTAGGCACCGTTGCTGTAATAGATGACGTTTATATACGTGGTGAAAATCTCTCGTTTGGTCATCGTAAGGGAAAGACCAATGGCATCCCACGCTTGGCGAATTTTCCTTGACAGCGTTTTGTGTTGATCCAACAAGGCGTTGTCGACGAGTTGCTACGTGATGGTAATTCCCCCTTCTACATATCCTTCCTGTTCTCCATCCACAATCAACGAGTGACCGATACGAACCGGATCGATACCAGGGACCCACCAAAAGCGTCTATGTTCCGTGAAAATGACGGTCTTTCGAAATACGGCTGGAATTGGGTTGTATTCCAGCAGTCGCCTGTGACACCGATTCTCCTTTTTCATCGCACTCATACACTACATGGCGGCAATTCGAAATGAATAGGTGAAATACCAATGAGTTCGGTCATAGCGACCAGAACAAGGCATAATGGATACACGCATCGTAAGTACCATCTAGTCCGGCATACACGCCGTAATTTGAAAATATCAGAATCGTTCTGGGCGGGAATCGCTTTCTTCGTGGGACTCAATGTTACGCATTGTGTGGCATTGCAGAAACATGATACACCATCATGGCTGGAAGATAGACGGATGAGGCCGACATTTGTGCAAGTCGGCTCTCAAATTGCGAAATAAGATCGTGAAGACGACGGTTGTGATTCAGTTGACAAAACAAGATGTCTAAACGTAATATTTTTATAGAAAATGATTTTCTATAAATACTGAAAGACTTAAATTCGGTTGTAGTTGCATGATCAAAATTATTGCCTGATACAAGCGTGAAATACTACTCGATTTATTCTCAAAGGCGAATAAAATGCTGACACCAATTAAACTGCGGAATGGAGATAGGAACAACCACTGAATATCGAATACCGAGGTCTTAACCAAATTTGGATTGACTGTACCATTCTTGTTGGAGGGTATTCTATATCTACACACGTATTCACTGCCACCATGTTATCTGACTTCGATGTCACCAGGTGGATGATCTTTACGAGGTTGACAGGAGTGGACGTTCCTTAAAGGCTACGTAGCCGATTACCAAACAGTTGGTTTGTTCGCTACATGTGCAAATGCACCTAAAAGGTAGGTGAGTTGGATTGATAAATCTTTGGAATCCCCAACACGTATCGCTTGCGATTGGCTTAATGACCGCTTTATTTCTTGGTATGATCCACGGGATTACACCGGACGAACATACTTGGCCGATCACGTTTAGTTATGCCATTGGAAGCTATAGTACCCAAGGCGGGATGCGTGCCGGATTTTATTTTTCGGCGGCCTTTACGGTGCAACGAGCTATTGCATCGCAGTTGGCCTATTTTACGCTGGTAGGGTTCCTCATGAAACCAGGTGAAGAAACCATTATTTATTTCTTGGTCGGTCTTGTAATGGTGATTTCGGGGTACTATGTCCTGTATCGAGGGAAATCATTTCATCTCTTGCCCTGGGTTGAAAAACTGTTGCCACCCATGTCAGAGGATGGGAAGCCTGTACCCGTGAAGTTGGCGTTACTCCATGGATTCGTCGCTGGTTGGGGTACAGGTCCTATGGCCACGATCCTTTATACGGTAATTGCTCCTACAATGCCAGCTTCGTGGCTGGGATTCATGCCCGGTTTTTTATTTGGTCTTGGAACTACGATGATGCAGGTAGTTATTGGGGCCGCGTTTGGTCGGTGGATAGAGAGGAAAAAACTAGATGGCAAAGTAAAGGCATTTATTGGTCAATTTGTTGCAGGCAATACACTATTTTATGGTGGAATGCTTTTTGTTCTCATTGCTGCGATAACCTCTTGGATACCGGGACTGATGGATTGGGGAATTGCAACCGGCATTCATGTTCACAATCTCGATACTATGAATATCGGTTTGATTCTAGTTATTGTCATTGTTGCCGGAATTGGTGGCTCTTCTATATGGCGAGCACTTTGGAAGGTACAGGAGGCAGCAAGAGCGAGATAGCACGAAATGAGTCTTTCTCATGGAACGGAAAACAGACAGCCGGGAGGCAAACGCCTCCCCTTGTTTTAAGCAGACATTTTACGACATTCGCTTGTACACTTACGGCACGCTTCCGCACAGCCTTGGCAGATGGCATTGTTGTGTTGCGAACATTCGTCGGCACACACTTTGCAAATCGTCGCACATAGCCCACAAACTTCTTGTGCAAACTGACTGTCTCTGGACATGTACTGCACTGACAGTGCGCAGATGTCGGCGCAATCTCGACACAGTTCAATACATTGGCTCATGTTTGAAGCATCTGGCATCCTGCAACAGTTTGTCGTACATTTTTCACACTCTGTAAGACAACTCTTACATGCGTTGATGCATGCTTGATACCGGATTGACACCCTTAGTCTGGACATAACTCCCGTTTTCTAGCGTTATCTCAAACTTTCACGTTCGACTTGGGCA
>NZ_JAJFNK010000104.1 GCF_021739485.1 Alicyclobacillus tolerans
CACTTCGATTTACGCGCATTTACCGAATCCATTTCCAATTCCACAAAATTAACGACTTGACATCTTACCGCTGGGCTGTTCTAACGAGGCCAAGTCTCCTGGCTAGTTTACTTATGAGTAACTTCCTACAATAACCACATTAAGCAACACTCGTGCCGAAAAATCCAATTGAACATAATTTTTCAATTAATTTGTGTTTACTGGCAATTTTGAGTTTCAGAGTGATTATTACAGATTTTTAAAGACGTACAATGTATTATTAATGAGAACCGTGTATCAAAATCGAGACCACAACTGCGAGGAATCCGTTTACATACGTGAACCGACTTTGAGGGGAGACTCGAATATTCTTTGAGTGAAGGGAACGGTATGTATGGTATTGCCAACTATCGCTGTATTAGGGTATCGAAATTTTATTGAGCTGATAAAGGGGATTGTCGAAACCCTGGATATGAATGTGAACATTAATGTTTTCCAATGTTTCTTAGAGGAATGTTTGCCTATTCTACCCGAATTGGAATCCAAAGCCGACGTCATCATTACCGGCCGAGCTAATCAAAAGTTTTTACAGGATAAGACGAAGATACCGATTATCACATTTCGAATAACCCCTATGGACATTCTCTCGTCGATTCAAAAAGCTCTGTCCCATTCCCGGCATGTAGCCATCGCATTAGCGACTTTCGAAAGTCTGGAATATGACTACACAATATTGGAAAATCTCTTGGACTTAAAACTTACGTTCATCGCGTATAATACCGAGGGAGAGTTGCAAGAAAAGCTAAAGAATTTTTCCAAAACCAAAGGATCCGTAATCGGCACCAGTATCGCCGTAGCTTTCGCAAGAGAACTCGGAATGCCCTCCTATTTAATTTACTCGCTTGAAAAGACCATCATTGAGGCTGTAGAGCGCGCTACTGAGATCATGGAATTTAAACGTCGCGAGGATAAGAAAAATAAGGAGTTTGAAGCGATTCTAAATTCCGTTAGCGACGGAATCATTGCGACAAACGCATTCGATGAAATCACACTTATCAACAATTCAGCTAGACGGCTGTTGAATATCCAACAAAGTGAAGCAAGAGGTCATAAGCTAGACAGTCTTCTACCTCCTGCTGTCCTACATAAATACAAAGAAAACCGGAACTTTCAAAATGAGATTATATCAATTGGCGCCCAGTCCTTAAATGCGAACCGTACCACAGTGGATGTTCGGGGTCGTCAGCTCGGTAATGTGATCACCTTTCAGGAAATCAGCCAAATCGAACAAATCGAACAGAAATATCGTCTTAAAATTCAAGCCAAGGGACTCATTGCGCGATCGAATTTCGAGGACATCATACACTGTAGTGATTCACCCATACAACGTGTCATAGAAAATGCAAAAAAGTTCTCAACGACCGACTCCACAATACTTATTATCGGGGATACAGGGACTGGAAAAGAGTTATTTGCGCAAAGTATCCATAATTACAGCTCCCGGTGCAAATATCCATTTGTCGCTATAAATTGTGCAGCTTTACCGGAGAGCTTATTGGAGAGTGAACTATTCGGATACGAAGATGGTGCATTCACAGGCGCATCCAAACACGGCAAAAAAGGCTTATTTGAAATTGCCCACAGAGGAACCATCTTTTTAGACGAAATCAATTCGATCCCACCGCATTTTCAATCTAAACTCTTACGCGTTTTACAGGAAAAAGAAGTGAAACGAATTGGTAGTGAAAGTGTCATTCCGATCGACGTACGAGTGATAGCAGCCTCCAACATTGAATTATCGACCCTTATTCACAAATCCGACTTTCGTCCCGATTTGTTTTACCGATTAAACGTGCTGCGATTGACAATTCCGTCATTGCAAGAAAGAATCATCGACTTACCATTGCTCGTAGCACACTTCATCTCGCATTTCAACGAAACACTTTACCATAAAATCTGTTCATTTTTAGATGAGATATGCCATGACCTCAAAGAATACAAATTCCCCGGAAACATTCGCGAATTGGAAAACATTATAGAGCGCTTCGTTGTCCTATGCGACTACAATCAAGTACACCGTGTTGGCTATTGTAAGGAACTTCTTAGAGAGTGTATGGATGAACGAACTTTCCGAGGTGACACAGATTGTTTATCCATTGAATTGCAGGTTAATTACAAAGAAAGCATGTATGAAGCGGAACGAATTTTAATGTTGAAATACCTCGAACAAGTCCACGGCGACAAATCCTTACTTGCTAAAACAGTGGGAATTAGTAAGGCTACATTGTACCGAAAGTTAAAAGAGCTTCGCATTGAATGAAGCATATGCCGAACGAGCCGAATGCAGCATTTCTACCTTGGGTTGGACAGTACACCAATCGAGGTGAGTTTAAGGGTAATCGGTTTGTACTACTCGACTTTTAGCCCCGCTGAGGGCGGGGCTAGGTGTCCAGAACATATCATGTGATTTCGAATTCCTTCAACTTTTGCTCTGAGAATTGGATCCCCCATCCTGGGCCATCCGGAAGTGACAGTTTTCCACCCTCAATTCGAATCGGCGATTCTAAAACACCGTTTCTTAAAGGATTTTCATTTGCATCAAGTTCAACAATCATCCCGCCCGGAACCGTTGCAAACAAGTGGCAGGTTGCGATGAGTCCGATGATGGATCCTAAAAAATGTGGTGCATAACGGATATCCCAGGACTGCATCATCTGAGTGATCACGAGGGCTTCTGTAAGTCCCCCCACCTTCGTCACATCCGGTTGCGCAATGTGGATAGCCTGTGAATTTCCCCACTTGGCGAACGGACGCCTGCCATAGAGATTTTCCCCTGCAGAAATAGGGATGCTGGATTGGTTCGTTAATTTTATATATCCATCCATGTCATCTGCACGCAACGGTTCTTCTAGCCAGGACACGTTATAAGGTTGGAAGGCATCAATCATTTGTATGGCTTGGTTCAAAGTCCACGCTTGGTTAGCATCGACCATGACGGATGCATTTTCGCCAACTAAATTGCGTAAATTCCGCAGTGCCTCCAGGTCTTGATCCTTTCCAAACCCAACCTTTAACTTAAAAGCATGGATGCCAAGGGCCATGTGTTCCATAATATTGTCTCGTTGCACCTGAGGTCCGAGACCTGAGGCATAAACTGGAATTCCTTTTGTTTCACCCCCTAACATTTTGTAGACGGGTAACCCCCTGATCTTTCCGCATAAGTCCCAAAGCGCCAAATCCACTCCGCTAATCGCCTGATGAATGGCACCTACACTCCCCCATTGCAGACCGATTCGGTTGAGTTTTTTCATCAGCATGTCGTGGTTTCCAACGACCTGGGTTGCATCGGTTCCAACGAGTAACGGACGAATTCCCTCCTCAATCGTCGCTTTTCGTTCCTTTGGCCCCCATTCAGGGAAGTTAACCCAACTTTCTCCGTACCCAGTTGTTCCATCTTCCGCGACAACCTCAACTAAACACATCGTTCTCCGCTTTATAGCACCAAAACTATTTGTTACGGCGTGTACAGGTTTATATCCAAAAAACCTCGTTTTAACATCAATAATTTTCACGCGTTGCGCTCCTTCCATAAAGGCTCAATCGAGCCAACTCCAAAAACAAAAAGCAGGGAACCCACAATTACAACAATCCCAGCGACAATCAGGGGAACCGTAAAAAAGTGCGTGGAACTCAGTAAGACCCCTGTGATAATGGGTGCGATCACACCTCCACCCATATTGCCTGCAGCATTCATAATTCCGGCAATCGAAGCGGTATATCTTGAACTTGGACTGACATCGGACGGAAGAGACCAAATACTTGCATACGCCGCCCGCATAAAAAATGTTGTTGAGGAAAGCAACACAATCGCAGCCAAAACCGAAGGAACCACGGCAGTTGCAACAATCGAAATCGCCCCAATTACCATCCCAATCCCAATAGGAATCTTTCGCGATATGTTAGTATTCTGTGATTTTTTCATGAGAAAGTCCGAATATATACCACCGACGGGCCCTCCAACAAGTGCAAAGATGGAAGGAATAAACCCATACATCCCGACCTCTGCGATAGAGAAATGCCTAGCTTTGACTAAATACGTTGGGAGCCATGTAAGAAAAAATCCGTATAAATACGTATAACAAAAATATCCAATCGAAAGGACCCATGTCTTCCGATAACCAAGTAGGTGTAACCAAGGTTTTTTAACTTCTGAAGTATCTCCTGCTTTTAACCTGGACTCTTCTTGGATATAGCTTTTTTCTTCCGTTGAAATTCTAGGGTGACGGTCGGGCGCCCTATAGAATTTCCACCAGATTAGGGTCCAAACCGCACCAATAATACCACATCCAACGAAAACGGCTTGCCATCCAAAATGAATCAATAAGAATGCCGATAAGGGTAATGCAATGATGATTCCAGCATCATTCCCTACCGAAAATATGCCACTTGCCAAAGCTCGCTCTTTTT
Organism: Alicyclobacillus tolerans; assembly: GCF_021739485.1. Lineage (GTDB taxonomy): Bacteria > Bacillota > Bacilli > Alicyclobacillales > Alicyclobacillaceae > Alicyclobacillus_K > Alicyclobacillus_K tolerans_A. Next base: position 4,447 of record NZ_JAJFNK010000104.1, read on the forward strand.
GTGGAAACCATTCCCGGACTGTGGCAGTTGCCGTTGGAAAGTCACCTGCTTCACCTACGCCCAAAAGTGCACGAAGTCCGATTAAACTTGCCACACCATTGGCCAAAGATGTCAGTATGGTGACAATCGACCACCAGGCACCGATTAAAGAAAAAGATTTATGGGGTCGTAAACGGTCAATGATGTATCCTGCAGGGAGATTAAAGATGGCGTAGCACCAGAAGAACGCAGATAAAACAACGCCTTTTGATACGTCATTCATATGGAACTGTTTGCTCATTACAGGAAGAGCGGCACTTAGATTCACGCGGTCTAATGACTGAATTGCCATCCCTAAAAACAGAATCAGTAACATCATCCATCGCAAATTCGTTCTTGGCCTTCTCGTTACGTTGTAATCTGATTCTTCGCATTGTTCAGACATAATTACACCTCCGAGACTCTAAGTTCACGATCCTTACTCCCGTCAATTCTGAGAATCATAGCTGCCAAACAAGCCCATACCTACCAAGGTATTTGAGATTGTTTAGGCAAAATGTATTAACTTTATATTCACTGCGATCCCCCATATTACTTAGATTATTTCGCTACAGCAATTAAGGATTAGTCAAGGATTGAATTGCTACAGTTGGACGACGAGCTAGCGAGGGGTTTGAGGACACAAAATGGCGAATCTAGGACGGATCACGTTGAGACTGAAATCAAAATCGGTTCAGTGGCCATAGAAGAAACTGAACCAAAACTTACGGCATTAATCGGGTAAGAGGGGGTGACTAACCCCCGTCTCCGGGTAGAGAGGCCACCCAACTGGTGGCCCGAACCCCCACAGAACCCGGCGTGCGGATTTCCCGCACCGGGCTCTTCAGAATCGGCTTCACAGCATCGCGTATGTTTTCATCTTGTAGTACGGGATGAAAAGCTTTGGTCGCGCGAGGGGAAACAATGCCTTAATCCTCTGGAATTCCTCCCAGGTGACGTAGCTTTTCTGGCTACGGCTACTGAGCATCCGTCTCCAATACAGGTCTACAGCGTGATAGATTTTAATGAGCCATCTCATGTTTCCGGCCATTCCGTAATACGCATAATGTCCCTGTAACATCTGATTAATTTGACGGGCTTGCTCTTCAAGTGAGTAGTGTCGGATTTTCCGCATCGTTTCTTGCACTTTTGCAATACTTCGTTTGAGTCGTTGCTTCTCCGTTTTCCGCCCTACCATAAAGTTTCCTTGACGGTTCTGTGTGCAATAATGGGTGAATCCAAGGATGGTGTTAGGATCAAAGAGTGGACACAACGAATCGAGAATGTAAGAATAAGGCGATTTGAGGTGGCCACGTGATAAA
>NZ_JAJFNK010000105.1 GCF_021739485.1 Alicyclobacillus tolerans
CATTATCTCATCCTCCTGCTGCTTCTAGTATGCTATCCAGCAGGGAGTCTGTCCAACCTGATTACGGGGCTTAAGAGGTACGAGGAAAGTATCCTAAAATCAACTCCTCACTGTATGGTGCTTTTGTGTCCGTAGTTTCTGAGTTTAATTTGCAATTCTTTGATGGTAGTGACCGCAAGGCATTGGTTCAGTCTGTAAGGGAATACCGGGAGGACTACGGGAGTAGTTTAGCGGAGGCACTAGATGATGATTGGCAGCCTCATCCTTCCCCAGGTTTTTACCGTGCGTTGCTGAGACAATTGTGTAGCCAGGAGTTCTCGCTTCGTGCAGCCACAGTCGGGTATGTGCGCCCTGCCCACACAGATAGATTAGTTTCTGATATCAGTAAAATTACTAGAAAATTAGAAAGAGACCATGTTGAACAGCTTGCCATTTCGTACCTATACGAGTTACTGGTTAGTAATGCCTTCGAAAGTGAAACAGTGATTGCACCATCAATACGTCAGGAAGCAATTGGACATCCACAAAATAGTTGGAGTGGTGACGGAAAAATAAAATCAGAAGTTGTAGACATCTTAGTGAATGAGTTTGGTTGTACGCTGGATGAAATTACGTCTATTGAGGAGATTCTGAGAAAGAGACTTTGTGAGGCAAACGGAGACGCCTATGTCGTAAAGGGCGATTCAGTAATACTCTATATCGGCACAGATGACCCGTGGTTCAGGTGCAATGAATGCACCTTCCTTGCACCGGGCCAACTTGGCGATTTCTGTATTAACTGCGGCAGTACTTCAGTTGAATCTTTGAATCCTGAGACTAGTGATTATATTAAAACTAGAAAAGGGTTTATTAGAGAACCCGTTGTTAGGGCTGTGAAGGGTATAGGTCAACCGAAACACCTATCGGCTGAAGAACATACGGCACAGTTGTCACAACGGGATACAGGCATCGTTTTTGCCACAACAGAAAAGTATGAATTACGGTTTCAAGATTTACTGTTAGATGAAGAAGAAGGCCCTATTGATGTTTTGAGCAGTACTACGACAATGGAAGTTGGTATTGACATCGGTTCCCTTGTTGCTGTTGGATTGCGAAACGTACCACCACAGCGTGAAAATTATCAGCAACGGGCCGGTAGGGCCGGCCGCCGGGGTTCTGCTGTGTCTACCGTCATAACGTATGCACAAGGGGGACCACACGATAGTCACTATTTCCATCATCCGCAAGCAATCGTTGCAGGACAACCTAGAATGCCGATTGTAAAGACTGATAATGCAAAAATTGCTCAGAGACATGTCAATGCGTATCTGTTTCAAACGTTTTTTCATGAGGCCATTGATGAGGGCAGAATAAACCTTTCAACCAGTACCAACAACCTCTTTTCGGTGTTGGGGACTGCATCTGATTTCTTTCGTAATACTTCAACGGACAACGCATTGAATGTTCTGGAGTTTGGAAGATGGGTCAATCAAAATGTTATTGGTGAGAGTGGAAAAACTAGATCAAAAATCGTCGAATGGTTACCAGCGGGCGTAGCCACGGATAAGGAAGCATGGGTTAGGGATATCGCAACAGCACTCATACAAAATTTGAATGAATTGGTTTTAAATGAAAAAATTCCGAAATCACAGATAGGGATACAAGAAGACCTTGACGATGAACTAGACACCCAATTTAAGGATGGCCGCGATGAACTGCTTTACTTCCTTTTCGACCAGGGACTTATGCCTAGTTACGCATTTCCGACAGACTTATCTAGCTTCCTTATTGAAGGAATAGAGCGTCGTAAAGGGAGTAACTTTAAAGTTACGACGGTGGAGCGACCACAACAAGCAATTGATAAAGCCCTTAGTGAGTATGCTCCCGGAAGGTTAATTGTTGTCAACAAGGAGACGTATAGGTCCGGTGCAATAATTGCTAATTCATCTTTGGTTACTGACCCAGATCGAGCGGCCCCTCTATTTGATAAAAGGCTCAATCTAAGACCCTATATTGCCTGTAGAAGGTGTACCTTTGTACAAGATACCGAGGTTGATACACAGGAACTCACGACATGTCCCGTGTGTGGCGGAGACTTGGATAAAGGAGATATGCTAATACCGGAGGTATTTCTACCTGAAAAGGGGCGTCCATTAAGCCCAAGTGACGAAAATCAGGAATACAGTTATGCAACCTCAGCGCAATTTCCGGTTCCACTAGCTGAGGACGATCTCAGTAATTGGGAAAGCGTAGGCCATAACCTCACATTCACTCAAGCTCGTGATCGTCGTTTAGTGATGGTGAATAAGGGGAATGACGAAACAAACGCAGGTTTCCAGGTCTGTAACAAATGTGGCTCTGCATCCATATACGATCCGGAAAAACCTAAATTTGGACCACACTATAGGCCGTATAGGGTTGAACCAAGACAAGGAGTAGATGTGTCACCGCAATGCGATGGCATCTTTGAACGAGTGTATTTAGGGCATCAGTTTCGCACCGATTTGTTGGTAATTCGTATGAATTTCGATTCACCTTTGGTCCGTAAGCTAGAGGATCGTACCTCAGGCAGCGTAATCAATGACGCACTTAGAACTGTTTCGGAAGCCATTTTACTTGCTGCTAGTCAAGAGCTGGATGTTGATCCATCTGAATTTCAGTCAGGCTTTCGACTAATTCGAACAGGTAAACAGGAGCCACTACGAGCCGATATCTATTTGTTTGACACGTTGTCTGGAGGGGCGGGTTACGCGGAGCAGGCTGGTCAGCAACTTGCGATAATAATGCATAATACACTTGCCCTTCTTCGACATTGTCCAGCCAATTGTGACAGGTCGTGCACAGAATGCTTGAGACACTATCAAAACCAATACTGGCATACCGATATGGACAGATTTCTAGGTGCAGACATGTTGGAGTACATGCTCTATGGAAAACTACCTGAGATAAAATCGGTGTTAAAGCAAAGCCAGTTGCTTCAACCATTGGCCCGTCTTCTCGAATTAGACGGTTATAAGTGTGAAAAGAACGTATTGTGTGAAACTGGCCAAGTTCCTCTACTAGTAAGTGCATCGTATCGAAGTGTTGCTATCGGATGTTACCCATCACTTTTAGATGATGGCGATGTAAGGCAATTACATCCATTACTTAACGAGTCACACGATCACAAGATAGAAATTTATAGCGAGTATCTATTGGGACGAAACATACCTCTGATTTATAGCAAAATAAAATCAGTATTGGAAGCTTGAGTTTTCGGGTGACTTAAGATGGACCCCAATTGTTCTCCTATCTGGTGTTCAGTTTTACGGGGCTACTATATAGTTCTGCCCGTATTCACTTACCCACTCGGAACGCTTGTTCTCATCTAGAGAGACGTAACTACAAACGTCACAAGTTGCAAGATTTAGTCTCCAATTGTTGAATCCGGGATTATGTGGCGTCGGGGTCAGCGGGTTTTCTACGATTCAGTGTCGTGAAAGGAACCAACAAGGAGGAGAAATCCCCATTCGGAGAGAAATATGTTTCCGTATTAGGATGTTGCAGGTGGAACCCCCTGGGGGATGCAGTGCAGGATCATGACGATGAAGTCGAGTCTTGCCACAAATGTGTGCAGGAGTTACTACCGGCCGACATACCTTGTGCGCACCGCACTGTTCATACCCAGTCACGCACGAGCATGGGTGCTATGAGGGCGGAATAAAGAGCTTCGGCAAACAACACTCAGTTTTATAAATTCACCGTCGTTTTTGCCCAGCCTGTGAACGAACTCTTGCTCTTCTCCCTATGGCCCCACATTAGCGGGTATACAGCATGTTGCGGGATATAGCCGCTCCGCTCTTGTCCGGAACCGCTTCGCATGAGAAAGTGTTGGAGTAATTGAAAGACATCGGGCTGTCTATATCGGAATCCACCGTACGCAGGTGGTACGCTCGGGTGCGGAGACAAATTGAACAGGGGTTGACTCGAGTTTTGAGTTGGGTTCAAATGGAACGTTCGGACTCGGTTCTACAGTCGACTGGTTTCCATGTTCGGAATCGAAGTGTCCAGTTATTACTACCAGCGGCTAAACCTAGTAACGAAGCATATCGGCCACGTGAACCTGCAATTAGGCTGTGGTTTCATGGTTTCCCTATCGCGCTGTCTGTAAACAGGGTGTTCCGTTATGTTGTAAACAGATATATGCCGTAGTTTAATGCTCTTCAGAGCGTACGATGCGAAGGGTTAAAGAAAACCCTGACGGAACAAAGCTGAGGGGTCAACCGGGTCGTAAAATGAGGCGACCAGATCGCCTGATTTGAGCTGGTGAAACGTCGACACCGGTCACTTCAACCTCCAGAATCAGGGTTATTAGGAATTGCGACAAAGACAAATTTCACTTACCGGCCTGTAAGACTCCAGATTTATGCACAAACGGACAAGCTGCTGCGTGCCAACAAGGCGTCAATTGCAGCCAACATTGACACCTGGAATTTCACCGACAAACAATGTGAGCGGCCACCAATCAACCAGCATCACAACCTGAATTCCTGCCGGACGTATGCGACTCGTTCCCGAAGCGCATACTTCTCAATAAGCGCACATCGATGCGGAAAAAATGGGACGTGTTCAGAACTGGGTTGTGTGCGAAGAACCGTGAAAAGTCGGTTCAGAACATGCGGAAAACCCTTTTCCCGCCTAGCTTTTTGTAACTTTGAGCTGACGCGCACGTTTGAGGGGCGTGTGGGCAACCGTACGGGTTCAAGTCCCGTCCTCGACACCACAAAAGAGTGTAAAAACCCATTGGAATCAAGGGCTTTCTGGCTTTTTGCCGCGAAGGTCCTTGTTCCTTTTTGGAGGAGAAAACGGCCTTGGACGTGTCGGAGACGTGCGCGTCTGACGTGTTGAGGCGCGCACGTCCCGGAATAAGGGGACGTGGCCATATGCCCGAACGGCGAAGAAACTCGACCTGTGAAAACGAGTAAGGGCTGCATGAGTTTGTGGGCCACGGTGATACAACTCGTCTTAGCGCAGATTGCGTACGGGTAGTCAGTCAGACTGCAAGCCGAGGGACTGTAGCACCAAAGAGGGGGTAAATGAGTTGGCGGTGACACGCATTGTGCATACGTTTAACAATCTTGTCCGGGATGTTCGAAAGAAGCATGTCGGGAAAGGACCGGATCAAATCACCACAAGGTTTGTAGGCTCGTGGGCCGTCTGTGAAATGAAAGGGAATATGACGAGTGTGGAGAAATTTGCGATTCGGAGTGAAGAAGGAAAACGAATTGTTCGCGAACTTCGTACGACATTTATCAAAGAGATCTACAAGGACAGCCAAATTCGATCCGGGATTGAAAATGCGGTAGATGCCAAATTGATCACTTTGTTTTGTGACTTCGACGTAGAATTGGATATCGCTGTGACAGTCTATGTATTTAGTCGTCCATTAGGACTAGACGACGAGACTTGAGAGTGATACATTTGTACTACAAGATAAGTTCTGTTTGTGGATTGGTATTAAAGTACAGGATGTGCTTTGAACTACTCCACTAAAATCGAACTCCTGAGAGGGGTTGGATTTTAGTGGAGTTTTCTATTTTCCGGGAGGTATCTTGATGAGCAGTTCAGGGGTATTGCGAATTCAATTTGCGGTCCAGATTGACGGACAAGAGTATGATGCCTACGACGGTCAAACGATCTTAGAGACAATGATGCAAAACAAAATTGAACACCCTCATGTTTGTTATCACTCGAATTTAGGGCCGATTCAAACCTGTGATACTTGTATGGTTGAAGTC
>NZ_JAJFNK010000106.1 GCF_021739485.1 Alicyclobacillus tolerans
AAGTCATTTTTTGCACTTTTCTAACTTTGTTCGCAATCACTCATTCCCTAATTCAACCAACAACTGCATAACTCATGTTATCAATTAGGAGATGGATGAATTTGAGAATCATTGTTCAGAAATTTGGTGGAACCTCCGTTGATGGAGAAAGAAGTCGAAGTAAGTGCATGGAACACGTTAAAAGAGAGATCAAAAACGGATACCAAGTTGTTGTGGTTGTTTCTGCCATGGGAAGGAAAGGGGAGCCCTACGCAACGGATACGCTCCTCTCTGTTGTGGAATCAACCTATTTGTCAAACAGGGAAAAAGATTTGTTGCTATCCACGGGGGAATTGATTTCAGCGTCCGTATTTTCAAGCTATTTATGCAAGAACGGCATTGCAACCACGGTTTTGACGGGTGGGCAAGCAGGTATTGTCACGGACGACCAATTCGGTGAAGCGAAGGTCTTGTCCGTAAACCCACAGAGAATCTTGGAAGAACTGAAATCTGGAAACGTCGTGATTGTAACGGGGTTTCAGGGGCAAACGGTCACAGGAGAAACGACAACCCTTGGAAGAGGAGGCAGTGACACGAGTGCGACAGCGCTTGGGGTAGCACTGAACGCTGAATTTGTCGATATATTCACAGATGTGGAAGGTGTCATGACAGCCGATCCGAGGATTGTGAAAGAAGCCCAGTTACTGAAGAGTGTAACGTATCATGAAGTATGTAATCTTGCCTACCTGGGGGCAAAAGTAATCCATCCTAGAGCCGTTGAAATAGCCCAGCAAAAAAACATACCTATACGTATTCGATCCACTTTTAGCGAATCCATGGGGACCGTCATCACAAACAAGACCGAAACAAATCACAACGTGTTTAAGGAGAGACTGATTACCGGAATTACTCAAACTCCCAATCTCGCACAGATAAAAATTATGCAAGATAGCAGAGATGTGCAGGCGGAAGTCTTTAGAGCCATGGAGCAGCAGGGAATATCCGTCGATTTTGTCAATGTAAACGAAAGTGAGGTTGTCTACACAGTAAGTGAAGAAATGGCGGAAAATGCCATGAGAGTGCTTGCGAAGATGCAACTTAGACCAGAAATTAAAAGAAATTGCGCGAAGGTGTCCGTGGTTGGCGGAGGAATAGCGGAAGTGCCGGGTGTGATCGCTCAAGTTGTAGCAACGCTCGCAAAAGAAAATATAACGATTTTGCAAGCTGCGGATTCACATACTACAATTTGGGTTTTAGTTGAAGGCGAGCAAATGGGAAAAGCCGTTTGTGCGCTTCACAAAGAATTTGGTCTGCAGCGAGCAGTGGATTATCTGGAGTTTAGGAAGCTCCGACAAAAAGTCCTGTAACAGTTCTGGTGACTTACAATCAGAGGATTGTTCAGAAGCAATCTGCTTGCTGAAGAAGACATAAAGCTAGACGTTGTGAGCAATAGATGAAAATGGGACGGGGTGTCACTATTGGTCCGTCCTGTTTGTGTTGGGTGATAAACGTAGGCCGATATCTGGCCTTGGTACTCGATACAGGTACACGTCTTAATTTTTATCGTCAGAAAGGGTGTTTACGTAATTTTTATGCACCGGTTCCAATCTTCGCACACCGTATTTATGCGAGGCTAAATACAATTATGAGTGTCAGGGGATGAAGTCGACGAGCACATTTACGAGACTAACGGTTGACAGAAGGGGATAAATATGAGTTTTGAGGAACGGTTGTATTTCGAGTGCGGAGGTATTAAATTCGACGTTTCTGTGCAACGAGAGCGGTGGTTTGGTGCCGTTTGGGCCTATAAAGACGGTGTTCGCTGTCCGCTCGAATACTGGTTCGAGGATACAGAAGATAAACTTTATGAACAGTGGCAACACTCTAGGTGGTATGGGCATTGCACGGTTTTGTTTACACCTTACCCCATCAATCAGGTTTACAACAGGGTAAGAGCGCGACAGATAGAGGAGATCGCTAGTTGGTTGTCCCAGCACCTCAAGGAGTCTGCGGACCATTAAGGCGCTAAACATATAAGCACTTCAAAGTTGTGCATAAGTCTATCAGATGTTTCAAGATTTCCTATGCGATGCGATATTCGTTCACACACAGGGGCTCGCTAGTCTGCGAGCTCTCCGTTGTAAGAAGGACTCCCATCACTTATGGCGCGATGGGGCAGGAATGGCACTGATGGACTAAATGTGTTGGTCATGTTTCTGATGGAATTACAACTTGTCTAACACCATTGATTTCTGTCACGACTTCAATGAGTTTTGCTGCGCTGAGCATCTGCTTTTGTACCCGCAGAAACAGCTCAATATCAACTTGGTTTTTTTCTTCATCCGTACGGTCAATTGAAATGTACTCAATACTCAACCCTAGTTCTTCGAATGCCGCACTGACCTTTGTAATGAGTCCTGGATGGTCATGAGCCGTAATCATGACATGCTGCTTTCTGATGAATTTACGCTCCAAGGGCTTCAAAGCGACAAAGCCAATCAAGACGAGAGTCGCACAAGCGATTCCCAAGATGTATTGGCCTCCACCCACTGCTAATCCGATTCCGGCCGTCGCCCACACGCCGGCGGCTGTAGTCAGACCACGAATCGCATTCCGCTGAAATATAATCACTCCCGCGCCGAGGAACCCAATACCACTCACCACTTGAGCAGCAATTCGGCTTGGGTCTAGGACAATCGTATGGTTGTTTATGACATCCATGAAGGCGTATTTGGACACGATCATCATTAATGCACTGCCCACTGCAACGACGAAATGCGTTCGCACACCGGCTTGTTTATAATGTGCTTTCCGTTCGAAACCAATGGCTGCACCTAAAAACCCTGCCAGCAAGACTCGTAAAATGAATTCCCAATTCTGATGCATTAGACGTCCTTTCCAAAAACGATTTCTGCTGAACGGGAACAACGAATGAACTACTGCATTATACTGCCTAATTTTGCCGCTACAATTCCGTATTGCAGATATTGGCAACGGGATGCATGCAAACGGGGAACTCATACAACAGTCCGACGATGCCAACTGTACATCGGCCCGTATTGAAGGTGCCAATCCGTTAACAGAGGGCGGTCTCAAAATGTGTACTTTTGAGACCGCCCTATTGATGTTGATTTGAAATGTGCTAATTAACACTGAATAACTCCGCATGTCTGGATGTCTTCAACTAATCCGATATGGCGAGTCGATAACCCACACCGGGCACAGTTATGACGAGCGTAGGCCTTTTTGGGTCATCTTCAATTTTTTTTCGCAGATAACCAATGTATGCACGTAAATAATGACTTGCGGTCTCATTGGCTTGGTCTTTCCAGATTTGTTTGACGAATTGACTGTGTGTCACAACGCGACCTGCGTTGGTCGCCAGGGTTTTAAACAGATCGTACTCGATGGGGCTTAGATTGATCGGTTCTCCTCGGCGTGTCACAATTCTCCGTGCCAGATCAATGGTCAACACACCTAAATTCAGCACAGGTTCATATGGCTGATGTACAGTATGACGGAGTGCTACGCGGATGCGAGCCATCAGTTCGCTGGTTCCGAACGGTTTTGTGATGTAGTCATCGGCACCGTTGTCCAAAGCCAGTACTTTTCCCTGTTCGTCATCTCGTACGGTTACGACGATTATAGGGGTTTTCGACCATTGTCGAATCTTTGACAAAACTTCCGTGCCACTCATATCGGGTAATCCCAAGTCTAATAGGATTAAGTCCGGCCGCTTCATACTGGCCTGGAGCATACCTTCCCTTCCAGACGAAGCTACTATCGTTTCGAATTCATGGGCCTGCAAAGTGACACGGAGCAATTTGCAAATTTGTTTTTCGTCATCAATTATGAGTATCCTCGCTCCCACGAAGCTCCCAGCTCCCTGCGAATTGCTGCCTTGCAAAATAAACTTTCAGCACCAACCGAAAATCAAAGTTCTGCGTTCATTGGATCGATTCATGACCCATCGGTGAGTCAGACGTCCTTCAGCGCCGCAGTACTGCAATTCTGCTTATGGGCGTCATTTGCTCCGGTTTTCTCCGAGCCAAAAGCACGGGTACGTTCGCATGGGTCAACACATCATAACTCACACTCCCCGAAATGAGCCTGCGAAACCACCGTCTTTTTTCCTCACAACCGACGACAATCAGGTCGCAGCCATGTTCATTGGCTGTTTGACAGATGACTTTGGATGGAGCAAGGCCTTGCTTATGTTCAAAAGTTACGCGTTGCATGAGGTTCTTAAAAAATGTGGTGCGGAGCTTCTCTTGAAGCTTGAATGCGAGTTCGCGCTCATGTCTCATACCAAGTTGCGAGCTGTAACCCGTTCGGTCGGGCATCATCTCTGTCACGTACAACACGATTACTTCAGTTCGTGGATATGCTTGCAAGAAACCCCGGACAATTTCAGCAGCGGCATCTGATGACGGGGACTCATTGACTGCCAACAAAATCTTATTCACGTGTTGCTCACCTCCGCGTACTACCAGGAATCTGTTAAAACCTTTGCATTAATTCTAGGGCCGTTTTACATAAAAAAAGGGATAGAAAATGAACGTGTTCGTGTAAAAAACCTATAAACCTTGATATTGAGGTGCAAGGTGAAATGGTATTTATTCGGATTATTCTCATAAAAAGATTTTTAGTTCAGCGCTTTTCTGCTATCTCGACGTGTTAATTCAACGCCATATTTATGTTTCTTTTACATTCGTGTCCTAAACTTCTACGCCATTTTGATGCGGATTCGACTTACAATGACGCCTAGAGTTTAAGTCCCTGAGATCTAAATTTGGACAAGGGTTGAGAGAGGTGGGACAGCATGGGAGATGTTACTTCTATTACGATTTACCTAATTGTTGAATAACAAGTGTCGCTGTAAGAGGAAACAAACGAATGGAAATTGGACTGAAAGCCTGGGAGGGGCAGCTATGGGTTACGTGTTGAGTATTGCTTTGTTTGCACTCTGTTATGGCATCTTTGCATGGTTTGTAAAGCTGTTTGACAAAGCTTGAGTGGAGGGCAGATCATGTGGGCTCTTTTGGTAATTTCCGCACTGCTAATGGCGTACCTCACGTACGTGATTTTTAATCCGGAGAAGTTCTGACGATAAAAGGGGTGGCGTGAGTGACTTTCGCAGGAACCATAGGAATCCTTGCTGTGGTGGCACTGATTTTGCTGCTGGCAATTCCTCTTGGAGGATACATTTACCGGGTGTTTACGGGACAACGAAATTGGCTGGAGCCGGTTTACGCCCCTTTGGAACGGGTCATCTACAAACTCGTTGGAATTAATCCAGCGACGGAAATGGATTGGAAGAGCTACGTCAAAACATGGCTCTTAGTCCAGTTCATTATGGCAATTTTCGTCTACCTCATTTTTGTTTTCCAAGGCGTGTTGCCGCTCAACCCAGACCACATCAAAGGGATGAGTTGGGACCTGGCCTTTAACACGGCGGCCAGCTTCATTACCAATACCAA
>NZ_JAJFNK010000107.1 GCF_021739485.1 Alicyclobacillus tolerans
AGGAAAGTTTTAAGCTTGATCCGTTCTCTCCCTGTCTGTTTGTGTTTTGTAATCGCCAGCGCAACAAGCTCAAGATCTTGCACTTATTACGACTTCGTAATAAGTGTAGTTATTCCGATGAATTTATTATTCCGGCCTTTCCCTTCCATTCAATCAATGTCGTTGGATTTACTTAAGTTTCTCATCGCCACATGCGACAAGGTTCGGAATAACATTGTATGTTGTCATCACAATAGTGGGTATCAGATTGGCTTTTACCCAAATATTGTGGAGGCGGTCTAGTTGCAACAAGAGTTGCTCAATAGCCTTATTGTCCGAACAAAAGACCTTTTGGTAAACCAGAATCATGTAAGCCAAGGAACACTGAAGAATTACGAGAAGGATGGGTTCCGCCCTATACGGAGATTTTTCAATGAGCAGGGCTGTATGAATTATTCAAAAGAATTAATTGAAGAATATATTAAGTTCTCATGGGGGACCTGTCAAAGCGGGCAAAGGTCCCTTCACCAATTTCAAATGCTTAGAAAGTCTCTCTCTATGATCTTTCGTTTTCTCTCTCATTCTAGCTCATTCGCAATATTCCTCATCCGACTGGACAGGTGAACTTGAAGGACAACGAGCATTTGACGCCTAGGATGGGTAAATGGGTGTGCGCAAACAGAGGCTATGCCTCATTTTCCTAAAATATGGTCGCACATTTGGATGTCCACGTACACCTTTGTGGCTTACCCTCTCAAGTCTCCCAGGGTCTCATGTGAGCCCGTGAAATTCCATCGTCCTGCCTGTCAAAGGGTGGATGCCGTATTCTGCTGCCCGCCAGGGTCATTGCCCTCATATTAACGATCGTACCGGCTAATCCGTGCTTCGTTTGTCAGTTGAGTGAATGCGAAATGGCTAGAGATAAAGTAATCGAAAGGTCTTAAGCAGCGTTCTGTAATCGTTCCATGTGCATGGGTCCGAGCACTTTCACAGGGTCATATGGGACTTGCTTTCGCCCCAGTGCAAACAACACTCGAATCAATCGACAGCTCAGCGCAATCGCTGACTGCATCTTCTTCAACGGATTCTGTGCCCGCTGGGTGTAGTAACGGTGCAACTCTTGGAACTCTGCGTTCTTAGCCAACAGTGGTATCACAGCTCGGAACAGGAGTGACCTCAGCCTTGGTCGTCCTCGCCTCGTGATCTTCGTCTGTCCCTTGTGCTTGCCTGAGCTGTTTTCCCTCAAATTAAGCCCCGCCAGTTTCTGAATCTGCCTGGGGTTGTCGTACCCAGAAAGGTCGCCAACTTCGGCGAGGAATCCAGCCACTGTCACGAGTCCAACGCCAGGAATACTCATCATCTCCGGCGTCCCTGGAATCTGACTCACCAAACGGTCAATCTCAGTCATGAGCAGGTCTAGCTGCTCTTGGTACAAGTCATACTGCCGAAGTAGAATCTCCAGCTCCTTGTGAGCCATCTGCATTCCTTCGGTGAGCCCAATAGACTCCTTTGCTTTCTCCTTCAGCAGGTTCGCTTTGCTCTTTCCAACACCTCGTGAGATGCCTCCATCTTGCCATGCCTGGACGATTTCGGATGTCGTCTTTTCCTGAATATCTGTTGGGCACGGGAACTGGTGCAAGCACACGAGAGCGGATTTTCCTTCCCAGTCCTTGAACACCTCTGTGAACTCTGGGAAGAAGCGGTCCAACCAGTTATGAATACGTCCCTGGACTCGTTTCAGGTCTTCCGACAAACGGTCTCTTTCGTTCATTCCGACACGCAAATCAGCGTAGATATCTTCGGGAATGTGGGGTTCAGAGTACCGTCCATCTTTGACCAGAAGTCCAATGACACGCGCATCTTTGCGATCATTCTTCGTGGGACTGTTGTCCTCCAGTTCCTTGGTCTTCTTTACATGAAGCGGGTTCACCAGTACGACGTGAATCCCCTCACGACGCAGGAACTGAGCTAGGTTCATCCAATAATGCCCCGTCGGCTCAACACCAAAAACAACGCTGTCGCAGTTGTGGTCAACCATGAGCGACTGAACCCACGTAATGAGGCTTACAAAGCCACGCCTTGTGTTGTCGAAGGTCAGCGGCTTTCCAAGCTCGACGCCACGCACGTCACACGCACGAGCCACGTGAACCTTCTTGGCAATGTCTGCACCGACGACCAAGGTTGAATCTGTGATCCTGCGAATCTTACCGTTTTGCGTTATACTCATGTTACCGATATACCTCCTGATTAGTGGTGTGTTCTGGACAAACCCAACACTATCAGGAGTTTTTTATTGCCTCAAACCCGATTTTACTTCATAACAGGAATGCTGCCCTTTTACTACAAGAGGTCCATGAAACCGGAACACTTCAATGGCGCATGCTTCCCGCCTGGAACACAAGGGAACTCACAACCGATTTCGACTCGATTCTTTCCTCTTACCTTGTGAGTATTGCTGGAGCATACAGTCCGACCACTTTTCGTAGCAAGAAAAATATTATTCGCCAATTCCTTATTTTTCTGGAGGATAACGGAATATCTGATTTATCTAGGCTATCGGCAAAGAATATACTCCAGTATCTGACGTTTATTTCTAAGCACAGACCATTCGGTATGGGCGCTGTTGTTCCAACCATTCGTTCATTTCTTTCTTACCTCTACACTCAAAGGATTGTTTGCAACGCTTTTACGTCTCTTCTGAGCATGAAATGCATTAGGAGGAGCACAATCAAACCAGTCTTCGCCAAAGATGAAGCTGGGAAAATTCTTTCCTGTATCAACAGATCATGTGCCAAGGGAAAAAGGGATTACGCCATATTGATGCTTGCCAAGAACAACGGTCTGAGAAGTAGTGACATTTTGGCACTAAAGTTGTCCGATATAGATTGGAAAAAAGCTGAAATTTCTATCGTCCAAAGGAAGACGGGAAATTCTCTGATGTGCCCGCTCGATGTTGAAACAGGGAACGCAATTGCGGATTATGTTCTAAACTCGAGACCGGAGTCACAACTGCCATACGTCTTTCTGAAATTGTCCTCTCCCTATGACAAGATGAGGTCAAGTGCATCGATATGCGCACTACTGAAACGCTATATGTCCACTGCTGGCGTTCCCTCTAAGCCTGGGGAATGGAAAAGTACTCATACGTTTCGCCGTACGCTTGGGACCCGAATGTTGGAATCGGAGATCCCGCTCAACACAATTGCACAGGTGCTTGGTCAAAAAAGCACTCAGTCTACAAAATCTTACCTGTCTCTATCAGAGGAGAAACTGTCTGCCTGCCCATTAAATCTCAAAGGGATCGAAGTCACAGCAGAGGGCTTGCTATGAATGAATATGGTTTTCTCAGCAGCCTCGGGGACTACATGAGTGAATTTCTTGATTTTAAGCGTAAAATGGGACATCCCTACGAGAGAGGAATTAGTTATTTAAAGGACTTTGACCGTTTCTGCCTTTTGAATTTTAGGAATGCCACGTGCCTTGATGAAAAAGTATGTTTAGCGTGGGCACGAAGAAGGCCAACTGAAAATAACAGTGGTTTCATCAGTCGCATTACGCCATTGAGGCAATTAGGGAAGTTCCTAAACAGCATTGGAATTCAGGCTTATGTCCTACCAGATTCGTTTCACGGACACGTGCCCCGTTATCTACCCCACATTTTTACAGAAGAAGAGCTGAGATCCTTTTTTACAGCAGTAGATAGCCTCGCTCCATACTACCAATCTGTCGCACGACACCTTGTAGCGCCTGTTTTATTCCGTCTAATGTATTGCTGTGGACTACGGCCATCTGAGGCACGGCTTTTAGAAAATGCCGATATAGATCTGTGGACAGGAAGGACACTCATTAGACAGTCAAAGGGTCACAAAGACCGAATTATAATCATACCACCGGACCTGTTAGAAACTTGCCGAACGTATCGACTGAGAGTACAGTGCCTGTTTCCCGATAGTAAATTCTTCTTTCCAAACCATAATGGTAATACATATTCGGCGCCCCAGTTAAGGTACCTTTTTGAACTATGCTGGTCCAAGGCGGGAATTGAAGTATACGATCTCCCCAAACCAAGGGTGTATGACTTTCGACACACATACTGTACATATCGGTTGTACCGATGGATGGACGAAGGGCGCGACATAACCGCATGGCTTCCCTATCTGAGTGCGTTTCTCGGCCACGAAGATTACGGCAGCACTGCTTATTACATCCACTTGGTACCAGGCGCACTTCAGAGAATGTCGGGATTCGATTTGAATAAACTGGAGTGCTTAATTCCGGAGGTGTCATTTTAGTGAAAAACGAAGACCGAAGCTTTTTCATTGCTGTACGCGATTTTCTGGCGGTCTATCTGCCAAAACAGCGTTGTGCAAGTGCGAACACCATAAAATCCTATCGGGACACATTAAACCTATTCATTGACTTTTTGACCCATGAAAAACAGATGCCATTAGATGGTATTACATTTGCGGAATACACTTACCAAAATGTCATGGATTTTTTGGACTGGCTTCAATCATCTAGAAGATGTGGCAGTTCCACAAGAAATCAGAGGTTGTTCGCACTGAAGTCATTGGTGAAATATGCTGGGACGAGGTATCCAGAGTGGATTTCACTTCGATTTGAATTGGATAAAGTGCCGGTTCAGAAAACGGAAAATAACCTCATAGAATTCATTCCTGAGGATGCGTTGAGGGCAATTCTTGAACAACCCGACCCTGGAACTAAGTGTGGAATGCGTGATCTGAACTTCATGGTGTTAATGTACGATACAGCAGCACGAGACCGCGAAATACTTGACCTTACAGTAGGCTCTCTTCATCTTAATCAAAAATATCCATCAGTGCACATTACAGGCAAGGCAGGACGAGCTCGAATCGTACCGATCATGGATAAAACCGTCGAGCATCTCCGAAAATATCTTTCCGTCTTCCATCCTGCAGAAAATAGACGGAAAGAGGACTACTTGTTTTACACGGTTAGTCACGGTCAGAAGCACCAAATGTCGGACGACAACGTAGCAAAATTTATGGCGAAATATGCGAATATGGCAAGAACCAAATGTATAAGTGTACCAGAAAGAGTTCACCCCCACCTATTTCGACATGCACGGGCCATCCACCTCTATCGTGGTGGTATGCCACTGCCACTCCTTTCTGAATTCATGGGCCATGCAAGCGTTCAAACGACCACCATTTACGCCTACGCTGATACAGAAATGAAACGTTTAGCCATCGAAAAAGTTGCAGACAAGAGCACTATTCCACAGGTGGAAAACGATTTACCTGCATGGCAAAACGACGAGGAATTGATAAAACGGCTATACGGATTAAAGTAAATCAACTGTCATGGCTATTCCGTTAGCTCAGCAAAGGTCACGGTTTTAGCAGAAAGAGCAGCTGATAATAGTCTGTTGAACCACT
>NZ_JAJFNK010000108.1 GCF_021739485.1 Alicyclobacillus tolerans
CTTTTAGTAGATTGCACTCGATGGCTTTCTCGTCAAGAGCCAGCCCCTAAATTTACACCACTACATAAGACTCTAACCGGTTACGTTATTGGATCATCCGAAACGCGATCAGTATCATTCTTCAGGAAAAGATAGTGGGCGGTACAAAATGATATTGGATACCGTTCAGACGGACGGTATCAAAGCTCCAATCCGGGTGCAAAAAAATACAAATTACATTATTGGCGGACATCTTCGTAGGGATGCAGCTATAGAACTAGGGCATTCGACAGTCCCAGTCGTGTATCTGGATGTTGAGGATGACGAAGCGGAGTACTTGCTCATTATGGACAACTTAGACCGAATGGAGGATGAAAGAGATCCTATCAAAATTGCCCGTCAGTGCAAACGTCTTCGGGACCAAGAGCCTGTCAAAAGAGGACGTCCTGTAGAAGGAGGGAATCATAATAAAGCCTCACAATCTATTCATGAACGACTCAATATGTCAAAAGCTAATTTTAGTAGATATTTGTCCCTGTTACGACTCATACCTCCACTACAGGATCTTGTGAGTCAATTGAAGATTGGATTAAAAGCAGGCGCAAAACTCGCAAGCATGACTCCAGAACAACAAAAAAAGGTCTACGAAAGTATCCAATCCAGGGCAGAAAATGAGTCGAATTACCGTATGACAGAACAAGAAGCGAGCAGTTTTCATGATGCGTTTGTCGACGAAACTCAAAGTGAGGGTTCAGAAATTGAGGAAGATGATCTCGTTTTCGAGAATGCGGCAGACGACACGTTTTATACGACCTCAATCGGAGAAAGCAATCCACTTCTGTCAGAAGAAGCCGAAGAAGTGTCAGTGACCCGAAACGATCCAGAATATAATGCCCTTAAAAGCCAAGACATAGCTCTTGCAGCCCAGTATAAAATCCGGGAGCCGAAACACTCCAACATTTTGAATCTCTCAAAAGAGATTCAGATGGACAGTGAACAAGCAAGAGTGGTCAATGGGCGAACCGATGAAATTGCGGTCGAAAAAATGAGTTCACTTCTAACCATTGAGGACGAAAAAGCGCGTCGTGCATTTGCAACCAAGCAGGCAACTTCGTCGATTCGAAGTTTTAAGCTGGCTTTGGAGAGGGCAGAAATCGATCTTGTCAGTGAATTGACTCTGCTGGAACCGCAAGACTATGGACAAGTGTTGCCACCTTTGCAAGAGTTGAACGGGCTGTTGAAGCGAGTCCAGGATAAAACACAACGAATTTCTGAACACATGGAAACGCAAGAAACGGTTGTTGAGCACGATGAATAAACGGCACGATCCCAAAGTTGGCGTCTTTCGTATCGAAGAAACAGGACAAGAGTACACGTATGGCTCCATTTTTGAACCCGGTACAGAGGTCGTCAACCAGGCAACTTTGGATGAAATCCGCATGGGTATCCAACATCCGCATTTGATGTGTCTCTGTCATCTCGTCGGACCCATCGCCATGCACTTCCAGCGCCATCGAATCGGCGACCAGATGGTACGATTTTGGGACAACCGAAACAATGAGTTATCCCACGTAGCGGATTGCCCAAGAGCACGTTCTGAAGACGTTCGGGCGTCCAAGGAACGAAAGCAAGTCGCATCGGGAGAAAAGATATATATAGCAGCAGACGGATACGAACATTCGGACTCGAACATAGGAGACATTTTTGCACCGGAGGATGACGACAAAGAGGAAATGACACGGGCCTCTCCTGTGCGGGTAGATACTGCCAAGGGTGAAGAACCCTCTGATTTGAACGATAGCAGCGGACAGCGGACACGTGTTCGGGTGGTTCGTGGGAATACCAAGTTTGGCGGATTAATTCGGAACTGGTATGTAATGGGCTACAAATGGGCTGCGGACTATGCGAAAACGAGGGACGGAGTGCGCATTTCGGCTGAAAACTTATCGGTTCAGAATGTGCTGTGGGGAATGTGGACCGTGTTGTATATGAAACTCGTCGAGGCCAACGGAAAACCATTAGAGAAAATCGCCTTCGTTCCGCACCCAAGTAGGCGTAACAAACGTGTCGACGGTGAACACAAGTTGATATTGGGTGTTGTCGGGAAAGTTCGTGAGGGGACACAAGGACTGGACATCACGGTTCATGGTATTGGGGACCGTTGGATGGTTCGAATTCCGCAAGGGAAGGCACCCAGGCGTCGGAGAGCGGAAACATGGGGGAATCGTCTCATAGCGGTGCGGGCCGTGTACCGTGATCTTGAGATGGAATATTACGAAGCGACACATCGACCATTCCTTGTGCAACTGGTTGAACCTGGTGGAGTATGGGTGGATTCTTCGTACGAAGCGAGACTGTATCATGAACTGAGAAGTCGACATTTTCAAGTTGACAAGCCACTTCGAGATAGCGAGGAGTTTTACGGTTATCGTCCTGATTTTGTGCTCAGAGGATTTCGATCACCGGTGATTATCGAGGTCTATGGTGTGCAGAATATGGCGAGCTACGATGAGCACAAGGAAACGAAACGGCGTGTATATCGTGCCGCGATGGCACAAGGACTGGTCTGGTATTTAGAGTGGGATGTTACAGTCGCCAATTCATGGGACAAGCTCATTCGAGATTTGGATCTTTTATCGCGCAGCACAGAGATCTGGTGAGCATTGGGCCATCACGGAACTGACACGAGGAAGAATACAGGGATAACGTTCATTCGTTCAGCGGAGGGAGAAAATAGATGTCCACCCACAAAGCATGGCACCACCTGCGTGACGTCGACGAATACAAGAACTTGCTGGAACAGACGGTCCTATACGCAATAAAACTATGCAACTACGCAGACACAGGTCTGTTGTTGCGGATAGGCAATGTCGTCGGTCGGGACGAGCCGGGTATGCATCAATACCAAAACGCCCTGGACGAACGGTACTATCACAATCGAAGAAGGCTCATTCTTGCAGTGCAGCGGGGTCTGAATACCAAGTCGATGGGGATGGCACGGCAAGCTGTCCTGATCATGAACGACTATTGGGTTTGGTACCAAGTACCTACGTTGGATGAGCGGATTGTATTCAAACAGTTTCAGGAAGCGGTCGAGACGTTCGTGGGGTATGAAAGGGGAGAGTCGATGATATCGAAAGGATTCGGCTCACCATGATACTTGAGGGAGTAGGAATTTTTGGTACTCTCATTGTATTGGCTGTGTTCCTCGCGGTGCTTCAAGGAGCAAGTCGTCGTTGGGCGGTACGTAAGGGCAGTCAGAAGACCCGGAATGCAAGACGTACAGGGCAAACATAGGGTATCCCAACATGTGTTTGAGGCGCTCAAATGGGTCAGACGTAAAAGACATGGCGAACCGTTCTGGGGGGTGCTCAACGTATCCAAAGTGCCGGCATACCGTGGATATTCCGCATTGAACGGTAAATCGCTCGTCTTTTGCACAAAACCACCTCGATCGTCCTCGTACAATGGAGACAAGAGGTGATTTTTATGAGTATCGATGTTACGTTCGATTGTCCGGTTTGCGAGCGAAGGATTCAGACCCAATCGATAGTCATGACATCTCCCGATTGCCGCGCACGGTTTACGTCCCACCCAGCTGCCGGTGGAGGCGTTGTAGTTGACTGTGAAACTTCGGAAGTGGACGTGGACAAGGCAACACATTCCAGTTTGATGGGAACACGGCTGTTTCTAGTGATCAGTGACCGTGTACAACCGGAATGGCTCGTCAAGGAACGCCATGGCGGTGTCGTCAATCTCGAAATGTTCCTGCGACGACCCGCTGAGCTGAGTCATATCACGCATACGATGAAGGTCTGAGAAAGGGGAGACCGTGTGGGGAATGAAAATCGAGTGGTCAGAGCGAACGTTGGAATCCGGTAACGGGATGCTCAAATAACGTACGTTTCAATCGTGAGCGACTCCATGAGCCGTTTAAGTGGAAAGAACCGAATCGGGTATTCGTGAATAGCATGTCAGACCTGTTTCATGAGCAGGTTCCATCGGATTTCATTGAGGAGGTGTTTGCGGTCATGGCCGCGACACCCCAACATACGTATCAAATTTTGACCCAACGTCCTCAACGCATGCTGGAGTGGTTGTCTATCCATCGAGCCATATTCGTGGCGGCTGCGGCTCAACAGTTGGGACTAGAGTTACCCGAAGTTCCTGTGAATGAATGGTGGCCGCTTCGAAATGTCTGGCTAGGCGTAAGTGTGGAGAATCAAGCGGCTGCAGACGAACGAATTCCGTTACTTTTACAAACACCAGCAGCTGTGAGGTTCTTGTCCTGTGAGCCAATGCTTGGACCAGTGGATTTGACCCGTGTCGACTTCGGATTCAAAACAACAGACGGATACAGGAAACGGCGAATCATTTGGGATGTGTTGACTGGATGGGAACATCAGTACTCCGAACAAAGGAGTCTCGACGGATTACCAAATTCATCAAGCAGTCAAGACCATCCAACGATGGATTGGGTAATCGCGGGTGGTGAATCTGGACCTAACGCAAGACCGCAACATCCCGATTGGGTATGAAGCCTAAGAGACCATTGCGTAAATGCAGGAGCACCCTTTTTCTTCAAGCCATGGGGAGAATTTATCGTTCTTTTCGACGAGCTTCCGGCGTGTCGTGTATGCGGGTGTACAGAGCATAATGCGTGTCCGGACGGTTGTTGGTGGGTTGAGGATGACTTGTGCAGTAACTGCGAAGGCCTCAAAGCCGTACCAGAAAGACCCGTCGAATTCGATCGTGTCGGTAGCAGCAACATATTGCTTACGATTGAGCCTGTGAAGGGCAGCACGATTAGCAAAGGACTATCCTTTCGGGTAGTCCTTTGTCATGTAAGTAAGAGGTATTTTTATCTATTTGCGGAACTCGACCCGTTTGTGTTCGAGAAGCGAGCACACGAGTGTCGATAGATTGCCTAGAAATTCGATGGAATTTTGTGTCATGCGTGTCGTGGATTTTGTATAGAATACTGTCTGGGTTGGATAGCACATGTGGCTATCAGGGCAGTTGACGCGTAGGCGGAGCGTCCTGCAGATATACAGCCGCGAGGGGGAAATTTCGGACCTTCGCGGTTTTGTTTTGCACAAAAATCGGACCAATGTGCCCGGCAACTCGCGGTAGAATCAGGCTATGGAGATTTTCTGGCACTTCGTCGGTTGAAATGGGTTGAAGGTGTCAAGCATGTGAATAGAAACAGATTGGGATAGAAGGGTTAGGAGAAGGCCTCCCTGTAGTCGGCCCTTCTCTGGAACGGATTCTACCCAAGACTATCGGTCAAGAGCTTTCGCGGCATATCCTCACTTCGTTCCGGTATTCCACGCTCTCTTGACCTCAAGGAGATTG
>NZ_JAJFNK010000109.1 GCF_021739485.1 Alicyclobacillus tolerans
CACCGTCCATTTTTAATTCCCTTTTATTGTACCATTTCGTCGGCAGTAATGGCGCGTCTTATGGCGCTAACCTGCCCCTTACCTGAAGACCCATCAGTCACAGGGCATTCAATACTTATGCAGTGCATCGACAACCGTCGATTCAAGCATCCGCTCAAACCACCATATGTAAACTCAAATTTAACACACTAAAATGACTGAGCAATTTCGAGCAATGTGTCTTTAGACAAAGTTTTAGTTCTGATGAGTACCTGTACCTTTGATTGCCCAATTCTCAGCAACAAAGCCTTTGTGTCTGCTGAAATCAGATATTCTGCTCGAATCCCGTTTGAAATATTGAATTCACCTTTTGGAATCAGATCTTTTGTAAGTAAATCAGGATGAGTACTTTCGCTGATGGTCATGTTCCTAAATATCAGTTGAATTGATGACCCTTGTGATGGAATTGGTTTAGCTTCTTGAAAAGAATCATTAACTGGAGCTTCGGTTGGAAGATACACAGTATTAACGGAACCCTGTCTCGCTACTCCTTGTATTTGAGTGTATTGTGAGGAAGTAAAAAGTGGATCTCTGGACGGTATCACAGATACATTCACCTGTCTGGACGTCTGACTAACTGTACTCGTTTTCAACGTTAACGGCTTAGTTGAGTTACCGCAACCAGTCAGGATAAACATGCTTACGACTCCGACGATAATTGGTTTAAGCAGGTTTCTCATCACTACAAGCGCCTCCTGTCAAGATATTGACGAGGCGAACCACAAGAATGTTCCAAGAGCGGCGGGTACTTTAAACCTCCGAATCTTCATCCGTCGCATATCTGCCCAAGTGTTCAATAACACCCAGGAAGCCGAACTGCATTTTCATGCAAAAGATCGCGATAACCGTGGTTCAAGACCCGCCCCATTGCGCCCATTGTCAAATAAGAAGCCCTCAACTAGGAGGACTTCAGTATTACGTCACTGCCGATGATGTCTGATACAGTCGAGAGCTGTCTCCACCAACTTAGGAAGTGCGGACTCCGGAAATGGATACACGGAACTGACATTAACTTCGCATAAAACATATGTATCTTCACCAGATTCCGTCTTCGGTCCATAAAGAAAGTCTGCGTCCCAAATGACTGGCAGAGCATGTGTATCAATGTCGAGTACACGTTGCAACTTTGCAATCCACTCGGTCTCCATCTTGGCTTTAAGTGTCTGAAACTCTGGTTTTGTATCCGGATGATAAATCCTGGGTTGTGGCTGTAGGGGTTCGGACCCAAGCTCTGGTCGGAGTAAAGCGGTGACATATTGGTGTCCGAATCCGACCACCTTGTCATGTGACATGTAGCATCGAACCATTCCATCGGGAACGGGACTGTGAAACGGTTGGTCAATCAGTTGTCCTGAACCCTTGAAATACATTTCATATTGATTCATGAATTCCCTGATCGGCATTTGTTTCTCTGTGCTGTTTCGCAGGGCGTGAAGAACACGAACAACAGCGTCATCTCCGTGCGTTCCCTCAACCAACTCCACTCGCCAAACACCGTTTCCACCGTTCCCGCGATTTTGCTTTAAAACCCGTGATTCACCAGTAGCGAGTCGTGCAGGCAGATGCTCCCGGAGTTCCTCCACGGTTTTATACAGATGTACGTCCCCGCCCCATTCCATTTCACGAGTCTGGAACAGAACTTCTTTCGTGCCCAGTTTTAGAATCACATCTGGGTGAGTGCTGACAAAAGCGCCCTGTGAGGCAACATCTCTGAGCATGTCATCCAAAATCGTCCGGTTCGTTCGATCTTGAATGGGGTTTACCCAGACAAGTACACCATCAACTTCATTCAATTGATGTCGAACTTCCTCAACAAATGCATCGTTATAGACTGCAGGTTCTGCGAGAACACCATGTTTTTTGAATTCCTCAAAAACCTTGTTAAGCCTATGATTTTCACCTGTAGCGTTGTTGCGTGTTTCACGATCCCCGTGCCATAGAATTGCCACGCGCGGCTGTCTGTCCATCACCATGACTCCTTTATCGTGCAGGATATTGGGTAAGTTTCTTTAACTCTTATTGTAGAACAGATAGGGGGACATATCAGTGGCAAGAGACGTTTATCTTCAACCCGATGCACCCGACCCGATTCACAGCGATGAGGTTGTCCTTGCAATAGTACGCAAACATGTACCTGATGCCAAAGCAGTGACAGGTGTCGATGAATCTGGTGGGGAAGCGCGTACATACGCTATCGATGACAATGTTATTTTGAAGGTTCAACGCCCTCAGCAGTTGCGTCCGCGTACAAGTTTGGAAAAGGAAGCTTTCTTCCTTAACCAATTGGCTTCAGACAAACAAATCAGCGTGCCTAAAGTGCTTGGCTACGGACGTGAAGGCACTATTGAATATACCGTCATGACACGGATGCCCGGTATTGCAATCGTTAACACCACGCTGGAACGCGCTACCCGCAAGGAGACGCTCTTCAAACTTGGGCAAACGCTGGGGCGCATTCATTCGGTTCCACAAGAACCGTTTATCGCATGCGCACAATTCCCAGGTGACAAGAGTTTTATCGATGTTAGGCATCGTTTTGAAGAATCATTTGGGGAACTCATTGAACGCATTAAAGGAAAGAACATTAAGTGGGTGCTGCCATATACACCTGAGCATGTGGCAGAGAAGGCTCTCGCAGCTTTGCCAGAGTCAAATGAACGTGTAGCCTTACACTCAAATCCGGGTCCAACGCATACATTCGTGAACTCATCCACAGGAATTTTCACGGGACTCATCGACTTTGGTGACGCGTATGTGAGTCATCCTGCATGGGATTTATGGCGGTGGAATCTACCCGAAGACAGGGAAGCGGTTCTTTCGGGGTACACTGAAGAGAAAGATGTCGACGCCGGCTTTATAGGCACGTGGCAAGTTGTGATGGTGATATCTGATATGATGGCAATTGCTTATCAGATGAATTCTAAAGTCGAATCGGAAGCGGACCTGATGGCTTTGATAGAACAACAGTAATACGCTAGCGGTGTGGTACAGTCTATAAGCTCTGATACCATTCCTACAAGTAACCAAAATGAAAGCCACGGGAAAGCAATGACCTTGTCCCGTGGCATTGTTTCATTATTGAATTTTAAGCAGGAGGCTTACTGTTAAACTCCTTGTTGTTTTTCACACATTGTTGACGGATACCACCATTTCGATGTGACAAGGCAGGCAAAGGTGATCTTTGCCCCTTCTAATGTAACAGACCCACTGGCTTTAAAATTTCTAATACTATCTATAAAATGGTAGAATTGGTATTATGCTACCTGATTCACTTTGATGTGGAGGAGTTTAAGATGAACAAGCATGAAAATAAATTGACATGGAAAACTTTGGTTTTTATTGCCACCATTGTAGTCATAGTGGGCTTTTTTGTAAGAGACATAATTTACATATATTCCTCCGATACAGCCAAGCAAACTCTAGGTGCATCCCTAGCAAATCTAGGGGTGTCAATGGGAACTGTAGTCCTTGCAATTATGACGTTCTTTGCTTCCCGCGATGCAGAACGGTCTATCAAGGTACAGGAGGCTTCAGTAAAAGCACAGGAGGCTTCAGCGGAACGGATGAAGGACAGCCTGAGACCTCTGTTGGACATGGATGTCCTGTATCAGAAATCAGACCCAAGACGGTTGCTACTCACCGTGAGAAATGTTGGCCTGGGGGCCAGCAACCATTAGATTTTTTACGGGTCGCAACGATATAAGCACCGATAGTTTCTATAAACCAGTTCCACAGTGGAAAACGGGGGGAGAAGACACCACTGAGGAAAATTGTAGACGAGTGCCGATTGTGAACATGGTACTTGGACCAAATGAAGAAACGGTATTGGGTCTGAAGGAAGGCCAGACATTTCCGAATCATGTAAGTTCTATGTCACTATTCTATGAAGATGTCTACGATAGATACTATCGAACACGGATTGTCTACAAGGCGGGCAGCATGGATACCTACGAAATAATCGGAAAGGAGTTATGGGACCACTCCGAACTAGACCACATACCGCCGTTTTTTGGATGGAAAGTTGCAACAGACTATTCAAGTATAGAACGATACTTTCAACAACCCGAGGGAACTTCAAAAACTGTGCCCTACGACAAAGACAAAACTACCGCTTGGCATTTTATTAAACGTGTTACAGAAGTAAAAAATCAGCCCATTACCGGTATTGCATTTACCGGTAATAAACCCATTCGCATCTTGGAACTGTCGATGAGTGGACATCACGGACTCCCTGCATGGAAACTCCAAATAGGAAATTATAAAGCTTTTAATCTGGAGAAGAATTATGAACTGACTCCTGTCCTACAACCGTCGCATGTGTCTTATACGGAATTTGGATTGGAACCTACATCAGATACTCCAGAAGGTGTTTCGCTTCAAGGACTGTATGACCACATTTTGGATGAAACTGAAAGGCACCTGCAACAGTTGGACCAGGTTATCCATTGATATCAGAATCATATTACATTTCCAAACATAATCATGTCAGATAGAGGTGAATAGCCATGATATGTGTATCCTGCTTAAAGGAATGTGTTCCATCAGAGGAACACATTTTTCCTGAATCCCTTGGTGGAACGTTAGTTTTCTACGATGTGTGCAAAAAGTGCAATGATTACTTTGGTCACAGCGTCGACATTTGGTTAATAGAACACTGGTTGATTCAAGGTCAACGCATGTCGAAAGGACTCAGAGGCAAGTCAGGGAAAGTACCAAACACTTTGGCTAATGGAACTTTGGGTGACAACGAAAAAATAAAAGTCCAGATTAAAACTGATGAAACGGGGCAGCCCTCAGAAACGCATATTATTCCTTACCGGGAAGTGAAAAATAACGATGATGGAACTATTTCATTCTCCCTATTTGTAGATGAATCTGATGAAGACAAAATCCCAGAAATGGTTAACAAATATTTTAGAAGACATGGCTATTCCGTTAGCTCAGCAAAGGTCACGGTTTTAGCAGAAAGAGCAGCTGATAATAGTCTGTTGAACCACT
>NZ_JAJFNK010000010.1 GCF_021739485.1 Alicyclobacillus tolerans
GCAACTGCTGGGATCGCTGATTTTGTGCCCGTCATTCGCTGTACATTCTGTATAACAGCGTGGTTCAGCACCCCCTAACTATGGAATGGTCGTCAGGAAGAGCATCGTCGAAAATGTCAGGCGTTACGCGAATCTGCATCGAAATATACGAGGTTGGAACGATCTACAATGAGCGAGCATCAGTAGTGTTGTATGTCCCGGAAAATCTCACAGCCAACGATGTGCACGTTCGTGGTATTCAGAAGGTCACCACCTATGCGTACCTTACTGCTAGTATGATGAACGCAAAGGTTATAAAAAACATCTCGATTCGGTGATTTTTCTGTTACCATCCTGAAAGAACCCTTGACACAAATGTCGGGTTGACAGTGACCTGGTAAATGCAGAAGACAAAATCATGACTGATACATTTTTTAATTGGAGTTTGCAGAGTTAAGCCACAGTATTATTAATTGAGCGTTTTGCAGATTTTTAAGCCCTTGCAGGGCAAGGGATGACAGGACATAAAAAAGGACTTCACCCCAACTTCGAGAAGATTTCAAGTGACCAAACCCGAAATTCTCCGAGGAGGGAAGTCCCACTTGTATCTTCTCCAAAAGTCTCTGTTTTCCTTTGAAGAGTGGCTAGAAATCGAACCCAGTGAACGGCTACAACTGTTCTTTGCTACCGTGGATCTTCAGCCGTATGTCGCAAAGTTAAGGAATTCATCACCCCAGGGTGCAAAGCCCATCAATCGTGAAGCAATTTTACGAGCGTTCCTCGCTGCTCCACTTGAGGGGATTTCAACCTTTACCAAGTTACACAAGCGTTTGGATAGCGACTTGCGTTTCCGGTACCAATGTGGGTTTCGGTTGAATGAACTCGCACCGTCGATTGCAACACTCAGCCGAGTATTCAAGGCTGTTGCACAAAATGGACTTGCGAAGGAACTCTTCATTGACCTGGTCAGTCAATGTAAAGATTCCGGCGTCATAGATGGGACTCATCTTGCGATTGACAGTACAGCGATTGGTGCCTATGAGAAGAAACAGCCGAAGTCACGTAGCCAAGAAACGGGGAACGCCGACTGGGGTGCGAAGTACGACACCTTTGGTAACAAGCTCACGTGGTTTGGCTACAAAATCCACCTTGCAGTGGATACCGTCAGCGAGTTACCCGTCGCCTTGAAGGTCACGCCTGCACCTGTTTATGACGGTGAGATGGCCATTCCACTCATGAAAGATGTCGTTGAGAACTATAGCTGGAAGGTCAAATACGTCATGATGGATGCTGGGTATGACCAGGTGAAAAACTACGAAGCCGCCCGTTGCTATGGTGCACAAGCCATCGTTGCACTCAATAAGCGCGGCGAAAAGGAACCTCCTGCAGGGATTGCATCCAATGGGACGCCTCGTTGCTCTATGGGTTACGACATGGTGTATTGGGGAGCCGACGGAGACCGATTAAAGTTCCGTTGCCCACATGCAGTTGGTAAGATTGACTGTCCGCTTGGACTTGCAGCTTGCTCCGATTCAAACTACGGGATGGTGGTCAAGAAGACCATCTCCGAAGATGTCAGACGTTACGCGAACCCGCACCGAAACACGCGGGGTGGGACAGTGCTCTACAATGAGCGAACGTCGGTGGAGCGATGTAATTCCCGGCTCAAAGAAAATCTTACAGCCAACGACACGCACGTTCGTGGTATTCAGAAGATCACCACATACGTCTATCTCAATGCGATTGTTCTACTTGCTTCTGCACTGGCAATGAGCACGACAGCAAGTTCACTGAAGACGGCTTAATGACAAGATTCTTGGCGCTCTGCTAAGACAAGGGTATTTGGAAACCTAGATCACACAAACAAAAAATGTAAATGAAAACCCTCAAACTGGTATTGCTTCTTTTTTCGTTTCACAGAGAAATTCAATTCTGCAAAACGCTCAATTATATTTCTCATAGAGTCGTTACTATCGCAAAAGGGTTATTATAACTGTTCTCTGGCATTTTTTAAGAAACGGTATGGGTTTGTAGGGTCAAGTTGGCATCACTTAATACTTAGTCATAGATCGAATTTACTTAACGGAGGTGTTTACGTGAAAGGCATCATATTGGCGGGTGGAAGTGGGACAAGATTATACCCAATAACAAAATCCATCTCAAAACAACTAGTTCCTGTCTACGATAAACCCATGATCTATTATCCGTTGTCTATCCTGATGCTTGCTGGGATAACGGAGATTCTCATTATTTCCACCCCCAGGGATCTCCCACTATTTCAAGAACTGCTTCAGGATGGGGGACATTATGGTCTTGATATATCCTACGCAGTGCAGACCCATCCCAATGGGTTGGCGGAGGCATTTATAATTGGGGAAGAGTTTATCGGAAACGATTCGTGTGCCTTAGTATTGGGGGACAACCTCTTCTATGGTCAGGGCCTTTCCAAAATCGTTCAAGAGGCAGCTCGGGGAGCCAACGGGGCAAGGATCTTTGGCTACCGAGTAAATGATCCCTCAGCCTATGGGGTGATTGAGTTTGATGAGAATGGAAAGGCGATTTCGCTCGAAGAGAAGCCAAGGTATCCAAAATCCGGTTATGCGATTCCGGGACTGTACTTCTATGACAATACTGTCGTGGAAAAGGCTAAAACACTCGTTCCTTCGGCCAGAGGTGAGCTGGAGATTACTGATTTGAACCGACTTTATCTTGAAGAGGACAGCTTG
Organism: Alicyclobacillus tolerans; assembly: GCF_021739485.1. Classification (GTDB taxonomy): domain Bacteria; phylum Bacillota; class Bacilli; order Alicyclobacillales; family Alicyclobacillaceae; genus Alicyclobacillus_K; species Alicyclobacillus_K tolerans_A. The sequence continues at coordinate 2,706 of NZ_JAJFNK010000010.1, forward strand.
CATGTTATCAGTATGGGTCGCGGCATGGCATGGTTTGACACCGGAACGCACGACAATCTACTTGAAGCTTCAAATTTTGTGGCTACCGTTCAAAAAAGGCAAGGGTTTTATATAGCTTGTATTGAAGAAATTGCTTATAGAATGGGTTATATCAGTAAACAACAACTTTTGGATTTGGTTGGAACATTGGGGAAGAGTGGTTATGGACAGTACCTACTTGGCTTGGTTGATGAAGAAAGCACAGGTTTTGCAGAGCAAGCAAATGAGCCAAAGAAAGAAAACGTTTCTGTCCTCCTCGGTTATTGAGGTATGAGTCATATAGTGGAAAAGCGTTCGGTAGTTAGAGTCCCATCGTATCAAAAATAAGGGTTGGTTGACCACTTGGAAAATTTAGATTAAATCCTAACGCAGCCGCTTCACGATGTATAACTTGATTGCTCCCCTACTACGAGAGCTTACATAAAGGGCCGGAGCTAGAACTGTCGATTGGGAAGACGTAGTATACGGATGTTTGAGGGTTTTGAAATTAGTGTTTGAATAGCATTATGTGGTCTCAATTGGTATTTTTAGCGCCCGTCATATTTTTCGACATATGTGCAGGTAACAACAGGGACCAATGCATTGGGTTTGTATTGGGTTTTCAATGTGTAAAATATATCGTAGTCCGCAAAGTATTAATGAGACTTAATGCGTGAGGTGGCTTATGAACATTTTTATAACCGGCGGTGCAGGTTTTATTGGTAGTAACTTTATAAAATACATACTAAAAAACCACGCCGATTATCATGTCTACAACTTAGATGCTTTAACTTATGCAGGAAATTTGGACAGTCTCTGGGATGTTGAATCGAACCCCCATTACCGTTTTATCAAAACGGACATTCAAGATGCCGGGGCCCTTGATGAAATCCTGGCTCCAGGTTCCGATGCTGTTGTGAACTTTGCCGCAGAGTCTCATGTAGATCGCAGCATCCTTGACCCACAAGCGTTTACCCATACCAATGTCCTAGGTACCCACGTCCTTCTTGAAGCTGCGCGAAGGGCCGGAGTGAAGAAGTTTGTCCAAGTTTCAACAGACGAAGTATATGGAACACTAGGTTCAACAGGATATTTCACTGAAGAGAGTCCGTTACTCCCCAATAGCCCATATTCAGCGAGCAAGGCTGGAGCCGACTGCATCGTACGTGCCTATCATGAAACCTATAGTATGGACGTCAACATCACCCGTTGCTCTAACAACTATGGACCGTATCAATTCCCGGAAAAGTTGATTCCGTTGATGGTCATTAATGCGCTCCATGATAAGCCGTTGCCTGTTTATGGAGATGGTCAGAATATCCGGGACTGGCTGCATGTTGAGGACCACTGTCAAGCCATCGATCTGGTGTTACATAATGGGCGTCCGGGTGAGGTCTACAATGTCGGGGGTCACAACGAGCGAACGAATCTCCAGATCGTCCAATCTATTCTTTCGGAGCTTGGCAAGCCGGAATCGTTAATTCAGTTTGTTGAAGACCGGTTAGGTCATGACCGGCGCTACGCGATTGATGCCACTAAGATTCGCAATGAGCTCGGGTGGACCCCCCGATATACCTTTGAAGACGGGCTTCGCGAAACCATCCGATGGTACGTGGACCATCGGGACTGGTGGGAAAACGTCCAGTCCGGTGAATACCGAAAATACTATGAACAGCAATACGGGTCGCGATTGGGTGCGCGGTCATGAAGGTTCTCGTGACGGGAGCGAATGGTCAACTTGGTCATGATCTTGTTAAGATTCTGTCTCCAGAGCACGAAGTGATTGGCTTTGGAAGAGACCAGATGGATGTCTGTGACCTTGCTTCGGTAAAACACACCATGGAATCCGTTGTCCCGGACGTGGTGGTACATGCCGCAGCCTATACTGCCGTCGATCGCGCTGAAACCGAGATCGACGAAGCATTTCGCGTGAACGCTGTCGGGAGCCGGAACGTGGCTGTCGCAGCAGAAGAAGTAAAGGCTAGGGTCTGTTACATTAGTACGGACTATGTGTTTGATGGGACACTGGACGGACCGTATCGAGAGTATGACCAGGTCGGACCCACAAGTGTATATGGCCAGTCTAAACTCGCTGGAGAGGTTCTGACCCAAACCCTCTGTTCTCGCTACTTTATCGTAAGGACTTCGTGGGTGTTCGGTGCACACGGGGGGAATTTCGTAAAAACCATGCTGAAGTTGGGGCAAGGGCGAAGCTCTCTTCAGGTTGTCGACGACCAGACGGGGTGCCCGACATATACGGTTGACTTGGCACGGTTCATTGGAGACCTTATCTCAACTGAGAAGTATGGGGTCTACCATGCGTCAAACAGCGAAGCTTGTACGTGGTTTGAGTTCGCGAAGGCCATCTTTGAGGAGGCCGGTCAATCGGTCCTTGTCGACCCTTGCACCACACAGGAGTTTCCCCGTCCGGCACCGCGGCCACGTAACTCCGTGTTGGACCACTTGGCGATGCGGACGAATGGATTTGTTAAAATGCCAGCATGGCGCGATGCACTCCAGAGGTTTCTCGCGGAATACCTGTCAAAGTAACAAAGTTCCACGCCAACCGGCATAAACACGAACCGTGAAACCTGGTTGGACGTGACCTACGGCAAGGAGTGAATGACCCAGTGAACGTGATCAAAACGGACCTAGACGGCGTCCTGATTCTCGAACCCAAGGTGTTCGGCGACCAGCGCGGCTTTTTCACGGAAACCTACAACAAGAGAACCCTTGAAGAACATGGCATCCACATTGACTTCATACAAGACAATCATTCCCTTTCATCGACACCAGGAACCATACGTGGGCTGCACTATCAGGTGGCTCCAGCCGCGCAGACAAAACTGGTGCGCTGCACATCCGGAGCGATCTACGATGTTGCGGTAGACATTCGAAGAAATTCGGATACGTTTGGTCAATGGGTTGGCGTGATTCTGACCGCGGATAACCACCGCCAGTTGCTCATTCCCAAAGGGTTTGCACATGGGTTTTGTACGCTAGTCCCTAATACCGAAGTGATGTATAAGGTGGACGAATACTATAACCCGGAGTGTGATCGGGGAATACTGTGGAATGAACCGGATATCGGGATTCCATGGCCAAGTTCGCAACCTGTTCTTTCGGCAAAAGATGAGGAACATCCTCGACTTTTAGACGCTCAGGTATTTGAGTAATGGATATGGCTAGTGGGGGAGTCTTGAGGTTCTTCTGTTAGACTTTTCCGGATTGTCCCAACAGCGCCTCAACCTCACGCTCGTACCCGTACTTTTTAAAAAACTGTACGAGGGCCACCTCAAAGATTTCGCGCTGGCTGATGTTTTTTTCGCGGCTGAATTCTTTCACCAGTTGGTCCAGCGAGACGTTCATGTGGATGGACTTGACGGTAAAAACCCCGGGGATGGCGTAGCGGGGGATTTCCGCGGATTCAACCAAGGTTTGGCTGAGAAGCTGCATCAGCTTGTCCTCATTTTTTTGGAGTCGCAGCAGTAAAGGAACAAACTTCCCCCAATCGATGCTGGGGAGGGCGGGAGTCTTGGTTGGCGCTGAGGCAGCAGGCCCCGATGAAGAAGAATCCGGCTCTGCTGTAGCCTCAATATCTTCGTCTTCAACCTCTGCAGATACCGCCGTGTAGTTCCCTAGGTCTGGGTCCCACCGGTAGCCCCTGGCTCTCATGTACTTGGCCATTTCGTGGTGGCTGGCAAAGCGAAGCCGCTTGGCAATTTCTTTCGGGTCGGCGCCAGGCTTGCGAAACTGCGCCATCACATCGACGGCCCGGGAGGAAGAAATCCGCCCTCTATGCATGCCGGAGACATCTTTTTGAACATAATTCTGCCGTGTCTTGTCCCATACATAGCCATGTCGGCGCATGAACTGGTCGATGGTGGCTTTGTCTTTGTGTCCGTAGATTTCCGCCACTTCTTCACGCGTCAGACCGACGGACATCGCATCGAGGATGTCGTACAGGCGGTCTGGATTTGACGCATGAACCTCCGGCATGGACATGAGGGCTCCTCCTACAACTTATTCACAGCGTTCGCTAAGTCTTCGAGCGTAGCGTGGGTGTATACGGACGTGATCTGCAGCGAACTGTGTCCCAACAATTTTTGCACTTGCACGACGTTGGCCCCTTGTCGAATCAAGTTACTGGCCACCGAATGGCGAAACACGTGGGCGGTCACTTTATGCCTTAAGCCGAGTCGGTTCGAGGTTTGGACTAAGATGGTGTTAAAGTGAGACGGCGAAAGTCGCCCGGTGGCCACGGTCGCAAAGAAACGGTCTCCGTCTCCGGCATCGGGCCGATACTGGTCGCGGTAGTCTTGAAGCACGGCGAGAAGTTTGTCTGCGATGGGAACATGGCGACCGCGTTTGCCCTTCCCATTAAAGATGTAGACAATGCGTTCGGACAGATCGACGTCCTGCATTCTTAGCCGGCAACACTCGGAAATTCGCATCCCCGTATACGCCAGCAGTGTGGCAGCCACCTGAACGACGGGGTGTTTGATCTCAACGATAAACTGCTGGATTTCTTCTTCCACCAAAAAATGGCGTTCTTTTTTGATGTACCGAACGGGCTCGATGTCCTGAGCGATATTCGTTTCGCAGATTCCCTTGTACTCCATAAAGCGAAAAAACGATTTCATGCCGTAAAGGATCCGATTCCGGGAAGCGGGGCCGAGTCCTTTTTCCATCTTGAGTGCGCGCAAAAACTGCTCCACGTCTTCGCGCGTCGTTTCTTCGACCAGCCAGGGACCGTTGTATTTCTCGCAATAGAAGCGTTCAAAGTTGCGCAGATCGCTTTGGTAGCCAATCACGGTTTTGTGGCTTCTATCGGTTTCTAGCAAGTGTTCGGTAAACATCAGAACCGCCTGGTGACTCACCAATGCAGGGTCCTCCTAATTTCCTATGGATGATAGCAAGCTTGCACAGGGAAACTATCTTCTTGTCAGTCTAGTCAAAAAAGGGCCGTTCTATCCATTTTCAAAAAACAAATAGGAAGTTGGAAGTTTCCATTAATAATGGGGTATTGTGCTAATTACGTTTGAGTCAGGATACATACTTCTGTAAGATGGAAGGACAAGTGAAAGTAAATAGGTGGGGGCTTTATGCAAACAGAGAATGGACACCAGCTCATCCAGGAGATGAAAAACAATCAGGCACTGATTCAGGAGTATTGGACAAGCTACGAAGACCTGGCTCAGTTTCTTGAAAAACACGGGTTCTGTGGCCGTTTCTTCGGGCTGCGGGACCTGACAGGATATATCAAACAAACCGTCAGCGGGGACCCTACGTTTCATAGTGCATTAAATGGTTGGAAGAAAACCGAGAAAATGCTGCGGTACTTTCGCGAAGAGGGAAAACCGTTTCGCAAGTGGCTCGAGAAAAACGATTTAAACCTCATCGAACGTGTGACGGGCAAGGGGTGGCGGCTGTACCCGGACTTTCGGGACAGGCTGCAAACCTTTAAAACCCTGGCAGAGCAAGTGGTCCGGGTTAAAACCATTCAAAGGTCAAGCAACTGGGGTTGCGCGTACCGGGCCGTTTTCCAAACCGGGGTCGTGGGGGCTCGTCCGGAGAAGTCGATTTACTTTGATCGGTTGCTAAACCCATCCGTCTACGAGGTGCTCCTTGCAGGGGCGCCTGTGGCCACTGTCATTTTGGAATGGCTGCACGCAAATGGACGGGTGGAAGTGAACCGGAAAATTCTAGACTCGATTTTGAAACAATCCATGCCGCGTTTAAACGAGTTGAAGAAATCCGCAATGGGTTGAACATTCCCCATTTAGACTGCAACGCAATCCACTGCAATGCAACATGTGCGATGGTTTGCAATATGGCGCGGGGGATTTGAGAACGTCGCATTCGCCTGCACGGGAGGACAGGGTTCCGCCCGCTGGGCGAACCGCCATTTGGCCCTCCCCGTCCGGCCGAACCCTGTACGTCGTTGAACTTCGTGCCTAGTCAAACTTCGTGCATCGTGGAACTTTGTACATCGTAAACTTTGTGTGGCTACGGCAGCACATTTCCCGCGGCTTGGTAGATGGCGTACCAATCTTCCCGTGTCAGGGAAACATCGCTCGCCTTACAGCAATCCTTCAACCGTTCCGCATTCATGGTGCCTGTGACAGGCTGCATGTGAGCGGGATGGCGCAAAAGCCATGCGATGGCAATGGTGGTGTTTGTGACTTCGTATTTCTTCGCAATTTCATCGATTTTCTGATTCAGTTCCGGGAACTTATTGCTTCCAAGGAACACGCCTTCAAAGAACCCGTACTGAAAAGGCGACCACGGCTGTATGGTGATATCGTTGAGTCGGCAATAGTCGAGGATGCTGCCATCGCGATCCAATGCGGAATCGTTTTCCATGTTCACGTTGATACCATTGGAGACCATGGCGGCGTTCGTGATGCTTAGCTGCAACTGGTTGGCCACAATGGGCTGCTTCACGAACTTCTTGAGCAGCTCGATTTGCATGGGCTTCTGATTGGATACGCCAAAATGCCGAACTTTGCCGGAACTCTCCAGAATGTCGAACGCCTCCGCGACCTCTTCGGGCTCGACCAGGGCATCCGGACGATGCAGGAGCAAGACATCCAGGTAATCGGTTTTCAGCCTCTTCAAGCTGCCGTCCACCGAATGAAGAATGTGCTCTTTGGAGAAGTCGAACATGCCCTCTCGAATGCCGCACTTGGACTGCAGAATGATTTGTTCCCGCACGTCGTCGTTCATGTGGATGGCCTCGGAGAAGACCTGCTCGCAGGTTCCTTCGCCGTAAATGTCGGCGTGGTCAAAGAAGTTTGCACCTTGCTCCAAGGCCGTTTGGATAAAGGCTTCCGCCTCCGATTTGCCCAGTCCATTGATGCGCATGCACCCGACAGCGACGACCGGCACTTCTAAGGTGCTGGTGCCCAGTCTCATGGTTCTCATACTCTTGCCCCTCCTCGCGCTACAATCCGTGTACTCACGTCAACGAGTGTGGCATAGAGTTCTGCTGTAATCAACTCGCGTCGTCCTATGGAAGTTGAACTTCAGCAAAGCGGATAAGCGGATATAGCCGGACCCAAGCCGGTCCAAAGTGTTCATCCTGGAGAGACCCGTGGCGAGTGTCCCCCGGGCGGGCTACAGGTAGCGACCTTGGCAAAAGATCAGCGGGGTTTGGTCGGAGCGGGCGCCGTCGAGGACTTCGCCAATGACAATGACGTGATCGCCGGCTTCATGTCGGTCTACAATACGGCAATCGAAGTAGGACACGACATCCTCCAGGATAGGGCAGCCGGTCATGTCGCTCTTTTTGTAAGCAACGCCTTCAAAGCGGTCCACATTTTTCTTCGAGAACTGGCGGGATAAATGTTCTTGCTGACTAGCTAAAATGTTGACGGCGAACGATGGGGATTCCATAAAGTCGGAAAACAGGCTCGCGCTCTTGTCGATGGCGAACATCACCAGTAAAGGGCTAAGCGAGAGCGTGGTAAACGAGTTCGCGGTCATCCCAACGGGGCGGCCTTCAGCGTTGGTGCCCGTAATCACAGTCACGCCGGTTGGATACGTCCCTGCAATCTCTCGAAACGTCTGTTTCTCCATAAGCATCCTCTTTCCTGCAAAATGAGTGCCTTGCGGCCGCAGCATCTATCCTGCGGCCGCAAAACGATGCATCTCCTCAAAAGCCCGGTGTTACAGGGAATGGTTTGTAGAAAACTTACCGGACTCTCGGGAGGACTTCTTCCACCAACAAGCGCATGGATTGTTTCCAAGGTTCAGGGGCATCGGCATAGTCGTAGCCTGTGACCAACAAGGTGCCGAAGCCGCCCACCGTATCGTTCAGTTCTTGCAGTTTCCGGGCGACCGTTTCGGGAGACCCTACGAGCCAGCTCGTGCGAGCCATGTACTCGGGGGTGACTTCTTCATCTGCTACCGACGGATCGTGCTTAAACACAGAGATGGCACGCAGCTCTTTAAACAACGGCAGCCAGTATTCCTGGTGTTGACGTCCCATCATCGAACCCAGGGACCACTCCAGGGCTTCCTCGTCGGTGCGCGCGACAAAGACGTCTCTCGTGATCCGCCAATCCTTTCGGTTGGGCGTCAGACCCGATTCCTTGGCGCCTTCCACAACGGCTCCCCAGTGGCTGGCGATGTACTCGTTGTTGGCACCGAGGCTCATGGGAATAAAGCCGCGTTTTCCGGCCATTTTGAGCGTCTTCGATGCGGGACTCAGCCCTGTGATGCCAATCGGCAGATAAGGTTTTTGGAACGGGAAGACGTGGTTTTTTAAGAGTCCTAAGGCCATCGGTTCGATTTTGTTGGCATTCCAGTACTTGCCGCGAAACTCAAATGGCGCTTCTTCCGTCCATAACTTTAAAATCAGTTCGAGGGATTCAGCGGTCATGGTCCGGTTTTCACCAGCCTGGGTGTCCACATTGAAGAGCTTCCCGTCACTCGGCAAGCCGCCGGCTCCGACTCCGAGCATGAGGCGGCCTTGGGCTAAGTGATCGAGATAGGCAACCCGATGGGCCAGTTCTACCGCATTATGATAGGGCAACAGATGCGCTCCCGGAGCGACTTTAATGTGTTTGGTGCGCATTAATGCCTGTGCAATCAGCAGATCCGGGGCAGGGATGGGCTCCCAAGGGGAGGTGAAGTGTTCACCGACCCAAACTTCAGAGAACCCCAGTTCGTCCGCCCATTGAATGACATCCAAGTCCCATTGAGTCGCGTCATAGAGACTTCTTTCCGGCGGATGCGAAGGCATTAAGAATAACCCGACATTCATGTAAAACCATCCTTTCAGCTTGCTGAGTGAATTTTCATACAGTTCTTTATACAACGTGATCCTACGCAAGATGCATGCCACAGTCGGGTTCAATGAGTACCCGCCTTATCCACCTATGGATTTCGCGATATTTTTCGTAAATTAAGTGAATTTAAAATATACTAACATATAGCAAGGGGTCCCGGGGGTTCGGGTTTCGGAGACAAAGCGAGACACTTGTCTCGATACGTCTCCATATGTCTCGTTTTGGTCCCAGGACCCGGTTTGGTGCGTGAGGAGGCTTTAAACAGTTCGCGATAACTTAAAATAACTTGCACAAAGTTAATCGTATTTTATAACTTTGTACTTTTCGATTAGCATCTGGATCGCCTCATCAAGAAGTTTTGACTTTGGTATTCGAGTTTGTTTGTGGAGTTGTTCAAACGCTTCAAACAAGTTCTTATCAATGGCGTTCGAGAACGCTCTTCGGTTTTTGAGACCACGGTTTTCTGACACAGGAATCACCTCGAATGTATTGTATATTCACATGCAGACAATTTCAATCTCATGTAGTTGAATGTATAATATATATGAGGGGGTGATTGGATGCTTAAAACCTTCAAAGTCGAACTCGCGCCAAACAACAAGCAACGTTCTAGCTTGTTTCAGTCGGCTGGAACTGCAAGGTGGGCATATAACTGGGCACTTGCTCAGTCGAAAGAACATTACGCTCAAACAGGTAAGTTCATGTTCGATGGTGAGTTACGCAAGCAACTAACGCAACTCAAGAAGACTCCAGAGTTTGCGTGGTTGTATGAGTACAGCAACAATGTCACGAAACAGGCGATTAAAGATTGTTCGATTGCTTTGAAGAACTTTTTCAAACACAATGCTCAGTTTCCTGTGTTCAAGTCGAAACGTCGAACGAAGCCGAGTTTCTATCACGATCCAATCAAACTCAAGGTGACTGAAACACATGTACAGCTTGAGAAAATCGGACGTGTGCGACTCAAAGAACATGGTCGAATTCCGATAGGTGTTTCATACCAGAATCCGCGCATCACTTGTGATAATGGACGGTGGTAAGTGTTGCGGCAGATGTCGAATGCACAGATGCCGTTGAAGTCACTGAACCAATCGGGGTTGATCTCGGCGTAAAAGAATTGGCTGTCGTATCGGACGGTCAGATATTCAAGAACATCAACAAGACACGCAAATTGAAACAACTGGAGAAGCGCAAAAAGCGACTGCAGCGACGGGCGAGCCGTCATTACGAAAGGATGGTGAAAACCCGTTGCAAGAAGTCTCGCGGCTTAGAAAAACTTGAGAAGCAAATTCGCTCAGTGAACAATAAAATTCGTGACCAACACACCAACCACATTCACCAAATGACATCGAAACTGGTGAAAACCAAGCCAGCATTTATTGTCATCGAAGACCTGAATGTGAATGGAATGCTCAAGAATCATCGACTGGCGAAGGCGATTCAAGACAATCGACTCGCGGAAGTCAGACGACAACTTGAGTATAAATGTAATTGGTACGGTGTGAAGTTGATTATCGCCGATAGGTTCTATCCATCATCCAAACTCTGCTCGGACTGTGGGCACAAGAAAACAGACTTAAAATTGTCCGACCGAACATACCACTGTGATGAATGCGGAATGACGATGGATAGAGACTTGAACGCGGCGGTGAACCTCATGCAATACGGAATGCGTGAACTGTCAGCGTAAACGACAACACGCATATGTACCGATTCGTTGGTCGGGAATTGAAGCCCTTGGAGCGTCGCACAAACGAGAGTAGCCAAGGCGAAATCGGACGCGCTGAATTGGGAAAAGAGCGAAAACCATCAAGGTTTTATAAGTCTCTTGCAACGGGATTGCACTGTTGATCGATCCCGATGGATACGTGTTATCCACGATTGGGTCGGCCCAGACCCTCAAAGACGCCAAGAAAATCAACCTGGTGGAGGGTGTGCGCTGGACGGAGGAGGAAGTCGGCACGAATGCCATTGGCTCCGCCTTGATCGACAACGAAACCATCATGGTGATGGGCGCGGAACACTACGCCATGGCTTCCCACCAATGGGCCTGCTCTGCGGCGCCGATACGAGACGACGACGGGAATTTAACCTAATGCGGCAAGAAGTCTCCTATCCTCTATAGGTGGGAGATGAATTGCCGTCTTCGAAGCGTTGCTAAAAAAATGTACATCGTCATGATATAATCAGTGGTATAGCAGTATATGGCGGTGATACAGTGGAATTAGACAATAATAATCACTCAGTATTCTTGATGTACTATCACCTCGTTCTGGTTATAAAGTATCGTCGAAAAGTCATTGACGATGAAATATCAAATCGTCTCAAAGAAATCTTTGAGTATATTGCACCGAGTTACAATGTTGCATTGCAGGAATGGAATCACGACAAAGATCACGTTCATATTTTGTTCAAAGCACAGCCGAACAGTGAATTGTCGAAGTTCATCAATGCCTATAAGAGCGCATCGTCACGTCTCATCAAAAAAGAATATCCCATCATAAAAAAATCGCTATGGAAAGAATATTTCTGGTCAAGAAGTTTCTGCTTGCTCACAACAGGCGGTGCACCAATTGAAATCGTCAGACGATATATTGAAAGTCAAGGTGAGAAGTTATGAACAAGGCATTCAAATATCGCATATATCCTTCTCCTGAACAGGAAATTCTCATCAACAAAACTTTTGGCTGTGTGCGTTTTGTCTACAACAAAATGCTTGCTAACCGCAAAGAGGTTTATGAACAGTTCAAGGATGACAAGGAAGTACAAAAGCAACAGAAATATTTGCTTCCAGCCGATTTCAAAAAAGAGTTTGAATGGCTCAAAGAAGTTGACAGCCTGGCTTTAGCTAATGCACAACTAAATCTACAAACTGCATACAAGAACTTCTTTCGGGACAAATCAATAGGCTTTCCGAAGTTCAAAAACAAGCACCACGATAAGAAATCTTATACTACCAACAACCAAAGTGGCACGATTCGGATGATAGACAGCAAAACCATCCGATTGCCCAAATTAAAAGACGTGAGAATTAAACTCCATCGCCAATTACCGAAGGGATCTGTGATCAAGTCTGCAACCATCAGCAAAACGCCAACGGGTAAATATTATGTTTCCGTATTGGTTCAGTACGAAGCGGATATGAAGCCAGTAGCACCAACAATAGAAACTGTATTAGGTTTGGATTATTCATCTAAGTCATTGTTTGTCGATAGCCAAGCAAAGAATGCGGACTACCCAAAATTCTACCGTAAAGAGGAAGCAAATCTAAAAAGAGCACAACGTAAGTTATCCAAACGAAAAAAGGGCGGTAAGAACTGGGAAAGGCAACGCCTTAAAGTAGCCAAACTGCACGAAAAAGTAGCCAACCAACGCAAAGACTTCTTGCATAAGCTCTCAAGGCAGATAGCCAATGCCTACACAGCGGTTGCGATTGAAGACTTAAATATGCGTGGAATGGCACAAAGTCTTAATCTGGCAAAATCCACGAATGACAATGGTTTTGGAATGCTAAAAACTTTTCTAGGATACAAACTTGCTGAACAAGGAAAACAGTTAGTCGTTATTGATAAGTGGTTTCCATCCAGTAAAATGTGTAGGTTTTGCAACAACGAAAATAAAGAACTAACCCTATCAGATAGAACCTGGACTTGTAGTCATTGTGGAGCGGAATTAGACAGAGACGTAAACGCCGCAATCAACATCAAAAACGAAGGTTGTCAGATGCTTGGTATCGCCTAATCCGTCATAAAGAACCGTTGGGCAAACGGGGATAGCTTGGTAATCATGCTGGCGTTGGCTGGTACGTCCCAAGAAGCCCCCACCTCTAAGCGTTAGCGTAGGTGGTGGGAGTATGTCACTCGGCGTGTTGGACATTTCGTGCCTGGTCGAGCGGGCGCATCCGTATATGCACGGTCTCGTGACATCGGCCGCCTATACCATTGAACGCGACCTGAACATTGTTCTTCACCGGGACGAGGTGGAACTGCTGCAAGGTTCGATGGACATCTTGGAGTCGAACTCAGCGGTACTCATTTGTACGAACAAGAACACGATTCTAGGGGCAACCAAAGCGGTCCGCGGGGTCATGCCGGGATGGGAAGGAAGGCACCTTGTCTCCCTCGAAGACGATGGGTTTCGGGTGCAGAAGGAAGTTCCGATCCGCTCACAACACCACGGAAGGGTGTTAGGCAAAGCTGTCTATATCGACCACTTGTCTGTTTCGGGGGCGAGTTCGTGGCCGGGGTGGTCCGGGTGGCCAGGCATTTCGACCGGCGTTTCGATGGGCATTTCGCCAGGGGAGTTGAAATTTAGTGGAGAAGCGGGAGTCAGTTTGCGGTTCCGGCACACCTTAGGACAAGTAAGGGAAGCAGCCGGCTCTGACATCAGCGTGCACATTTACGGAGAGACCGGCACGGGGAAAGAAATGATTGCTCAGACGATCCACAACAACAGCCGGCGCAAAAACTCGCCGTTCGTAGCGGTGAACTGCGGAGCCATTCCCAAAGAATTGTTCGAAAGCGAACTGTTCGGTTACGAAAGTGGGGCGTTTACCGGGGCAAAACGCCAAGGCCATAAGGGAAAGTTTGAACAGGCCCATCACGGGACATTGTTCCTCGACGAGATTGGGGAGCTTCCTCCTTCGATTCAGGTAAGTCTCCTTCGGGTCCTACAGGAGAAAAAGCTCACTCCGTTGATGGGTACGCGGGAAATCCCCCTGGACGTTCGGATTATTACGGCAACGAACCTTGATTTGCGGAAACTGGTTCGGGAGGGGAAGTTCAGGGAAGACCTCTTTTATCGACTGTATGTCTATCCGGTTCAAGTGCCTTCCTTGCGCGATCGAAAGGAAGACATCCCTGCTTTCATCCGATATTTTTGCACGAAAAACAACTGGGATTTCCAAATTCCAGACAGCGTCGTGAGGGCATTGCTGCATTACGATTGGCCTGGGAACATCCGCGAATTGTTGAACATCCTAGAACGCATGGCGCTGAGTTTCGAATCCGGGACCGCAAATTCCAATCAGCACTGGGGCGAAATTCTTCGCGACCTCTCGGACCCGTTCTCGGACCGGACCTCGTTTCTGTTCCCGTCTCCGACCCTGTCCTCGTCCCCGTTCGAGCCGAACTCGTACGCTTTGCGCGATCCGCAAACGGTTCAAACCCTGCCTTCCTTACACCTGAGTGTTCGTCAACAAATCCAGAGGGAGGCGGTGCTGGATGGATTGAAGAAGGCGAATGGAAACGTTTCTGTAGCGGCAAAAATCCTCGGAGTTCCGCGCAGCACCTTTTACAAGCGAATGAAAAGGTATGGTCTAGACCCCTAGTGCGATATTCACAGGCAATCCGGTGCACGTTTTTACCTTTTTCTAAGCGAATTTTTATGTTTCGCGAGTAGAATGAGTTTCGTAGGGGATCACATGTGGCGGTCCTCGCAGCGGGATTGCCATTCGCGATGAAGATCAGGGCATCTGGAACGGGATCGGCATTCATAGACCAAGCGTTGAAAAACGCTGAGGGGGAGTAAGGATGAATCCGCAAAGTTTTGCGAGTCATTTGGGGTTTAACACGTGGAATGACCTCGTCGCCGCCTCCGACTGTGTTGCCTACGCCAACGGAACTCGATGGTACGTCGTGAAGACCACAACGTGGTATAAATGGGTTTTATGGAACACCAAGTTCGATTTGTATTTCAACCACAGCTCGCGAACTGAGGTCCTGAAAATTTTACACTTGTCGATGAGTGAACGAAGGGGTAAACAATTCCGCTCAGCGCTCACAACGCGGCGATGATCATAAAACCTTAGCAGGGTGCTCCCATGTATTCGTATGGGATGCACCTTTTGCTAAGTTCTGCGTCCATAACTCACATCATGTTTTGAACTTTTACCTTGTAACTTGCAGCGCCGAAATAGTTCCCGGTTGGAAGCGTCTGGAATGACGTGCTCTGTCCAGGAGGAAGGTCTTCCACGGAACCCACCTCAACCCCTATCAACTTCCCGTTTGCATCGTAAAACGAAGCGGTAATGGTGAAACTGTGCACCACGGAACCCGTGTTGATCGCATTGCCGGTGATGATCGTGGAACTGCCATCGGCTGCCTTGGTCAACTGATTCAGTGTGATTGTGGAGTTGGAGGACGAGCCCGAGGACGAACCCGACGACGAACTGGACGACGTATCCATATTAAACGTCTGTCCATCCCAACTCGGTGTGATGCCCACTTTTTTCAGTGCCTGCTCCACGGAGTACAGTTGAATGTAAGTGGTTCCGCCATAGACCAGTTTCGGGATTCCGCTGGCAACGCTTTGTCCGTTGATGGAGATGGTGGAAGTACCCCATAAGGCTTGAACGTTCTTGTTCGCTGCAAGTGCAACAGTGGCCGGGATCAAGGCTCCGGCAATCAGGGTTCCTGCAACGAGCGATACAATCGATTTCTTCATGTTTTCCCTCCTCACAAAAAAACAACTCTATTCCATTTAATGAGGCTTGACCCAGAAGTATGTCCGAACCTTCGCCGTGTCGGAAAGTTTTATCTGGTAGGGAGCTTGCGCATTCGTGGACAACTTTACTAATGGTAGAATGGAGTAGGATTACAATCGAATCGAAGTCTAAGGACTGGTGACATGCGTACCCATTTTCAAGGCAAGTCGGATGTTTCAAACTCTAAAAAGACTCAACATTCAGTTTATAAATCAGTGGGCAGAACACCTGCATCTATGGGTTCGAGCGTGTCTTCGGACCCAAATTGGTTGCAAATGCATCAAGCGCTTGGCAATCAGGGTGTCATGCAACGGGTTCAATCGCGCAATCATTTTACACAGGGATCGCGACCTCAATTCACTCCAGAAGAACGCGATCAAAAAATTCCAGACGCCAAAAACCAAACTGGGTTGCCGGATACCCTAAAAGAGGCCATGGAAAGGGAGTCCAGACTCGATCTGTCGGATGTACGGGTTCATTACAATTCCCCCAAACCCGAACAGTTTCAGTCATTGGCCTACGCCCAAGGAAACGAAATTCACATTTCCACCGGACAGGAGAAACATTTGCCCCATGAGGCTTGGCACATCGTTCAACAAAAACAGGGACGGGTGCACCCAACGCTGCGACTGAATAACACCCCCATGAATACGGCGCCAGAGCTTGAACAAGAGGCTAGTCGGATGGGGCACAAAGCGATCGCAGGTCAATTTGTGCAAAGGAACCCGTCAAACAATACGGCGGCGGGCGGGGGAACGCGGTCAAGTGCCGGGGCGCCGGTCCAGGCGGTGAGGTACATTGTCCGAAACGGGAAGAAAGTTGAGGTGCCTGACGACTACTCATTAGACGCGGGACAGGGCGAGACCTGGTGGGTCCCCGAATTGATGCAGCAACAACCCAGCGTCACCATCGATTCTGCCCGGACTGAGATGCAGTTCGACCAACAAGGGAAGCAAGTGTCCAAAAAAAGAAAACGGGCGGATGCTCCGCCGACCCACAAACAACTGCAAAAACAGCGCGAAAAAGACGGACAGCAGTTGAGAGAAACCTTAAAGCAGAATCCGGGCGATTTGGACAAGCATATACAGGGGCTCGAATCGCTGAGTGAAACCCTTGAGGAAGACATGAAGTTGCCTAAAAGCTATCATAAGAAACTCAAGCAAATGAGTGAATCTCAATCCGTCACTGGAGAGGGATTTCGCAAGGCCATTCCAAACCAGGATGAAATCTCTCAATCCAAAAGTACAGAAGCCCTGCATAAAGGATTTACTCGAAAGCGTGGAGACACTCCGCCTCCGGAGCGAAAGAAATTGGACAAATACGGCCACACAATGCTTAGAGTCCAAAGCGCAGTGCGTATTCCCACAAATTCTGTTGCCGCAGCTGTGCAAAGCGGCGGTCAGGTGACTGGGCAGCAGCACCCGACGGACAAAGGGACTCCGAAACTTCAGGGTGGCTCGTCTTCGCATTCCTTTTCGGACCGTCAGCGCGTCTCTGCTCAGAACCAAGCCTTCAAAGAGTACTCACAAGTCCAAAATGTTTCGCCGAATACGCTCGTGGTCGCTCCTTTGTTGGCTGCCAGTGTCTCCACATTGAGTCACATGTCAGCCCCTCACTCTGCCAACAACCTGCCTGCTTTCAATCCGGGGCATCACGAGCGGCAACACGCGGATCGTGAACAGCTGAAGCGGCAGACCAATGTCTTAGCCTCATCCATCGGCCTGGAGACGAACACGACGACACAGTCTTACGATGCGCCGTGGACAGCTCAACCGACACCGACATCCCCCATACGCGAGGAAAAAGAAGACGACGAGAGCAGTGAAGAAGAGAGCATGGAGGAAGAGGAGAGCAGCGAAGAGGACATATAGAGGAAACCTGTAGAATAGCCTTAACACCCGGTGGTTTTGATAGCTTATACAACGATGGGGGCAGCGGATCGCCTTGGACCGGCTGCCCTTTCCGTGGGCTTGTGGAGGAAGACCATTCGAACCACAAATCGGCGGGCTCCGTTCAAAGCATTTGGGAGGAAATCAAAAACCTGTATATCCCAACCCGGGAGTCTCATCCGACCTGGTTCATCCATTGATGAACCAGGTTCTTTTGTTTTAGTGTTTTTTTGTTTCGTAGTTTTTCCTGGCCTTTTGTTTCGCTGTTTGCCGATTGGTTTTCTTAAATGCCTTGAAACAGTTCGAGACGTTCGCCGCTCGGCCCCTCGAGAAATATGTACTTCGCTCCGTTTCGCAGTGTTAAAATGCCCTCATCGTCGAATTGGATGCCTTGAGCCCGCAAGCGAGAGACTTCGGCTTCAACATCGTCTACGGTGAACGCGACGTGGTTGACCACCCCTTGGGGAGGCAGTTGTGTGTTTGCGCCTTCCACCAATTCGATCACGGTGTTTTCGTCACCAGGAAATCCTAAAAAGCCAAGACGAATCGATGGGTCCTTGTGTTCAAGGACGCTCTTTAGTTCCAAACCAAAAACCTGTTGGTAAAACGCTGCACTTTCTTCGAGGGTGTTTTTAATAAAAATCCCCACGTGTTCGAGTTTCTGAATGGTCATGGACAGTTCGCCTCCAAGGATACTCTTATAAACATAGTATACCCTCTCCAAAATCCTTTGGTCTATATTTGTATTCTTATTTGTATACATATATGAATGCATATGATATGTTTAGTTGTGAAGAACAAGTCTTTGGGGAGGGATTTGGATGGCCTATAAAGCAGCTCCAGGAAGTCTGGAAAACATTTACGTGGTGCGGCTTTTGCCGGGTACGGATTTAATTCAAGGGATTGAGGAATTTGCTCAAAGAGAGGGAATTACCCACGGTGTGATTCTCTCCATGCTTGGAACACTCAAGGACGGTGCGTTCAGAAATCCCCGCGTCGACACGACCCTTCCCATCCTGCGAGAATACGAAGGAGCAGACCAAATCGATACGTTCCCCTTTGAGCGGCCGGTTGAAATCGTCGGAGGAGCAGGCAACTTGTTCCCGAAAGAAGACAAAATCGAAGCACACATTCACCTTGTGGTTTCAAAGGACGGGGCGCAGACCATGGCGGGCCACTTGTTCCGCGGCACGATTTGGACGCAGGCTGAAATCGCAATCGCCAAACTTTCCGGCATGCAAAACGTCTACCGCAAATACGAGGGCGATACAGGTCTCTGGCAAATCCAAGTGGAATAGGCATCCTACGCGAAAAGGGGTTGCAAAATGACGAAGACCATCAATTTGACGATACCGCTGTATCCAGGGATGCCCGTAGGCAACGTCTGGGCCTGGGATGCCCCATTCCGGCAAGAGCCGATTGTAACGCTCGAAAACAACGGCGTGCGCATTGACGCTCTTTCGTTTCACTCGGAGACGGGAACGCGGTTGATGATGGCGGCCACAATCGACGAGGGTGCTCCGACCATCGGCCAATTGGACGTAGGGCAGTTTGTGAACCGGGATGCTGTCGTCATCGACATTCCCAAGGGCCCCGAGGAAGAAATCACCTTAGACGACATTGATCGGTTTGTCACGCCGGACCCGGACTACCGCGACGGCGACATTGTCCTCATTCGGACGGGATGGGGCAACGAAAAAAGGTATGAAAAGCTCGGAGACGACTACGCCGTTCGTACCCCGCACTTTAGTGAAGCGGGGTCGATGCGCCTGACCGAAATCATGAAGGCCAAGAACAGCGATACGGTCGCGATCGACGTAGCCTATGTAGGGTCGTGCGGTTGGAAGCACATGAAGAAAGAGTGGGTCGACCTGCCGCCTTGGTTGAGGCCGCCGTTCCCTTCTGAAACGGCTAAAATCTATCTCAAGAACTACACGAAAGAAAAGTCTTGGCCGGATTGGGCGGCTTCGTGGCCGCTCCATGCGCACGGTTACATCATTGCAGCCCTGTGCAACCTGGATTTGATTTCGCAAAAGCGGGTGAAAATCACGGCACTGCCGCTCATGGTGCGCGACAGCATTGGCGCCCCTGTTACCGTGGTCGCGATCGAAGAGTAGAACCTTTCGAAGAGTAAAACCTCGAAGAGTAAAACCGGAGGGGGCAACCCCTCCTTGTGTTTCTCAAGATGGAGCTTGGCCTGCGGAGGGTGCGGCAGTTTGGTGGGAATGTGCAGGGGTCAAGCGGGATGGAGATGAAGGGGAAGATGTATGTCATTGGAGTGGACTTCGGTACAGAGTCGGGCAGGGTGCTGATTGTCGACGTGCGAAACGGCGCCATCGCAGCGAATCACGTGACTTCCTATCCACACGGCGTCATGGATGCCGCTTTTTTTGACGGTTCCCCTTTGCCGGACCACTGGGCCTTGCAGCATCCCGGGGACTACTTGCACGTGTTGAGGACTTCCGTCCCGATTACGATGCAAACTGCTGGCATCCACGCTCATGAAGTGATTGGGCTGGGGCTGGATTTTACAGCCAGCACGATTCTACCCGTGCAGGAAGACGGTACGCCTCTGTGCTTTGTAACTGCGTGGCAGGCCAACCCGCACGCCTACGTGAAGCTGTGGAAACACCACGCGGCGCAAAAGTATGCAGAGGAGTTTACCCAAGCGGCGAAGCAGCGAGGCGAAACATTTTTGGATCGCTATGGGGGGACGATTTCCTCCGAGTGGATGTTTCCAAAAATCCTGCAGATCCTTCGCGAAGCGCCCGAAATCTACGACAACGCTGCCCGGTTTATTGAGGCTGGGGACTGGGTCGTTTGGCAGTTGACGGGCCAGGAGCGCAGAAGTGCCTGTTCTGCCGGGTACAAAGCATGTTGGGACCGCAGCAGCGGCTATCCTTCAACAGACTTCCTGAGTTCCATCGATTCGCGCCTAGACTCTCTCATGGGTACACGTATTCCAACACGAGTTCACGACGTGGGCACCCGCGCGGGGGGATTAACGCATTCGTGGGCACAAATCTTGGGGCTTGTGCCGAACATCCCCGTGTCGGTTTCCGTCATCGACGCACACGCCAGCGTCCCTGCGGTCGGCGTGCACGAACCAGGACATATGGTGATTGCCATGGGGACGTCGTTTTGCCACATGCTCTTAGGGGAACATCACGAACGAATTCCTGGAATTGCAGGCGCTGTGGCGGACGGAATCCTTCCTGGGTACGTCGGGTACGAAGCAGGGCAAGCGGCTGGGGGAGACCTGTTTGCGTGGTTTCTCAAGAAATTCGCCGCGGATTTCCAAAGGGATCGCGATGAGAGGGAAAGTGAGAGACTCAGTCAACCTTTGGCGGCAGATCTACCTGGACCCTCGGATGACGCGGTGTTTGAGCGCATGACGCAGCGTGCCCAGGAAATCCCTCCGGGGGGCACGGGACTGATAGCCCTGGACTGGATGAATGGGAACCGTTCAATCCTGATGGACGCCACTCTATCTGGCGTGATCGCAGGCTTTACGCTTTCCACGAAGGCCGAAGAAGTTTACCGGGCTCTGTTGGAGGCAGTGGCCTATGGGACGCGGGTGATTGTCGAGGCGTTCGAGACAAACGGATTGTCGGTTCAGGACATTCACGCCTGTGGAGGTGTGGCTACCAAGAACCCGCTGCTCATGCAAATCCTGGCCGATGTTACGAAAAAGAAGGTTTACGTCAACGCGTTGGAACATGCGCCTGCAGTGGGCGCGGCCATTTTAGCGGCTGTGGCGGTGGGTGCAGCCAACGGGGGATACGATGCGATTGAGGAAGCGGTTCGGTGCATGGCCTCGACGAATGGTGTCACTTATGAACCTAACCCGGGCGCGCAAGGCGTATACGACGTGCTGTACAAACAGTATTGCTTGTTGCACGACTGGTTTGGACGCGAGCATTCAGCCTTTATGAAGGTACTTAAGCAAACTCGCAACAACGCCTTGCATGGGTAGTGACCCGTCCGAGCGGTTTGCCTTAACTCATTTGGCGCTATGGCCACGGTTTGGGGTTCGCATACAGGGCACTGATTTCAGATCGGACCCGGGCCCAGTGCTTTTGCGTGAGGCTTCGCGCCAAATCGGGGTTTCCTGCTTTGATGGCCTGGTAGGTCGCTTGGTGCTCTTGGGTGGACTGTGTTCGGTCCCCGGAGGAACCCGCGACTAAATACAGCCTCGAGTAGCGCAGCTTTTCGTTCAGGCGCGTCAGGTCTTCAATCAGATAGGTATTTTTACAAAGAGCGTACAGGGCTGCATGGTAACTTTCGTCGGCCATGACCCATTTGTCGATACTGTTTTCGGACAGCGCCTGCTCCATGGCGACAATGCTGGTTTCCAGGTCGTCGAGATTGGCATCTTGTGCCTCGGAAGCCACCAGATAAGAAACCATTCCTTCCAATCCCTCCGCGATCTCGTACGTCTGGCATACCTCTTCTTTGGACAACGTCTTGACGAAGATGCCTTTGCGCCGAACGGTCTCTACAATGCCTTCTGCTTTGAGCCGATGGATGGCTTCGCGGACGGGCGTTCTGCTCATGCCAAGCCGTTCTGCAATCTCTGTCTCCAACAGCGGGTACCCGGGCCGGAATTCGTGGTTGGCAATCGCTGTGCGAATGGCCGCATACGCCTTGTCGGTGGCGGACATCCTTTTCGGTTTCTTCACTTGGGGGGATAATTTAACATGATTCATAACTCTGATTATATCACTGTGTTGGAAACGTTCACGCGGATCGAATCGGTTACCGTGGCATAGAACCCCCTCTGTACGCTGGTTTATGTGTTTTGGCGCGTGATGCCAAGGGGAATACGAGAGTTCATTGTCCCGTTTCACAGCCTATAGCGTTTCATGAAGTAACAGACATATGAGTCAAATTATATTGTGTTTTCGAAATATACTATCTATATTCGAGGTAAGGCAGCAGGGTTGATTCTACAAGACAGGGGTGAAGACCGTGTATCTCGACTTCTCGGAGGAGCAAAAGGCGTTTCGCGACGCGTTTCATGCGTGGATCCAGGCAAACCTTCCAGACGAGTTGAAACCGGAAAAATTAAATGCACTTTCCCACGACGATCAGTTCCAACTCCAGCTCAAATGGGAACAGATTTTAGCCCAAGGCGGCTGGATGGGAGTTTCTTGGCCCAAAGAATACGGAGGTATGGGGAAAAGCATCTTCGAGCAAGTCATCTACTACGAGGAACTGGCTAAGTGCGGTGCTCCGGCGATGGCTAATTCACTGGGTCACGGCATCGTGGGTCCAACACTCATGGTCTACGGGACTCCGGAGCAACGGGAACGTTTTTTACCAGGGATTTTACAAGGAAAAGAGGTCTGGTGTCAGGGGTACTCGGAACCCAACGCCGGTTCTGACTTAGCCAGTTTAAATACGCGCGGTGTCGTGGACGGGGACGTTTTACGTATCACGGGACAAAAGGTGTGGACAAGTTACGCGCACCTGTCGAATTGGATGTTCGCTCTCGTACGCACAGACTCATCCGCCGAAAAGCACAAGGGCATCACCTTTGTCCTCATTGACATGTCGTCTCCGGGAATTACGGTTCGCCCGCTTCGACAGATTACAGACGAGAGCCATTTCAATGAGGTGTTTTTTGAAGACGTGGTTGTGCCCGTGGAAAATGTGGTCGGGGGAATCGGAAACGGGTGGAAAATGGCCATGGCAGCAGCTGCGTTCGAGCGAGGGGTGTACTTTGTACGGCACCAAGTGGAACTCGCACAAGAGGCGCAAATGTTGTTGGATGTCATGGACAAGCACCTTGATGACCCTGGACGATATTTGCATGTTAAAGAAGAGATCCTCGACAACGTCGAAGCGATGCGTTGGATTTCGTATAAGAACCTCTCCAAGGTGGCTGCCGGGGAAGCGCCAGGCTCGGAGTCTTCGGTTACGAAACTGATTTGGAGCGAAACCCACCAACGGATCTACGAAACCGCCCTCGAAATCCTCGGCCCGGAAATGGTGCTTGGACCTCACGAAAAAATGACCCAAGACAAAGGTTTTTGGCAAAAACAGTTTTTGTACACACGCGCTGAAACCATTCTAGCGGCAACTTCGGAAATTCACCGCAACCTCATCAGTGAACGCATTCTGGGGCTTCCCCGCGGTTAAATCCCGAGAAAGGAGGGGCACAATGGATTTTCAACTGGATTTCGACCAAAAAACACTCACGGATGCGGTCACCCGTTTGGTGCAAACGGAGGGACCCGTCGCCAAATGGCCGCACCTTA
The DNA here is from genome assembly GCF_021739485.1 of Alicyclobacillus tolerans. GTDB lineage: Bacteria > Bacillota > Bacilli > Alicyclobacillales > Alicyclobacillaceae > Alicyclobacillus_K > Alicyclobacillus_K tolerans_A. The sequence continues at coordinate 26,155 of NZ_JAJFNK010000010.1, forward strand.
CCCCTAGCGAGATCGAAGGCATGAGTCAACGGGCCTTAAAGCTCGGCTATTTGTCCAATGCGGAAGAACAAGGACTGACTGCCATCGACAGTTTGTTGTTGATTGAAGCGTTCTCCAAGGGAGTTTACCCAGGGCCGTTTGCAGAGAACTTGCTTTCTCCGATCGGCGGAACCCAGGTCAGTGCGCTGGCTTTGGCCGCAAAAGACGCTGTCCTTTGTCCATTTCCAAACCTGGTCGAGCGCTATTACTGCGTCGACGGCGAAAATTTCTACACCTTTAAGGCTCCGTCGTTTGGCTCTGCGGGCAGCGCTGCTCTGGTGGACAGCATCGACCCGTTGATTCAATTGGCGGCGGTGCCTCGTCAGGACTTACACGAAATCGGGGTGGAAAGTGTCGCGGTTTCCGACTTGCGCGATGAATTTTCTCGCCTTGCGTTGGGACTGGCTGCTTCCCTCTTGGGGATCGCGGAGGGAGTCCTCGCGATTACGACGTCGTATGCCAAGGAACGGGTTCAGTTCGGCCGCCCGATTGGAAGTTTCCAAGCCGTGAAGCATCAATTGGCAAACGTGTACGTCGCCAATGAAAAGGCTTACGCCCTTTTGTACCGCGCCGGTTTCCTGATGCAGCAAGGTGAATTCCGCGAACCGCTGATTCAAAGTGCTTGCCGTTTATCCAAGTCAGCTGCGTCTTTGGCGACGAAGACGGCGATTCAGGTGCACGGGGGAATTGGCTTTACGTGGGAGGCGACGCCTCACCTTTTCTTAAAGCGTGCCATTTTCGTTGGAAAACTCCTCGATTCGCTGACGATGTAGGGGGATAGGGACGATGGAGCATTTGGTCTTCAACGACGATTATGTGAAACCGGGTTATTGGAACAATGAAAACCTCACCTCGTACCTTGAGCGAGCTGTACGGGAATGCCCAGACCAGACTGCCGTGATCGATTCGTACTCGCGTTTGACGTTTCGAGAACTCTACGAGCAGGTGACCCGTTTCGCCGGTTCCCTGCGGGCCCATGGAGTGGGGCTGGGGGACGTGGTCTCGTTTCAGATGCCCAACTGGTGCGAGAGCGTCGTGATTCACCAGGCCGCTGCGATGATCGGCGCCATCAGCAACCCCATCATTCCAATCTACCGGAAAAAAGAAGTGCGGTACATTCTCACGGAGTCCCAAACGAAAGTCTTGGTCATTCCAGCTGTGTTTCGGAACTTCAATTATTTGGAGCAGACCCGGGAAATTGCTGAAGAATGCCCTGTGCTCCAACGGATCGTCGTGATCGACAAATTCGAACAACGTCCAGAACTGGTTGGCGACCGAGAGGTTGCTTTTAGCGAGTTTATGAAGGCGGGGACTCCTCATCCGGTGGTGCAGCCCGTCGGCAAGGCGGACCCGGCTCTGCTGCTGTACACGTCAGGGACCACGGCTAATCCGAAAGGCGTCATTCACACGCACAATACCCTCATTCACGAAAATAAAACGATGATTCGCCGCTACGAACTAGGCCGCGACGACGTGGTCTTTATGCCCTCGCCCGTGACTCACATCACCGGACTACTGTATGGACTCGAACTTCCCTTTATGATTCAGGGCAAAGTGGTGCTTCAGGACATCTGGGACCCAATCCAAGCCATCAAGTTTCTGACGGAGGAGCAGTGTACGTGGTCTGTTGGAGCCACCCTTTTTTTGCGCGACATTGTCCAGGGACTGAGCGAATCTGACCGTACGAAGATTCGACTCAAGGCGTTTTGTTGCGGGGGCGCGGATGTTCCGCCCTCTTTGATTACCCATGCAGCTTCGGAGCTAGGCTGTTATGTCACGCGGGTGTACGGATCGTCCGAATACCCAACCTTGACGGCTTGCGGGTACGATGACCCACTGGAAAAGGCAGCCCATACGGACGGAAGAATGTTTGAAGGCTCTTTTGCTAAAATCCTGAATCCAAATGGAACGGAGGCCAAAACGGGAGAGGTTGGCGAACTTGCGGTCAAAGGGCCGGAGATGTTTCTGGGCTACCTCCAATCGGAGCTGAACCCGGATTCCTTCACAGACGACGGATTCTTTTTAACCGGTGACTTGGCGGTATTTGATTCGGACGGCTATTTGGAAATCAAGGGAAGGAAGAAAGACATCATTATCCGCGGCGGGGAGAACATCAGCGTCAAAGAAGTCGAGGACCTGTTGTTCCAGCACCCGTCGATCGCGTCAGTCGCCGTGGTGGCCGTACCCGACGACAAGATGGGGGAAAAGGCTTGTGCCTGTGTGGTGCCTCAGGCGGATGCGACGTTGTCCCTGTCCGATGTTCGCCGCTTTCTCGTGGACCAAGGGATCGCGATGCAAAAAATCCCGGAGTACTTGGAGATTTTGCAGGAGATGCCAATGACCCCGAGCGGCAAAATTAAAAAGTTTGTCCTGCGGGATGCAATGCAAGCGAAATTCAAGCAGTAGTAGCAGACTGAACAACAGCCCATTGAAGTAATAGCAGATTGCATTCCAGCCACAGCAGACTGAACAACAGCCGTGTGAAGTGATAGGAGATTCAAGTGATAGGAGATTGAAGTCATAGGAGGGGTCGATTTGGAATTCGTCCGTTTACAAGTTGAAAATCACATTGCACTCGTCACGGTAGACCGTCCTCCCGTCAACGCGATTCATGCGCAGCTCTACGATGAAATTGCCGAGACCTTTCGCAGCCTAAACGATCGCAACGACGTACGCGTGGCCATCTTTACGGGGGCTGGCTCAAAGGCTTTTATCGCAGGGAACGACTTGAATGAATTTTTGACCATGGACCCGAACAATGCAGGTGAGCGAATGAAACGGGCTCGGGAAAGTTTTTGGTCCGTGTACGATTGCCGCGTCCCTGTGATTGGGGCCATTAACGGGCCGGCTTTAGGTACAGGATTGGCGTATGCCGCTGTTTGCGATTTACTCGTGGCGTCGGAAAACGCGACGTTCGGACTGCCCGAAATCAACGTCGGCGTGATGGGCGGTGCCAAGCACCTGTCGCGTCTGGTTCCGCAAATGGTCGTGAGGTACATGCACTACACGGGCATTCCACTAAAGGCCAGTGAAATGAAACAGTACGGGGCCGTCATCGAAGTGGTCCCGAAGGACCAGTTGATGGACAAAGCGTATGAGCTTGCCAACCAACTGGCTCATAAGAGTCCCATTGCACTCCGGTTTGCCAAACAGAGCTTGAATACGGTTGAGTACATGAACCTCAAAGCAGGTTATGAGTTTGAGCAGGGACTGACCGGCGAGTTGTCGCGCTTTGAGGATTCCAAAGAAGCCGTGCGCGCCTTTTTCGAAAAACGGGATCCCGTTTTTCGCGGAGAATAGGTGTTATTGCGACTGTCAGTCCACCGTCAAAGTCGTTCAGGTCAACGTTTAGGTCATTGCCAAACGGGCGCTTCCCATGTGTCGGGAGACGCCCGTTTTTTGCAAAAACGTGCGATGCAGCGTCCGCGCATTGCTGCGGGGGGTGAACGGTACGGGCGGATGAAAGCAGAGGCCGAACTGAGAGCGAAGAGATCTGATCTCACGTCTCGACAAGGAGTGTCGGGGACGCGTGGAGTTTGCTGAAACGCTGTCGATATTTCCTTGGAAATGTCGAAATTGTGCCGACACATGCCAGGAGCGATTTTTTGGGGTTCATTAAACCTCAGGGTTTCGAGTGAACACAGTCTTTACCGCCGAATCCATCTCGCGTTCCTGCCCTTTTCAATACACTCGATCATTCCCTCTTTGCTCATGTCATGTAATGTTTTTGTGATTAGGGCTCGGCTAATGCCAGGGCACCTTTCTTCAACGTCTGAAATCGTGAAGTCAGCCAAAAATGAATCAATGACGTCACGTACACGTTGCTGTTTCCACCCGCGTTTTTGTGTGTGCTCCACGTCGCCCACGCGTTCTTCGAATCGATGATATGCCTTCAAAATGACCGTCAGGAAATACTCGGTCCAAGGTATCAAGTCTTGTTTTCCTTTGTGCCACCCTTGAGAGGATGTATACAGCGTGTCGTAATACTGTTCTTTGGTTTCTTCGACAATCTTTTCGAGACTGATATACCTTCCAACGGTGTACCCACTTTGATAAAGCAGAAGTAAAGTCAACAGCCTTGCCATACGTCCATTGCCATCAGGGAACGGATGAATACAGAGAAAGTCTAAAATAAAGGCAGCTATGAGAATGATATCGGGGAGTCTCGCTGAGTCGCGTTCTACATTAAACTTTGTGCAGAGACTTTCCATGGCATTCGGTGTTTGCCAAGCTGGTGTAGGTTCAAAGCGAATCCGCTTTTCCCCGGATGGCAGGGTCTCCTGAATCACGTTGTCTACCGCTTTATACTTTCCACCCTGACCAGAGCCCACATATGCCATAAGGTCACGATGGAGCTGCAACATCGTGTTCGATCGAATCGAGATGTATGAATGCCGTTCGTGGATTGTACGCAACACATCTCGATATCCTGCAATTTCGGCTTCAGAACGGTCTTTTGGCTGCGTTTTATCGCTCATGATGGAATCAAAACGTCGAGCCGATACCGTAATTCCTTCGATGCGATTGGATGATTCCGTACTCTGAATAATGGCGTGGTATCGCAGAGTATCTAATACCTGGGGTAGCTGTCGTTCATACAGTGCTTGTTTACCACGGTATTCCGCAATTTTATTTGTTAAATTAAGGATGTTGATGGTGAGCGGGGGATTGTCCAATACGTTCCGTTCAAAAGAATTCATGGTAAAATCACATCCAAAATAACAATATAATTACACTGTTTAATTATATCATTATTATGGTCCTGATCCGCGAAAAAAAACCCAGGTCTATTTACCTGGTCCTTTTTGTCACAGTTATGTTTGGGACCCCGCACGCCGTTGGCCGAGAAAGCGTCGCCTGCTCTGAGATGGCCGCCTCGACCTCTGGCCATCTGTTGGGCTGAGCGGCTACAGGAGCCTTACAGTATCGCCCGTTCGCAGGATGCCGGACGATTCGACGATGGCGTATACGCCGGCGCAGGGGTATTTGCCGCCTGCTACAGTCATTCGGTTGTGCTTTGCGAGTGTCCGGAGGATGTCGGAGTCCCGTGGTAGGTCCTGTTGCGGCAGCGTCGTCATGACACATCGAGGGTCTGCCAGGACGACTTGCAAGCGGACCCCGCCACTTGTCTCGAAAGTCCGGCCAACCCACTGGTTCTCGACGAACCCGGACGACGTCGTGTCGACGATCGCGTTCATGCGAAAGCGCCGCTCATCAAACCGACTTTTCGGCTGCAACTGGTTTAAGTGGCGGAGTGTCGATGTCGTTAGGAGTGAGATTGGAGCACAGTCCACAAAAGCACCCTGGACAGGCTGCGGCGACAGCCCCGATTCGACGAGAAGGCTCGAACCCGCACTCTGTTCTGGACTCGCTGCTGCCAAATGCACGTCCCGACCGAAAAAGCGCGACAACACCGCATCCGCCTTCGGATCGTCGCTTCTCACGAAAGTACCGTTGGGCAGCGCAATCTCTACGGGTGGAGTTTCCGTGCGGATGTCAGTCTGCCACGACGGTTCACCGATGAAACGAACCCGGCACTCTAACATCTGAGGGAACTGCTTCACGTTCTTGGCACTGACCGCTTTGCCTGTGGCCGTATCGATGAGGGCATAGGCGCGATCTCCCAGGATGCCTCGCCGGGTTACTTCGACGAAGTCGAGTTTTTCTCCGAGCATCGACTTCACCGGAAACCTCCAAAGCGCGAGGACGGTGCCCACGGTCGTGCGGGGTGCGCCGGTGTCAGGGGTGTCAGGGGTGTCAGGGGTGTCAGGGGTGTCAGGGGTGTCAGGCGTACCCGTCGTGCGATCTTTGCTTGCCATCTTCGTCTCCTCCTCAACTGCTTTCTCAACGAAAGCCGCTTCCTCAACGAAAACAAAGGGGCACTTCCTCTCAGAAGCGCCCCCACGCTGCTCATTTCATCAGCTTTGCAGCGTCACCCGTCACGTTTCCGCCATTTCCCCGAATGACTCAACCGCCGGGTGCCCACTCGTGTCAAATCCCATTCCCAACCTACTTTGCAAAGGCTCGGGTCAATGCGCTGGCAGCCCGTTCGATGGCTCTTCTCCCTTGGTCCAGCGCGCCGGGCATCCAGAAGAACCCGTGGATCATCCCGTTGTACCGCGTCGCCTCGACTTCGATGCCGGCTGCTTCGAGGCGCTGTGCGTAGGCTTCGCCTTCGTCGCGCAGAGGGTCGTACTCGGCAGTCAGCACCAAGGCGGGCGGCAATCCGCTCAGGTCGTCTGCGAGCAAGGGGGAGGCATACGGGTTGACCGCGTCTTGCTCTTCGCGCAAGTAGTGGTTCCAGAACCAGACCATGCTGTCTTTAGTCAGGAAGTACCCGTCTCCGTTATCGCGGTACGACACCGTTTCGTAATCGCGGTTGGTCACGGGATAGATAAGCATTTGATAGACCAGGGAAGGGCCGCCGCGGTCTCTGGCCATCAACGCGACGACTGCGGTGAGGTTTCCGCCGGCGCTGTCGCCGCCAATGGCGACGCGTTCGGGATCGACCTGGATGGACGCCGCGTTTTCCGCGACCCATTTCGTGGCCGCGTAGCAGTCCTCAGCGGCAGCCGGGAACTTGTTTTCCGGGGCCATCCGGTAGTCTACGGAGACCACCACGCAGTTGGCTCGGTTAGTGAGCATGCGGCAAGGCACGTCGACTGCATCCAAATCTCCAATCACCCAGCCGCCCCCGTGGTAGTACACCAAGGCGGGAAACGGGCCTTCGCCTTTCGGAGTGTAGATACGCACCGGGATGTCCCCTAAGGGCCCAGGAACGGCAGTGTTCTCGACCTTTCCGACTTCTTCCGGTTCACCGGCTAAAGGGCTCATGTCCAGCGATTGCCTCGCCTCTTCCGGTGTAAGCGTATTCATTGGTGGGGCGCCTAAAGCTTCTAATTGGTCCAAGATAAACTTTGCTTGTGGGTCGAGAGCCATTGCAGATATACCTCCTAGAATTTGGTTTAGTGTGAGGTTGTCAATCTATGATGAAGCTAGTTACACATTGACAGCGAAAACCCTTCATAGCCTTTGGCGGCCACTTCGTCACAAATGTGGCGGTAGGGTCCAACCCCTCCCAGGTAGATGGGGAACCGGCGCGCCTTACCGGCGATGTTGGCCCCGGTGTACCAGGAATCCGTCTTCACGTAGAGCGTGGCGTCGGCGACCTCCCGGCAATGCCGGCTCCAAGCCTCTTCCGCCTCGACTTTGGGTTCAATCGTTTCGATGCCGTGATCGCGAAGGTACTCGATACAATCGGAAATCCACTCCACGTGCTGCTCGATGGATACGGGCATGTTGCTGAGCACAGAGGGACTTTCCGGACCGGTAATCATGAACAAATTCGGGAACCCGGCCGTGGCGATTCCAAGGTACGTCCGCGTCTCGGCGCCGTCGGCCCACTTCTCTTTGAGGGGTACGCCGTCTTTGCTGCGGATGTCGATGTTGAACAGCGTCCCGGTCATGCCGTCGTAGCCGGTGGCGAACACGAGGACGTCGAGTTCGTACTCACCTTCCGTGGTCCGCAGGCCCGTCGGGGTAATCTCCACGATGGGGGTCTTCCGGACATCGACCAACGAGACGTTGTCGCGGTTGTACGTTTCGTAGTAGTTGGTGTCCAGGATGGGACGCTTGGTGCCGTAGTAATAGGTCGGTGAGAGTTTCTCGACCGTCTCAGGGTCCTTGACAATCTCGCGGATCTTGGCCCGGACAAAGTCGGCAGCGGTTTTGTTGGCCTCTTCGTCGAGGGTCAAGTCGGTATAACTGAACGCAAACCCGAATCCACCCTTCTCCCAGGCCGCTTCATAGACCCGATCGCGTTGTTCCGGGGTATCTTCGAGTGCGGATTTCTCCTGGCTGTCCACGAGCAGGCCCCCGAACGATTCGCGCAGCTGCTGCTTAATCTCGGGGTAGTTGGCCTTGGTTTTTTCGACAAACTCCGGATCGTACGGGTGGTTCCTCGCAGGGACCGTGTACTGCGGCGTTCTCTGGAAGACGGTGAGGTGTCCTGCCTGTTGGGCAATCACTGGGATGGACTGGACTCCGCTCGATCCCGTTCCGACGACGCCGACTCGCTTCCCGGTAAAGTCGACCTTTTCGTGCGGCCAGCGGCCGGTGTGGTACCACTGTCCCTGAAAGGTTTCCAGTCCCTTGACCTTCGGGATGTTGGCGGTCGAGATGCATCCGACGCCGGTAATGAAGTACTTTGCCGACACGCGGGCGCCATCCTCGGTTTCGATTTGCCAGCGGGAGCTCTCCTCGTCGTAGTGGGCGCTTTTCACGCGGGTGTTGAACTGGATGTCTGGCCTCAGGTTGAATTTGTCTGCCACAAAGTTGAGGTAACGCAGGATCTCCGGCTGTTCGGGGTAGCGGGAAGACCAAGTCCATTCTTGAAGGAGTTCGTCAGAGAACGTGTAGCAGTAGTGGACGCTGTCCGAGTCGCAGCGAGCTCCGGGATAACGGTTCCAATACCACACGCCGCCAACGTCTCCTCCGGCTTCGTAGACCCGGGTTGAAAAACCGGCTTCACGCAGGCGGTACAGCATATACAACCCGGAAAACCCAGCGCCGACGACAACGGCATCTAAATTGGTGGTTTTTTGTCCGGAAAGGGACATTCTTGAATACTCCTCCCTGAATTAAAGGTGTTTATATTGTACAAATATTCAGAATTAAAGAGAATAGAACCTTGGCCACATTGACCAACGACAAGCGCCGCGTTGCGCGATTGCTTATACTGGATTTGACGTGCCTATGACGATGTTCAAAGGAGAATCGAGTTGCAGCGTATCAAGGTGGCGGTGATTGGCCCGCCAGAGTTAGTGGCCCGCATTGAGCCCTACGGGGCCCATGAAACCGATGTACAACTGATATCTTCTCCTTATACCCATGAAACCCAAGCCGCAGGGCTTGCTGAACGCGTCGATGCGAAGGTGGACGCTATCTTGTTCACGGGTCCGGTGCCGTACATGATGGCTTCAGAGGTCAGGTCTCGCCTGCATGCTCCGTTGCTTCATGTCAACTATGGAGGGGCTGGGTTATACAGGGTGTTGTTTCAGATGCAGCGCGATGGCAGGCTTATGCCGGGGACTTGCATCAGCCTGGACTTTATCGATAGAGTGCAAGTCCTTCAGGAACTTGAGGAATTGGAATTAGACGACATTCGCTTTCGCGTTTTCGAAATACGGGAGTTTACAGACACCCAAGTATTGACGCAACAGCACCTGGAACAGTGGCGTGAAAACCGGGCAAGCGCCGTGATCACGTGCCTGTATTCCGTCTACCGACACCTCGTTCAGGCGGGAGTTCCTGCCTACTGTATTGTTCCGACGAGATCGGCGATTCAGCACGCATTGAGGGCAGCACGGGATGCGGGTCAGGCGAAACTGTTAAAAAACCACCAGATTGCCGCGTGTATCGTGTCTGCAGGCCCCTCGTCTCCGCTGTCGTCAGAAGACACAGTTTCTTTGGTTGACGTGATGTCAGATGTGCTGCAAACTTCATGTCAGAGGATCGATGAGGACAAGTACCTTTTTTATACGACCCGAGGTTTTATCTTGGCTTTGACGGACGGATACAACAAGCCGTTGGATTTGCCTTGGCATAGAGGTATGCTAGTGATGGGAGTGGGCATCGGGATCACCGCCAAAGAGGCCCAAGCCAAGGCGTCGGATGCCTACCAAAAGAGCCGCAGCGAGTTCCCGCACCCTTTGTACATCGTGGGCGATGAACACGAAGTGGTTCGCATCCAGCCAGATTTTAAGTCCTCTCGTTTACAATACGACAGCCGCACGTACGATGTTTTTCTGAGAAAGATTGCGGAAACGACGAACTTGAGTATTGCGACATTGACGAAGATTCAATACGTCATGCGCGTTGCGGGGCGCGAAGCGGTGACAGCAGCAGACGTTTCGAAACAATTGGACATCACGCTGCGAAGCGCGCGAAGGATCTTGAAGACACTCCAGGACCACGGGTACGCTCAGGTGGTCGGGGAAGAACAGCCGATCACCAGGGGACGACCGCGCAACGTCTATCGACTGGATTTGTGAATTGGTAGTCATTTGATATTTACGGTCTATTAACGGACACCAACCAAACCTGAAAGATTCTTAGACTCTTCGATTCCTACACTGGACTCCTACACTGGACTCCTACACGGGATTCCTGCACTGGACTCCTACAATGGACTCCTACAGTGGACTCCTACATGGGATTCCTACAGTGTTCGACCATTTGACTCTTAGGTTCTGAGACTGGAGTGGACAAGGGTCTTTCGACGGTAGGTTCTGAACCGAGGCTTGCAAAGGAGGGTACACCATGTCGGTTCAACTTGAAGTGGACCAGGAACTGCAAGAAAAAATGTCGGGCTGGTATCGCGAATTTCACCAATACCCCGAACTGAGCATGCAAGAGTTTGAAACGACCCAAAAAATCGCGGGGGAACTACAAAAAATGGGTGTCAACCTCATTGAATTGGGGACCAGCGTCGGAGTCGTGGGCGTCATTGACGGGAACGGGCCGGGTCCTGAGGTGGTACTCCGAGCGGACATCGATGCTTTGCCCATTCAGGAGCAAAGCGGGCTGCCGTTTGCATCCCAAGTCCAAGACGTCTCGCACATGTGCGGGCACGACTTTCACACCTCCGCGCTTTTAGGCGCTGCCTCCCTGCTGCTTCGGAACCGCAACTCTTGGTCAGGCCGTGTCAAACTTTTGTTTCAACCGGGCGAAGAGACCACTGCGGGCGCCAAGTACATGCTCGAAAAGGGAGCGTTAACCGGCGGGGAAAAAGCCATCTTTGGGCTGCACAACGCGCCCTTTTTGCCTGCCGGAAGTGTCGGTATCCGGTCTGGGCCGTTTTTCGCGGCCGCCGATACCTTGCACATCCAAATCACGGGACGCAAAGGCCACGCTGCTCTGCCGCACCTTACGGTGGACGCGACCGTTGCGGCTTCGGCTGTCGTGATGGGCCTGCAAACCGCAGTCAGCCGCGCAGTCAACCCGCTCGATCCCGCTGTAGTCACCATCGGATCGCTTCACTCCGGCCAAGGCCACAACGTCGTCTCCGATCTCGCCGAGATGTGGGGCACCATCCGCACGTTTTCGCAGGCCGTTCGGAACCTGTTGTATGAAACGGTTCCCCGCATCGTCAAGCAGGTTGCGGCCGGATACGGAGCTACAGCCGAGGTGGAAATCCTGCCGCAGACCCCGGAGGTCAACAACGACCCTGGACTCACCGCCTCGTTTCGGGAGGCTGCCTTGATGGTGGTGGACCCGGGACGGTTGGTCGACGTGGAACCGATCATGGCCGCCGAAGACTTCGCCGTGTATCAGCAAAAACTACCCGGGTGTTACTTTCTGCTCGGCACGGGCGATCCCAGCCAGCACGTCGAAGCTCCATGGCACGACCCGAAGTTTCGGGTCAACGAACGTGTCATGCCGCTCGCGGCCTCGCTGTTGGCTGCATCGGCGATTCACCATTTGTCGCAGCCATCGATGGCCGCGGTGGCGCCGTCGACTGGGGATTGAAGCCCTGACAGACTGAAACGGCGTTGAAGCCTCGATACTTCTCCACTTGAAGGAAGTGCGTAGATGAAACCAGCCAACTTTTCTTATCATCGTCCTTCGAACCTGGACGAGGCACTGAAGCTGTTGGACACGTACCCGGACGAAGCCAAGGTCATTGCGGGCGGGCAAAGTTTGGTTCCGATGATGAACATGCGGCTCGCCAGGCCGGAGTACCTCATTGATATCAATGACCTCAAAGATTTGAGCTTTATTCGAAAAGCGGGCGACTGGATTGAAGTCGGCGCGTTGACCAGGCAAGCGGAGCTGGAGGCTTCCGCTTTGCTCAAGGAGTTTTGTCCGATTGTCCCGGAAGCCATCCGGCATGTCGGGCACTACGCCATTCGTCAGCGCGGAACCGTTGGAGGCAGCATTGCGCACGCCGACCCGTCGGCGGAACTGCCGCTTTTGGCGGTTTTGCTTCGGGCACAGATGGCCATCACCTCATCGGAGGGAACGCGCACCGCATCGGCTGAGGAGTTTTTCGTCACCATCTACACGACGGACCTTTTGCCCACTGAACTTGTGACCCAGGTCAGCTTTCCTGTACTTGGCCCCAAACAGGGCTTTAGTTACCAGGAGTTCTCCCGCAGGGCTGGGGACTTTGCATTGGTGTCGGCTGGAAGTGTCTTGACTTTGGACGATGAAGGCAAGGTTGTCGACTTGAATCTGGCCGTAGCTGGGGCCGACGCGATCCCGTTGAACGTCCGAGACAAAGTGGCTTCTTTTTGCGGCGAGAAACCGGACGAAAACTGGATAAAAAGCGTCTCCCAGGCTGCCATTGAGGGCCTGGAACCGGACAGCGACTTGCATGCGACGGCACAAGACCGCCTGGAATGGCTGGAACTTTTGATTCAGCGCGCATTAAAAGAGAGCCTGGTTCGCGTGCAGACGAGGGGGGACGTTCGATGAGCAAGACCGCCATCAGCCTCACCGTGAACGGTCAGAGGCACGAGGTGTTTGTAGAGCCGCGCAAATTATTGTCTGACGTGATTCGAGAGGACCTTGGCTTGACGGGGACGCACGTGGGCTGTGAACACGGGGTTTGCGGGTCCTGCACAATTTTGTTCGACGGACGAGCCGCTCGGTCGTGCCTGATGTTTGCCATTCAAGCCCAGGGCCACGAACTCACGACGATCGAAGCTGTTGCACAAGGCGGAATCGAAGCTGTTGCACAAGGCGGAATCGAATCGGGTGTGAAAGACGGGATGGCAGCTGTTGCAAAAGACGGAATCGGAGCCGTCGCACAAGGCGGAACGCTGAGTGCGCTGCAACAGGCTCTTCACGAAGAGCACGGACTGCAGTGCGGTTTTTGCACCCCGGGCATCGTGATGACGTTAGAACCTTACCTTAAAGACCATCCACAACCCACGGAAAGCGAAATCCGCGACGTTCTATCGGGAAACCTGTGCCGCTGCACGGGGTACCAAAACATCGTCAAAGCCGCGTTGAAGGTCACCGGTTCACAGGGGGCGGGGCATCGGCCGCACGGTGACTCGAACACCTCTGCAACGGACGAATCCACAGGCGTGGACCATCGGCCGACGCTCGAAGAAGGGGGTCAATGAGATGTCTGAAAAGACGCTGGAGACTGCGCGTAAAGTCCAACCCTTCGCCGTGATCGGACAGCGCATGCCCCGTAAGGAAGACTATCGCCTGCTGACGGGAACGGCGCAGTTTGTGGACGACATCGAAATTCCGCGGGCTTTGCACGCCTGCTTTGTGCGCAGTCCACACGCGCATGCAAAAATCGTCAACATTGACACGTCCAAGGCCCTTGAGGTCCCCGGGGTGGTGTTCGTGGCGACGGGGAAAGACCTGGCCCAATGGACGGCGCCTGCGAGAATGGCGCCGCCGATCGAGGGACTGCAGGCGATGGAAATGACCACCTTGCCCATCGACAAGGTCCGTTTTGACGGCGATCCGGTGGCCTGTGTGGTGGCGGTCGATCGCTACACCGCCGAAGATGCCGCCGAACTCGTCGAGGTCCGCTACGAACCGCTCCCAGCCGTGACCAACATGTTCGACGCGGTGCAGGAAGACGCGCCCTTGGTGGACGAGGCGCTCGTAAACAACCTGGTTTCGCATCAGACGTATCAGCACGGAGACGTGCGGGCGCGGTTTGAACAAGCCGATCGCGTTGTCGAAGCCCAGTTTTCGCAGCACCGCCAGACCCATGTTCCCATGGAAACCCGGGGTTGTGCAGCCGTTTGGGACCCAGGGCGTCAGTACCTGACGTTCTACACGGGAACCCAGGTTCCTCATCCGATGCGCACGACGCTGGCGGCGCGCTTAGGCTTGAAGGAAACGCAAGTCAACGTCGTGTGCCCGGACATCGGCGGCGCGTTTGGACAAAAGATTGCCTTGTACCGCGAAGAACTGACGGTGGCCGCGTTGGCCCGCGTCTTGAAAAGGCCCGTGCGGTGGCGGGAAGACCGGATGGAAAACCTGTTGGCCGCCACCCAGGCGCGCGAGGACTTTGTGAAGACTCGTACAGCGGTGACCAAAGACGGACGGATCCTGGGGATGGAAGCCGAGTTGTTCAGCGACTTTGGCGCTTATTCGTTTTTTCCAGCCAACTACATGATCAGGGTAGTGGCGATGCTTTTGCCAGGACCCTACAAAATTCAAGACTATGCGTTTGAAATGAAGGTGGCCTTGACCAACAAGTGTCCGGCCGGACCGATGCGGGCCCCGATGGCCATTACCAGCTGGATCACGGAAGGCACCATGGACGAAATTGCCCGGCAGTTGGGCCTCGACCCGATTGAGGTGCGAAAAGTGAACATGCTGCGGCCAGAAGATTTGCCGTACGAAAGCGCCACGGGCGAGTTGTATGAAGACATTACGCCCATGGAGACTCTGGAAGCGGCCGTTGAACACTTTGGGTACGCCGAGCGCCGCAAAGCCCAGATGGAGGGGCGCAAGCAAGGGAAGTACCGCGGCATCGGGATTTGCTCGGTTCTGGAATCGACGACGTACGGGTCGGAGTTCTACCGTAAAGCGGGCATTCCGGGCACGGGACACGAAGCCGCTTGGGTGCGCATCGAACCGACAGGCGTCGTGAATGCGTCGTGCGGCATCATGGGTTCTGGACAAGGGTACGAAACCACCGTGGCGCAAGCGGTCGCCGAAGGGCTAGGCTGCAAACCGGAAGACGTGGCGATTCACCTTGGCGATACGCTGCGCGCTCCCTACGGAATGGGCAGCCGGGGCAGCCGCGGCGCAGTGGCCGGGGCTGGAACCGCGTACCTGGCGGCGCAAAAGGCCCAGGCCAAGGTGCTGCAGATCGCTGCGAAACTGTTGGGAATTGGCGGCACGGACGGCCTGTCTTTGCAAGGCGGGAATATCATGCGCCGCGCAGGGGACGAGTGGCTGCAGACGGACCTGACGTTGAAGGACATCGCGCAGACGGCGTACCTGAACCCGCTCCTGCTTCCGGAGGGAATGGAGCCGGGCATTGAGGTGGTTGCGGCCTACGATCCGCCCGCGATGACGTATTCGAACGCAGCCCACGTGTGCGAGGTGGAAGTGGAGGTCGAAACGGGCAAGATTGACATCTTGCGCTACGTCATTGTGGAGGATGCGGGCACGATGCTGAATCCGCAAATCGTGGAAGGCCAGGTCCAAGGCGCGACGGCCATGGGAATTGGCGGGGTGCTGTTCGAACAGGTGGTCTACGACGAGAACGGGCAGAACCTGACGGGATCGCTGATGGATTACCTGCTGCCCACCGCGTGCGAGGTGCCGAACATCGAGGTGCTTCACATGCAGACCCCGAACCACCGGACACCGGCGGGCATCAAGGGCATGAGCGAAGGCGGCGTGATGGGGGCCATTGGCGCGCTGAGCAACGCCGTATCGGATGCGCTGCAACCGTTTGGGATTACCATCGTCAAACAGCCGTTAACACCGAGTTACATCCGCAAACTGCTTCGGGACGCCGGGCACTGAGACTCCCGGCACTCAGATACCCCGGCGTGCGGCGGCTGGCACTGAGATACTCTGGACAACTGAGGCACCCCGGGCGTATTGAGACAACGCAAAATCAAGGAGGCAACGCAATGACGGAGCACAAGGGTAAAATCGGCTTTTTGGGTCTGGGAAACATGGGAGAGCCGATGGCGAAAAACTTGATACAAGCCGGTTACGAAGTCGCGGTCCTGCCGCACCGGCGCAGGGAACCGGCGGAGCGGTTGGCAGCACTGGGGGCAACCATTGTCGACACGCCCAAGCAGGCCGCGGAAAATGCGGCTTACGTGGTCGCCATCCTGCCGAACCTGCCGGAGGTGCGGGAGGTGGTCTTGGGGGACAACGGGATCGCGATGGGTGCGAAACCTGGGCTTGTCCTCATCAACATGAGCACCCTTTCGCCGTCGGGCATTGCGCAGTTGGCGCAGCAGATTCGGCAAAATGGCATTTCGATTTGCGACGCTCCGGTCAGCGGCGGGCCCTCGCGCGCCACGGACGGCACTTTGACCATCATGGCGGGCGCAGACCCCGATGTGTTTGAACGGGCGAAGCCGGTGCTCGAGGTGTTGGGGCAAAACATTTTCTACACGGGAGAACTCGGCACGGGACAGGTTGCGAAGCTGTGCAACAACATGCTCGGGGCAACCCTGATGGCCATCAACTCGGAAGTGCTGGCCATGGGGGTCAAAGCCGGGGTGAACGTCGGCGTGCTGCGGGACATTATCCTCAAATCCACGGGAAACAACTTTCAGCTGGAGCACTGGATGGTCAACAACGTGTTGAAAGACCAGTATGAGCCTGGATTTGCGCTCAAGTTGATGTACAAAGACATTGGTCTGGCCAGGGACCTGGGGAAAGAGCAAGGTGTCCCGATGTTTATCGGGAACTTGGTCCACGAACTGTATGGCCAGTTCATGAACACGGAACTCAAGGATGCAGACTTTTCAGCCGTGAGCACGTTCTACCAAAACGCGGCCAACATTACCATTGCCAATGGGCAAGTGCGGCATGAGGCCAGTGTCGAACCAGGGAAGGTGAATCGATGAACATCCAGGGAGAAAAGACAGTGGACGCAGAGCGGGAGTTTGTTTGGCGCGCTCTCATGGACCCAAATGTGCTTCAGGCAGCCATCCCGGGATGCAAGTCGCTGGAGCGGGAATCGCAAAACACATACCGCTTCGCGATTGCTTTGAAAGTCGCCGCCATCACGGGGGAGTACAACGGAGAGATTAGACTCGAAAGTCCCGAGGAACCCGAGCGGTACACACTGGTGATTTCCGGTTCAGGAGCCCTCGGCCACATGGCCGCAACGGTTCAGGTGGAACTGGTTCCGAAAGGGCAGGGGACAGGGGCGGAGACAAGGCCAGAGACGGAGCAGGAATCGGGGCAGCAAACGGGGCAGCAAACGGGGCAGCAAACGGGGCAGCAAACGGGGCAGCAAACGGGGCAGCAAACGGGGCAGCAAACGGTCCTCCGTTACAGCGGGGACGCTGAGGTTGGAGGGAAAGTGGCGAAAGTGGGTCAACGGGTGCTTTCGAGCGTCGCCAATTTGGTGACGAACCAGTTCTTTGGCTCGTTTGGCAAACAAATCAAGGCCCTGAAGGAGGCGACGGTCGTTGATTGAACAGCACTGTCTTGACGTCATCGAGTCGACTCGTTTCGATTCTCTGGATGAGGGCGAGCAGGAGCGTCTGATGGTTCTGTTGATCCACGATTTTGCCATGGGGTCGGCCGCGAGCGACACGGAGTTTGCCAGAAACATGGTTGACAAAGAACTGTTGGGGGACCGCGGCTACACGCTGTTTGGCCGTACGGACCGATCGCGTTCCTTCGATATGGCCGTTCAGTACAACGCGATGGCCATTACGGCTTCCATTCGCGAAGACTTTGTAAGTGGGACGCACCCGGGAGCCATCTTGTTTCCGCTGCTTTTGGCACAGACCGAGCGGAGTTCTTTGGAAGTTTCCCGCATGCTGGACGCCGCGGCGGTCGGGCTGAAACTGTCTTTGCTGCTGACCGACGCGTACGGCAAGGCGTTTGCGGCCAAGGGGTTCCGTCCGACAACCGCTTTGCACGCCATGGCGGGTGCGGCTGCATTGAGCCGGCTGCAGGGGAGTTCTCCAGAAGACGCCATGAAGGCCCTGTCTGCTGCGGCCGGGATGGTCCAGGGTTTGGCGTTTGCGTTTCAGGAGGGGAGCGAGGAGTGGTTGGTCCAGGTTCCGCTCGCGGCCGAGGCAGCGATCCTGGCGGTACGCAATGCTCCGTCGATGCGTTTTTATCACCCCAATCCTCTCAGCGGGGAGCGGTCGCTTTCCAGTTGGCTTGGCGTCGACTCCTCAAGTTTGACGGCATCGCCAGAAGCCTTGAAACTGACTCGAATCGGGGTCAAGAAACACCCCGTGAACAGCTTTGTCCAGCCGGTCGTCGAAGCCGTTTTGCGAACGGGCGTGGGGGGTCATCCAGACGGGGACGTGGCGGAGGTTTTGGTCGTGGTTCCGCAGGAGTTTTCCGCCATGATGCCGACTTTGGCCTCAACGGGCCCGTTCCCGAGTCCCAATCTGGGTCTTTTAAGCATTCCCGCTAGCGTTGCCCTGGCGATTCAAGGGGGCGGATTGGTGTTTTCCGATTTTCGCCGCAGCAACGACGCCGACGTCGCTGAACTGGCTTCGAAGGTGCGGATTGAATTCAGCCCAGACCTCAAACAGTACGACGTGCATGTCAAGGTTCGAAAAGCAGGTGAGGACCTCGAACAACACCTAGAAACCTCGGCCTTTTATCCGTCTTTGCAAGAAGAAATCCAGTGGACTTTCCGGCAGTATCCCCACCCCATCCCTTGGACGGATCGAGTGCTTCAGTGGTTTGAGGCTCGCTGACGAAACTCAGTTCAACGCGTGCGTGCTCTCCCGTGCGCGACCCCGCCTGCGGGGATCCCTTCGGGGGACACGGTCGGGGGACACGGTGCACGCACCCGCGGGCGTGTTAAAAGCGTCAAAAGCGTTGAAAGCGTCGGAAGTGCTATGAAGGGCGAACGCCTGGACAGAGGCCCCCTGTTTGATTGCGGGAGCCGCCTGTCCGGCGTTTTTCTTTTTGGGTATCCGGATCCCTCCATTGTTCCATTGTTCTGATTGCTTTCGCGAATCAAAGTGACCGATATTTTACACCGAACTTACGTACTGCGACGGGGATTATTCAGTTGTGCCATCGGCTCTCAGGTAAGGGGCAGTTATGCTACATAACGGGAATCCGCAATGAAAGGGGAACGGTATAATAGAGATAGCTGGTGAAACGGATGGTGATTTCACATGTTGTGGTCTCAGGTTCGTGAGTTATTCCCTAATCAGTTTGTGCTTGTACAGGCGCTAAAATCGCATCAGGATGGCAACAGGTTGTACGTAGATGAAATGGCTGTCATTCGACCCATACCGGACCCACAAGAAGCTACTAGAGAGCTTTTGAAATCTAAAGACGCGAACTACGTCTACCATACGAGCAAACCAGAAATGGTTATGGAAGTCGTGTCTCGCGTGGGTTTTAGGAGGTCACCAGTTGAAGATCGAACCAATTGATGGTCTTTTATTTGTCACAATGACCTTGACCGTGACAGGTGCGCGTCAAGCCCCGCCGTTTAGGGCGGGGGAAGGATAGCGCAGACGGCATAGCCGTCCCTCTTTAATTTAGATTGGCGTTTGTTGTTGTTCGATGTATTGGCGCACGATGCTAATCGGGGCACCGCCACAGCTGGAAGCAAAGTAGGACGGAGACCACAATACCCCTTTCCAATACCGCTCTTGAATATCTGGTCTTGCTTTTCTCAACAAACGGCTAGATACACCCTTTAAACTGTTCACTAAGTTCGATACGGCCACCTTTGGGGGATACTCGACCAGAAGGTGTACATGGTCGTCTTCGCCATCCATTTCAATGAGACCCGCTTCGAAGTCAGCGCATACCTGATTAAAGATTGTGCGTAACCGCTCAATTGCATCTCCATCGAACACATTACGACGATATTTTGTTACAAAGACCAAATGAACGTGTATCTTAAATACACAGTGTCTTCCGCGTCTAAAATCGTTGTTATCACTCATAGACCAAAGTATAATAGAGGTATGATACGCCTACAAGCCTTCAAGTATGAACTGATACCAAACTACCAGCAGCAGCGTGATATGCGCCGCTTTGCTGGCTCATGTCGGTTTGTGTTTAATAAGGCTTTGGCGTTGCAAAGCGAACGTTACGCACGCGGCGAACAGAAATTCGGCTATGCAGGGTTGTGCAAACAACTCACTGAGTGGCGCAACACTCCCCAAACCGATTGGTTGGCAGATGCCCCTGTGCATCCATTGCAACAATCTCTCAAAGATTTGGAACGTGCC
This sequence comes from Alicyclobacillus tolerans, assembly GCF_021739485.1. Taxonomy (GTDB): domain Bacteria; phylum Bacillota; class Bacilli; order Alicyclobacillales; family Alicyclobacillaceae; genus Alicyclobacillus_K; species Alicyclobacillus_K tolerans_A. Next base: position 46,107 of record NZ_JAJFNK010000010.1, read on the forward strand.
TATACTAATTTCTTCGCCAAGAAAGCGAACTTCCCGCGTTTTAAGAAGAAAGGAAAATCCGACAGTTTCAGATATCCAGACCCGAAACAAATCAAGCTAGATCAGGCACACAGTCGAATTTTTCTACCAAAGCTCGGTTGGCTGCGTTACCGCAACAGCCGTGATGTATTGGGAGAGCTGAAGAACGTCACGGTGTCATGCAAAAATGGCAGGTGGTTTGTGAGTATCCAGACCGAACGGGAAGTTGAGCAAGCCGTGGCGCAAGGCAATGCGGTTGGGATTGACATGGGTATCGCCCGATTTGCCACTTTGAGCGATGGCACGTTCTACGCTCCACTGAACAGCTTCAAACGGCATGAGCAGGCACTGCGGAAGGCACAACAGGCCGTGAGCCGCAAGAAGAAATTCAGCAACAACTGGAAGAAGGCCAAGGTTCGTGTACAGCGTATTCACGCCCAGATTGTCAATGCCAGAATGGACTTTCTGCACAAGACTTCAAATACCATCAGCAAAAACCACGCGATGGTTTGCATGGAGGACTTGCAAGTGCGGAACATGTCCAGGTCAGCATCTGGCACGATTGAAACGCCGGGCAAAAACGTACGTGCGAAATCAGGACTGAATAAATCGATTCTCGATCAAGGGTGGTCTGAGTTTCGAAGACAACTGGAGTATAAACTGGCGTGGCAAGGCGCCCAACTGATTGTCGTACCGCCTCAGAACACCAGCCGGACGTGCCCGAACTGCGGTCATGTTGATCGAGAGAACCGCCGGACACAGACAAGATTCGAATGTGTAAAATGTGGATTTGAGGAAAACGCTGATGTTGTCGGCGCAATCAATATTCTAAGGGCGGGACACGCCCGGATCGCCTGTGAAGTGAGTGGTGCAACAAGGCCGCCAGCAGCAGGAACCCACCGAAGCGACTGCTAACACCAGGAATGGTAGGAATCACCGTCCTTTAGGGCGGTGAGGATGTCAAGACCGAAGACGGATTACTGATTGCCAAGTGCCAAGGAATGGTTTACCGGACGAGCCGCGATTGGGGTCTCGGCGATTGAGTTCGACTAAAAACGCAATAGAACTCGCCTGCTTGACGCACATCAGGACTCAGCGTGTATCTTCAAGTATTCCATGGTATCACGAACGGCCGACGGTTTGGTCCCGTCGGGCCGTTTTTTATTGGGAAACAATGGGTGAGCTTGGCGAGAACATTCGTTGAATGTGGAAAATATTTAGTAAACGATCCACTGGTTTAATAAGGCCACATTACACGAGGTATGGTAGGTTTTAACCGTCACCATGCTAAGGTGTCTATCTGCTAGAGCATGGTCATTAACCACACCACAATATTTTTCCTAGGGGGAGAACGTAGATTTGAAACGTGCACTCACCGGAATTGCTGCTGTTGCGATCGTGTTGGGCTCCACAGCTCCAATGGCCTTCGCAGCTTCCACCATCAATAACAACGCTAAGGTCATTGGCACCAAAGCTGTTGTTGTCAACGGCCAACTCCTCTCGAATCCTTACGAAATGACCGCGATTGATTCTGGAAATACGACCGCGTATTTTGGAATTCACTATTTCGATAGCGCCATCAACGCTCTTGGCACGGGCTTTAGCACAAGCTGGGATGGCAACAATCACATTTGGCACATCACGGCTCCCGGCCTGGACGCTTCGAAGATTGCCGGCGGGGTTGGAACCGGGAACACGACCATCGTGATCAATGGCGTGACCGTGAAAAAGATCAACACCTTCTCGCACCTGGATCCCGCGGGTGGCAAGAATGCGGTTCAAACCACCTATTTCCCGGTCTTCTACGTCAATGAAATTCTCGCTGCCATCGGCGTCACGGGCAACTGGAATGCGTCCTTGGGCTTGACGGTTTCGTCCCCTGTGGCGGTTCCGTTTGCCGTAAAGAACGTCACTGCGGTTGACGCAGAACATGTGGTTGTGAACTTCACCCATTCCGTAAACGCTGCCGCAAGCACAGCTTCTAATTACACGGTTTCTGGCGCTGCGGTTTCTTCTGCAGCGGTCAGCGCCGACGGGAAGTCCGTCACTTTGACGCTCAACGCTCCGCTGACGAATAACACGGGTTATGCCGTTACGATTAACAAGAATGTGCAAGATACCCACGGTGACACACTGACTTCGAATGCAAACTATGTCGCGGGTTTCTACTTCGCCGACAACACAGCGCCGAGCGTGGCTTCGATGTCTGCGGCTGCAAACGGCGACTTACAAATCCAATTCAGCGAACCGCTCGATCCGTCCGCAACCCCGGCGATTGTCATCGATGGAACCACGATTGCCAACGGGATTGCGGTTTCCGGCAACACCGTGACAGTGGCGCAGGCATCCTTGCCCGCTGCCGTCAAGAACAACAGCACCAATTCCATCATGATGAAGGGCGCAAAGGATTTGGTGGGCAACGAAATGTCGCTGTACCAAGCGAATTTCAACTACGTCATCCCAGATGCGGTGGCCCCTGCGGTCACTTCTTTGACGGCAAGCTCGGAAAACACACTGACCGTGAAATTCAATAAGCCGATTGTGTACAGTCATGCGGCAGACCTGGGCCTGACCATTACACAAAACGGAGTTTCGGTCACACCGACAATTGCGACGACGGACAACCAGACCTTTACGATTACATTGCCCAGTTCCATCTACAAAAATAGCTCAACGGCCAACTTGAACGTCGCTTTCAAAGGATTTAAGGACGTCCTGAATCACATTGGCACCGAGTACAGCCAAGCAGTGACGATGAACGAGGATACAGCTGCACCTGCACTGACCAGTGCTCAGTACGACAGCACGAACAACGAAGCGGTGTTTAACTTCAATAAAGCGCTGGATGCGGCAACCATCCCAACGTCCGACCTTTCGATTGTGAACGATGGAACCGGCGTGCCGGTGACGAATTTCGCCGTGAAGGCAGTCAGCCAAGATGCCACCGCTGTAGACGTTACCGGATTGCCGGCAGGAACGTATTCGGTCACTTTTAAATCCGACACGGTGAAGGCGGACACGATTCTCCAAACCGGGAATGCCGGGTTTAACACAACCCTGACCGTTCCGGCTTCCACGACGGCAGCAACCGTGACCAGCGCTCAGGTTGGGAAATTTGCACCCAATTCCAGTGAGACCATTGCGGTGACATTCTCTGCACCGGTGCACGGCGGTACGACCGCAGGGTCTGCGACCAACCTGTCGTCTTATCAGTTGAATGGTCAGCCCTTGCCGGCGGGTACGGCGATTACGCTGAATGCGGCATCTACGGGTGTTACCGCACAAACCGTTGCAACCATTTCGCTGCCAGCGGGCTCGATTGCTAAAACGGCCACAGAAGACCTGAACATCTCCGGCATACAGGACATGAACGGCAACGCCGTCCCAACCGCCGATAAGTGGGTCAACGTGACCGACAACACCGCGCCTGTTTTACAATCTGCTGCAGTGGACAGCACCACGGGCGACGTCGTGTTGACGTTCAGTGAAGCGGTACAAAACTTTAAAGCGAGCGACTTTGTCGTTGAAGACAACGGCACGCAAGTATCCGTAAAGGCCGCGGCAGGTTCCGCGTCCAACGAAGTTGTGTTGACGCCAAGCGGCGCCAGCCTGGCAACGGGCACTGTCACAGTGGCAACGGCCTCGAAACCAAGCACCACGGATACGGCCGGCAACAACTTAGTGGGTGGAACCACGGTGACGGCAACCCGGTAACCCTCATGGACGGTACGGATTCGCGGACTTGTATGCTGGCTGATTCGTTTAGCGGGCGACGGGGAGCGAACCGGAGACCCTCCGAACCCGGAGCCAATCTATCCGAAAACATTCGAATGGCGGGCTGGATGAGATTCCAGCCCGCCATTCTTTATGTGCACACTGCCCGACAGGGAACTACTTTCATGATGCCTATCACGTATTCAAGTGTAGCGCTCTTTCCGTGGTGGGAAATCGTTCATGGACACATCAGTAGGCCACTAATGACAACCCGCTAAGCTTCAGGCTGCTCCTTTATTCGTCCTTACTCTTCCCACCGAAAGCCTTTCTTCTCGGCAATCCAGCGCGGGATTTCCATGCGCACCGTCTTCTTCGGGTCGACGACTTGGCAAATGGCCAACTGGCCGGCAACGGTCAGGAACAGGGCAGATTCGGACTTGTCCATCCCAAACTCCAGTTCGAGGAACTTCGCCATGTTGTAGACGGCACTTTCTGCGGCGCCATCGAGGTCTTCTTCGGACGCAATCGCAATCACGCGTTCTGCGTCGATGACCATCGGCGCGGGCCACTGCTTGCCCTTGAGCACCTTGAAGGACACCGTGACTTCTGCGGCAATTTCGACGCCGCAGACTCCGACTTCACCGTCGCCCATAGCGGCGTGCACGTCGCCTAGTCCAAACAACGCACCCGGCACGTTGACGGGGAGAATCAGATAAGCGCCTTCCGTAATCCGCTTGCAGTCCATGTTTCCGCCGTGTTGTCCAGGGGTTCCACAGGGAACGCTGGCATCGGCCGGAGCGTTGCCAATCACGCCAATCATCGGGTTAATCGGCAACTCGAAGTCCTGGAAGATGGCTTTGCCGTCTTTGACCGGAACCATGCGAATGGTGTTTTTATCGAGCGACTTGCCCATGACGCCAAGGTCTGGGCCGGTGGTCATGACGCCGTGATCGGCAAGCTGAATCTTTTGGATGTGAACCACCAAAAGGTCACCCGGTTCAGCGCCTTCTACGAATACGGGGCCAGTTGCGGGATTGATGCGTTCCCAGTTCAAGCCGCCAAAGTCCTGCTGCTCGCTGAGAATCTGGTTTTCAAAACAGTCGTAGGTGATGAATACGGCGGTGTCTCCGTCTTTCACCGTTTTTACGGGCGCGTTGTCCGGGGACATCGCGTAGACAATGGATTCCTTCGGAATAGTTACCGTCATGATGTCATTCCTCCAAAACAAAACCGCATTTTTTGACTCGCAAACCCAAAACCTCGATGTGCAGCTTCGATGGGCCGCTTCGATGTGTCCATTCATAAGACACATCCAGCTATACCAAACTTAGGCGGAAACGTCCAGGTCCAACTCCGCCGGCATCTTTTTGAATCCCTTTGTGGAGATGGCCAAAACCCCCAAACCAATGACAAACCAAACCGCTCCCAGGATAAACGTCATCCGGTCGAAGTTCAACCACACGTACAGCAGCACCGCAAAGCCGATCAACGGCATGATGAGGTGCGACCACCACCGTTTGGATTTTTTCTTCCCGATGAAGTAAATCATCACGGACAGGTTCAGCGCCATAAACGTGGTCAAGGCACCGAAGTTCACCAGACGGCTGAGGTTGTTGATCGACATGATGAGGCTCACGACCAACGAAACCACGGCCACCAATAAAGTCGAGGCATAAGGCGTCTTGTACTTAGGATGCACTTTCGACAAAAAGGCCGGCAGCATTTTATCGCGGCCCATGCTAAACAGCAAGCGCGAAATGGCAGCTTGGGCCGCTAAGGCGTTCGCGATGCCCCAGGCTACGACGGTGGCGATCAAGCTCAGCAGCTTCAACCACGTCCCGCCAACCTGCTGCGCTACAAAGTAGAAGGCGACGTTTACGTCCGGAAAGGACATGTAGTGCGGATAGGCCACTGCGGCGAGGTAGGTCATGATCATAAAGAATGCAGCCACAATAATGAGGGCCCACACCGTCGCTTTGCCGACCGTTTTGCGGCCTCCAACCGTTTCCTCGGAGAGGGTCGAGATCCCGTCAAAACCCAAGAAGCTCAAGACGGCCACCGATGTCGCTGCACCCACCATGCTGAAACTGAATTTTGGCGCATTGAAGATCGGGGCGACTGTGAACGCCGTGTGGTCTTTGCCAGCGGCGACGAAGGCAAACGCCATCACGCAGAAGAGAACAAACGTGATGACCTCAAAAACCAAAATGACCCAGTTCGCTTTGTTGGTCATTTCAATGCCGCGGATGTTGACGATGGTGTTGATCCCGATGAAGATAACGAGCCATCCCCACGTCGGAACCGCTGGCAGCAGTTCGGTCAGCCAAGATGCGGAAACCAAGTAGAGCAGTGCGGGAATGAGGATGTAATCGAGGAGAATCATCCACCCAGCGATAAACCCAACGTACGGGTTCCAGCCCCGTTGTACGTACGCGTACGCTGAACCCGCAACCGGGAATGCTTCGGACATTTTAGAATAGCTGAAGGCCGTAAAAATCATACCCACGACCCCGACAAAATAAGCAAAGACGACCATTCCGTTGGCTGTTTGCACCACTTGACCGTAAATCCCCATAGGTGCGATAGGAACCATGAAGATGAGTCCGTACACCAGAAGGTCCCAGAATGTGAGCGAGCGTTTGAGCTCTTGCTTGTAACCAAACTCTTCGATGGATGTGCCCATGTTCGCCGACATGAGTGAATACCTCCTGTAGTGTTCAATTTCTGTCTGGTAATAACAGATGTGGATCCCGACAAAATACCTGATAATGGAGGACTTCAGAATCTTTCAATCGATTTAAGTGTGTGTGAACGCCCCCTTTACTGGATACGCGGAACGCGTGAAGGAGAATCCGTCGAAAAAAGTAAAAACGACTAAAATAATGTCGACTCTATCAACTATATCAAATTTCGCGTCAATTGTTTATCCCGCAACTATTCCAGTAATATCCAGTGTAGGGCTGCGCTCAGGGGATGCACCTTCTTCAGAATCGCACGTACACTTACTTTATGTAACTAAGTGTGTTAAAATAACGTCATGCCCTAAGCCGTGTCACACACAGCCATCGGGTTTTCTTTGTGAGGAGGTTGACCAAGTGGAGCAAACGGACCAAATGGAACACCCGAAAGAACAAATCGGTTTTATTGGTTTAGGAAACATGGGGCTGCCGATGGTCATCAATTTGATCAAGGCGGGTTTTGACGTCAAAGTCTACAATCGAACTTCAGATAAAGCCAAGGATGCCGTCGCAGCCGGCGCGAAGCCAGTGAATCGGCCCTGTGACGCGGTAACGCCGGGCGGCATCGCAATCACGATGGTCGCCAACGATTCGGCTCTCGAGGAAGTGGTGAATGGAGCGGACGGGTTTGGCGAAGTGCTTGGGCAAGGCGGAGTTCATCTGTCGATGAGTACCGTGTCGCCGGAGACGTCTCGCCAACTCGCGAAATATCACCAACAGTTTGGCAGCCACTACGTCGCGTCCCCGGTTTTCGGACGTCCGGATGCTGCGGCTGCGAAAAAACTGTTTGTACTATCTTGCGGCCCCCGGGAGGCCAGGGAGCGGGTCAAGCCGCTTCAAGAGGCGATGGGGCAGCGCATCTTTGACATCGGCGAAGAACCGGGAGGCGCCAACGTCGTCAAACTGGGGGGAAACTTTCTCATTATGGCGGCCATGGAAGCGATGGCGGAGTCGTTTAACCTGGCTGAAAAGAACGGGATCGACCGGAGTTTAGCTGCGGAAGTGTATGCGTCGACGTTGTTTGACTGCACCGTGTACAAGGGGTATGGGCAGATGATCGCGCACAGGCAGTATGAGCCCGCTGGCTTTCAACTGGCGCTTGGACTCAAGGACTGCAACCTGGTTTTGAACGAAGCGAACGCCACACAGACGCCAATGCCCTTCGCCAGTCTCATCCACGACCGCTTACTGTCCTCCACGGCTAAGGGCCGGGGTCAGCAGGACTGGTCGGCCATGACCCGAATCGCCTCCGAGGACGCGGGCCTCGAGTAAGGCTATTCTCGGTTTCTCGAATGCCTTTCAAGTAGGCAGCCTCTTGTTTCAGCGGAAAAGACGGTGTCTATCAAGCCATAAACTTGAGAATAGCTTCGAATAACTGTGGGGAAGCTTGGCTTCGATGGGAGGTCCCCTTCAGCAGTTTAGCGAAGTTTGCGGACACGGTCCATGACTCCATTTAAAAATTAGCGCCCATGCAAAATCGGCGAATCACAAACTGGGCGCAATCAAAAACTTGAAGGAGTAGTTGCACGGATGAGTGAGTCACTTAAGATTGTCGGTATCGCAGGCAGCCTTCGGAAACAGTCGTACAATCGGCAGTTGCTCAAAATAGCGGGCGAACTGCTTCCCAAAGAAGTCGAATTCGTCATCGCGGACATTTCTGCGATCCCGTTGTTTAATGAGGACCTGGAAAATGACTTGCCGGGTCCTGTCGTCGATTTAAAACAGACGGTTCAGAGTGCGGATGCCGTCCTTTTTGCCACGCCAGAGTACAACGGTTCCATTTCAGGAGTTTTGAAAAACGTCATTGACTGGTTAACCCGGCCCAGGGGACAAAGCTCCGTGAGCGGTAAACCGGCGGGCATCATCGGCGGTACCACGGGGATGTTTGGCGCGGTGAACGCACAGATGCACCTGCGCCACATCTTGTCTCTGCTGAACATGTACGTCATTCCACAGCCGCTCGTGCTCGTGTCCCAAATCCAAAACAAGTTGGACGCACAGGGACACCTCACCGACGCGACGGCGCAACAGTTTCTCCAGCAACACCTAGACCGACTGGTCCAAGCCGCAAAACGGATCAAAATCGAAAACTAAACGAGTTTAACCATCCATAATGCAACCTCTAGCAGACTGCAACCATGCAGTCTGCAACCATCCAGAGAGCAAACTCCAGCACAGCTTGTGGCAGACGGCTGTGCTGGTTCCTCATGTCACAGCGGCACCGTACGGAATCCAGCAACGTCATCCGCATCTACCTTTATCTTCGCTTCACCTTCATCGTCGGCTGATCGGCGGCTCATCGTACCTCCTTTTTCGTACCTCCTCGATCTTCGACGCTCAGTCCAACTTCGCACTGTGTTGTGAATATGGTTGTGCACAACCTGTGGATAAATTGTGCATAACTTGTGGCCACATAACTATAGAGGAAAAATATTTAACTTAGTTAGTCAGATTCCCAAATGCGGAACAGCTATCCTTCTTAGTAAAGTTTTTTGCCTAACATAATCGTGGATTAATTGGTAGGTTTAAACCATAGGTCATTCACATGAAGCCGAATCCTGAGGCCATCAGGTACGGGGGAATTTTCGTTTCAGGGGTGAAGGCAAGTCAGCCAGGGTCACCTCGGCCCAAACCCGTCAACTAACCCCGGAGGCTGCGAGGAGGATACTTAGAAGAATGTCGTTTAAATCCTTTGGACGCCGCTTCGCTTTGGCGTTATCCACCGGTGCTCTGTCGTCGCTGGCCTTTGTGGCCCCAATCCACGCATTTGCGGCTACGTCTACACAGCTTCATGCCGTAAAACCCGTTTTTCTGAGGTCTGCAGCCCACCTCGGCAAGGACACGGTCGTCCAGGAGCCCGTCGGCACCACGTTTACCGTCGAATCCGGCAGCACCAGCGGTTGGTGGCACGTCTTGGATTCCAAAGGCCGCCAAGGCTACGTGATTCGAAACACGAATTGGGTTGTGCAATCCGCGGGTTCTGTGCGCACCTCCGTTTCCTCGGCACCGAGCGTTTCCGCGCTGCCTCCAGGTGTCACGATAGACCCGCATATTGTCCCGCTGGCACCTCGAAGTGCATCGTCGCAACAGAAGTTTCAAGCGATTTTAAAAATTGCGCAAAGCAAGCTCGGAACGCCGTATCGTTGGGGGCACAACGAAGACCGTGGCCAGTATGGTTTTGACTGTTCCAATTTTACGGCCTATGTCTACCACCATGCTTTGGGTTACAAGTTTAGCGGCGCTTCGCTCGTACAAGCCCGGTCTGTCGGATGGACGGTGCCTAGGAACTCCATGCAGCCTGGAGACCTCTTAATTTTTAACAATGGCGGGCACGTGGGTATCTACATTGGGCACAATCAAATGATCGAGGAAGGCGGCGGACTCGGGAAAGTCGGCTATCTGTCGGTGGCGCCAAACTCCTACTGGGGAAAACACATTACCGCAGTCAAAAGAATGTTTTAAATTTGAAAGGGCGCAATCGGCTCAAACAGGCTCTTCGTTCTGAAGGGCCTGTTTTTTCGTTCAACCCTTTTTTGATTCGACCATGGAGAACATCAAAATTGAAGTCCACGGAGCCATCCAGTTGTTGGTCGGAATGCATCCGATGAGTCTCCATTTCCAAAAGGAAATTCAAAGTTCTCGGAGAACACAGTATGGATGCATTTGCGCACCAACCTAAGAAGGGCAGGATGACCTCTTTGAAAGCCTTTAAACACGTCCTTGGAATCGCTGTTTCAACCACTATCATTACGATATCTTCTCTGTCGTTTCCGGCGTACGCTGCCTCCAACAGCGGTACCGTTCGAGCCGAAATCAACGGTAAGGCGTACCCGGCCATTGCGGTCGGAGACACCACATATCTGAACTGGGGCGCTTTGCAACGGTTTCACACACCGTATCAATACCTTGGAAATGGCCGATTCGCGATCCCCTCGGGTACCATCGCGGGGGTGATCTATCGAGGGACTACGTATTTGCCCTGGGACTCTGTAGCGCCTAAGGTGAAGGCTGCACCCTTGCAAGGCGGTGGGTTCAATTTTACCTCTGTGCCGGTATCTCACCACTACCACTTGGTGGTCCTGACTCAACAGGGGACGGTTGGAAGCCCAAACGAGATGGAGGTCTTGGTCACCGATGGCAGCCAACCCGTACCCGACCAAACCGTTGCGATTGCGTTGAACGGTCAGAGTTTTGCTTCGGGGCACGAAGGGCAGAGGGCCTTTACCGTCACCACCGATCAAAATGGCTCATGGCTTGGAAACCTCAACGATACAACCGCTCAGACGGTGTCTCCGACGGTATCCTGGTTGGACCCCAGCGGCGGAATCCACACGAAGACGCTATCCATTCCATTTACAAACCCAAGCCCTGCGCAAACGACAGCACCTCCGGGAGATGTGTTGGTGTCCTCTGTACCCATGAGCACGTTCAACAACGCTTTGTTTTTTAATGCGCAAAGCGGCGGACAAGACTGGACGTTCCAGCTGGACACCGGCGCCTATGAGCCCTTGATTCCAAAAAGAATGGCCAAATTGCTGCAATTGCCTCAATTCAGTCCATTAGTGGTTCAGGGCGTGGGTGGTCAGGACTCGGCTTATTACAGTCAAATCACCGTGAACATTGGCGGCCATGAGTTCAAAAACGTTCCATGTATCGTCGACGACAGCTATACAGGGACGCCGCTGTTTGGATATGGGTTCTTCGCAGACAATGGATACGATTTGCTCGTTTCTCAGAAAAACCAGATCATCTCCATCCTAAAGTGACGAAGATGCACCAACTCTCGTGGGGTTTTACCTCGTGGGATTCAGTTGCAAGGATGTTCGACGGTCACATGCTAAAACGTCAAAGGCCAAACGTCAAACGCTCCAGTTGTAAAAGCAACCTGGACTGTTAGAATACTTTTCGTTTGTTGTATTCCGATTCCCTTCGGGGAATCTTTTTTTGTGTGTGCAGTGACGCGTTTGCGCGGTGACGTCGTTTGTGCAGAAATCGCAAGAAGGAGTTGGACATGATACTTAGAGATGCCGAGGTTCTCACAGGCGTACACAAACGAATTTTGATGACTACAACTCTAGGATGGATTTTTGATTTCTTTGACTTCGTGTTGTTTACATCCCTGTTGATCCCTATGTCTCGCGCCTTACACTTCCGGCCGGAACAAACGGGAGTAGCGCTTGGGTTGTCCTTGCTGTTTACGGCCATTGGCGGCATTGTTTTAGGATACGTTTCCGATAAAATCGGCCGCAAGGTGACGTTGATGATTGCCATTGTAACGTACAGCCTAGGCGGATTTTTGACGATGTTTACCTACAGTTACGGATGGCTGCTGTTTGCCCGTGCCGTAACCGGTTTTGGGGTAGGCGGCGAGTGGGGCGTTGGACAAAGCTTGTTGGCAGAGACGACACCTGCGAAATACCGCGGCCGTTTTGGCGCCATCATGCATTCCGGGTTATCGGCCGGCATCATTTTGGCGTATTTGGTCGCCGCGTTTATTTCCCCGCACATCGGATGGCGCTTGTCGTTTGGGACATCGCTCATTGCTGCGTTGATTGTGGTCCCGTTTTTGCTCAGCATCCCAGAGTCTGACCTTTGGCAAAACCGGAGTAAAACGCACAAAGTTCCCTTGTCACTGCTGTTTACAGGAAAAACCAAGTGGTATGGTTTGCTCGGTTTGGTGTTCATGACGCTGGAATTCACCGGATATTGGCTGCTAACCACGTGGTTCCCGACGTATTTACAAACCCAGCGGCACATGAGCATCGTGCACAGTGCCTTGTGGCTCATTTTGTTAAACGTTGGAGGGTTGATTGGTTACTCTTCGACCGGGTTTGTGGCCGACCGCTTTGGACGACGCAAAGTGCTGACGGTGTACAAAATTATCGAAGCGATTGCCGTCCTTCCGATCACGTTGTTTTGGACAGGAAGTGCCACGGTGTTGTTGTTCAGTATGTTTTTCATCGGCTTCGGCGGCGGCGGAACGGCCATCATCGGGCCTTTGCTCAACGAAATTGCGCCGCCTCCGGTACGCACAACCATGTCCAATTCCATTTTCAACATTGCGCGCGGGTTGCAGTATTACACGCCCATTGTCGCGGTGGCGTGGGCGAAGTCGGTTGGGTTTGGAACTGTCTTGTCGACAGCATCCATCTTTTTCGTCATTATGGCCATTATCGTGTGGCTGTTTCCAGAGACGAAAGGAAAGGTTCTGGCCAGCTAAAACAAAAGTCCAAAAAGGCTGCAAAAGAAAACTATCGAAAGACTCTGTACGAATCCCAAGGGTGCCTGCCGTGACGCGGAGGCACCCGCTGTTTTTCACCTCCATCTTCTTCACCTCCATCTTCTTCACCTCCATCCCCTTCATCTGCGCCATAAATAAGTATAACTTATAAGAAATATATTAATCATTAATTGTACTTATGAATAGAGTCCGATTATGATGAAGCCATATCCAAAGTGGAGGTGAGCCGTGTTGAGCACAATCCGGCAATTTGGTCCGAATTGGTTTACTACAGTCATGGGAGTCGGGATCGTTTCCGCATTGACCTACACATCCCCTTTTTCGATTCCGTTTCACCGCGCGATTGGGGTCTTTCTGTTCTGGGTTTTGAGCGGCATTTTTGCATTGGCGGTCCTGCTTTGGGCCTTGCGCTGGGTCTTGCACACCGATGAAGCCTTGAATGACTTTCGACATCCTGCCCGAGCACTCTTTTATGGGGCCCTTGCTATGGGAATCAATGTGGTCGGCAATGACTACTTTCTCATCGGTCGACACGTCCTTCAGGGGCAACTGGGGCTCGACATCAGCAAAGGTCTCTGGGTGGCTGGAACCGTTGTCTCCATATTCACGGTTATCGCCGTGCCGTATCTGTTGTTTACGGAACATCAAGTACAGCCAGAGCAGACACTGGCTTCGTGGTTAATTCCTGTGGTCCCTCCGATTGTTGCCGCATCAACCGGGGTAAACTTGATCCCGTACTGGGGTGGGGCCAACGCGCAGTTTGCGATCACAGCCTTAATTTTGGCCATGTTTGGCGTAACCTTCTTCCTGTTTCTGATGGTGAGCGCCTTGGTCTACGCGCGGTTGGTGTACCACAAGCGCCTGAATGGCGAGGCGGCTCCGAGTCTTTGGGTGGAAATCGGACCGATTGGGATGTCGATGGGTACCTTTAGTGCGCTGCCATTGAATACTCACGCGTTTCTGTCCCCGTACACGGGTATGCTCCACGTATTTGGGTTTATCCTTTCCGCAGTGCTGTGGGGCGTGGGGGTCTGGTGGATCGTCATTTCAAGCATGCACACGTTGCTGCACCTTTCAAAACGCGGAGACGGGTTGCCCTTTCACATGGGCTGGTGGAGCTATGTCTTCCCAATTGGCAGTTTTACAAGCGGAACCTACGCGTTGGCTCATCTCACGAACTCTGCGTTTTTCGACATCGCGGGTTTGGTTCAACTTTTTATCCTTTGGGGCTGCTTCGCTGTGGTGGCAACGAGAACGGCGAACGGCGTTTGGAACGGCAGTCTGATTCAGTGGAGAGTCTCTCATGTTAAACCTGTGAAGCTCGGTGGGGCACCGGAAGCAGCTTTACAGGCTCGACACCAACATCTGTATCTACCTCATCAAAAAGCGGAACGAAGCATTGTTGAATCGACTGAAAGTCTTCTATGATACAATAGGCCGGCCCCTAGAGCTTGGCTAAACATCTTGGGTGTGCACACGGAGGGATGTCCATGATAACCAAAGTAAATCTTCGACGACCGACTGGATTTAAAGGGTCCGCCTCTCAATAAAATTTCAAGAATAGTACTTTACTATCATTTTCGAAGGAGCGTTTTACAAGGGTCACTGTTGAGGGACGGTGGCCTTTTCTTTTCACGACGAAAGAAGGGACAACCTGTGATTCGGTACTTGGCTCACAGGAAGATTCTGCTGCGTACGGGAGTCTTTTCTGCCTCGATAATCGGCATTCTTTTAGCGACTCAGGGGTGTTCGGCATTGCCCGCCGGCCCAAACCACTCGACGAAAACATCGACAAATACTTCACCTGGTACATCCACCAACTCATCGATCTTAACGGGCAATGTTCTAGAATCCACCCGCGTGCAGCGAAATCCGGTAAAGCGCGTGGGCAATGTGTCGTTTCAAACCAATGTTACGGGTGCGGACCTCAAGAACGTCGGAACCATCAAGTTGTATGGAAACGGCAACGTAGCTCGAGGATTAGGCTATGCTGTGTTTGCGGTTGATCTGAGGAACGGCGTTCTGGAAGTTGAATACACTGCAAATACCTCTGCACAAAGCCAACTCTTGCAGGACAGCCATTCGATAGCTTTAGATGTGTCCTTTAGTATTGCCTTGAATCAACCTCTTGTCGGAGTGAATATGGTCGACATCGCCGGCTTTGTGAAAGGAAAAAGGGTGTTGGATTACGATATCCCAGGGAACATCATGAATGAATGGGGCAACGATCAGGTCTCCAGCCAATTCGTGAAACAGCACAGTCAGACCATCGTCGGCTGACTCAGTCTTTGTGAGAGACACCGTGGACTCTGATTCGAGTCGGAAACACTTCCTGTTGTTTAAGGGTTCCTGTATTTTTGGTTTTATGTGTTTGTGGTTTTATGTATTTCTGGTACTCAGCATTTCCGGTTCGCTGTAAACCCAGGACATCAACAAAAGCAAAAAGGGAGTAACTGCTGTGTTTGGAACCAAGAAAAACCTTCGTTTAGCGATTGGCGTCCTGCTTGTCATCGGCATTTTCGTCGCCGTCGGATACCTCCTGGGACACCACATTCCAAGCTTCGGGCATACAAAACGCTCATCCAGGCAAGCGGCTCGAAACGCACACCCAAGCGTTTCGCGAACCGCTGTTCCATCCACACAACTGAACCCTAAGTTGCAACAAGGGTATCAGGGCGACCTGTCCAATACGCCTTCCGTTTTCGTTCCATACGTGAAGGCCGCGTATAAAGCCGACCCGAAAGAAACCGTGAGTTCGGAAATGTGGCCGTTTGCCTACGGTCAGTCCTCTGGCCATCAATATGTCATTCAAGTTCTCATCCTCAGTTATGGACAGTGGGGGCAAAACTACATGTATGCCTACGCTGGAAAGGTGTACAAGAACCTGAACGGACTCACGCCTTTGGTTTCAAAAAAGCCCCATTTCAACTCCTCCGTGTGGACAGCGAGCATAACGGCATTTTAAGAAACTCGAACAAGGTTTGCGACTCGTCCACGACTTGTCACGACTTGTCACGACTTGTCAAGCACTCGTACCGACGGCTTCTCCTCTACTTGAAATGACTTGTCAGTGTCCTGTCAGCGAGCTGGGTGCTTTCGACCAGGTGCATCTGCGGACCTCCTCCGCAGAGCCCGGCCACCCGTTTCTGTGGGCGTCGGCCCCGAAATCCAGTCCATCACGCGACCCAACACGATGAACAACAAACCAGCGAGTGCGAGGCGTCCGGCGAAGGCGATGAACAGCGGATCGAACGTGATCACGCGGCCCACTGCGAAGTCGAACAAGTTTTGCCCATAGTACCGGAACACTGTCGCGTTTAAGACGACTAGGTACACGAGTGCAGAGTACAGCGGCAAAAGCACGACCAAATACCGCTGGCGTTGAAGGACTAGGGCCATGAGCGACACGACCACAGGCAGCATGGAGAAAAAGTACCGCCCCTGCAGGAAATGCGTACCTGTGCTCAGGAGGTAACTGTAGGTGGTATACCAGAGAAACATAAATACGCCGGCTACCCAGAACAGGGACACCCACCACATGGCCTTGCTGCGGCGGTACAGAAGGTAGGCCCCGTACAAGATGGCTGCAACAAGCACTGCGGCCCACACCTGGTAGAACAGTTTGGACGATACGGGTTGGGTCCACCAAGGGAAGTCAATGCCGGAAACCGTTTGGTAGACCATGATGGCCATTTGGTATGACGGTGACAACAACAAGTTGTGCCAGAACCACAGAAAGGTCCTGGGCCAGGTTCCGCTTGCCTGATAGGTCAGGGGGGGAACGATGGAGTGGTAGTAAGCAAACGTGATTATAAGCCAGGGAAAGGCCAAGACCGTGGCGGGAACGGATGCAATCGCGACAAACCGCGGCACATGCCAGCGGGGGGTTGCGGTGCGCCACAACCGCAGCAAAACGACAATCGCGGTCAACAACACGAGTACATACGTATCGGGTTTGCTGATGATGGCCCCGCCCATCACCAATCCGTACGCCAAAGCCGTGCGCTTGGGCCATGTCGTGCGCCGCAATGCATCGATCGCCACCCAAAACAGGCCCAGACACATCCCATCCATCACCACATCGTTGTTGACGACCCCTCCGAGCATGGACAGTGTTGGGAACAACAGCGGCAGTGAGAACACAACCGCCGTTCGGCTGCGGCTGCGGCCGACCAAAAAGGCGAGCAATCCGTCAGCCGCCACCCCATACAAGCCGTAGATACACGCGGTCAGCGCCCTTGCGAGATACACCTGGTCATTCACGTTTTGCACCTTCACAGCGGCAAGAACTTTGCCAACCAGGCCGTAATACAAAGGGGGATAGATTCCAACGTAGTTTTGCGATCCGGCCGGCACAGCGTTCTCACGGCTGGCCGCTGCCACTTGGTTCAAAGCCGCGTCCCGTTGCTCCGGTGTAATCCGTATGTGCCGCCATGGAAACCTTAGCGTCCAATTATACAGAGTGACTTCCCGAGATATGTTCGTAGGCAGAGAGCCAGCGGTAAACCACGGTTGCGCTCCCGGCGGGACAACCTGCTGCTTCGGAGGGACGGTGTGCGTCATCATGTACTGTACATAAGTAAAGTGGGCGGTTTCGTCGGGTCCCTGCCAAATGGGCAGAACCCACGTCCAGACCAACGCGGCGCATGTAAAGACTAGGAACGCTCGAATGGATAAGGCCAACTGGCGCATGAATAGGCTGCCTCCTCAAATCACACGGCCTCAGCCAATACCTGCTTCGACCTGATACGCGGACGACGGTTAGTATGCATATTCGCAGCCGATCAGATGCTTTGGTCATGGAGATTTGTGGGAACTCTTCGAGGAGGTGTATGAGCCAAAACGCGTAAATCCGTCACGCTTTGCTCACATGTCGCACTTTGCTCACATGGATGAAATAGAAAACTCAGTGCGCAGATGTTAGGATGAAGGATGATTGAAGTAGGTAATCTTTGAGGTGATGCAAGGATGCCACAGAAAAATATTCGAGGGAAAGAGACTCGTGCTCGGATTTTTGAGGCCGCTGCCCATGAGTTTGCCTCCCGTGGATTTCGCGAAGTCACTACGGGAGATATTTTGGCTAAAATCGGCATGACTCAACCCGCGTTTTATAAGCACTTCCCGAATAAACAGGCCTTGTACGATGAATTGATTGAAGGGTTTCGCACTGGATTCAACCAACTCATTCAATCCATTCAATTGGCTCCCGAAAACAATGCGAACGACGCCTCCACGACAATCTATGACGCTGTGGAAAAAGTCTTTGCATTCCTGCAAACGAATCCAGACTTGACCCGGGTGGCTATGATTCAAGACGCCAAGGCCGATGTGATGAAGACGGAATTGGCCGTCCTGATTGCAGAAAACATCCGGGCAGGGCAGCAGGGGGGGTCTCTCAATCGGGATGTGGTTCCTGACATTACGGGCGAGTCCCTGGTTGGAATGATAGAGCGCTTAACCGTGAAGTTTTTGTTGACGGGCGGTAAAACTCCGCAAGAGTTGGCGCGTGAAGTGGTGAACCTGTTGGGTCCGGCGCTGATTGCCCCGCTCCACAACGAGACGCGTCCATAGCAAGGCCATCGGCCAAGACCTGGCCCTTGGCAACGCCATCGCCCGCGGGTGATAGAGCTTGAGCCTCCCGAAGGTATGGGAGGCTCAGCTTTTGAACTCAATTCCCTTTCGCTTTCCAAAGCCACACAACGGTTGCGATAAAAAACACAAACAGAATAGATATTAAGATTCCGAAAACTTCCAACGTGCGACCCCCCCACTGGTATTTCCGAATTCACAGAATGAGATGAACGATGCAAGACGGTTAAGTCAAGCCACAGTGATGACTGCAGACTTATATCAAGTCTACAAGAATATTTTTGAAATTGTATTGAATTTTGACAATGATTCGAGGGTGTCCAGTAGCTGGATGGACAAAATCGGTATGTGTCCTCATAATTTAGTAAGGGTGCATGGAATTCATGGTACGCATCATTCCTGGTACACATCAAAGAAAAGATGATTTTACCCGAATGGCGAGGAGTTGAAGCTGAATTGACGGCGAATCTTGCTCACGAGTTCAGCAACCTGCTGCGAGAGGTCCGCAAGCGCCACGTGGGAAAGGGACCCGAACAGGTCACGACTCGCTTTGTCGGCCCCTGGGCGGTTTGCGAACTGAGAGGAAACCTGACCATCGTCGAAAAATTTATCAGTCGTTCCCCGGAAGGGAAGCGCATGATCAAAGATACAAGAACGACCTTCATTAAAGAGCTGTACCAAGATGCCAATTTGCGGGCGGAGTTTGAAAACCTTGTGGGAGCACAAATGATCACGCTGTATGTGGACTTTGATGTGGACGCGGACACCGGCATGACCGTATATGTTTTCGATCGAATCCTTGGTTCCGAGTAGAGACCGTCGAGGGTCGGCGGCAACGAATCCGTCAACGCCTCGATTTGCTCATGGTTCTAGTCTGAACAGACTAGACAAATTTTAGCATGCTTTGATATAATCCGTGGCAAATGAACGGAGCGTGTCGAGTCGAACACTTTTCGCGTTCTGTTTATTGAGACGAGAAACCGGAAGGATTGGCGAGAAGTACAGGAGTGCTTCGAACTACTCCACAAAGACAGTTTGTGCAGGGGAACCCTCTGCGCGAAGCCTGTTTTTGTGGGGTTTTTTGTTTTTAATGGGACCTTTTTGTCTGAAAAGCAGGAGGTGTTGGTGTGGAAACAAAAACATCGCAGGCGCGACTCCAGCCGCATATGCAGCCGCAGGCACCCGAAAGCGCCTTTGCGGTTACGGTGGACGACAAACGCTTGGATGCCGACGGAAGGCAGACCATCTTGCAGGTCATGCTCGAAAACGGCCTGGAACACCCGCACGTCTGCTACCACGGCAGTCTCGGGCCGATTCAGACCTGTGACACCTGCATGGTCCTGGCGGATGGGAAGTTGGTGCGGGCTTGCTCGACACCGGCAACCGAGGGGATGAACGTGCAGACGGGGGATACCCTGTCACAAGCCGCCCGGACAGAAGCGATGGACCGCATCCTCGAAAACCACATGCTGTACTGCACCGTGTGCGACAACAACAATGGCAATTGCACTTTGCACAACACTGTGCAGCAAATGGGCGTAGAGCACCAGAGTTACCCGTATCGCGAAAAGGGCTATGAGACTGACATGTCCAGCCCGTTTTACCGCTACGAACCCGATCAGTGCATTTTGTGCGGGCGCTGTGTCGAGGCGTGTCAGGACCTGCAGGTCAATGAAACCCTTTCTATTGCGTGGGAGAAGGATATGCCGCGCGTAATTTGGGACAATGGGGTGTCCATTGACGAGTCGTCCTGCGTATCCTGCGGGCACTGCGTCACGGTCTGCCCGACCAACGCGTTGATGGAAAAATCGATGCTTGGCCAAGCCGGGTTTCTGAGCGGGTTAAAACCGGATTTGCTCGATCCGATGATCGACTTGGTCAAACAAGTCGAGCCTGGGTACGGCGGCATCTTTGCCGTCTCGGAAGTCGAATCGGCCATGCGCGAGACCCAGATCCAAAAAACGAAGACGGTCTGCACCTTCTGCGGGGTTGGATGTTCGTTTGACGTGTGGACCAAAGGACACAAAATCCTCAAGGTTGAACCCAGTGAACAAGCACCCGCTAACGGCATTTCGACCTGCGTCAAGGGCAAGTTTGGCTGGGACTTCGTGAACAGCGAGGAACGTTTGACCACGCCGCTGATTCGTCGCGGGGATACCTTCTACGAAGCCACATGGGATGAGGCGCTTGACCTCGTCGCGAGGAAGCTGGCTGAAACCAAAGCGGGCTTTGGTCCCGATTCCATCGGCTTTATTTCCTCCTCCAAGATCACCAACGAAGAAAACTACTTGATGCAAAAGCTCTCTCGCGGCGTCATGGGAACCAACAACGTCGACAACTGCTCAAGGTACTGCCAGTCTCCGGCGACGGACGGTTTGATGCGGACGGTTGGCCTCGGCGGTGACTCTGGCACCATCGCGGACATTGCCAAGGCAGGATTGGTCATCGTTGTCGGGGCCAACCCAGCTGAAGCCCATCCCGTCTTGGCGACCCGCGTGAAGCGCGCGCATAAGCTCAACGGCCAGAAACTGTTGGTCGTCGATTTGCGCAAACACGAAATGGCCGAGCGGGCCGACCTGTTTGTGCGGCCGAAGATGGGAACGGATGACGTTTGGCTCTCTGCGATAACGAAGTACATCATCGACCAAGGCTGGCACGATGCGGCATTTCTCAAGGAGCACGTCAACGGCTTTGCGGAACTTACACAGTCTCTGGCTCCGTTTACCCTCGAGTACGCGGAGGAGGTGTGCGGGATTCAAACCAGCACGCTCATTGAAATGGCCAAGATGGTCAAGGACGCCGACGGTGTCGCGGTTCTGTGGGCCATGGGCGTCACCCAGCACAGCGGTGGCAGTGAAACTAGCGCTGCCATCGGCAACTTGTTGCTCGTGACCGGAAACTTTGGCCGTCCTGGGGCGGGGGCGTTCCCGTTGCGCGGCCATAACAACGTCCAAGGGGCGTGCGACTTTGGAACTCTGCCGCCGTGGCTGCCGGGTTACCAAAAGGTCAGCGACCCCGCGGTTCGTCAGAAGTTTGGCGAGGCTTGGGGTGTGGACCTGCCGGAGACTCCCGGAATGGACAACCAACAGATGGTCGCCGCGATTCACCTCGGGACGTTGAAGGCGATGTACTTGATCGGTGAGGAAATGGCGTGGGTCGACACCAACTCCAACCACGTGCAGGACGCGCTGAGCAAGCTCGATTTTTTAGTTGTCCAGGACATTTTCTTCACAAAGACGGCTCAGTTTGCCGATGTCATCCTGCCGGCGAGCCCGAGTTTGGAGAAGGAAGGCACCTTCACCAATACGGAACGCCGGATCCAACGCTTGTATCAAGTTCTTCCTCCCTTGGGCGACTCCAGGCCGGATTGGCAGATCCTTGTGGAGATTGCAAACCGATTGGGCGCGAACTGGACGTATCAAAGCCCGGCCGACGTCATGGCCGAAGCCGCAGCCCTAGCACCTCTGTTTGCCGGTGTGACCTACGCAAGCTTGGCGGGGTACCAGAGTTTGGTCTGGCCCGTGAATCCGGACGGGACGGATACACCCTTGTTGTATACGGACGGTTTTGCGTTCCCGGACCGCAAAGCGCGCCTGGTGCCCGCGAACTGGATCCAACCGACGCCGATGGAAGAAGGTTACGACCTGGTCGTCAACAACGGGCGCTTGCTCGAACACTTCCACGAGGGCAACCTCACGAATAAGTCGAGCGGGCTGCAGCACAAGGTTCCGAACACATTCGTCGAAGTGTCGCCGGAACTGGCCCGCGAGCGCGGACTGAAGGATGGTTCGGTGGTGCGGTTGGAGTCCCCGTATGGGGCGGTGAAGGTGAGTGTCCTGGTCACAGACCGGGTGCAGGGAAACGAATTGTATCTGCCGATGAACTCGGTGACCGGCGAAAGTGCTGTGAACCTGCTGACTAGCAGTGAGACAGACGTCCGGACGCACACCCCTGCGTACAAGGAAACCTATGTGCGCATGCAGGTGTTAAACGTCGAAGGAGCCCGACCGCTGCCCCTGCACAACCCGCGGTTTGGAAAGCGCAATCCACAGCGGGGCGTCGAAGTGGAGCGCAAGTGGAAACGCGAAGGTTACCAGTCTGTGCAAGAAACCGTGGAGAGGAGAATGCAAGATGGCCTCGCCGTCCACGCGCATTCAGAGAACTGAGCGAAGCCCGGAAGAAGCTGCCCGCCAATCGTTGCAGCAGGTTGCCGACGAAGCGGCGAAGAACAGTTCCGCGCTGACGTCGCTGCTGCACTTCGCGGGGGCGTTGGAAAACAGCGGACTGCTCGCCATGCTGACGGCCTTCATCGCAGCCAAGGACCAGGTGCTCGGGGTGGTTTTGGAGCAAGTGAGTAAACCAGGACCGACCCATGCCATTCAGAACCTGATGAAACTGGTCCAAACCCTGGCGCGGGTCGATGGTTCGCACGTGGAGAACCTGCTCGGCGCCGTCGTCAAGGGCGTCGAGAAGGGGCATGAGCAATTGGAGTCGAGTCCGGAAGTCGGCGTGTTCGATCTCGTTCGCGCCCTTCGTGACCCAGACATCAACCGGGCGCTCGTTCTCATCCTGGGCGTCCTGAAAGGGGTTGGTGAGAGCCTTGGCCAATCCGGAGTCGCTGGCAACGGCACAAACGGCTGAAACGGCGCGATTGCAAACGGCAACAGCACATGCGAATGCCACGCGTTGCAGCAAGGCGGGAACTTATCCGGAAAGGTGATTGCATTCAGCGGCCGCCTCTCCTCAGAAGTGCTGTTGAAGGTGGCCAAGATCGGCGTCGGCATGGTGCTGGCCAAGTCAGCTCCCACCGCTCTCGCCATTGACATGGCCGAGCAGTTGAACATTACGACTGTTGGGTTTGCCCGGACGGGATCGTTTAATGTTTACACTCACCCATGGCGCGTGGATTTTGCGGGTTTCTGAGGAATTCGTGCGCGTTGAGTACAGTTCTTGTCCGGGTCGCATGGCCTTTCTGCCATTCTCGGAACAAAGGGCTGTCGCAAAAGCAGGTTTCTCTTTTGCGACAGCCCCGTTGTCATTTCATCCGCTTTTTTAATCAATTACTTCGTAATCGACCACGCAACTCCGTCCCAGGAATTCTGATAGCCCAGGGAAGTCATGACTTGCGACAAGGCAGCAATCGGCATGTAAGCGGTTTGGCCGCGGCCGTTTGGCGCGTCAAACCCTTGTACAGATGCCACCTCGACGCCGTTGATAGAAATTCCCATGTTGCCCATGCCGAGTTTTGGCGCATGAGGTTTACCGGTTTTCGAGGTCGTCAAGGAAAGTTGTTTTCCATTCCACTGGCTCGTAACCCCCAAGGTCTTGGCGAGTTGCATCACGTTCCACACCGGGATGTACGTCGCGTTGTTGGCCACAACTTTCGGGAAAGCGGCCGTCGCTTGACCATTGAGATCGACTTCAACACTCGGAGTCAAGCCGAACGCAGGAATCGATACACTGCTCGCGGACCGGTTGTCCGATACATGGCTGCCAGGGGCATTCTTGGCCCAGATGCCATACGTTTCGTTGGAAATGGTGTTGTTCGAGACCACGGTATTCGTGACCGGGTTGACCTCTCCGGCCAGCACAATTCCCGTCGGGCTCATATCGCCCGTGGCCTTGTCGGGGCCGTTGCCGCTGATGGTGTTGCCGGCAACTACGTTCCCGTCCACAACGTCACCGGGGGTGTTGCTGTGAATGATGACCCCTGGAATGAAGTTGTTGGTAATCGTGTTGTTGAGAACGACGTTGTTTTTTGCTACCGTATGCGGGCTGTCGGCGGCCACGACAATCCCGGCGACGATCTTGTTGATGGTATTGCCAATGACTTCGTTATCGATCACGCCGCCTCCCGGATTGTAGGCCGCCACGACGACGCCGCAGCCGCCGGCGTTCGTATCGATGTTGTTATGGATCACCACATTGCCGATGCCAGGGACGGACGCCACAGCCGGAGCACCTGCAGGGGGCGGGCCGGGTTTGATGGGCTCTGGTGCACCGGGGTCAAACGCACCGTAGTCGGAGACCGAGATGCCGCCGTCGGCCTTGTTGTTTTTCACTGTGTTGCCGGAGACCACAGAGTACGCGGTTCCGTCCAACAGGATGGGTTTGTTTTCTGGAATGGCAGTAGTGCTGGTCTTGGTGGGGTTTATTCCATTGTTGACGACGACGTTGTTTTCTACCGTGACATGGGATGTGTTGCGGACCCAGATCCCATGGTTGTTTGCGTTTTCGACCGTAAAGCCGTTAATGACCGTTCCTTGTGCAGAAGGTCCATCGACGAAAATGCCGTTGTCCAGGCCGGTCGCGTCGATGATGGTGTTTGCGGCCGCATTAGCTTGTGAAGTGTCAGATTCAAGGGTGACATCCTTGGTAATCTGGATGGACTCTTTGTAGGTGCCTGGTTCCACGACAATGGTCGAATTCGGTGCAGCTTCGCTGACTGCGTGTCCGATGGTCTGGTACGGGCTAGCTGAGGATCCGGTTCCTGAGGTGTCGCTTCCAGAGTTGCTGACGTAGGTGACGTTGGAATTCGTAGTTGCAGCCTGTGCGGCTGCAGTGGACCACAGCGGGGCAGATAGCACCGCGGCAGCACTAATGACGCTGGCCAAATGTTTCGGTTTCATATGGATCAATCCTCTCCCTTAACCCTCGTATCGTTCTCTTTTTCGTTAAACTATCAGCCAAATTCTAATTGCTAGATAATCACGCGTCAACCGAAATTTGGTTAAGTTGCGATACTTTTCCCCAAAAAGGAGGCATCTTGCATGTGTAGCTCTCTTGGGGAGTTATTGGCGAAAAATCCAGGCGCAGCGCTTCGGTTTATTCCCTGTTGCCTGGGAAACTTAACCATGTATTGTTCTGTATACCAGAATTATGCAAGAATATATTGTATATTTGTATTTGTCAAAATAAAATAGAGGCGTACGGCGTTTCGCATTTGGAAACCGCTTTCATAAAGGTTATTCGAAGGAGGATTTTGGACAGATGTTTCATCAAATTTTAACGCCTGTCGCCGGATCGACATTCCTTTCCTTCCTCGTTGGCATGATCCCGATCGCCGTCGTTCTCGTGCTGCTGGGCATCGTCCGAGCACCCGCGTGGATCTCGGCCTTGTCCGGACTCGTCATCGGCTTCATCATCGCGTTGGCGTTCTGGAAAATCCCAGGCGGCCTCGCCATTTCGTCGGTTGTGAACGGCATGGTGTTCGCATTGTGGCCTGTGATGTGGATCGTCTTTGCGGCCATGTGGCTGTATAACCTCAGCCAGCGTACGGGGGCATTCGATCAGTTCCGGAAATGGATGTACCACTACGCGACCACAGACCGGCGCATTCAAGTGCTCATCATCGCGTTCAGTTTCGGGGCTTTGATGGAGGGCATTGCCGGTTTTGGGACGCCCGTGGCGATTGCCTCTGCATTGCTGGTCGGACTTGGGTTCCCGGTTCTGGATGCGGTGGTGTACTGCTTGATTTTCGATACGGCTCCTGTTGCCTTCGGTGCTTTGGGCGTGCCGATTGTCACGCTGGGTTCGGTCACCGGCTTGCACGCCAACGCCTTGTCTGCCATGGTTGGCCGCCAGTTGCCGATCTTCGCTTTCATCCTGCCGTTTTACGTGCTCCTCGTGATGGGCGGTTGGAGGGCCCTTCGCGGAGCGTGGCCGGCCGCGCTGGTCGGCGGTCTGTCGTATAGCGTCACGCAGTTTTTAGTTTCCAACTACCTTGGGCCGGCTCTGCCAGACGTTCTGGCCGCCTTGGTCTCGCTCATTTGCATCGTCTTATTCACGCGCGTCTGGCAGCCCAAAGACACGGCTAACTATCAGTCGTTCGCACACGCTGAAACCGCAGCCGCCCGGGAGAGCGACGTTGAAGCTGGCGGAACCGGCGGCTGGCGAGGCTGGGTGCCCTGGCTGACCGTCACCATTGTCGTGATTATCTGGACGTTTTTAAAATTGGCCGGGATCGGTCAGAAAGATGTCCACTGGCCTGGGCTCGACAAACTGGTCTACCTGACCTTGTACCACAAAGCCTATGCCGCGGTATGGTCCTTCCAGCCGCTCGGTACCGGTACCGCCATTCTCGTCGCTGTCATCTTGAGTGCGTTTATGCTGCGCGCAAGCTGGACCGATTTCTGGCTGGCTGCGGCCGACAGTTGGAAACAGTTGTTCCTCCCGATTATCACCGTCATGTGCATCGTGGGCCTCGCCTACTTATACAACTACTCGGGTATGGCGTACACGCTCGGCATCGCGGTGGCGGCACTCGGCGCAGCATTCCCGTTTTTCTCCGGGTTCTTGGGTTGGATCGCGTGCTTCCTGTCAGGGTCCGACACTTCGTCAAACGCGTTGTTCGGCAACTTGCAGGTCGTAGCGGCCAACAAACTGAACCTCAATCCGTACCTCATGGCCGCCACGAATTCCAGCGGCGCCGTGATGAGCAAGATGATTTCGCCGCAGAACGTGACCACAGGCGTCTCTACGGGTGAGTTGCGGGGCAAGGAAGGGTTAGTCATCCGGCGGACGTTTGTCCACAGCATTGTCCTCACCGTCCTTTTAGGGATTCTCGTCGTTTTGCAAGCGCACGGCCTAAGCGGAATGGTCCCCAAAGGCTGACGCACAGTGTGACCCCACAGGCCAACGAAAGCAAAAAAAAGGAGCACACCCCTGCGGTCCACGCCACAGCCGGGTGTGCTTCTTCTTTACACGTTAAGGCGACAGCCGCCGGATCCAATTAACGGGCCAAATTAACTAATGTACACCACGCCGGACGGTCCGCTTTGCGTGCCGTTCCACGTCTGTGTCACGTAGTAGCCGCCTGCGCCCACGCCGTTAAAGACGGCGTTTCCGGAAGAGTCTGCAGTGGCGGTGTTGACCTGCGCACCCGTGCTGGTGCTGTACAACGTCACCGCAGCCCCGGGAACCATGTTGCTGACGCTCAGGTCATAGACGCCGTTGATATCTGTGACGGAAACGTTTGGCACAGCTAACGCATTCGGAACAATCACCGTGTTCGACGAAGCACTTTGCCCGCCATTTCCGTATTCCACCGCGTAGTAACTGCCCGCAGCGACGTTATTGAATACCGCATCGCCGGACGAATTGACCGGGGTGCTAGCTGCCAAGGCGCCGCTGGTGTTGTACAGGTCGGCTGTTGCTCCAGATACGCCGTTGGTCAGGGTAATTTGGGACAAGCCGCCGCTTTGGCCCATTGCGAGGGTCGGAGTCGGCAACGCATTGTTCACGTAAATCACGTTGGAGTGGTTGCTGGTGACGCCGTTTAACGTCTGCACCACGTAATAGCTGCCGGACGCGACGCTGTTAAAGGTGGCTGTCCCATCCGAGGCCACGCTCGAGGATGCAACTTCTTGTCCGGTTGCGTTGTTGTACAGCAAGGCGGTGGCTCCCGATGTCGCGCCGCTGACTGAAATAGAATAAACCCCGTTGCTGTTTGTCACGCTGACAGACGGAGTTGGCAACGTACTGCTCGTGGTTGAACCCTGGTTTTGCTCTGCCGTAATCCAGTCTTGGGTGTAGTGAATGGCGGATTGCTGCAGCCTCAAAATGGCTTGCTGCAATGTGGTGAGTCCGCCATCGTACGGCCTTGACTGCCAGTGCTGTTGGTCTTTTAAGGTCTTGATTTCTTCGTTAATGGCTTTCACTTTGACGCCGATGTTCGCCCATTGCTGCCGGGCTTGATGGAGCATGTCCTGTGTGTGTCTATTCTGATGGCGATAGAACCAAAAATCCACATCGTGCCAGGCGGATTCCGATTGATGGAGCAGGTTCCAACGCTGGTTTTCAAGTTGTGCAAGTTGAGAGGTAAGGTTTTGCTGATCCAGTTGCGCGGTTTGCGCTTGTTGCGCAGCCAAGGTTTGCTCGGCGCTGTACAGTGAAGTGATTTCCGTATTGATGTTTTGTACAGCCGTGCTTAACGCCTGCGTGTACGAGTTGCTGAAGCTGCTCGACTGGGCGGTCTGTAACAAACTGGCTTCTTTAGTCGCGTTGGCTTGGTACTGGTCGGAAAACGAGTTGTCTGTGGTGTCCGCAAACGCTTGCACAGAAGCCATAAGCGGCATTGCCGTCAATACGGCAAGCACCGCCGCCCCTTTCCCCATCAGAGACTTTTTCATAACCTCAATTCCTCCTTAAACCATTTTACTGGATTTGTGCTGTGGCCAATCTCTCCGTCCCTAGAGCCCAAATTTCTAATATGTATGGACACAATACTGATAGAATTCGGAGACTTGATAAATTTTCCGGGGGTCGATAGAAACGTCAATCTGAAAAATTTAACAGGGTTTTAACGTCGAGACAAAATTTCAGAAATAAGCTATTAGCCAGAATTAAAACGGATGCTTTAAACCTCTGAAGCATCCGTTAGGAAATCACTCAATATAAAAATGTTTTTCGCAAATGTACGATTAACGTTTTATTGGACATTCACAGTCACGGTCTTGCCGCCTTGTTGATAGGAGATCTGATTTGATTCTTGATTATTGGAAGAGCCGCCAGTGCCGGTGGTTTGTGATTGGGAAACGGTCACATTGCCAGTGATTCCGGTGTATTGACCTGTTGTTTTGCCATTGAAAGACACCGAAAGAGTTCCCCCATTCGAGGAAGCTCCATTGGGATCCGATGCCGTCACGTGAATTCCTTCGCCTTGCGAGGCGCTGGTTGCAGAGGATTTCTGCGTCTGGCTGAAGCTGACTTGCATTGAGCCCTGAGCACCGAATGTCGTACTCTGAGACTCTGTTGCCGTCCCTCCAGCGGTGGAATGAAGCTTTTGTTTTTGTTTCAGGTTAATGTTTAGGGATCCGTTTGCCCCGCTTGCTGTGCTCGACGATTGCGTCTCATGGGTTGTGACCTTAGTGTTTTGGGTTTGACTGAGACTAGAAGCACCTGTGGTTTTTGTTTCTTGGTGTTGTGACGTGCTGGTTCCAGTCATCTGGGACCCATTGTCCTGGGACTGCTGCGACAGCGCGCCCGTTGTCTGTGTTTGGCTGGCTGTAACACTGGAGTCCGTAGATGCCTTCTTGGCCTTGACCTTCTCTGTCTGGTGCAGGTGAACATTCCCTTGTTGCGTCGAGTCCATGGTCACTGTCGGTCTGTGGTGCCTGTCAGGCGGGTTCGTTGGATCAATGATGTCGTAACCCGGTGCATTTCCAGTGTTCGTGTAGACAAACGGGACACCATATGACCCCGGTTTCAGCAAGAGCGCACTGAATGTGTTTCCGTACACGGTCATCGTACTCGATGAATTACTAGACTTTAGATAGACAGTGGCTTGATTTAGGTTTTGAACCGGATTTCCATGAGCATCCACCGGCCGAAGGACCAGCACCACAGGTTGATTGGGCTGAAATTGGTCGTACTGGGCCGTCGCATTACTCGTGCCGCCAAAAGTGTCGCTGATTCGGTTTCCTGCGAGGTCAAACACTGCGTATCCGGCCACTGGGACGTTGGACACGATGGGATTGTTTTGGGAACCGAACGTAATGTGTGTCACGCTGCTGATGTTTCCCAACGTCGATGACGAGGAAGACACGGATGAAAAAATGGACATAGGCCCAGATCCTGACCCAGAAACCGAGACAGACCTGGAGCCAGAGCCAGAGCCGGAGCTTTCGACTGTGTTGGTCATCGTCCACGCCCCAGGCGCTTGCTGTGACTGTGCTCCAAACATTTGTGTCGTCGTTGTTTGGCTTACGGTCGCCGTACCGGTGACATCGAAAGTACCTTGTTGCTTCGATTTCGCGTTAGCATCCGTCGTAATCAGAGTAGAACGGGTTGTAACCGCTTTGTTCATCTTGGAACGGACCCCGTCGTTTTGCTTTTGACTGTATCCCGTCTGTCCGGTCACTGTGTGGTCCTGGTTTGATTGGATAAACGATTGATTGGTATTGAGGACGGTCTGACCTGGTGTTTGTTTCCCGGTTTTTTCCGCTTGCTTCGACGTCAATACAGATGTTTGACGCTGAGACACAGTGCCTTTGGCGACTTTGCCTGTTGTATCGACTTCTTGTTTCTGATTCGCGTATAGGCCTTGGGATTGGGTCTGGGTGGCAGCCATCGCCGTGAGCGTACCAACGCTTGTTGTCGAAAGAACGGAAGCAACGATAACGCCTACTGCTCGAGTTATCCGCAACACAATCTCCTCATTTCTGGTGTACATTTCATTCTCTATATAGAACGATATTTAATTATATAATGAACAATTTTTGAATGAAAACCGCGTGTCGCATATTCATCCCCGCTTGATGATGAAATTTGTTCGTTATATCGAAATATCGCGCGTTTTCGTTCGTTTTGAGATCTATTAAGCTCGGATTGTTTCAGCGTTGAAAAATGCGGCATGTATGACCAATGAGCGAATGCTGTCTCGGCAATAGGGTACAAGCGGACGGAAAGTATTCATTTCATTTTTGATCCACCAGCCTGCATCGGTCCGTTCATTTAAGAGTGAGGCCATGGCCTCCATCATGTCATCGGCAATTCCGTTTTTGTGTTCTCGTACGAATTGGCGAAACAGATTCATGTGCTTTTGCCGAATGCCTTCTGCGAGCGCAACGTGATAGGGCGATCCAGACAACGGTTGCAGCGCAATCTTTCGATATCGCGGTTGCTGCAGTTTAACCTGAGTGATGGCGCAGGTCGGACAAATGTGAAATGAGCGATAGGTCCAAATCACCTTTTGAGCGACCATGGAGTGGCCACGAGTGAGCGACGCCGTGACCTCGTGCCCGCAAGTGCATATGACCTTGAAGTCATCCATAGTGGCCACCCCTTTCGCGCAAGTTCAATCTGTTTTTCTCACTCGTCTCTCGACAAGTTGTCGTTGGATGAATTCCTGGAACTGCTGCTTGGTAATTCCGGACAACTGAGCATACTGGATCAGGTCTAACCAGTCTGTTTTTTGCGATGAGTTCCCTTCTGGTTGAAGGACAAAGTCGACATCGACTTCCAACGCGTTGCAAAGGCGTTCGAGAACGTCGACAGAAGGATTGCTATCCGGATTTCGCTCGATGTAGCTGACGTAAGACTTGGTGACCCCCGCGAGATTTGCCAATTGTGTCAAGGACAGTTGACGGATCAAACGTATTTTTCGAATGGTCTTTCCGATCTCGTTACTCACTCACATCCCTTCCTTTCCAGTATGAAACTCAGATGGTATTTGGCTCTGTGAGTCGTTCTGTTTTCACCCAGTGATTTTTTCGTTTCACATGTCGTAGAAAAGCTAACCAGACACTGGGTAAAACCAGAAGGTTATAGAGTGGGAAGACCAATCCTGCCAGGAACAGGGTTTTCACTTGGGCTTGAAAGAATCGCTTTCGGTACACGGAGACCCACAGAAAACCAGGAGTCAAGGTCAACAGCATCCACGCGAAAACTCGAACACTCCAAACAAATGGACCAATGAACAACCAATGTTCATAGGAAGGACTGTGGAGTAGCCTTACCAAGGCAGCGGCATCCGCAATTTGTAAAACTGTGCCTAGCATGTTTAGCCACGGTTGTGCGAGAAAGTAGAATAAGTCCCACTTGGCCTCTCGTTGCATCTTTGCCTGCCAGATGCTTTTGGTGTAGCGCAGGCACTGCATGTTGCCTTGAACCCAGCGCGACCGCTGCCGTATAAATTTCCGCAGGGAGGTTAATCCTTGCTGGGCCACGAAGGTTTCGCTCAGGAACCGGGTCTCCCACCCATGCAGCAAAATCCGCAAACCCAAGTCAAAGTCTTCGAGTAGACAAGACGTCCACGGTGATGCGCCAAGGGTCCGCAGCGCGCTTAAGCGCGTGAACTGGCCGTTGCCTCCCAGTCCCACACAGCCAAAATACTCTCTTGCGTTTTGCATCGCCCCGACCGTGACCGCAAACTCCAGGTCTTGCATCAATGGGAGGATCTTGCTCTGGTTTGTAATGCGCACCCGAGCCTGTGCCGCTCCTACGCGGGGATTGGCAAAGGCTCCGACCGCCTCGGAAAGGATGTTTGTGTCCGGACGCCCGTCTCCGTCAATGACGGCGACAATGACTTGGTCTGGATTGATGCCGAGCCTGGTCACCGCGCGATTGAGCTTGGTGTAGCAAGAGTTCAATGCTGCGCCTTTGCCGCGTCTGGCATCGGGCAGCACCCGCTGATGCAGACGAATCCTCGAGTCGTTCATGGATTTCACAACATCGGAGGTCCCATCGTCCGAACCGTCATCAATTACAACGGTTAAAATTTTCCGAAATGGGAGACTCAAAATTGCTTCTAAGGTTTTTTTGATGACCTTTTCTTCGTTTAAACACGGAAGCAGGAAAACAAAGTAGAAATCCTCAGTTCGAACGGCTGAATGTAATCGCGTTGTAAGTTTCAGACGACCAGATGCTTTATAATCTGGGAGACTGATAAGCACAAACGTATAGAACAGGTACAGGCAAATGAAGGGGACGGATACCCAAGTACATACGAGTAAAACTTCGTTGGCCATGGGGTGGGTTCGTCCTTTTAAAAGGTGTTCGTTTTCGAACGCGAACGCGATTTCCACAAAAGGCTAGCGGTGATGAAGGCACCGACGACGGTGATCCCGATGGCTACCAAGGGGTAGCCGGCCAGGATGGCAGCACCGGCAGGTGCACCAAAACCTGTAAGCGGCACTAATGGATTGGTTCCGTACATGTCGATCACCTCTCTCTACGAACTCACTTCCTTTAAAATAGCGACAGCCCTGCTTTGATACCCGCCTTTGCTCCGGACGAAGTCTCCTGCGCAGGTGATGAGTGTCGTCCTCGTCACACCTGTTCTGCTCATGACTTGTGAAGGAACTTGGCTGGCGAGGTATGTGTGGTCGGAAACCACCTGAAAGACCCTTTGAGTGCCGTTCGAAAAGCGGATTTCTACTTTGTCCTTCGGTTTGAGACTACCTAGTTGCCAGAACGTGCCGAGTGTTCCGTTCCAATCCCGGTGACCGGCTAGAATTGCGTTACCTGGGGCACCCGGAGTGGCTCCATAGGAATACCAAGCAACGACCTTCGCATTGGGGATCGTCGCCATCCGCCCGGCCCTATCCAACCCCACGGGTTGAATTGGAGCCGATACGTCAAGGCTCGGAATCGCGATTTCCACAGGTGCTGTTTGATTTTTGTGAGTTTTAACCGGCAATGGTGTGACGGTTTCCGTCTGCTTTACCATGGAAGCCAACTGCTGGCTTTGTATACGGGTATAATGCGTCTTTAAAGCTTGATAACCTAGGATAGAGCCAGCACTAAGGCAGCCTACGACACTGATAAAGATACCGACCTTCAATGTCTGTCTCATTCTGGCGCACTCCCGTTGTTCGCAATCATGCGAAATAGTTACCGAATCATGCTGCTCTTGGCAGGCTCATTAACATGGGGAGGCTCCCATGATGGATGGAGCCTCCGTAATGCTCGAAGAACGCTCATTCAGCTTTAAGTTACATGAGAGTTCCGCTGGTTTAATACATTGAACTCCAGAAGTTATCCAAATTTGTAACTTGACCGGCCGCAGACCCGGCACCTTGATTCTGGATGCCACCGTGCCCATCCAGGCCAATGTTTTGGTTTTGATCCTGTGTGAACCCGGACGTGGGGTTGGAGAACGACGAAGCTGAAGTGTATGACTTTCCGCCGTAGTTGGTGTTCTTGGTGCTCGAGACAAGAACTCCACCCGTGTATTGGTTAGAAGTATTGACGGTTGTGCCAACCACGTTACTGTTGTAATATCCTCCGCCTGCAACGGTATCGCCCGCTTGAACAGTGGATGTTTGGCTCAGGGTCGTCTGTGAAGCTGGCGCGCCATTTTGATTTTGGCTGTTCAAGGCGATCCCGCCGGTTACGGTCTCATGACCAAGTGTTCCGGAAATCACGCCGGAAACCTGGCCTTGTGTCCCACCATGGCCAGTGTCGTATCCCCCGCTTGTAATGATTTGGGATTGACCTTGGGAAACAGAGGCTCCTTGTGAGGTGATGTTTCCAGCTCGAGTCCATGATCGTGAACTGTTGCCACTTGTCGATTGACTGGAATTAAGGGTGGGTCCGTTTTCGTTCGATGTGTAGGTATTTTGACTTGCGCTAAATCCATTGTTGACGTTGCTGTTGTAATAGTTGGAACCGGACACCTGACCGACCTGGCCACTGGAGTTTTGATCCATCACGGTTCCAGACGCGCTTGAACCGTTTTGCCACTGTGCACTGCCTCCTGCAGATAAATTGATGGTTGATGTTGTTTCTGCAAATGCGGGTGTCACCATCATCATGGTACCCCCAAGTGCTGCCACTGCCACGGTTGCTTTTTGCCACTTCTTCATTCCTTACCCCTCCCAGGGAATTGGGTTAGTTCATTATAGCGCCTATGTAAATTCCGTATAATGAACACGATTGGATTATATAATGAACATCCTAAGTCATGAAAAACCCAATTTAGCCGGAATAAGCGGATTTTACGCTAAGATTCGTTCAATATAATGAACTAACGTCAGTTATCTCAGTTTTTCAAAATTGTAAGAATGTTCATCTGTTCTATATAATGAACACTGTCAAAGGGATAGGATATCCGACGGTAAACACGTCATGGTGCGTCCGAGAGGCTTCAACAGAAGCAGCGTGGATGTGCATGATCCAATTCGCGGGAACTCAAGGAGGATTCAATCCATGAAAACCAAAAAGTCGAGTCTTGCAATGAAGGCCGTGAGCGCTCTTTCCGCATGTGCCGTACTAACCAGTCTAGGAACTTTCCACGCGACCGCATACGCGGCGACCGCGACAAGCGTTCAACAATCTGTCGACAGCGTTATCAATCCGCTGGTAACCAATGGAGACTTTAGTGGTGCTGTGCTGCTCGAGAAGCACGGGACCGTGCTGGCAGAAAAAGCATACGGTTTGGCGAATGTCGCGAATTCTCAGCCTAATACCGTAGATACGCGCTTTGCCATCGGTACAATCACCCAGACATTTGTCGCCGCGGCGATTTTACAGCTTGTGCAAGAGGGACTTTTGAGCTTAAAGGACCCGGTCAGTACGTTCTTTCCGAATAATCCCAATACGGTAGGACAAAACATTACCGTAGGCGAGTTGTTGACACAGACCTCGGGGGCCCCTGCGAGTTCAACAGGGACCGCATCGATGCCAGGCACTGTTTTTCAATATAGTCCATTGAATTACGTCTTGGCCGGCCAGATCATTAAGTCCGTGACAGGCGTGTCCGCAGCTACATACATCCAGCAGAACATTCTCACCCCGTTGGGTATGAACAACACAGGTTTTTTGAGTACGACGATGTCCGCTGTGCCAAATTCGGCAACGGGTTACGACAACGCAAACCCTTCCAGCTCCAACCAAGGCACCACAAACCAAGGCACCGCCAACCAAAACGGCTCCACCCAAACCGTCACACCCGTCGACTTCGGCTCCCAACAATTCGCAGGTTCAGACAACATGTATTCCACCATCGGAGACTTGTACAAGTGGGATCAAGCCCTGTATTCGGGAAAAATCATTAATCGCCAGTATGTCCAAGAACTCTTTTTACCCACTTCGCTCTCGGTACAAGCGCTAAAGACGTACGGGTATGGATTGGGTTGGGAAGTCTCGTTAGGCACTACTCGAGCGGAAGTTGAGTCCACCGTTCCTGGTTATGAAAGCTTTATCTATCGCGACATGGCCAACGACGAGACGCTGATCATCTTGTCCAACCGTGATTGGGCTCCAATGGTCCAGATGGCGCAAAAGCTGCAGACTATTCTGGCGCAGGCTCCCATCTCTACGCCATCTCTGACAAGCACCGTGGGTGGACAGAAGCAAATCGTTGTGAATGGAAAGACGATTTCCCAACCGGACAGCCGCGTTGCGTTGAGCACGACATTCATGCCGATTTGGTACGTCGGTCAGGCACTCCAATCACTGGGAATTCAACAATCTTGGGATGGAACCAACCGCATCTGGAACATTACTCTTCCTTCGACGGCGAAGACGGACTTTTCCAATGTCGATCTCGGTACTGGCAACACCGATATTTACGTCAACGGACAATTGGTGAAGCGCATCAACACGTACGCTTGGCCCGACCCGGCAACGGGGAACAAGTCCATCACCACATATGCACCGATTTTCTACATTCAACAGATTATCAGCCAGGTGGGAATCAAGAACACTTGGGATGGACAGTCATGGACCGCAACGACAAATTGAAGAACGGACATCCATTGACATTCGTCACGTTCCCAACCGGAATGTCAAGATTCGCGTTTCTCCTTGGTACGGAAAGAGACCTTGCAGAGATCCGCTCTGTCCTAAGACATAGGTGAGATAGACCTGTTGGCCGGTCTGATAGACAATTGGAGCGCTGCCCGCCGGGATGCCCGCGTGGTATGCCCAGACCGTTTTTCCATTGGAGACATCGACGCCGTACAGCCACCCGTTGGCTTCTCCAAAAAAGGCCGTGCCGCCGAGGGTTGTCGTGACTCCGCCGATCGCGGGTGTGGCGAGCTGTTTTTGCCACACCACTTTTCCTGTCTGCGTGTCGATGCATGTCAGCGTCCCGCTCCAGTCGCCGACAGGCGCCGCTTGAGCACTTGTCCCGTCGTCGACCCGGTAACCGGTGTGACTCGTGGGCAGAGCGCGCAGGTATTCCGGTCCGTTTATCCCCGTAATGAGGACGGTGTGTTGCGCAGGGTTGTAAGCACTCGGGCCGTAGTTTGCGCCGCCGTCCGAACCAGGCCATTCGAGCGTAGGGGTGGCGGTCGGCGGGGAATGTTGTTGTTTGACGAACGCGATCGGCGCAAACACTGGTTTACCCGTTTTCGCGTACCACTCGTACCACTGTCCGTCTTTTCCGGCCTCTCCAACGGCAAGCTGCCCTCCGACTGGAAACAGCATCGGGGGAGAGGCGACGTCGTAGTCCCACAGGTCATGCGCGACTTCTTGCTGGTACCAGTTCACCTGTCCCGTCGCGCTCTGAACGGCTACGACGGCGTCTGTCATCGGGTCGGGCCCAGGACGCGAAGCGCCGAAAAAGTCGGGAGACGGATTGCCGGTTCCAAAAAACAGCTGCTGTGTGCCAGGGTCGTAGGCAGGCACATTCCAGACTGCGCCGCCGCCGTGCTGCCCGGTACTTGGCAGCCACCCTTGACCCCGCTTAGGGATGGTGTAGGTTTGCCAGACGAGCGTGCCATTCGCGGCATCGTAACACGCCTCAAAACCGCGCACCCCTTCATCGCCGCCTGCACTGCCGACGAACACCTTGCCGTCGGCGTACAGCGGAGCCATCGACTCGAAGTAGCCTTTCGCTTCGTCCGCTACCGTCACCTGATAAATCAGGCTTCCTGTAGATTGAGACAAGGCGATGAGCCTATCGTCCGCGGTCAGCACAAACACCTTCCCGTCGCCTAGCGCCACTCCGCGGTTGATGGTCGGGATCCCTTGCAACAGGTGCAGCTTAGGGGTATACGTCCACAGCACGTGGCCGGTCGCCGCGTCCATCGCGATGACCCGGGCCTGCATGGTCGTGAAATACAAGATTCCGTTTTCTTCTAATGGGAAACTCTCGCTGCCTCCACCTGGACTCACGGGCAGACTGTACTGCAAACTCCACTGCTGCTTCGGGTTCGGCACCGTCCGAGCAATGGGCGAAACGCGGTTTTGCCATAGGTTGTTGCCAAACGTGGGCCAGTCAGCCGAAAGGCCGGGAAGGCCGGAACCGGAACCGGAACCGGAACCGGAACTGCCTGCGCTCCCGGAGCTTGGCGAACCTGCTGAGTGCCCCGATTTCCCTGAACTGGCGTTGACCCCTGCAGTACTTGAGTTCGAAGGACCTCCGGCCTGTGGCCCAGACGATGTGGCCTTGGTGGGTTGGCCTGAGGCTTTAGCAGGCTTTTGGCCATCTGGTTTTTGCGTGCCCGTCGACGCTGCTGAGCCGCAGCCGGACACCGCGAAAAAAGCCGTCAAGAGACCCGTTGAGAGTGTCAACAATTTGGTGTGCGACTTCATTTCCTCACCCCATCAGCTTTGCCGCGTGTCTGCGCAATCCGAAGCTGGATTGCGCCATGTGTGGGTTGAACTTCGAGTTCTTGGTACCCCTTTATATTGCGGCTACAATCTTGACGACGCTGCGGGAGTTCGTGTGACAGAGTGGGCAGGTGCGATGCTTATCACCATGGCGGCTCATGAACTGCGATACAAAGAATCATCCGCCAGCTAGTAATCTAAGCCGATGGTGGCGCTGACTTGATCGAGGTTGGTTTGTTTAACCCAGTCGATAAACTGTTGCTGTTGTCCCTTTGTCTGATTGAGTGCGACCCAGTGTTCGACACACACCGGGTCCAATTGGCGGCCCGCGGTTTCAGCGATGTATTCCAGGGTTTCACTATGGCTCCAAGCCGTCCGGTACGACCTTACAGATGTCAGTGCATCGTAGATGTCGGCGACAGCTAAAATACGGGCGCTCAACGGGATCGCGTCGCCTTGAAGTCCCAGAGGGTAACCGTTGCCGTCCCACCGTTCGTGGTGATGGTGAATGGCGTCCAGTTCGCTTTTTGCAAAATCCAATTTGCGGCACATCTCGAATCCGATGACCGGGTGCTGTTGAACAATGCGCATTTCCTCAGGGGTCAATTTGCCTGGCTTGTTGAGGATTGCATCGGGAATGCCAATTTTGCCGACATCGTGCACCAGCCCAGCGCGAAAAATGGATTTCATCAACGAAGGTTCCACGTTGAGGTGGGAGGCAAGCTGCCACGCATAGAACGCGACGCGAAGGTTGTGACCGGAGGTGTACGGGTCTTTCGACTCAACGGCTAAAATGAGACTGAGGACGCTGGCAGGCACGCCAAAATCCATGCCAGACTCCGTGTACCGCGTGGAACGCTTTTCTTCGTACATCCGTCGGTCCGCCACGCGAAACAAGTCGGTTAACGTCAAGCCGTCCTCTGGTTCCGCCGCAAGCCCTACGCTGATGGAGACTTTCTCATCGAGTTGATTCAGCAATGAACTTTGCGAGATCCCTTCCCGAATAAGGGTGGCTAAATCGATGTTGAGATACCGTGGGAGAACCAGGACAAACTCGTCCCCGCCAACGCGAAAAATCCGGGCCGTGCGCGGAGACACAGACTTCAGAACATGAGCGACGCCGCGCAAGACGTCGTCCCCGACGAGATGGCCGTGTTTATCGTTGAAGTCTTTGAAGTTGTTTACATCGACGACACACACAAGGCGATTGCGGTGGTTGCCCCGCTCGCCATCGCGGAGACGTTCCCAAGCGCTCCGGTTCTCCAGGTTCGTCAGCCCATCTGCCCAGACTGATTTTTGCAGCGTTTCAATCCGGCTGTAATGCGACACGGCCAGAAAAACCCCAATTTGCAAAATGGCAATGACCAACATGCCGATGGGCAGGTACCGCGGGTCTACCATCGATGCTAATACAATCAGGATATATGAATTGAAATAGCCCCAGTGCAGTTCGCGAAGGGTCATTTTGACCTGGGTGTACAGGGTGCGTTGGTCTCTGTTCGCGACAATCACGGCAGAAATCAACCGGTTTACCAAAAGATGCACGATCAGTGCGGGAATCAGAGCCAGGGTGCGGGACCATGGGTTTCCATGGAAAAAGTGGCTAAACCCAACGTAGGTCCACGTCCCCGTGTACAGACCTAGCGCCACATGCGCGATGGTCTCAAAGTACTTTTTCCACGAACCGCGTGCGCGGGCAGTAATCAAGACCAATCCGGGCACAGGGACAATGACCACCGCAGCCGGTTTGACCAAAAATAGACTCATCATCATCAGTGGGATACCTGGGCGCCACGACGCGCCGCTGGGCATCTTGACGGACCACGGCGACACGGCTAGACCCATGACGCTGAGTTCGATCAGGATAGGGAAGTGCACAATTTTGTAGTGGGAGAACAGGAGGTGAACAGCATTCAATACCAATGCGTTACCTGCCACGGTAATTAAAAAGAGCAGTAACTGCAACAGCCGAGTGTATGTCTTCACCGTGATCCGCCTTCCAATTGTCAAATGCGACCGCCAGAGTCAGTCAGTTCTCATAGTGTGGAAACGGGTTTTGCATTTGTTTGGAGATTGTGGACAGCGACGCAATTGCAGTAGATCGACGACGTGATAGCAGGTTGATTGAGTTGGACACCACGTTGATACCGTGTTGATGCGCAAAAGCGGTCTGTTCACTTGGCTGCCTAGTTCTATCAAATTTTGATAAATACAACTTATTTCCTGCTCTGGAACCGTAAACTAGAGAAAAATTTTATTCCCTAGTAATTGAGTGAATATTGACAAAAGTATGACTGAAACAAACAATGAACGTAAAAGGGGGAGGTAATGGTGAAATTCTCAATTTTTGACTTGCTGCACTGGCCTTATTTTGAAGAAAAATGCGAAGGACCGAAGCAAACCCAAGTTTATAATGACCATCTGGACGAATGGGTGTTAGCTGAGGAACTGGGATTTGACGAGGTTTGGTTGTCCGAACACCACTTTACCGACTACAATTTGATGCCCTCTCCGAACCTGATGATCGCATCTTTGGCACAGCGGACGAAAGCGATCCGTTTGGGGATTATGATTAACGCAGTTCCTTTTCACGATCCCGTTCGCTTAGCAGAAGAGTGTGCTATGCTCGACATTTTGAGCAACGGTCGGTTGGATTGCGGATTTGGCCGCAGTGCTGATTTCAAAGAATACGATCGGTTTGTGATGCCTCCAGGGGAAGGACGCCCTCGCTTCCAGGAAGGGCTTGAACTCATTAAAAAACTGTGGACCGAAGACGACGTGACTTTCCAAGGCAAGTTTTTTCGAGTTGAAAACGCGAATCTGCATCCTCGTCCCATTCAACAACCCCACCCTCCCATCTACACGCCAGTGCGCAGTCCGGAAACCCACGCTTGGGCTGCACAGGAAGGATACCCGATATCCAGCATTTTTCTCCCAGTCGATAAGACGGCGGAAAGTTTTCAACTATATCGGTCCGAGTCTGAAAAGTGGGGAAGAAGGGTTACTGGAGAGGACTTTTTGCTGGTTCGGCATATTCATGTCGCAGAAACCGCCGAACAAGCATACGAAGAGGCCGCATTACCGATGGTCCACTTCTTCCGTTTGTTTCGGGAAGTTGCCCTGCCGAACAGCCTGCAGGCTTTGGAGGCATTGCCTGACAACTTTAAGACACACCGTCAGTTCTATCGCCAATTTTTCGGCGACTTGCCCTCGGCTGACGATCTAATTAAAGGCGGTCAACTGATTGTTGGCGATCCTACAACCGTTCGCCAAGAAATTCAGAGACAAGTCGAGATTATCGGGACAAAACACCTGATGTGCTGCATGAGCTTTGGCAACTTGGCCCACGACAAAGTGGTGCACTCCATGAAGTTGTTTTCCGAGCACGTCATGCCCTACTTTAAAAGCCAAGACTGAGAACAAGTTCTCGGGCATGTGGGGCGTATGGATGCCGGGATTTTTGCAATTCATCACAGGCGTATATTTAATGCTAGGGTTAACGTGGTTTGGGGTCTACACAAAATCGCCTCCTTTATACATGGCTGCAATGGCGTTCACCGCGTACGGGGTTCACTGGTTTGCGATGGGACACCGGCGGTTTATCGAACGTGCCGTAAAACCCCTAGTTTTAGGCATGGGGAGTGATCACGCCGTGATGCAGCGAATCAAGGATACGGAAAGTTCATCATGAGGTCCATCAACTTGTTGACCAATCCGTTGGTGTTTTTTCGAGCCATGACGTAGGTGCGTGCACACGGCAAAGAAAACAACGGGAACGAAACCAAGGCGGCGTCTTTCATGGATAAGGCCCTTTGCACGGTGCTTAAGGGAAGAAAGGACACGCCCATTCGTTCCCGGATCCACTCGATGGAGACGTGCACCTTGTTCACCTGCATCGTCCGAACGTGAGGCACAAACTTTCGCAATTGAAGCAGCAGGTCGTCCCAGTACAAGGGGTGGTTGTGCGTGAACAACACGTATTTGCGAAACAAGTCCACTGGCTCCGATTCCCCAAAGGGCGCTACGAGCGCAATCGGGTCGTCGTACAATTTGATGCAGTGAATGCCGTCGTATACGCTTGGGATTCGGCCAATTCCAATGTCGCATTCTTGATGCAGCACGTTCTGGAGGACTTCTGTAGAATCGGTTACCTGAATCGCAAACTCGGTTTCCGGATGCAGCTTGGTAAACTCTCTTACCCACATCGGCAAGTAAGTTGTCGCAACCAGTGTAGCCACGGAAATGCGAATCGTTTGTTGGTAGCCTT
Organism: Alicyclobacillus tolerans; assembly: GCF_021739485.1. Lineage (GTDB taxonomy): Bacteria > Bacillota > Bacilli > Alicyclobacillales > Alicyclobacillaceae > Alicyclobacillus_K > Alicyclobacillus_K tolerans_A. Next base: position 88,675 of record NZ_JAJFNK010000010.1, read on the forward strand.
GGGCACGTCTTGCCACGTACTCGACGCTCTCGACGTAGCTGTCTGCGATGCTCTGAGCGTATTTGAGAAAACCTCGTCCGGCATCGTTCAACAGGACGTTGCGGCCAACGCGATCGAACAATTCAGTTCCAAGTTCTGACTCGAGGTTTTGGATGTGAAGCGTCACCGTGGACTGCGCCAGATGCAGCCTCTGGGCAGTCCGCCGGAAGTTTCCTTCCTCTGCCGCCATAATAAATGTGTTCAACCACGTAAGGTCCAAAATCCGCGCCTTCTTTCCGTTCTCACCACAATCAATCGGATTTTCCGATTAAATCATTCAGAAATATTCGCTATACAGAAATATAAAGCTGATTTAGAGTGAACTCAAGGTCCCAGAAAGCGCTTTGATCGGACCTATCGTTAAAATTGTTGAACTTCCAGCGCGAGGTGAACGAGTTTGAAAATTGTCGGAATTAAAGAAGTTTCATTCCCTATCAAATCCAGCATCCGGAACGCGTACATCGATTTTAGTAAGATGACCGCATCCGCCCTTGCCATTGTCACAGACGAGTTTCGGAACGGACGCCGCGTGATCGGGTACGGATTTAACTCAAACGGGCGGTATGCGCCGAGCGGATTGTTGCACGAGCGCTTCATTCCCCGTCTGTTGGAGGCCGATCCGAAAAGCATTCTGAACGACGAAGGCACGAATTTCGATCCGTTTCGCATCTGGGACATTCTCATGAGCGGGGAAAAACCCGGGGGTCATGGAGAGCGCTCCGTAGCCGTCGGTGTCATAGACATGGCAGTATGGGATGCTGTGGCCAAAATAGAAGAGAAGCCACTGTACCAGTTGTTGGGAGAGCGCTATCGAGGCGGGCAGGTCGACGACAAGGTATTCGTGTACGCTGCTGGCGGGTACTATCAGCCAGGCAAGGATTTAGGGGCTCTGCAAGACGAAATGAAAGGCTATCTGGACATGGGGTATTCGGTCGTCAAGATGAAAATCGGCGGAGATTCCCTGGCCGAAGACCTGCGCCGTATCGAAGCCGTGCTGAAAGTGGTGCCGGATCGAGGCCAGTCCCTGGCCGTGGACGCGAATGGACGCTTTGACCTGAAAACTGCATTGGAGTACGCAAAGGCTTTGGAACCGTACAACCTGTTTTGGTACGAGGAAGCGGGCGACCCGCTCGATTTCGAGTTGCAAGCTGAGCTGGGGAGGCACTACCGCAACCCGATGGCCACCGGGGAGAACTTGTTTTCGATGCAGGACGCGCGCAACCTCATCCGCTATGGCGGCATGACCCAGAACGGGACTACTTGCAGTTTGACTGCGCTTTGAGCTATGGGCTTGTCGAGTACATGCGGACTTTGGACATGTTAAAAGAAAACGGCTGGTCGCCGCGGCGCTGCATCCCCCACGGCGGGCATCAGATGTCGCTGAACATCGCGGCGGGCCTGGGACTAGGCGGGAACGAGTCATATCCTGGGGTGTTCCAGCCATTTGGCGGCTTTGCCGACAACTGCAAAGTAGTGGACAGCTACGTGAGCTTGCCCGATACGCCGGGCGTTGGCTTTGAGGCGAAAGCGAACCTCATTGAGGTGTTCCGGTCCGTTGCGGAATAGCGCGGGTGCACCGTCCTTTTGTGCAGGGACTGCAGGAGGATACTTTGACCTGCAACAGGTTTTGGAATTCCGCGCGTATGAACCGCCGGTGAGGGTACAAAAGGGGACTGGTCTAGACGACCGTCCCCGCCGGAGGTTGTGAGGCTGGGTCTAACGGTCCGCTTTACAATCCACTCACGGTTCGAGCGGTGCCATGGTGGACGCGTAATGCGGAATCTTCGGGTTCGTAGTCTGTGCGATGAATCAGGATACGCCCGCAGTTGGAGCAAACTCGAAAGGGCACCTTCAAATCGTAGTCGTCATCCGAAAGGTGGCTGAGATCGGATTGGATGACGGTGTCGACTGCAGCGTGACAACAATGGGAGCGTTTCATGGTGAATTCACCCTTTCAGGTTTCTATAGTGTTTTACGAGCGGGATGCAGATTGGAATCCGCAAGCGGCTCATTCAGCCCTCATTTGTGAATATAATCACATATTTGCGTACAAAGTGTATTGGAACACGTTTTTAAATGGTTTCGCAGTACGCGTTGTCCTTGCTTCTCCATGGTAGTCTTGCAGCTTGGAACGGACAATAGTTCTTGTGAGCGGTTTACGCGTCCCATTCAAACTGGCCCTTTGGACTAGGCGGAATGACACTGTCGATTCCAAAGGGGTTGATCTACGATAAACACGTTCCGAAGTTCCGAATCTATCGACTCTATCGCCAACACGAGGAACAGTCGATAGGGCCGTAATTCTGGAAAAGCAAGGGTCCCAGTGCATAAATATGTGAATATAATCACTTTCACGACCCGATCATTCGATGTTTATGCAGACCTGCCAAGTCGCACAATCAGCGAACCCGTCGGCTTTGCGGGTTTCCAGGGGCGAACTAGGGGGGAGACGGAATGCACACCAAAGCGGCATCACCAGGCATGAAGATGAAGTTTCAACGTGCCGAACCGAAAGCGCAGAATACTGGAAATTTAAAACTGGTTCCGCTGCTCATCACATTTCTGGTCGGTATCCTGATTTGGTTTATCCCACATCCAGCAGGGGTTCAGGAGAACGCGTGGCATTTGTTGGCCATTTTTGTGGCGACGATTGTTGGATTTATCCTTAAACCGCTCCCTATGGGAGCGATGGCCGTTCTGAGTATCACTTTGACCGCATTAACTGGAACCTTAAGCGTGACAGATGCTCTGAGTGGTTTCAGCGCTTCGGTGATTTGGCTGATTGTCATCGCGTTCTTCATTTCTCGCGGCTTCGTGAAAACCGGGTTGGGAACCCGCATTGCTTATCTGTTCATCCGCACGTTTGGGAAGAAAACACTTGGGCTGGCCTACTCGCTTTTGGCAACAGACCTGATTTTGTCCCCCGCGATCCCGAGCAACACGGCCCGCGGCGGAGGGATTTTGGTCCCAATCTACAAGTCGCTGGCAGAAACGTACGGATCGCGTCCCGACGATGGGACGGACCGCAAGATTGGCTCTTTTCTCTTCAAGGTCGGGTTTCAAGGCATTGTGATTACTTCAGGCATGTTTATGACATCCATGGCCGCCAACCCGTTGATTGTCACCTTTGCGAAACAAGTGGCTCACGTCGATATTAGTTGGACTGGCTGGGCACTAGCCTCGATAGTTCCCGGTTTAGTCAGTCTGATTATCATCCCGTACTTCATTTTTAAGGTTTACCCTCCAGAGGTTAAAGAAACGCCGGAAGCTCAAGAGTTGGCGCGCCAGAAACTCAAAGAAATGGGTCCTTTAAAAACCTCCGAAAAAATCATGCTCGGTGTATTTGTTCTCATTCTCGTTCTCTGGATTTTTGGTACCCAGTTAAAATTAGTCGATACCACAGTGGCCCTGATTGGGCTATCGCTGCTGCTGCTGACTCAAGTGCTGACGTTTGACGACGTCAAGAAAGAACAGGGCGCTTGGGATACCCTCACTTGGTTTGCCGCTTTGGTCATGATGGCCGGATTCTTGAATACCTTGGGCCTTGTCCCTTGGTTTAGCCACTTAATGCAGCACTCCATCGGCGGAATGGGTTGGGTGCCGGCCTTGTTGATTTTGCTCTTAGTGTACTTTTTCGTTCATTACTTTTTTGCGAGTCAAACGGCTCACATCACGGCCATGTACAGTGCCTTCCTGGCTGTGGCTGTCGCTGTTGGCGCCCCGCCGATGCTGGCTGCGTTGACTTTGGCGTTTTTCAGCAATTTGTTCGCGAGCACGACTCACTACGGCTCGGGTCCAGCTCCCGTGTTTTTCGGGGCAAACTATGTGCCTCAAAAGAACTGGTGGTCCATTGGATTTGCAGTCGCTATCCTGAACATTGCCATCTGGCTGGGGGTAGGCGGTTTGTGGTGGAAAGTGTTGGGGCTTTGGTAAGGTTCAACGCAAATTAGCCCAAGTTGCTCATGTATTGGAACGGCAGAGTGTCCTAAACTGAAAACAGTTAATAGTCGGGCCTGGCCGTGTCGTACGGTCGTCGCTAGTGACCGTACGCATGCGTTCGGGATGTCAACCGGACAGAAGGGGAAGAGGCTGTGAAAGTTCGGGAACTCATGATACAGGATGTCGTTTCAGTGCACGAATATACGACGGTGAAGGACGTTTTGGCTTTGTTCGTTAAACACCGAATTGGCGGGGTCCCTGTCGTCGACGATTTTAACCACCTGATTGGCATGTTAAGCGACGGGGACGTGTTGCGGTACTTGTCCCCAAAAGACGAATCCATCCGGGATTTGTGGATGATGGCTTTTGTGATTGAGGGAGAGACCATCGAAGACGTCTTGAAGCGCAAAATCGAAAGACGGGTCTATCAAATGATGAAGCGGAAACCAGTCGTCTATGTTTCCGCCGAGGACGACTTTGAGGATGCCATTCGGCTGCTGTCTAAACACCACTTTAAAAAGCTTCCAGTCGTCGATGACCATCACTGCGTCATTGGTGTCGTCAGCCGCGGAGACATTATGGTGCAACTCTCGAAGAAGATTATTTCGTAATCGAGAAGAAGATTATTATCTTGGCAACAGAGTCCATTTTCGTCGAGTCAATGTACACTTACATGGTTTGTTGGAGGGCCAACGCGAATCACCGCGATCGCGTCGGCCCGTTGTTGTCTAAAGCGCTCTCTTTTCCTCTTCCGCATTCCCCCTGTGCAGTGACTTTTTCTCGAGCCCGAAAAACATCGGTTTTTGTCATATTGACGGGATGGATGGGCAGGAAAATCATGGCGCGAAGAGAATACAACAGGGGTTAGGAGGGTGTTGAGGTGAGTGTTACCTTGTCACAACTGCAAAACTTGCTTCTTCAAGAACTCAATAGTTTCTACGGTTCTGCACCCAGTCCAGTTTCGCGGTCTGCCAATGCCTCGGCACTCAGGTCCGGCTCGACGCCGAGTCCCAGTTTGTCCGCCAATTCGCCACTGACGTCTTGGGACGCTGTGTTTCAGCAGGAAATGGCCAAAATGGACGGCATGCCCTTGGGGACACAAAACAGTTCACAACCGGTCAGTGAGACTCAGCAGACAAACAATGTACCTCCGTCAAATCTACCTGCGCAACAACCAGGCGGTGTGGACCTGACGACGTTTTGGAAAGACGCGCAACTCCACGCATACAACCAGAACCGACATGCGGAATCCAGCACGGATGCCGTGGCCCAAGACTTAGCCGTCGCCTCTCAGGATGCCCAAAAGGTCGCTCAGAACCAGTACTCCGTATACGGGAAAATTCCGGTTGGACAGACTGAATTGTCCGGGTATGAGGGCAAGTCTTTTTACATTACCAATGTCAATGGTACGTTGTTTCGCTCAGCAGTCCCCGTCGCGATTTCTCCCAATTACGGTAAGTGAAAACGCCGGGGAACTAGGCTCATGGTTTGAAGCGGTATGCCCTGTCTATTGATGGATGAAGATTTAAAGCCTGCAGCTCTGGCCTTCAACTCTATGGATAAAGGGTTATGGCCCCAAAATCTAGCCCTGAACATCTACGGATGACAGGTCTTTGACTTCCACACCAACTCTGCGTAATTTCCTTTATTTAACTCGAGTTTAAGAATCCCTGAGGATATCATTGACTTGATAGAATCCCTTCGACTTTCCGATTCGTTCAAAGCACAGGAGGCCCACGTTGAATAAGAAACCTGCAATTTCGAGCATTGGTAAAGCTGTGTCTGGAATGTTGGCCGTATTTGCACTTTCCGCACCACTCGCTATGGCCGATACGTCGGTGAGCACGACGATGAACACGACGAACACGACGAACACGACGAACACGACGAACACGACGAACACGACGAACACGGCAACATCGGGGACATCGGGGACATCGGGGACATCGGGGACATCGGGGACATCGGGGACATCGGGGACCACACCTGCGCCGGGGCAAGACACTTCCCTAGGGCAGGACCTGATGAACCTAGGGACAGTGTCGACAACCGTCAACGGCGTTGCGGACCCAACCTTTACTCAAGAGGAACAAAAGTATTCCCAGCCTATCACCAGTCCGACCGGGTGGACAGGCTTTGCCCGGCAAACCGGTCGTACCGTGACCGTGAATTTCCCTCATCCCGTGAATGTGCAGCACATCGAGATCACAATGCTGCAAAACATGAGCAGCGGCATCTTTTTGCCCAACGACGTCAAATTCCAGGCGTACTACAACGGACAGTGGTACTCCTTGAGCACCCAAACTCCTACCGTTTCGCAAAGTTCGACAACCCGGCAGACCGAAACGTTCCAGTTTAACGATGCTTCTGGGGTCGAAACGAATGCCATCCGCATCTCCTTTCCGGTCGGTGTGTGGGTGTTTGCGCGGGGGCTGGACGTCACAGGCAGCACTACAACGACGGGGCAGTATTTGCCGGGGCTCACGTACAAGTATCCGCCGGTGCAAAGCTCATCCAATTCGCAAACACCGCAGTATTTAACCCCGCTCCAAACGGCAGGGATTCACAACATGCTGCTGGTGGAAACCGGAGCCTATGGTCGTCTTGGCAAGTGGTCGGCTCAGGATTTTATGCCCATGATCGAGTACAAGGACTCCGCAGGATTTATGGTGTCTCCTTTGTTCGATACCATCTTGTTTCTCCCGTATGCCAATGTCGACAACACGGTCACGGGTTGGACCAACTACATGAACGACCTGTTCGCTCCGAATCAGCAACTGAGCGCTCTCAACCAGGCTGTGGCCAATACGCACTCTTTGCTCGCCCCCGTGCAAAAAGAGAAAGTCGTCTTAAACATTCCCTATTTTCCCTATGGAAATCACGACTTTGGAACGATTGACGGCCAGGATGTGAACTTTGGCGGTTCCCCTCAAGACCCAAATGGGACACAGGCGAGAATTGCCGCGATGCAGTGGTACGTAAAAACCCTGTTGGCCAAGTGGAAGGCCGCGAACTACCAAAACCTGCAGCTGGTCGGTCTGTACTGGAACGAAGAACAAATTCCTCTGGGACAACCCGGCGAAAAGGAACTGCTGCAAGCCGCCGAACAAACGGCACACGGCAACAACTTACCGCTGTTTTGGATCCCGTTTTACGGTGCCAACGAAAGCACGAAGTGGAATTCCCTTGGCTTCAATGCGGCCTGGCTGCAACCCAACTACATGGAACTGGGAGCCAACGCCAACGTAAACCGCATCACGGGTGCCGTGCAGTCGGCGAAAACCCATGGGATGGGCATCGAGATCGAGTTGACAGGACTCGACAGTGCCACGCGGCAACGCTACAACACGTTTTTGAACACCCTGCAGGCTGACAACTTTTACGGAGGCAATGTCAGCAACGCGGTATACGACGGCTCTAAACTTTTGCTGCAAGCGGCACAGTCGACGGACCCCGCACAGCAAGCCATCTACGACGAGACGGCGCAGTTCCTATTGATCAAATAAGCGGCTTTTGCAATTGACAACTTCGCGAAATACAGGGAACGACTCAGGCCGTGCAGACCTCGCCTTGCACGGCCCTTTCTTTAGCCGTTGTTATAGAACCCTAGCTACGGAATCCATCCGTTAAGAATGACTCTAACAATTTTCTAAAACTACTTGTGCATACTTCACGGTGAAAGGAAAACTTTCCGTGGAGGGATATAAAATGAAGTTTACGTGGACCAAGAAACTGGTAGGAACGTCCATCGCTCTGGGGGTTCTAGCAGTTGGCACCACGGTAACCTGGGCAGCCTCAACGACGTCCAACAGCAGCACATCGACGACACCGGCTGCGCAGTCGAACCCGTCCGCCTGGGGACACGGCGGTTGGCATGGTCGCGGTGGTCCGGGTGGACCCGGCGGCTTTGGCGGAGGCTCCCCGGTGGCACTGGCGGCACAGGTCCTTGGCATATCTCCACAAACCCTGATGACGGATTTGCAATCCGGGCAATCCATTGCCCAAGTCGCGCAGTCGAAAGGCATCACAGAATCTGACTTGATTGCCAAAATGAAAGCCGCTCTGGCACAGAACTTGCAAAAGATGGTTACCCAGCAGGAGTCCAATTTTGCCAACAACGCAACGAAAATGGTGGAACAAAAGGGACTTCCTCAGCCTCCGCACGGTGGGCCCGGCCCTGGCCGTTTCGGTGGAATGCACGGGTTTGGGGTCATGGGGCAAGCTGCAACTGTGTTGAACCTATCGCCGCAGACTCTGCATAGTGACCTGGCCTCCGGGAAGTCGCTGGTTGACATCGCGTCGGCACAGGGGATGTCTGAACAGACCTTCATGTCCAAACTGGAGGCTGCAGTCCAAGGTGACCTGAACAAGGCGGTCAGCGCAGGCCGCTTGACACAGGCCCAGGCGGATACCCAGTACAGTAACTTTACGTCACAGGTGAAGACAATGGTAGAGCAAAAGGGACTTCCAACTCCGAAGGCTTGGGGAGGAATGGGTCCTGAAGGGCCCGGTTTTGCTGGACCGGGTTCTGCGGCCGGACAGGGGTCTGGTTCTTCGGCGGCAGCCGGCAGTTGATGAGTTGAAGCAACAGAATCTGTGGGCCCGCCGGGCTGTATCGGCGGGTCCCAACTGTTTTCGGCTCAGCTATGTTTACCAAGCTGTTGTCTGGCAAGCTGTTGTCTGGCAAGCTGTTCGTTCGACGCGGATTGTGGGATGATAGATTCAGGGGAGATGCATATGAAAGTTTTGGTCGTCGAAGACGACGAACACATTCTGGAGGCACTCGTCTTTGCTCTCACAGACGAAGGGTACCATGTCGACACAGCATGTACCGGAGACGAAGGGGCTTGGCTGGCGACGGAAAAGGCGTACGACATGGTCCTTTTGGACATCATGCTGCCTGGTGTCGACGGCCTAGAAATCACGCGCCGCATTCGCGGGGAATCTCCGCAGACGCCCGTGATTTTGGTGACCGCAAAGGATGCCGTGGACGATCGCGTTCGCGGACTGGACGCGGGTGCCGACGACTACGTCGTGAAGCCGTTTGCGGTCAGCGAAGTGCTGGCCCGAATGAGAGCTGTTTTGCGTCGGCGGGGAGCCCTCAGCGACGCTGGGACACTGCAGTACGGTGCGTTGATTCTCGACCCTGCGCTTCATACCGCCTCGTGCGGCGGGGACACCATCCCCTTGAGTTCGACCGAATATGGACTGTTGGAATTTCTCATGAATAACCGGGAACGCGTCCTCACCCGCGAGCAGCTTTTCGAACGGGTTTGGGGCTTTGACTCCGATGCGAGTGAACGCGTCGTCGATGTATACATTCACTACCTGCGTCGCAAGCTGGCCAAGATCGGGTGCGATCAATACATTGTCACACAGCGGGGCATCGGCTTCTCGCTCCAGAAAGAGGTGTAGCATGTTTCGGCGGACGCGTTTAAGGCTGGTGGCTTGGAATGCCATACTGGTAGCTGCGATTTTGGCCCTGTTCGCCATGGCCATCTACAGCGATTTGCGAGCCCGCCTGCTGTCTTCCGTCGACCAGCAAACCCTTGGACAACTGCAACCCGTGATTCAGGCAATTCGAATGGGCCGAACGCCGCCTATGCTCATTGGCCGTCCCAACCGACCTGGGCCCGGACGCCTATCCGGGTTTGGAGGTTCAGACTCTCCCCTCAGCCGCCTGCCGCTCGGCGTGCTCATCTGGAACGCTAAGGGCCAATTGGCATCCCCTATGCCCAACTACCTTTCGCAAGACGACATCCGCAAACTTCAGTTGGTGGCACAGTCGGGTAAAACCCAGACCCTCTTGTTGCAGGGACACCACATCCGCGTCGTGATCGTCCCGGTCTCACCGGGTCCAGAACGGCAACCGGGCCAGACGCTCAATCTGCGCCCGTCGAGTCCGTCTCCATCCAATCTATCGCCTTCCAGTCCTTCGGATTCGTTGAGTCCTTCGAATTCGAGTCAAGCGGGGGCGTTTCAAGGCACCGCAGCCTCATCGCCTGTGCGTCTGATGGGGCTGCGAAACGTCGACGACGTAGCGGCAACGCTGCTCCAGCTGCGTTGGCTTACCTTAATTGGAGTGCTGATTGGGTTGCTGGGGGCTGTGGTCATAGGGTTTATCTTGGCTGCCCGGGCCCTAGTGCCGATTCGCAAGGCTTGGGACCGCCAGGTTCAGTTTGTCGCGGATGCTTCGCACGAACTTCGGACTCCAATATCCGCCATCCAGGCCAACGCGGAGTGGATGCTGTCCAATCCGGTCTCTCTCACGGACCGTCAAGTCCATACGGTTCACGGCATCTTTGCGGAATCGAAACGGCTGAGCCGTTTGCTCGACCACCTGTTATCGCTGGCGAGGTCTGATGCCAACGTGACTCAACTTTCGCGGAAACGGACGGACGTGTCGGCACTGACCCGCGATGTGGCCGAACAGTTTACTCCGCTGTGTGAAGCGGATGGCATCGACTTTGTCGTCCAGGTGGAGGAAGGCATTGAAGCGGACGTCGATCCGGAACGCATCCGTCAGGTCCTGTTCAACCTACTCGACAACGCCCGCAAGTTCACCGCCCACCTGGCGAGTCCCACCCTCGGGTCGCCGCAGGAGGCAACGCCGGAGAAAATGCAGGAGGCAACGCCAGCACGAAGCCAGATTACACTGTCTTGTAACTCGAACCGAAGGTCTGTGCAGTGGGTGGTGTCCGATACGGGAATCGGCATGAATCCGGAGGAGATCCCGCGCATTTTTGACCGGTTCTACCGGGGTGACGCAAGTCGGTCGGCACGTGGCACCGGGCTCGGACTCAGCATTGTCAAATGGATTGTGGAGGCCCACGGGGGAACCATTCACGTTCGCAGCCAACACGGGCAAGGCAGTGAGTTTACGGCGATAGTGCCCATTCGAACCCACGAATCCCACCACGGGTCCTGAAGTTGCCGCGCAAAAAGTCTTTGAAGAGGCAAGCGCAGAAGGCTGAGAGCCCTCTGCGCGCAGTGATTGCAGAATAGTTTCTCAGACAATACGGTTGTCCAACTGGCCAATTCGCTCGATCTCGACGCGGACGGTATCTCCTGGTTTGAGGAAGGATTTTGGGTTCATCCCTGCTCCGACGCCGCTTGGCGTACCCGTTGCAATGATGTCCCCGGGTTCCAGGGTCATGACCTGCGAGATGTAGGAGACGAGCGTGATGACGTCAAAGATCATTTGGCTCGTATGGGCGCTTTGCCTCAACTCGCCATTGACCCATTGCCGGACTTCGAGGGTTTGCGGGTCGGGAATCTCGTCCGCCGTCACGAGCACAGGACCCATGGGAGCCGCTTTGTCAAACGACTTTCCTTGAAGCCATTGCGGCGTCCGGGTTTGCCAGTCGCGGGCGGATAAGTCGTTGAGGCACATATATCCTGCAACGTAGTCCAGTGCTTTGTCTTTTTCGATATCGCGGCCGCTTCGACCGATGACGACAGCCAACTCCGCTTCGTAGTCGAACTGGGTCACGTGTTTGGAGACTGGAATGGGTTCGTTGTGTGCCGCGATGGTGTTGGAAAACTTGGCAAACAAAACGGGGAATTCAGGGAGGTCGGAGTGCTTCATTTCACGGACGTGTTCCTTGTAATTCCGGCCGACGCAAAGGATCTTGCCTGGGTTCACAACGGGGGCAAGGACGTCGACCTCGTCTTTGGAAAAGAGAACCGCTTGTCGAGACTCCTCTTTGCATTTCCCAAGAAATTCGATAGCTTCGTATGCCGTTTGCAGGCAACGCGATCCTCCCTGAAGGAACTGCACCATGTCGCTCGGGAGCAATGCGTCTGCAAGGCGCTCGGGTGACGGTTCCCCTTTCTCCGCGAGCATGAGTTGACACGTTTGGTTCAAGTCCAGCACGTGGTTATCGTACTCTGCGCCCAGTTTGGGTTGTCCGTTGACTTTGAATGTCAGAAGTCTCAATGGAATGCCTCCTCGTTGTTTTCCCCGAAAAGTACGCACCGGGGTGGTCGGATGGTGATTCAACGGTTATTAAAACGATGATTCAACGGTTGTTAAGCCAGCGGGCCTTGTGTCAGTTCCTGCAGGCGTTCATCGGAAATCCCGACTTGTTGACCGTATTGCACCAATTCATCCACCAAGCTCTTTGGAAGGATGACGCCTTCCTGCAAATTCCGTTCATAGTTCAATGCTTCGATCTCGCCCGGCAGAAAAATTTCACTCACTCCGGGGGCGCAGGGGGTGTTCTTCATGTACTGCGCGTACAAGTCGACACTTTTCCGGAACAGCGCGGGTTCGATGAACGACCGCAGGTTGATGGCCATGAAAAAGTGCCCAATGTTCGCCGGGCGCTCAAAGTCTTTGTACATGGAGTGCACGTCCGACCCGAATGCCCCTTCGTTCAATACGCCGGTAAGAATGTCGATGATGGCAGCGAGTCCGTACCCTTTGGGCCCGCCTACCGGGAGCAGGTATCCTCCATTGAGAATCTCCTCGGGGCGATTGGTGGCTTGGCCGTGTTTGTCCACAGCCCAGCCGTCAGGGACGTTTTCACCGCGGCTCTTGGCGAGCAGCACCTTGCCCAGAGCAACGACACTCGTCGCCATATCCAGGACGATGGGCTTGACGCGATCCGCTGGAACGGCGATGGAAAGCGGATTGTTTCCGATGCGCGCAGCAGCCCCGCTCGGAGGCGGCATCAGCGGCGGGACGTTGCTGGCCGCAATTCCAATCATATCGTGCTCCAAGGCTTTGGTCGCCCAGTAGGAAGCGGTTCCGAAGTGATTGCTGTTTTTTGCGGATACGATGCCGACGTTGTGGTCCTGTGCCTTTTGGATGGCGAGTTCCATCGCCTGGTTGGAAACGACCTGTCCCAAGCCGTTTCCTCCGTCCAGAACGACGGTGTTGTCCGTTTCCTTGACAATTTTCAAGTCGGGTTTTTGGCGCACGATTCCTTCTTGCAGGCGCTTGATATAGATTCCAGCCCGAATGACCCCATGGCTGCTCACGCCGTGAAGGTCGGCGTCCACGAGGGCCTCGGCGGTCAACTTGGCGTCTTCCAGCGGCACGCCATTTTCCGCAAAAAGCGAAGTACAAACGTCGATCAGTGACTGATGGGAAACTCGATAGCGGTTGAGTTCGGTCATGTCGTCCTCCTGACTATGAATACACTGCACAGTATTGGAAGATTTGTATGCTTAAGATAATATATCATAGATGCTTCAAAATGTTTTTAATTGACAATCAAACAGAGCACCTAGAGGTCGAAGTGGAAAACATCCAGCGACGATGGTTGGGTTTTTCACAGTTTGTTGTGGGCGGCGGCGTTCAGCGCTTAGGTGGATTTTTCGGTATTCAAAGTGCAGCAATTCTCTTAAAATAAGGACAGATAAAAAAGAAGTTCTGATAGGGTTAGATGTGGGAGTGTAAGATGCGAAATACCTCCTCGACCTCAAGAAAGCGGCGGTGGTCCCCATTAAAGCAAGTCGAATATTCTCCTCTTTGGGCGGTGTGCTGGGCGTGTTAGGTGTCTGCACTTTCCCCATGACTGCAGCCGCGAGCGTCTCCGGGAACCCTGGAAATCCGTTGAACATCGCGATCGACGGACAGACGGTCTGCAAAACCATGCAATGGAATCAAGGCGGGGTCGACTACATCCCTGTCTGGTATGTCGATCACGCCCTCAGTCAACACGGCATCGTGGCGGGTTTTTGGAACCAGGCTCTTTCGCTGCGAGGTCGCCGCTTTGCGATGGACGTTATTGAAGCGCCTGCGCCCTTTATTCGCCAGAATACCGCTTATGTACCGGCTTCCGAATTGACGGATGTCCTGAGCCAAGCGGGATTTGGCGTAAATTTGACATCGAACGCGCTGGAAATTCAAAGTCAAGCGCCCAAGGCGGCGATACGCAAGTTCCCGTATCCGTACGATGCCATGTTGGCGATTGCTGCAGATTCAGACCACCAGACGCTGCGAAAGTTTAATTTGGTGCACGAGTTTTTGAACACGCACATGAAGACACCGATGGGGTGGGGTCTGGGACTGGATATTTCGGATTCCTTTTTCATGTACAACGGGACCAACCTGTCGGGATACACGGACTACGGCAAGGTTCCATTATCGGACATGATGACTTATTTCAAGGGGACCAGCCAACAGATTTACGCGGGAAACGTGATCGACCATTACATCCAGAGCGGATGGATGGACAGTATGCACTCTCTAGGGGATTTCAACGGGACCAGCCCGAACACAACGGAGTTCAATCGTTCCTTGGCACAGCAGGCGGTCAAAACACTGACGAAGCACGGCGATGTCTTACACGTCTGGATTGACCACGGCAACGCGTCCAACGTCGACAACTTCGGGGACTATGGACACGGTTCCTTTTACAACTACCAGCAGGGGGCCAACCCTTGGTCGAAGTACTACATCACCAACTGGATGATTCCGTATGGGATTCAGTATGTGTGGGCTGACGGAACCAACGATCAGTTTGGCCTCCATTCCGACATTTACCCGATGACGTTGCCGGACGGGCGCAAGGTTTGGGGCTTTCAGCGATATACGAACGACGGGTATACAAAGTCGGGGTACCCGAATTATGTCTGGTCGCCGTACGGTCTGCCCATTTCGCTAAGCCGCGAGAACTTGAACCACTTGATTCAAATGCATGGCTACGTGGTGGTGGCGCAGCACTTTTCGTCGAGCAACACGAAGTATCCTTTTGACTACCCCGCCATTCATGCGCTGGTGCGGTTGAAGAATTATTACACCAGCGGAAAGATTTTAGTTGCCAGGACGAGTCGCCTGCTTCAGTACAACGAGATGCAGCAAGGGCTTGTCTATCATACTTTCACTCAAAACGGGGAGACGGTCATCGACATTACTCAAGTCAACGATCCCGTTTTAGGCAATTACGTCCCGGACGTCACTCAGGTCAAAGGGGCGACGTTTTACGTAACGGACCCGGCAAAAACGCAAATTGAGATTGCTGGAACGCCCATTCCTGCCTCTGAATTGCAGACCAATCCCAGCGATGGGGTGGGTCCGAGCATTTCGGTCAAATGGTTCGCTCCAGACACCACGAATTACGCCATTTCACCTCCGGGCATCTATTGAAAGACGCTGTCCTTGGGTGGCCAGGGTTTGTGCTTCAAACAGCAATAAGGCCCTCTTAAAGTCCGGACGCAGCCAAAACCAGGTCTTCGTCTCTTTGAACCGGCGGATGCAAAGGTAAGAGGTAAATTGCTCCGCCGGTGTGAGCGTGATGTCTGCAGAGATTTGCATGGGCAGACGCTGGATCACGGCGCTTAGTTGTTCGGTTTCGTCGATGTCGAGGTCGCTGGTTGTCGCTTCGGCGGCAATGCGCAAAGCGTTTTTTAGCGTAAACATGTTCGGGACCCAGAGCGTGTTCATTCCTTCCCCCTCCACCCTTGAACGGAATGCTGAACTTAACGTTCATTATAAAGAACAAAATCCTCGTTGACAACACCAGATTCACCTGGATGTCTGTGTTTGTGGTTTCGAATAAATACAGGAATACATATATACATAAATACGTATATCCATAAACATGTAATTGTACGCAAGCTGCTCGCGTTGCGAACTCTAGGTAACTGCATCACTGGGCCGCGTCTGGATGGAACTGCGAAATGTCACGTACCCATCTTAGGTTCTGTTGCAGGGAATAGGGTCCAGCGCAGTGAAGTTATGTAGTGCAAAGTGCTTTCAGATCCAGTTTTGGTCGTTACATAAGCACGAGAATACATAAGTGCAGGAATACAGGAGTGGTGCTTGTGGGTGAGATCATTTCCTTTGGCATTCAAAAGGGCGGAGTGGGCAAAACCACCGTTACAGCCATCTCGGCGTTTTTGCTGTCCCGCGACTCAAAGGTGTTAGCTGTCGACTTTGACAGCCAAGGAAACTTGACGCAGTTTTTGACTCAGAGAAACATTTACGACTTTACAAAGCACACCATTCTGGAGGCCGTCAAGGAACAGAACCCGTTGCCGTACATTCAGCCGGTTTCTGAATCCCTGCACATCTTGCCTGCGGAGGACTTGCTCGCGACGTTTTCCCGCTATGTGTATCAGGAGTATCGGGGAAATCCCACAACGCTGTTGCGGGAAACGTTAGCTGCTGTCAAAGATGCGTACGACTACATCCTCATTGACCTTCCGCCAAACTTAGGCGATCAGACCATCAATGCTCTGACCGCATCGGACTATGCCGTGGCATTGCTGCAAACGGATCCCTTTTGTTACGACGCGTTGGACAGATACCTGGAGACGCTGCAACTGGTTCAGCAGCAGACAAACCCGGACTTAGTCCTCGCTGGAATTTTGACTTTAATGATGGACTCCCGAACGACCATCGACGCTACCATTCTCGAACAGGCCAGAAAGGACTATGAAGACGTCGTGTTCCGCACGGTCATTCGCCGGAGGAGCCGGATCAAGGAGTTCTCTCTCGAAGGTATCCGTCAACGGACGAAGATCGATGTCGAAGTGCTGAGACCGTATGAGGATTTCCTAAAGGAGTTGAAGGAACGTGTCCACCAAAAAGGATAAAATCGGCAGCCTCTTAGGCCGAAAAACTGCGGCTTCTGCGGAACACAACGGTGCGTTGGAGTTGTTGAAACCTGCTCAGGCAGAAGCTGACCAGCCCGCTGTGAACGAGGTTCCATTGCCGCAGCCAACATTCACCCAAGCGCAACCTGAAAGTCGCCTGCCTGAGGACCCATCGTCTACAACCCGGCCAACGTCTCAAGCGCCGGTGCACCAGACGGCTTCTCTGGATAGGCCCGTCAAAAAGGCGACGTTCGATCTCGATTTGCAATTGCACACGGAGTTAAAGGTGTTTGCCGCACAGCAGGGCCTGCCCATGGTTGAAGTCGTTGAGCAAGCCTTGCGCGAATACCTTCAAAAAGCCCGTTCTGGCCAGCGGTAAACCATCGGGGAGGACCGTTTTAAAACGGAGTCCCAAACGGTCCCAACCCCGACCGTCAATACCAGGTATAGTTCGATGGGAACGAGCCATTCAAAATCAGCTTGGATCCATTCCAGTGGTAGTTAATTGTAAACGGATTACCAGTTCCGTTCGCGTTCGAGTTCTCGTAAGTGACGCTGATGGTCCCTTGTCCGTTCGGGGCTACGGTGTCTACGTACCCGTGGGCTTTGGATGTATCCGTACCCAGGTACTTGCCGTCGAGGAAAAAGAAGACCTTTTCTTCTATGTTATTTGATTTGACGTTTCGAGTCGCCACCCAAGCGCTCAAGACCTGCCCGTTTCCGACATTGACGAGGGTCGACCATTCGGGGAAGGACTCTGCCGTGTACCCCAGGGATGAAATCTTGGATTTTTCTCCACTTACGGTGTTCTGTGCCGGAAATCCGTTGGGATCGTTCAAGGCTTTCCAGAAGGACCCGTTTTTGTCGACGAGGCTGTTTACGCTTGCGAATGAAACCGGGTAGTCCAGAAATCCCTGGGCAAAACTCGCCCATTCATAAGGGGCAAAATCGACGACAAACCCATTGGGTGCAAGGTAAATCGAGTCTTTGTCAGTCACCCCGGTAAACTTTTGGAACGTGTCCAGTGCGTGATTCGTATCTTCGCTGGCCACGACTTGGCTGACGGCCTTTAAATACACGCTTCCTGGTTGGAAAATGTCTTTCATCGAATACACTTCACCCGTTTTGAGGTTGACAATCAAGGAGGTCCTTCCGGGCATTCCGTGCGCTGCTCCAGTCGCATAGAAGTAAGACGACAGTAAAAAGTTTACGATGTCCCCTTGTTCGAAAACCACGTTATAAGACGAGTTCCACGTGAACGAATTGGGTTTGGTGTAGTTTTTGGTTGGAACATAGATTGAATTTTTCCGAAGCAATGCGTTGACCTGAGCTTGGACGGAGGCATTGGGGAGACCTTGGACTTCTGGATAAACGACCTTTTGTGAGGGTGCCGTGTATGTGTGAGAAGTGATGACCACTTTGTCCGTCCAACTGCTTTGTCCAGACGATGTACTGGCATTCGAAGACCCCGTGGGGTTTGCAGCCGCGTTGCCAGACGATGACCCCAGTATGTTGGACGAGCTGCCGTTGGCGCCCCCAGGTGCAGTCTGGTTAGAACTGCTCACCGCGGCATTATTGGCAGACGAAGGCGACGAAGCGTGCCCCGGAGAGCCGCATGCCGTCAAAATGAGCCACAAAGGGGCTGTTGCAAACCAAAGTGATCGCTTCATACCAAACCTCCTCAATTTACAAATATTATACGAAAATTTTGAGGGCATAGCGAATGCCAACTTTGCATGTCGACCCGTTTTTCGGCGCAGGTGGCAGGCTGGAGCCTTGAACCGTTAAACTGGACAACGAAGGGGATGTGAACTGTGAAAATCGATATGCGTTTTCTCGAATCGGTCGTGCATGTGGTCAAAGGGGCTGGAGCCATCATCGAACAGTTGGCGAAGGATGGCTTTGAAACGGCCTACAAGGAGCGTATGGATCCCGTCACGACTGCGGACCATGCTGCCAACGACTATCTTCAGAAACACTTGCTGGAATTGTTTCCGGAGGCAGGCTGGCTGTCCGAGGAAACCCGGGACAGTGAAGAGCGGCTGAGTAAGGAATACGTGTGGATTGTCGACCCGATTGACGGGACGAAGGAGTTCGTTCAGCGCGTTCCTCAGTATGCCGTCTCGGTGGGGTTGGCCAGGCGCGGCGAGGTTATTTTAGGCGTCGTGTACAACCCGGCTCAAGATGAGTGTTTTTCCGCGCTGCAAGGAAGCGGGGCCTGGTTAAACGGGGAACCGGTTCAAGCCGTGCACCCGGCCAAGGACCCGTTGCTGGTGCTTGGCAGCCGCTCAGAAATGAAGCGCGGAGAGTTTGCACCCTTTGAAGGGAAAGTGGAGGTCGATGCGGTGGGGTCGATCGCTTACAAACTCGCCCTCATTGCAGCAGGCAAAGCCAACTGCACCTTCAGTTTAGGTCCCAAAAACGAGTGGGACATTGCGGCAGGAGTGGCTTTGGTCGAAGCAGCAGGCGGCAAAGCTGCAGATAAAGCAGGTCATCCGTTTGTCTTTAACCAACGCGACACCCTGACCAACGGGATTATGGCCGCGACGCGTTCGGATTTTGATGCCGTCTTGTCTCTGATCCGGTCGGTCGAATAGGCGTTCTGTCAGTGCGAAGCCAGTGAGTCATCTTGCTCACTGGCTTCGCGAACATTTACGCCTTCCAGGGGACCTCGGGATGACCCCTTGGAGCAGCTATTCATTGGTCCCTAAACGGCTGGCACCGGACGCTTTAACCATTTTTCGTAGAAAGCATCAATGTCCGGCTGGAAATCAAAGACGAACGGGTATCCTGGAGGTACAGCTTCGACCTCCAATTGCGTCAAACAAGTGGGGCAGTAGAATTCGCGAAGCACCATCCACTTCGGGTCGGACGCCATGAATCTCGGATACACTTCCTGGAGTTTTTCTTCGGTGTCGCGAACGTACACGAGGGCGTTCAACTTCCAATTGGTTGTGTATTCGCAGAATTCGTGGCCGCAGTCACACTTGACGACACGCGCTCCGCTCTCGTTCAACACGATGTTGAGGTGGAGTCCATAAGGCAGCAAAATCCGGTCCCGGTACGACACGCGGTTTTGAAGAACGCTAACGTATTGATCGAAACGATCTGGGTCCTTGAAGGAACTCAAAATTTTATGCAACTGGCGAAACGGCAATTTGCCGTCGATCAACTGCTCGATGGTTTCTCGATCGTAACTGGGCACGAAAACCTCTCCTTTCACTCGTCCCGGGCGATCCCCCGACCACAACATGTGCTCAAAATTCGAAATCGCTTGGGAGGTTCCAAAACGTGCGATACTTCTCAGCCCAAGCGCTGCTGAGTGTGCAGCTGCTCTCGTACATTTCCTTTACCGGTTGATGCAAGTCCCCGTGAAGAACGCGATCCCGTTCCTGGGCCAAGTATTCTGCGGCTGGAACCGCCCTTTCCAAACGTTTCTTCCGGATCTCGACGCGTTGTTTGACTGTCGCTTCAGCATTCACTTTGTATTTCCCGTTCGATTCTTGAGAAAACACCGCCCCATAAACGTTCTCTGCGAACCTTGGCAACAAAAATCCCTCGTTGAGGTCGTCTTCTACGGCTCGGGGATCGCGTTCGAGCGGGTCGCCAAGGCCAGGACCGCCCCTTTGTACGGCCAGGTACAGGTCGTTTTCCTGGTAGGGTTCGGCCAGTGTCAAAGAACGGTGGTCGAACTCCTCATACTCTGCCTGTACCAGCGCAGACATCTTGGAGTCTTCCGGATCTCCTTCGTAGGAGGGATAGGGGGACTTTGTCGTGATAATTTCCTCCATATTGGTGTTGTGCATGTTGTGCCGGTAACCCGCATTCCCTGGGTATCCTCCGAACACCCCCGCGCCGTGGAACACATATCCTTCTCCGACATTGAAAATCACCTGAGACTGGGTTTTCCACAACATCCGAACCGACTCAAAACCTGCTCCTCCACGGAATTTTCCCATGCCAGGAGTCTGTGGTTTGACCGACCTCCCTAAATACAACAGGGGCTCTAAAACTTCCCATGCCTCAATGTCCCCCATGTCGCCCTCGGGGTTCCACATCGCGGCGCAGTAGCCTTCACCGTCTTTAACAAACCCGGCACCTGTCCCTTGGCAGGAGTGCTCGAAACTGGTGAATGCGGAGTCGACTCCAAAGTGGTTCACTCCGCCGCCCATGGTCAGGTTCCACGTGCCTGGATACCCCGCGGAGATCTCCTCCACGTAGCCGCGGGCCTGGTAAGCACGTCCCAAACTGCGAATCATGCCAGTAAAGCTCGGTATTAAAAACAGCCAAGACAGTGTCGTGGACAGCAGTTCGTTGTCGGGATTTGCCCAAGAACCCCTCGGTAAAACGCATTGTGTGGCAAAATACGCTCCGTCGTTGACCTTGTCGTTGGGAATCAGGGTTTGTGTCAATTGCACCCACAGAGCCCCTTGCATAGCCGACGGAGGGCAGTTAAAGGAGTGGTAACCCCACTTGTTGGCACCTTCCAGACTGAGGGTAAATTCCCCTTCTCCTCCAACAGTCAAGGACAAAGGCGCGTGCATCAAGGTGTCTTTGGCAGCGTGAGGCGGGATACGGGCTTCGCCTTTAAACGGAACGTCCATGAATGACGGGGCCTCGTACACTCCTGGGACCAGCATTTCCTGCACCCGGGTTCGAAAAGACTGGCGTCCGTCTTCAATGACTTCCCGAATAAACGTTTTGTAGGTTTCAATGCCTTCTTCTTGCACTACGCGAAGAACTGCATCGCGAATCATGAGGCACCCGGTCAAACGAGTGCGTTCATCCAACAGCCAGTACATCGGGGCGCGAACCGCTTTTTTCGCACGAAGTTCGTAGCTCGCATGAAGCGTGTCATTATCTCCGATTTTTTCACAGGTGGTAATCATTCCGTCTTCGTAGCGGCCGGTTTGCCCGTACGCCATGCTTCCGGGGGTTACCGCTCCCACGTCGATCTCGTGAGTAACCCCGCCGGCCCAGCCGATTAGCTCTCCTTCGTAGAAAATCGGGACAATGGTATGGACGTCGGCGTTGTGGACGTCTCCGATAAACGCATCGTTGTTGCCAAAGACGTCCCCAGGTCGAATTTTCGGGTTGTCCTCCCAGCGGTTTCGAATCATGAACTTAATGGCATCCGACATGGTGTGAACGTGTACGATAATCCCCGTGGACAGGGCTACTGAATCCCCTTCGGGTGTGTACAGGGCAAAGCACAATTCTCCAATCTCTTTGACAATCGGGGATGCGGAGATATTGAGCGCCGTCTCGCGGGCATTCACCAACCCTCCGCGCAGCCGGGAAAAGATCCGTTCATACCGGATGGGTTCACTGGTTTTGAAGGGGAGTTCCCTCAGGCCGCAGTAATGGCCGGTTTCCGAAAACAGACGTTCACTTTCTTGCAGCATTTCCAAGACGGAAGTGCTTTCCCACCCAATGCCTTCTTCGGCTTTTTGTGACCGTTCCCAATCCAGTGCCATGTGCATCTCCTCCTATCACTTAGATTTTGTCTCGCAGGTGAAAAATGCGGTGCTCATCAAGGTAAGCCACGCGATTCGGGGGAACGACAAGCGTGGAGGCGGGGGACTCTATAACGGCCATGCCTGCCACTTGATTTCCAGTTTGAAGCCGTTCCATCTCAAAAATTTCTGCCGTGATCCACTCCCCATGCCAATAGACCGGGCGGCTTTCTTTGCGGGCGGTTGCCGGCGGTGTACTTTCGCTCAGCGCTTCTAAGGGCAATACCGGTTTTTCCACCTCAACTACACCCGTCACCACGGCGGTTGTGATGAGGTAACCCAGTTCGGGGGATTTGGCGGACCGGACGTAGATTTTTCCGTACATTTCTTCAAAGTTGGTGACGATGTTCCGCAATTCTTGCAGTTCACGGACTTCGTCGACCTGGGTGCGAACCTCGATATCATTGAGCTGACCTTGATACTGCATCCGCACATAGTGCTTGTATTGGATGAGTGACGCGTCGACACCGCTTTTCAAGAACTCGCCTTTGACCTTTTCCCGCAGTTCTTCCCACGCCGCATTAAGCGCACCTGCGGTAGCCATTGGGTCAATTCCCGCAGCGGCTCCGCCGATGGCAAGGTCCACTGTCTTGTCGTAGCGGTATTCGAAGTCGGCGCACGCACAGCCAAAGGCGGAGAACCCAGGCGCCCAGGCCGGAACGAGAACGTCTTGGAATCCCAACCCGTCCGTAAATCCGGCAACGTGCAAAGGGCCGCCTCCGCCGTAGGACAACATCGTGTAGTTGACGGGAGCATAGCCTTTACCCAGCACCATCGCGACAACTTGGTTGCGCAGGGAGTCTTCAAACAAGTTGATGACTCCAGCGGCCGCATCATAGACATCGAGTCCCAGAACGTCGGCAATTTGCTCTTTGATGACCTGATAGGCCCGTTCCTTGTTCAGCTTCACGTCGCCGCCCAGGAAATAATCTGGGTTGAGTAACCCAAGCACCAAATTGCAATCTGAAATTGTAGGAGTGTCAACACCACCTTGTTCGTAGCACACGCCGATCCGGTAGCCGGCACTATCCGGTCCTAATTCGATCCGTCTGTTAGTCGGATTTACCCGTACAAAGGTTCCCGTTCCAGCACCGACGGAGTCGATCTGTACCAACGGCAGGTTCAAGATGAAGCGGGCGATGTCTGGCGTGTTTTTAATGTGGTATTCTCCATCGGTAATCAACGCCAAGTCAAAACTGGTACCTCCGATGTCGGTGCAAACGACGTTTTTACTGCCTAATTGGTCCGCGAGGTACTTTCCACCGATGACTCCGCCAATTGGCCCAGATACCAAGGTGCGGGCCAACTGTTTAGCCTCAATGCCGATGGTTCCGCCATGAGAAGCCATTACGCGCATTTCAAACCCGCCGCCTAGTTGATGACTCGCTTCATTAACCTTTTTAAGTTGGTCGCGGGACGGCTCAGCGGCGTAAGCCTCGACAAGCAGGGTGTTGAGGCGGGGAAAATCGCGACGCAGTGGATACAAATTAGACGCCAGCATCACGGGCACGTTTTTACCGCTTTTCGCGATCACTTCTTGGGCAATTTGTTCAATTCGCTGCTCATGTGTGGAGTTTTTGTACGAATACAAAAGGTTTACGCAAAGGTAGTCGATATTCTGGGCCAGAAGTTCAGTGACGGCTTGTTCAACCTCGTGTTCGTACAACGGGATGATAACGTCTCCAAACAAGTCGATGCGTTCCGACACTCCACGAATCCTTTCGCGAGGGACCAGGGGTTGGTTGTGTACATGAGTGGCCAGGTGTAAGCGATCTGAGTAAGAGTACCCCAGATAGGTTTGAATTCCCCGCTCTAGACGCAGGTAATCTTCCTGTCCTTTGGTCACGATGAGGCCGATTCGACGCCCTTTCCGCTCTAAAAGCCGGTTCAACATCGCAGTGCCGGAATAAATGCCAGACACCAGGTTCGGAAAGGCGTCGTCGGGCTGCATCCCCCAGTACCGGAGCGCGTCGTGAGCAGAATTCACGAATCCGACCGACTCATCCTCAGGTGTGGTTTGCGCCTTCCCAACGACGAAGTCACCTTTATCGTCAATCAAAAAGGTGTCCGTCATGGTTCCTCCGGCATCGATCGCTAGAATACGAGCATGATGCCCCATTTGGCATGCCCTCCCTACAAAAAATTATTGTCAAAATATTAAAATAGCAAAGGGCATGCCAAGACATCACTGGAGAAAATGCGGGGGAATCTAACAGAACGTGCCGCGCAATCGACGCCTCAACAGTACGGCGCACCGTGTATCCCTAAGTGTCACATGTAACAGAGGTGTCACATGCGTTGTCACATGTAACGTGACAGAGTGCACGTTGCCGGGCTAGTCACGGCTTAGGTCGAATTCTTTCATCTTCCGATACATGGTCATGCGGGAAACCTGAAGGACCTTCGCTGCCTGTGTCACGTTTCGATTCGTTTGCAGCAGTGTATGGACAACCTCTTCTTTCGTCAGTTTTTCAGTTCGAAGGGCTTTGGAATCAAATTTTTTATTATCCGTCGGCTCTAGGATAGGAGTTCTAAGCTGTAACATTTCCACGGGCAAGTCACGGCTTGAAATTCGATACGGCTGTGCCCGCATTGCGGCTTGATAAATCGCGTTTTTCAATTGACGGACGTTTCCTGGCCAACGGTAGGCCACAAGTTTTTCTACAGCATCCGGGTCTATGGACCACGCATCCTTCCCAAGTTCGGTTTCCTTCAGAAACCGTTCGACGAGTACCGGGATATCTTCGCGATGTTCGCGAAGTGGGGGAATGTGTATGGTGAGTACATTAAGGCGGTAATAAAGGTCTTCGCGAAACCTGCCAGCACGGACCTCGCTGGCGAGATCGCGATTTGTCGCTGCGATGACGCGGACGTTCAGGACAATCGGGTCCACCCCACCCACAGGGACAACGACGCGTTCTTCCAACACGCGCAACAAGTAGACTTGGGCTTCTAAGGACAGCTCGCCAATTTCGTCCAAAAAAATTGTTCCGCCATCAGCCGCCTGAAATTTCCCTGGTTTACCCTTGTGGTTTGCACCAGTAAATGCTCCAGGATTGTACCCGAACAGTTCACTGGCCAGGAGTTCCTTTGGAATCGCTCCGCAGTTTACCGTAACTAGGTTTTCTTTGGCTCGAGTGCTGTAGGCATGAATGGACTGGGCCACGACTTCTTTACCTACGCCTGTTTCACCGGAAATCAGTATTGTGGCGTTGGAAAGCGCGTATCGTTTCGCGAGTTCAATGACCTTTATCATGTGCGGGGAACGAGTGACAATTTGTTCGAATCCGTAAGTTCGATGTTTTTTGGCAGAAGGGCGCACCGTGTTCGCATATTGGAACACGGCAATACCGCCAAGCAGACGTCCACCGAGTTTGTAAGGGTGAATGTGGGCTGACCAACCACTTGAAGTGGAATCTTTATAGACAGCCGGGAGTTTGGTGCCCCAATCGCTAAATTCCTCGACTGTTGGATATGGGATGTCAAGGATGCTTTGGAGCCTAGTCCCTGGCTCCACGTGAAATGCGTGCTCTGCACGGCTGTTGTATCGGACAATCTTAAAATTTGAGTCAAAAATTAAAACGGGCTCTTGAAGAATGTTCATCATGGATTCAAGGAATGTCTTATCATGCGTGACAAATGCTGAATGAATTGACGCTTGAATTTGCTTGACCAGGTTAACAACCAGAGGCAGACTGTAGGCTTGGATTTTGTCCTTTTTTCCGGTAATATCCAGTACTCCGAGAATCGTGTTGGTTACAGGGTCTCGAATGGGTGCAGCGGAACATACCCAGGGGTGGGAACCTTGGCAAAAGTGTTGAGCTGCAAACACTTGGATGGGTTTCTGTTCTACCAGTGCCGTTCCGATGGCGTTCGTCCCAGCGGATTGTTCGCTCCACTGAGAGCCAGGGATAAAGTTGTGCGGCTCCACTTTTCTCCAAGCAGTTGAGTTTGCTTGTCCCTTCAAAATCATTCCAAAATCGTTCGTGAGTACGGTTAAAATATCATCTTGTCCAAGCTGTTCGAATAAATCGACCATGTATGGAGTCACGGTATCGATAAGCCAGCGGTTGCTTTCGAGTTCGTCCCTCAGTTTATCGTCCTTAAGTACGGTTTCAGCTTGCTGACTCAGGGGGTTCACGTGATTGGACAGGCAACGTTGCCATGAAGAAGCAATCATCGAGTACGGAAGGTCAATCCTTCCGGAGATTTGCATGTTTTCCCACCAATGATACAGAGCGCGTTCCCGAGTCCGGTAGTCATCAAACGAACGGACAGCAATATGCTTGCCAGGCATCTTATGGCCTCCTACGCCAAATGTTCTTGTCAGCAAACGGTCTCGCGAGTTCCTGTATAGACGATGAATCGGTGTGGAAGAAAAAGCATGAGGTGAACCGTACGATGTGAATAGAACGAAACAAATCGAATAATCCGCCCAAGCTAGCTAGCTTAATTATCCGAAATGCAGAATTTTATGTCAATTACTATTTAGTCAACCTGCAAATAGAAAAGGCGGTCATCCATTGGGATAGAGTCCTAAAGTTGCTTGAAGAAACGCCTTCACGTCCATCCCCGCAATCCGGTTTTTCCCGTCTTACCACGTGTCAAGTTTCATGACTTTAATCCCTACAGCATCCGCGTTGTTTGTCAATAAATATAACACAAATTCTTGACTACAATGAGAAACGACAGTTATCCTAAATCCAACCCCATGATACGAGTCATCTTACATTACAAAATAAAGGGCGTGGTTGTTAGAGAAAGACAACGTGTATGGTTTTCTAACACAAACCTCTATGCGTACATGAGAAAGTCTTGCTGCAAGACCTGTCGTAAAACAGGGTATTTGTACACGAAGGGGATGGTTGGATTGGATTCTATCACCACAAAGAGCGTTGAAACCACGGAGGCATCCAAAATTGAGGTGCGTCATCCGCTAGAGCCGCTGACCCGCGAAGAAATTGCGGCGTCAGTCGCGATCCTGCGCAGCTACGAGTCGTCTAGAACCGCACTGAGGTTTGTGTCCGTCACACTGCACGAACCGCCGAAGGAGTTGGTGCAAAACTACCAACCCGGCGACCCTGTGGAACGCGAGGCTTTTATGGTGCTTCTGGATAACGCCGACGGGCAGACTTATGAAGCGATTGTCTCTATTACCGGGAACGTGGTGAAGTCCCTGAAACACATTCCTGGTGTACAGCCGTCCATCATGCTCGACGAATTTGAGGAGTGCGAACGGGTTGTCAAAGCCAATCCGGAGTTTCAAGCCGCATTGAGGAAAAGGGGGATTACGGATTTTGACCTGGTGATGGTCGATCCGTGGTCATCCGGCAATTTTGGCAGTGAAGAGGAGCGAACCACGCGTTTGTCCCGAACCCTTTCCTGGGTCAGAACGGGTCCCAAAGACAATGGCTACGCCCACCCCATTGAAGGTGTCATTGCAGTGGTGGACCTCAACAAAATGGAAGTCATCCGCGTGGAGGACTACGGGGTGACCTCGATGCCTTGGAAACCGGGAAATTACACTCCGGACAGCGCAGGGAGTCTCAGAACCGACCTGAAACCCCTCGATATCCTTCAACCCGAAGGACCGAGTTTTGCCGTGAACGGTCACGAAGTCCAGTGGCAAAAGTGGCGGTTCCGCATTGGTTTTACACCCCGTGAAGGGTTAGTTCTTTACACCATCGGATATGAAGACCAAGGCAAACTTCGCCCCATCCTGCACCGCGTATCTTTGTCCGAAATGGTGGTTCCTTACGGAGACCCGGGATCCACGCAACGGACAAAAAACGCTTTTGACGCGGGGGAATACGGAATCGGGATGCTCGCCAACAGTCTCGAACTTGGGTGTGACTGCCTGGGGCTGATCCGCTACTTTGACGCTCATATGACGGACAGCCGCGGCAACGTCATCACCATCCCCAACGCCATCTGCATGCACGAAGAAGACTACGGCACCAACTGGAAACACTTTGACTGGCGTACCGGCGACGTTGAGGTCCGGCGCTCCAGAAGACTGGTGGTATCTTCTTTTTCGACGGTAGCCAACTACGAATACGGATTCTTCTGGTACTTCTACTTGGATGGCACGATTCAGCTTGAAATCAAATTGACGGGAATTGTGTCCACCGCGTCCATCCCGTTCGATGAAAAGCGCAAATACGGCACTGTACTCGCTCCAGGGTTATACGCGCCCAATCACCAGCACTTTTTCAACATCCGCCTGGACATGAATGTGGACGGTCCGAACAACTCGGTATACGAAGTGAATGTCAAGCCGGAATCCCAAAGCGACGACAACCCTTACGCCAATGCGTTTTATGCGGAGTCGACTTTGCTGTCCACGGAACAAGAGGCTCAGCGCCACGTTGACCTGGCGACCGGGCGGTACTGGAAGATCGCGAATCCTTCTTCGCGCAACAGCCTCGGCGATCCCGTTGCGTTCAAACTCATTCCTGGTGAAAATGCATGGCCGTTCGCAGCTGCGGAGGCCAGTGTGACCAAACGCGCCGGATTTGTCACCAAACACCTTTGGGTGACTCCGTATTCTCCCGAGGAGAAGTACGCTGCCGGCGACTACCCCAACCAACACCTTGGGGGTGCAGGGCTGCCGGAATGGACCCAGCGCGATCGGCCCGTTGAAAACACGGACATCGTCCTCTGGTACACGATTGGACACACGCACATTCCGCGGCTGGAGGATTGGCCCGTGATGCCGGCGGCTTACACAGGCTTCCTTCTAAAACCGGTGGGGTTCTTCGAACAAAACCCTGCACTCGATGTTCCACCGCCGGTTTTGAAGCACAGCTGTTGTGCCATGTAACTGGACGCACTGCTGGCGAACGTGCGCCAGCGCGTCCCCGCCTTCGGGCGACACTGCAAACCTTCTTGAAGAAAGCAGGTGAAATGTATGAGGGCAAACGCCGCAAAGCCATCAAGGCAGGAGCACAGTGTTGTTGAACTGCGGAGCAACTCGCTGTCTTTTCCGGCAACTCTGGCACAGTCCATTGCAAACATCGCGCCGACCGTGACGCCGGCCATGGCGCTCCCGCTGGTGGTGGCCAATGCCAAAAGCGGCACGTGGTTGGTCTACTTGCTGGCTACTGTGGGGCTCATTTTCGTGGGCTTAAACGTCTCCGTATTTGCAAGGCGACTGGCCTCGGCGGGCTCTTTGTATACGTACGTGGGCCAAAGCTTAGGGAACACCGCTGCCTTTCTCTCCGGCTGGGGGATGTTAGTGGCTTACCTGTTTACGGGGATGGCCACGCTCATTGGGTTCAGCATCTTTGGGCAGCAGTTGCTGATACAAGCTGGGCTGCACGTTCCCACTGTGGTGTTGGAAGCGATTGGAGCTGCATTCATCGGTTACCTTGCGTACCGGGACATTCGGCTCTCATCCTTGTTGGCGATGGGCCTAGAACTGGTATCCGTGTCGCTGATTGCCGTTTTCGGAACGGTTGTCTTTGTAAAAACTGGGATGCACATCGACTTGGCTCAGCTTACGTTGAAAGGAGTCGGGCCATCGGGCCTGCAAGCGGCCATGGTGTTGGCGGTGTTTTCCTTCGTAGGTTTTGAGAGTGCCGCAACGCTGGGAAAAGAAGCGCGCAATCCGTTCCGGGCCATTCCGCGAGCCGTCCTCATCAGCACGCTGGCCGTCGGGCTCTTCTTTGCAGCGATGGCCTACGTGGAGGTGATGAGTTTTCCAGGAGGAGTCACAGCTCTGTCCACCAGTGCCTCTCCTTTGACGACTTTGGCTGACAAGTTTCACGCAGGGGTGTTCGGATGGCTCATCAACACTGGGGCGACGCTCAGCTTCTTCTCTTGCTCACTGGCCTCTGTGAACGCTGCGTCGCGCGTGAAGTTCGCAATGAGTCGCGATCAAATTTTCCACACAGCCTTGAGTCGCGTTCACGCCAGCAACCGGACTCCGCACATCGCAGTCGTCCTTTCAGCACTGCTCAACTTCGCCGTCCCGGCAGTGCTGTCGGGGATGAATCCAATGGATGTGTACGGCTACTTGGGAACGATTGCTACGTATGGATTCCTGCTCGTGTATATCCTCATCTCCATTGCCAGTTCCGTGTACATGGCGCGCCACAAGCTTTTGCGTACTAAGCACGTGGTGTTGAGTATCGGGGGTGTGGCTTTCATGGCGCTGCCCTTGGTCGGAAGTTTTTACCCGGTTCCGCCTGCCCCTTACAACTGGCTCCCGTACGCATTTATCGCGTACCTAGTGGCTGGGGGTATCTGGTACCGCAGAACCCTGAAAAAGAAACCGGAGGGGTATTCGGCCCTCATGGACTTTAACTTGAACGAAGAGATTGCTGTCGACTAGTCTGGCGCGAAAAGCACAGAGGCACAGAGGCACAGAGGCACAGAGGCACAGAGGCACAGAGGCACAGAGGCACAGAGGTACAGAGGTACAGAGCTACGCGTAAGATCGCTGCTTGGAGGTGACAAACGGTGAGCCCAGTACCAAGCTGGTCCGTCCGTCCCGGGCCGGTCATGGTCTTGGCTCATGTTCCATCTTTGTTTGCAGCAGGTGTTTTTAGCAGCTTGAGTTGCCTTACCAGCTCAGGCGGCTTGGGCAGTCATCGGGAACTGTGGGCGAAATGGGGAAGGGCATGGAATCGAATCTTTTGCCCCCGGGAGGGCTTGCTGTGGCAGGATATTGGCTCCTTTTGGATTCGTTTCTTCTAGGGATTCGTCATGCGTTTGCCATCGATCACGTCGCATGTGTAAGCACAGTCGTCGAAAGCAATCAGTTCAACGTGTTGGAAAGCCTGAGAGCGTCCATCAAAGTGGGCCTCGGCCACGCGATGGGGATGGTCCTTGTCGCCGCGGTTGGCCTTGTGACCTTGCACGGTACCTTAAGCACCCTGCCAGGGCATTGGGTCGACCTCCTGACAAAGGTGTCCGGCGTGTGGCTGATTTCCATTTCCGTTTGGATGGTGTTGAGTCTGTTCCGCGCAAAACACCATCGGCAATTCTGGACGTCGATGTACAAAGGCCGCTGGACACCTTGGCTCGCAGGGCTGGTGTTTGGGATTGCCGTCTCTCCTGGCGACCTTTCTATCTTTACAATAGTATTCACTCAATCTGGCAATGCGGAACTGAGCAGCAGTTTGCTTGTGGTGTTTTTGGCGGCCATGCTGATGGGAATGGCCGCAGTCGGTCTTTTTCTGGGTTCCGTGCGAGGCCAGAGGGTGTTGCGGGTCCAGAGACTATTGACTGCTCTCACGGGCGCATTTGGTCTATGTGTCGGTCTTCTACTCACGACGGGTCTGACCGCATAAGCCACCTTGACCTACAGTTCACAACCGACAATGGTAACATTCAGGTCCGTGGAGAGGTCTATCTCGAAAGGAGTGACAGGTTTCCCCTGGTCCTCGGTGATCAGCACGGTGGGACGCTGCAGGTTATCCTTGCCGGGTTTCGCGACAATTCCCGTAGTTCCGTTGCTCAGTCTCACGGTGATCCCGACCGGATAGATGCTGACATGGTTGGTAAAGTAGCGAACGAAGGTGGGGTCAAACTGTTTGTACGTCCGGGTAAAGATGAACTCCAAGGCGTCACTTGGCAACCAAGGTTTATGGTAAGCCCGATTGGATGTCAGGGCATCGTAGACGTCGGCTACAGCCATCAAGCGCGCAAACTCTGGGATGTCCGTTCCGCGAAGGCCCTCTGGATAACCGTTTCCGTCATACCACTCGTGGTGATAGAGTGCGCAGACTGCTGAAGATGGCGGCAAATCCGGCTGTGTCGCAAGGATTTCGTAACCCAAGCGACAGTGCCGCTTCATGAGTGCGAATTCTTCGTCCGTTAACTTACCCGGCTTGTTTACAATCGCTGGACTGATTTCAATTTTCCCGATGTCGTGCATCATGGCTCCCACGCCGAGTTCCTCGACGACCTGTTTCGAGTAACCATGTGCGAGTGCCAAGATGGTTGTAATGGTCGCCACATTCATGCAGTGGGTGTAAGTATGGGCGTCGCTCGAGTACAAGGCGCTCAGATGAACCACCATGGTGTTGCTTTGTTCGAGGTGGCTGAACAGGATCCGGTAGATGTTCAAAAATTCCCGGCCTAGTTCCCCCGATTTGACCATTCGATGAACACCGTCGGAGTGATTCAGTTTCTGGAATGCGTTTGCGATACGGCCGACAACTTCTTGACGGACTTCTGACGGAATCGAATCCATGTCTTTGATATCCACCGTTGTGGTATCGTCAATATAAACATACTTGAATCCCATTTGTTCCAACTTGGCAATGTAGGATGCGCTCAACTTCACGCCCTTGTTTAAAAGGGGTTGTCCATTCGATGAGAAAATGGATTTAGACAGAACTGCACCAGGGGATACCCGCGATAAGGCCGCAATTTTCATGCCGATGCACCTCGATGGGACAAGACTGTTGATTTCAGATCGCCGATATGCACACTCAGCCATTAGATAACACGTCAGAGTAATTATTCATCAATTCTACTTATTGTGTCAATTTTCCAGTAACAACCGCATTGCGATCCATACCTGTGGATCTCTATTAAAGTTAAGCAGATTATCATGGTTATCTAATCTTTTGAATCTACAATTCAGCTAGACTGGAAAAAGTCCGGCGACAAAAACAAGATCCCGGTAGTAAAAAGACGATAACAAAAGAACATCATACAGGCAAAGGATGCGGATACATTGGTTGACCCTAAAGAGGCAGAAAACTTGCAAAAATTAAAAGGGCAGCGCAATAGACCCAAGGACAAAGACCAGGAAGCCAACGCTTCCGTCACATTCATCCTATTGGTCATCTCCGGAGTCATTGTGCTCGCCATTGGCAGCATGGTGATTTTGCAGCAGAACCAGTGGGTTGCGGGCCAAAAGTACTGGATTATCAATCGCGCTTCAGCGATTTCTGCCTACGTCGTTTTGAGTATCGTCGTCGTTTTAGGGAACATCCTGAGTAACCCGAGAAACAAGGAAAAGTGGAGATTGTCTCGGTTTTTGCTTCCGTGGCACCAAGCCTTAATGGCTGCGATGTTCACTTTGATTGCTGAACACCTGTTGTTTGTGGCAGTTGACCCGAAATCGGGAATTTTGCCGTCGCAGTTGTGGTTCCCCATTCATGCTAAATTCACGCCAGGTGCCATGGTCGCGGGGGCGTTCGGGCTTTACGCGATGCTTTTGATTGGATTGACTGCCGGGTTCAGAAAGTGGGTTAAAAAGTGGTTGCCGATTCACCGGATCGCGATTGTGTCGTGGGTCCTTCTTACGTTTCACGGGTTCGTTGGCGGCTCGGATACGCCCAGCATATCCTGGATGTACCTGGCGTGTGCTTTGTTCGTCTTGATTAGTTTTTGGATGCGCCACTGGTTTAGTAAAAAAATAAACCGGGCTGCTCTGCCCGGAACACAGTCATACTCCTGATGCGCGCGTGGTTGTTTGAACGGGTGGCGGGGTCGCGGTGGAAGGAATGGTAATGTGCGACACGGAAGGGGCAGGGATGTTAGGCAAGGGCTGCGACGCGGTGACGATGCCGCGTTGAATCAGGGCCATCTGCCCTTTCACCTTGGCGATTTGCTGTTTCGTCGCGGTGGTGTGGTGCCGGACCGATTGAATCGACTGCTGTAGTTTTTCTAAGGTGCTTTGTTCGTTTTTCAACGTCGCTTCGAGTTGTTGGCTCCTCGACTCGATTTGCACCTTTTTTGCGCTTTGCTGGTTTGCCAAAGTGACGCGGTTCTCGATAAAAGTTAAGAGTCCCAAATAACCGAGAACGACCCCTGCGAGCCCCAAAGATGCTCTTTGCCACGGTTTAATCATCTCCGCCACCACCGCCGTCATCGTCGTGGTGATGCCCGGAAGCTCGCGTTGTCGCCTGGACATTCGGGGGAACCGAGGCGTTCTGACGAGCCGATGCGGCAGCCTGTGCGGCTGTCTGCTGTGCGCGTGCCAATGCGGCTGTCTCTTGCTGTTTCATGACAACAACTTTAGAGGCCAGTTGGGTCAAGTTGTCGGTTGTCTGCTTGTCCACGGACTGCACTTGTTGGAGTTGGTTTTGGGCCGCTACAATTTGGTTGTGCAACTGACTCACTTTCATTTCAAGACTTGCGGTGTCTTGAACCGGTGAAGAATTGGACGCGCTTGTCGCGCTTACTGTAGGGGACGAGCTCGACTTTTGAGCGAGGGTTTGCTGAGCTCCGGCGAACGAACCCGCCGAAACAGCTATTGTTGAGACCGTGATCAAAATTCGTTTCAAGCCAATGGACATCTGGTGGCTGCCCTCCTAAGGTTACCCGATAAAGCTGATTCTCAGCACGATTCAACCGTCCGGACTAGGTCTGTGCTGTATTATTTTGTGTTGTAGCCGAAATTGTAACGTAAGACTATTAAAAGATTATGAGAAATAAATATTTTTTAAACTACCCCCACAAAGCGGATGGTGATTACGTATACGTGTATTAATCACCCTTTCCCCATCCATCGGCTCATTGACGCTGGTGGATTTTTTGTGTTCAGTGAAACGACACAGTCAGGGCATCCGCCAAATTTCGCTCAGGGCTGAGCAAATACTGTCCGTCAAAATACAGCCCGCTGGAGCTGCCTCCGTCGAGATTCATCGCTTCTTCCAGGTGCATATTGCGAGCGATCTGTGCGAGTTCTTCCATATTCGCATCCCGCACGGTCGCCATGACGAGGTCTCCACTGCTGTCGATGCCGAGAAAGCTGCGCCGCGTCACCGGATCGAGCAGGGACGGAGCGTTCAAACCTTCCAGGCTTGGATTAAGCACTATGCTTCCCCCATCCACCAGCATGGGACCGGCCCCGATGGCAGCCTGCGTATTGGAAATGTCCACGGGTTGATTGCCTGTAAGAGTGGTAACGTTGACTTGAAATTGAGCCTGTTGACCGATGGTCACCTGAGACGCAAGGCTGGCATCCGCAGACCCGAGTTCGACGACAAACCCGTCTTTGGGAATGGGCGTGTTCCCTGAATGAATGCCGGTGATGACGCCATTTTCGACGACGACGGACGTCCCGTTGGGGATGTTCGTACTGGCCCCATAGTAAGGGGTTAACACGTCGATCTCGTCAGAGTGGCCTTGCCACGTGTTCAATCCCCAGGCAGACCACACCTGATTGTCAGTCGCCCCTTGTGCATGGGCGTTCCCCAATTGAATCTGTACCGACTCTTCAACCCGCTGCATGCTCAGAGACCCGTCTTTGCCAATCATCAAAAGCGTGGGCCCCCACAGGTGCTGAAACTGTCCATGGATGAGGAGGGCGCCTTGCGGCTGTTGATTTGAACCCGCGTTAAAAAAGGTTCCGTTTATGGCCGCGACAGCCTGGGCCGACTGGGCGAGTGAAGACAGGGAAGTCGAGCTTCCAAAACGATTGCCTGCAACGACCGGCTCGATGCTCACCCCAGGAGCTCTCGGGTTGACCCGGACGAAGGTCACGGTTTGGGTGCCTTGGCCGTCTTGCACCGTCATGCTGCCTTTCGCAATGTATTCCTGCCACGAACCGGAAGACTTTTCGCCCAGGTACCAGTTCGTGCCTGTCCAGGTTGAAGGGATGCCTAAGTCGTTTTGCAACAGCTGCATCACGTACCAGATGGGCATGTAGGTCGTGTCTTTGCCAGAAGACGGATCGACTGCGACCACGGATGGAACGTTTTCGATTGCGTTGCCGTTCACGGCAATACGCCTTTGCGCATTCGCGAGAGGAGGCACCGATTGTGGCACCTTAAGCTTGGACGAGGCAGACGGAAGCGTGAAGTTCCAGGTGGTTCCGTCCCATCCGCTTTGGATGCCCAGGCTGTTTTTTAAGGCGTACATGACGTAGGCGATGGGAACAAACGTCGTCTCTTGTCCTGTGCTGGGGTCGTTAGCGACCAACCCGTCCGGACTGGAGAGCAGCTGGTTATGGTAAAAGATGTTTTTCTTTGGAATGGACAAGGAACCCGCGAAGCTGACCGGGTTTAGTAGAGCCATACATAAGGTCGTTGCTAGAAAAGATAGTGCAGCGGTTCGTGGATTCAAAAAGGCCCTCTCCTCGCAAAGGTGTGCGGTACAAAGACTTCAATTTCCAAATTATAACGCACACGGGAGCCAACCTGCTAGACTTCGCGATACCGGTAAAATCCGTGTTTCACCCGCTCAATCTGTCCGTTCGACATATGCATAAACCGGTTCATTTTGGCCGAAAAGTTCCTCCCCCAGCGAATATGGGGCAGGTTCTCGCGCAATGCGTTCATGCTGACCGCGCCGGCAGCGGCCTTCAGGGCGTCGCGAACCAATTCGAATTCCATCTGCAACGATAAAGGGCTGTTGGGTTGGCTCGTTTCGACCGCAGCGCTTGCGGCAGCTTCGATGGTTTCCGTAATGTCTGGGCTGTCCGGAGCTGCAGCTTCCGAAATATCCGCAGTGTCCGCGGTGTTCGCGGTGTCTTCTGTGGCGGCGGTATCCGTTGCAGCGGTTGTAGTGATGGCAGTCGTTGCGGTTTCAATGAGGACGCTCGGCTCGTTCGTTGCAGTTGTTTCGATGGTTTGACTCGTTTCGGCCGTTTTGGAGGTCTGGTCGCTGTTTGCAAGCATCGACTTGACCTCTTCGAGGATCTGGTCCTTCAATTCCTGCATTTTGCGCTCGATGATAGGTTCGATGAGACCGGGCAAAGCCTTTGCAATGGCGGCCTCGACCGACGTGGAAAAAATGGCAGCGAAGGCTTGCAGGCCCTCTTGCGTAAAAGTGGCAGCTGTGTTCGAAGGCGGATAATTGGATCGCGAACGGGCATCTCGGGCATCTCTCTTTGACCCTTGCTGTATATATGACGAGGAAGAGGGTTCTCCCTGATTCAAAAACGGCGACAAGTTCGTATGCGCAGACTGGCCTTGTGTCCAACTCATAGGAAACGCTCCTTTGTATGGAAGTGGTCTGATCAAA
This sequence comes from Alicyclobacillus tolerans, assembly GCF_021739485.1. GTDB lineage: Bacteria > Bacillota > Bacilli > Alicyclobacillales > Alicyclobacillaceae > Alicyclobacillus_K > Alicyclobacillus_K tolerans_A. The sequence continues at coordinate 125,649 of NZ_JAJFNK010000010.1, forward strand.
TATCGAAAAACACGGTATCAATACGACGTATACGATAATTTGTTGAAGCGCAAAATGACTTGCTCCATAGTATTATTCGAAGACGATGTGGATTTTACAGACCAATCGGGGTTGTCAAAGTGGTACTCAAAGATTCGCACAATACAGTATAGCCAAAGAGTAATCACACAGTAAAGCACCGGAAACGGAGGAAGGCCGATGTCCACTTTGTTGTTCGTTCCCGCAAACGACGAACAAAAGTACCAAAAGGCGATGAACCTGCCGTGCAAAGGCATGATTCTCGATTTGGAAGACGCCGTACATACTGCGCAAAAACAGGTGGCGCGAGACCGGCTCATGACGACGCTGTCCAACGGTCGGACGGGCCAAAAGCGATTGTACGTTCGCATGAATGGACTGCATACCCCGTACTGGAAGGACGACCTTGACGCCATTGCAAAACTGCAAATTGACGGCGTGGTGGTGCCAAAAGCGGATCGCGATATTTCTATGCTGGACGAGTACCTTTTGTATCTTGAGGAGAAGCACAACCTTGCGCCCAACCAGATGAGGCTGGTGCTCATGCTGGAGACGGCTCGTTCAGTTGTGGAAATGGACGCCGTTCTGTCCGCGTCGTCCCGGGTGGAGTGTGCGTCGCTTGGGCTCGCGGACCTCGCGCTCGACCTCGGTACCTCCTGGGAAGACCTTTACGCACAACAACCGCCTCTCTTGGTGAGTGTTCGGGAACAATTGGCCCTAACTTCGAAAAAGCTGGGTCTAGCAGCACCCTGGGATTCTGTATATATGAAGATACGCGATCCCGAGGGTCTTCGCGCAGATGCCTTGATTGGCAAACGGCTCGGTTTTCAAGGGAAACAAGTCATCCATCCAGCCCAAGTGGACACAGTCAACGAAGTCTATCGCGTCACAGAGGAACAGTACGCGAAGGCCAAAGAGGTTCTCACGAAAATGGAAGGACAAGGTGCGGCGCAACTGGATGGGTGGCTCGTTGACGAACCGGTCGTCCAACGCGCGCGGCAAATCGTCGCAGCGTACGAAGAGTCGATGCGCGAAGGGGGCCCGGACTGACCGTCGGAAGTGACCGTCGGAAGTGACCGTCGGAAGTGACCGTCGGAAGTGACCGTCCGAATGGACTGCCCGGACTGATTTGCGAACACGCAGCTTACGCACCTGGGATGTGCGAAAGGGAACCGTCGAAAAGAAACCGTTGAAAGGAAAGGACAGGGGCCCCTTTGTCTCGGCCGGAGCCGATTGAAGGGGCATCGTTGTCATGGTTTAGTTCCCGGTGCAGCCCGAAGGATTCGGGGTGCTTGCAGAACCCGCGTTTCCGGTTGAGTTGTTGGAGGTGCCTGTCTGGTTAAGTGCCGCTGGCCGCCAAAACTGGGCTGTCCCTTTCGCTGAATCATGGTGGGCAGGTTTTTGTTGTAACGGGCAATCATCTGTTGCTGCTTTACCACTCCTTTGTCGATCGAGCGAGCGGCTCCCTAGGTCTAAGTCATCCCGACCCAGGCGACGATGGACTGAACCGCAGCGGGCTCAGCCGCGCATAACCCCACCGCCTCACAGCATTATCCCGATGAAACCTTTTAATTTCCTTAAACTTGTCCCTCGACCCAACTCGTTCCAACGTACCCATGCACGCGGCCCCCACACCCCTCAAAACGCCTGAAGAATGCCTCGAAGAATGACCGCGCCCCGGACCACGAGTGACAGTCTATGCAGACTGGTTCAATCGGCTCTACTTCGGAGTATTCGTCCCGATTACAATGGTAGATGCAATGATTGGGTACAAGTCCTGGGATGGGCTTTTCCGCCGTATCAAGGGGAGGTTGAACGAGTATGGAAAGCGTCATCGATGAACAGGGTACACGGGCTAGTGTGCATACCATATGTAGTTTTTGCGGGACCGGATGCGGTCTTGTCGTGACCACGGAAAACGGCAGAATCGTTCAAGTTGCCGGGGACAAGGAATCCCCGGTCAGCCGCGGGGAGACCTGTGTGAAAGGCACCCAAGCTTGGGGCTTTGTACAATCCAGACAGCGCTTGACTCGGCCGCTCGTCCGCTCGTCCGCAAAAACGGCAAGCTGCAGCCTGCATCCTGGGAGGAAGCGCTGGGTGTAGTTGCGGACGCGATCGTGCGCGTCAAGGGGAATTACGGAAGCGACGCACTGGGGTGTTTCAGTTCCTCTCGGGCCACCAACGAGTTGAACTTTCTCGCGCAAAAGTTTATGCGGCAGGTGGTGGGCACCAACAACATCGACAGTTGCAACCGAACTTGACACGCTCCAAGCGTCGTCAGTTTGACGACTGTATTCGGCACGGGTGCCGACACCAACACGTACGACGACTTTGAACAAACGGATGTCATCCTCGTCTGGGGTTCCAATACCCAGGAGGCGCATCCTGTCATTTACAACCACATCCGCCGCGGGATTAAAAACGGCGCCAAGATGGTGCTGATTGACCCGCGACACCTCCCGATGGCGAGTGCAGCCGAACTGTGGCTGCCCGTGAAGGTGGGTACGGACATCGCACTGGCCAACGCCATGGGGAATGTCATCATCGAGGAAGAATTGTACGATCGCGCCTTTATTGCGCGAGCCACCGATTTCTTTGCGGAGTACAAGGCGGCCGTGGCTGCCTATACCCCTGAGTTCGCCGAGTCCATCACCGGGGTGCCCGCCCATCAGATCCGCACTGCAGCCCGCATGTACGCCGGTTCAAAGCGCGCGATGATGGCCTGGACCCTTGGCATCACAGAACACCACAACGGGACGAACAACGTTTACGCGTTGGTGAATCTGGCGCTGCTCACCGGACACGTGGGCAAACCTGGAAGCGGGCTCATGCCGCTGCGGGGACAAAACAACGTACAGGGCGGCGGAGACATGGGAGCCTTGCCCAACAAACTGCCTGGTTTCTTCGACGTGGAAGATGCACAAGCGCGGGCCCGGTTTGAGGCAGCTTGGGATTGCCGCCTTCCACCGAAAAGCGGCTTGAACTTGTCCGCGATGCAGGAGGCCATGCGGCAAGAATCGATTCGCTTTTTGTACGTCATCGGTGAAAACCCCCTGCAGTCTGATGCGAACAGCCAGGCGGTGCGCGAGGGTTTGGAGCGGCTGGATACCCTCGTTGTCCAGGACCTGTTTCTGACAAAGACGGCTGAAATGGCCGATGTAGTCCTGCCCGCCTCGGGTTGGGCAGAGGTGGACGGCACGTTTACGAACAGCGAGCGCGGGATACAGCGGGTACGCCGTGCCGTCAACCCGCCCGGAGAAGCCAAAGAGGACTTGTGGATATTGACCGCTTTGGCAAACCGTTTGGGCTATGCCTGGGACTATTCATCTGCACAGCAGGTTTGGGACGAACTCAGGTCTCTGTCGCCCGCTCATTACGGGATTTCGTACGAGCGGTTGGATCGTGAATACCGAATCCATTGGCCGTGCTACAGCCTGGAACAGCCTTCAGAACGGGTTCTGCACAGCCGTCTGCATTCGGAAGACGTGGGAATGCGAGCGAAATTTGTTCCTGTGGAATACGAACGGCCGGCCGATGACGTGGATGCTGAATTTCCTTGGGTTTTAATGACGGGCCGGAGGCTCGCGTTTTACAACACCGGCGTCATGACCCGGGACTATGGATCCAAAGTGAAAAATCAAGCGGAATACCTGGAAATGAATCCAGAGGACGCGATCCGTATGGGGTACGAGGACGGCACGGTGGTGCGCGTTTTATCTCGGCGCGGCAGTGTATTGGTTCCCGTCCGCCGATCGAACAAAATGGCCCCAGGAACCCTGTTTATGAGTTTTCACTTCCCGGACCAAGTGGATACGAACTTGTTAATCAGCGACCACGTGGACCCAAAATCGGGAGTCACTCCGTTTAAACACACGGCCGTTCGCCTGGAAAACGTGGGAAACGACTCGCTGCTTGTGGATAAAACTGTGGACAACCCTGTGTCCCACTGGGGAATACCTGTGGACAACTTAGCAAGTTCTGTAGATAACCTGCGAACTCCTGTGGATCAATGAAGACACAGGTTGTGATGACTCAATGAGAATGGGAAACTCTAAAAGAATGCGGCGACACCCGGTTTCGTCATTGGAGTATGTCCGGGTGCGTCCCATTCTTGTTGGGTTGTTTGATTTCGTCAAAGAGGTTGGTTTCTAGGTTTCTGGTCTGTTGCAAAACCGCATCGATTTGCGGAATGAGCGATTGCATGACCCGCTCAAACTGTTCCACCGTCAACGGCTCTTTCTCGGGTTTCAACTCATAGCCCAGTTCACCGTTGACCTCGATGGTGGCCGTCTTGACGTCCCCAATGTGTTTGATGCCCTTTTCCCGCAGTCTCATTTCGAGTTTGTCAACGGTCAGACGCAATTTCCTGAGGTTTTGGACGTTCAGTTCTCCGTTCTCGATGACCGTGACGGCTTTGCCTGCGATAAGCCGCTCAACGGAATTAAATTGGACTTGCAGCCACTCCAAAACGACAAGGGTGCCAAGCATCGCTGCGATGACGGCAAGAGTTAACCAAGGACTCTTTTGTGACACTGGCTCGGCAAAAAGTGCACCGATGGACAGCATGACCATGACAGAGCCAAAGGTCATTTGCGAAATCGCCCTTCGCCCCCCAAAACGAAGCAGAACAATTCCAGCCAGGACCATGAGACAAGCCAACCCGATGGTAACCATGAATTCACCTCTGGTATTAACTTTGTCCACAATCCAATTGTCTAGACATGAATGCGGGTGTAAATAGACTGCTTTTTGTGGATAAGTCTGTGGATAACCCTGTATTGCTTGTGTACAACTCCGTTGAACTTGTGGGCAGGCTGCGGGTTGGTTGTGAATACCTTGTGCATAAGAACTTTTCAAGTGAAAAAGTAACGTGAAGGAAAGTTCGAGGCATAGCCCAGATGGAGGCACTTGTTCACGATAAGGCTGTCTTTGACTTTCCACAGGGAACTTCACCTTGTACACAAAAATGCATGGGTTATCCACAGTGAAACCGCAGTTATGCACAGGGTTATCCACGGGGTTCGCAGGTTTACACATTCAAACTTCTATTTCGGAGAATACGTCACCAGATACAGCAACCGATACGGCAACCGCAAAGTGGGGAGTGCACTGCAATCCTGAAAGTCCAAACCATTTGCGGTTCCGGGTCGATAGTTCATCCGGAATGCAACTTTTTGGTCCTCTTGATGTCCAAGATAGTCCCTTTAGATGGTTAATTTTTCCCTTACTCTAGGCTTAAAGTCTTTGTAGAGACAACGCTTAGCTTTGCAGTGGTCGAAGATGAATTTGAAGTGAGGCCGACGGAGCATGGAGACACCGAAGAGTTCATTGTCGTTTTGGAAGTACATACGGAATCAAATTTTGTTTTTCTGGATTGGAGCCTCGTTGGGGGCCATTGTCATGGACGTCGTGGTCGGGGTGATGGCTCATCGGATGCACAACGCCGCGATCGAGAATACCGTGATCGCTGTAGTCGTGGGCATCCTCGTCATTGCCGGCTTGGTCCATTGGCGCTTAAACCACCTTTTTGCGCCAATTTCTGTGTTGTACCACGAGGTCAAACGGCTCGAACAAGGGGATTTCCGGCCGCGAACTCAGGTTGTCAAGGGCCGGACGGACCTTGTCGAAGTTGTCTACGCCTTGGATGCAGCCAAGGACCACGTGGTTGAAGTGCTGAAAAACTTGACTGAGGTGTCTGCCGGGATGGACCAATCCGCCGCTGAACTTGAGGGCAGCTCCAGACAGACCAGCAGCGCGTCCGAGCAAAATGCAAACTCCATGGTGCAGGTGCAAACCGAGGTGGAGGCTCAACAGCAACTGGTTAAACAGACGGTGCGCGAAATGCGAGAAGCTGGCACACTCGTTGGCGAAATTGTGGCAGCCAGTCACGAGATGCAAAGTACTGCGCAAGACAGTCAAGCTCAGGCCGATTCAGGCCGCAAATTGCTAGAGAATCTGCTTGGTCAAATGAATCGCCTTCAGCATGCGGCGGAAAACCTGTCCGACGTCGTACAAGGCGTCGCACAACAGTCGGGACTTGTCATGGAAACCATGAACCTGATTCGGGACATCGCTGAACAAACCAACATTTTGTCCCTCAACGCCACCATTGAGGCGGCTCGCGCGGGGGATGCAGGGCGAGGATTTGCGGTTGTGGCCAGTGAGGTTCGCACTTTGGCGGAACAAGTCAAAGGGGCACTGCAACAAATTCAGAGCGTCCTGGAGCAAATGTCAGCTCAAACGCAAGCCTCCACAGACCAGATGCACAACCTGTCCAACGCGCTGGGGGAAGGGGCTGGTGTGGTCGACACGGTCGGGGATACGTTTTCGCAGGTATTAAACGAACTCAACTCGTGGGCGAATTACGCCCAGCGGATCGCGACGTCCGCACAACACATTGGAGAACGAACGCAGCAGGTGAATGACCACATGGAGCGACTGGACACTTTGTCTGGAGAACAGGCGGCGGCCATCGAGACAGTCGCTTCGGCCAGCCAGGAGCAACTGGCTTCTATGGAAGAAGTGTCCGCGAACAGCGAGGTGGTCGCTACCATGGCCAAGCGCCTGAAGACACTCGCCGAACAGTTTCAGCTGAGTTGAGAAAGGGTTCCCGGCGCTTCCGGGAACCTGCCGCAAGACCACCCTCCAAGACCTCCAAGCCCTTTAAGCCCGCCCTTCGAAGCCCTCACGAAGTGAACCTTGAAATGGCACGCTACAACTGCGGCGCTGAATGGCACATCAAATTGTACGACAAACTGCACGACAAATTGCCCACCTATTGACAGGAAGCCAGAAACGCGAAAACCCTCCTAATATTAGGTTGTGAATAGTTATTTTAGTGGCTTGACTATTTAGCTGGCCTATTTCTATGATCACTGTGTACGCATTTTTACTAGAATGAAGAGGGTGGGCATCACCCAGCTTCGAAATCGAGATTTTCAGATTTCTCACCCAGTTTCGTCGAGCTTTGAACTGGTTTTTCCTTCATTTGACGAAGTCGTCACTGAGTCACTAAGTCACTGAGTTGAGAATGCGAATAACCTATCAGGAGGCCCGTCCGGTGTCGTTTTCCAAACATAAAAAAGCTCAGGTTGCATTCGTGGCAGCCGCTGTCGTCCCGCTCTTTCTTTTATCCGGCTGCAGCGCGGCCGGCAGCAAAGCGCAAAAGACCCTTCCGCCCTTGGCAGTGCAGGTGCAGACGGTTGGACTGTCGAACCTGCCCGTCGGCAGTTCGTTTCTGGGAAGCATCACGCCGTACATTCAGACGACTCTCGCGCCGGGTGCGCAAGGGAGTTTGGCGTCGGTGAACGTTCGCCCGGGTCAGGTCGTCCACCAAGGAGAGGTGCTTGCCACCTTGAGCGGCGCGGCGGCCGTACCCGCGCAAAACGCTGCCGAGCAGGCCGGCGCGGCGTTGACCAATGCCCAGGTGCAGTATCAGGATGCGTTGGCTTTGTATAACGATCACCTCAGCGCCGACCAGCAAGTCGCCAACGCCCAAAGCGCCGTCAACCAGCAGAAAGCTGCATTGCAAACGGCCCAAGTCAACTTGCAAAAGGCTCAGGTACAAGAGCAAGCCGCCCTTGGCGGCGGCAGCACGCCGCAAGACTTGTCGGCCCTGCAGGCCGTTCTTCAAGCGGACCAGCAGCAGCTCACGGCGGCGCAAAAGCAACTGGATATTGCTCAGTCGAACGAGAAATCCGCTCAGGACGCCTATACCGCGGCGCAGCAGGCGTATGGCAACATCACCGCGGACCAGGTGACGCAAGCGGCCCAAAAATACCAACAGGAAACGTCGTACTACCAAAGCTGGCAAAGCGGCGGCTTTGCTGGACAAAACCCGTACACCGCAGCGTTTCAGTCCGCTCAGTCTGCCTACCAGGCGTTGAACACCGGCTACAACGCCCTGCAGACCGCGAAGACACAGTACAACTCGGCAGTACAAGCCGTGTCCACGGCGACAGCCGGTGTAGCCAGCGCCCAGGCCCAGCTGGCCAGTGCGCAGAAGAACATGGCCGATGCCAACCCGGCCAGCGGGACCAACGCCGCCCAACAGGCGAAATTGACCCTTGCGGCTGCCCAAGCGGCCTACAACCAGACCAAGGCCCAATACGATGCTGCGGTGTCTTCTTTAAATTTGGCCAAACAGATGGCCGCGGACCGCACTCAGGAAAAACAGGCCCTCGATCAGGCTTCCAATACCCTGCGTCAGAACCAGGTCAATTACCAAACCGCGCAGTCTTCGCTGCAAGTGCAACTGCAAAACGGACAGGTCATCTCGCCTATCAGCGGCGTCGTCCAATCGGTAGGGGCGCAGGTCGGGCAATCCGTCGGGCCGCAAACGCAGCTCATTACCCTTGCGTCGGACAACCCCGTGATGGCGACAGTCGACGTGCCGCCCAACGAGATCGCAAAGATGAAACCGGGCGTCGGTATGAGCGTCGACGTCCCGAACTTGTCGCAAACCTTCTCAGGACGGGTGCTCGACGTGCATCCGCAGCTCGACGCATCGACCAACGAATACCCTGTGGACGTCATCATCGACGGGGAACACCCTGAACTGCTTCCGGGCCTTCAGGTCGAGGCGCAGCTGACGCAGTCCGGCGGCCAAAAAGTCATCCTCGTTCCGGCCGATGCGGTATTGAGTCTGCAAAGTGGGGCGCAGGAAGTTTTCGTATTAAACGGCAACAAGGTTCACAGCCGAATTGTGCAGGTCGGCGACATGACCAGCACGCAATACGAGATTACAGGCGGGTTGAAAGTGGGCGACAAAATCGTCGTCCAGGGACAAAATCTCTTGTCCGACGGGGACACGGTAAAGGTCGTCCCGGCGGCCGGGGCAAAGGGGAACTGAGTCGTGAAAGTGACGAACCTCTCCATCAAACGTCCCGTCACCATCACGATGCTGATGATCGCGGTGTTTTTCACAGGCTTGTTCGCTGTAACCAAGCTTCCTGAAGAGCTGTTCCCGACGCTCGACCTGCCTGTCGCGGTCGTAACCACGAGTTGGAACGGGGCTTCCCCGACGGCTGTCGAGCAGCAGGTGACGTCTCCCATTGAGCAGGCGCTGCAGGCGCTGTCCGGCGTCTCTGAAATCGACTCCACGTCCGCTCAGGACAGTTCGCTCGTCGTCGTCCAGTTCAACTACGGCGTGAACCTGAGCGACGAAGTCAACCAGATGCGAAGCATCGTCTCACGCACGGTCAACCAGCTGCCAAGCGACGCGGGCACGCCCGAAGTGGCGCAGTTCAATCCGTCCAATTTGCCGATTATGACGCTGTCGCTGTACGGCAATCAGTCCCAGGCGACGATTAGCCAGGTCGCGCAAAACACGGTGCAGCCTGCGCTCGAGCACTTAAACGGCGTGGCATCGGTGGGAATGGCCGGCAATTTGACGCGCCAAATCAACGTCGTCGTCGACCCAAATCAACTGAACTTCTACCACATTTCAATCAATCAGGTCGTGCAGGCGCTGCAGGCGAACAACGCCTCAACCGACGCCGGTCAGGTTCGCAAAGGCTCCATGCTCGTTCCGCTGCACGTGCAGGGACAGTTCTCGTCGCCTCAGGAGCTCTTGAACATTCCTATCTCGACAGGGCACGGCGGGAGCATCCCGCTGTCTGATGTGGCTAAGGTGCAAGATGGGTTCCAGGACGTGACGCTCATTTCGACGGTCAACGGAAGTCCGGCCGTATCGATGACCATTACTCAAGCGACCGGGGCCAATACCGTGCAGGTGTCTAACGAAGTGCACCAAGCCATCGCGTCCCTGCAGTCCCAGCTTCCACCCGGCATGCACCTGAAAATTTTAAACGACAACGCACAGACCATTCGCGATACGCTGCACACGATGGTCAGCCACACTCTGCTCGGCTTTGTGTTTGGCATCTTGGTCATGCTGCTGCTTTTGCGCAGCGTGAGGACGACTTTGGTCATCGCCGTCGCGATCCCGATTGCCGTCATGGCCACGTTCGCACTGATGTACCTTGCCGGGTTTTCGCTGAACTCGATCACGCTCGGCAGTTTGGCGGTCGGCCTTGGCTCGTTGGTCGACTTTTCGATTGTGGTGCTCGAAAGCATCTTTCGCGCCCGCCAAACCGGACTCACCCCGATGGAAGCGGCCAGCCGCGGCACGTCCGAAGTCGGACTTGCCGTGTTCGTCGCTGCTTTGGCCCAAATCTCCGTGTTTGCTCCGTCTGTGTTTGTTCCGGGGATTGCCGGGCAGTTCTTCCGTCCGCTGTCGCTGACGGTCAGTTTTTCCCACATCGCCGCCTTGTTTGTGGCTCTCACCTTCACGCCGATGCTGGCGTCAAAACTGCTTAAAGGCCGCCGTTTCGAAATGGCCGAGACCATCCCGGGCATCTCAGCTCCGTTTCGCGCCTGGGCTCCGTTCGATTGGTTTGGCCGCGGCATGCACGAACTGAACGAAGTGTACCGCAAGGTCTTAGGGTGGAGCTTGAGCCACCGCAAAACCATCGTTTTGTCGGCTGCAGTCATGCTCGTTGCAAGTTTTGTCATGGTGCCTTTGATTGGGTTTGAGCTGACTCCGAACGTCGGCAACGGCCAGCTGAGCATCTCCGTGCAGCTCGCCAACGGGACAGACCTGAACACCACGGCCCAGACGGTCAAACAAATCGAAGCCCTGGCGCAAAAGAACATGCCTGGCATCACCGGGACTTACGCACAGATTGGCAGCCCGGGGGGCTTTCGGCCCGGAACTGCGACGAACAAGGCGACGATCACGCTGACGTTTAACAGCCAGTTGTCGGACCAAACGCTTCAGAGGTATGCGCACAAGTTCCAGACGGTGACGGACAACATTGCCGGTGCCCAGATTGTCGTGACGCCGGGGCAGGCCAACACCGGACCGGGCTCGGGCGGGGTCTCGGTGCAAATCCAGGGCCCGGATATGAACACACTTTTCATACTCAGCCAACAAGTGGCAAACATTATGAAGCAAACCCCGGGGCTCGAGTACGTCAACAACCAGCTCGCGACCGGGACGCCGGATTATCAATTGAACATCAACCCAACGGCTCTGGCGCAGTACAACCTGACCGAACAGATGGTGGAGTCGACGCTTAGGACGGCGTTCCAGGGGACGAACGCGTCGACGCTGTATCAAAACAACAACCAGTACAATATCGTCGTACGTCTGCCCAGAGCCTACTCGGAAGACTTGAACAACCTGCAGCAGATTGTCATCCAAAACAGCCAGGGCAAGATGGTGCCTTTGAGCCAGGTCGCTACCCTGACAACTTCGGAAGAACCGCCGCAGGTGCAGCACGTCAACGGGGTTCGCGCGGTCACCGTGAGCGCCACGCCGTACGGAGTGACTTCGGGACGGGTGCAGGCGGAACTGACGCAAAAGTTCCACCAGATGCGCATCCCGGCCGGGTACAGCGTGGGATTCGGCCAGAACGGGGCGTTCCTCATGACTGCGCTCGTCGACCTCGGTTGGGCGGTGTTGTTCTCGATTGTGCTGTTGTACATGGTCATGGCCAGCTTATTTGAGTCCTTGCTGACGCCGTTTGTCATCATGTTCTCGCTTCCGCCCACGTTTATTGGGGCGGCGCTGGGACTGCTCATAACGCACCGTTCCTTGAACATCGACTCGGCCATTGGCGTCATCATGGTCACCGGGCTGATTGCCAACAACGCCATTGTGCTTGTGGACTATACGAACCAGCTGCGCGATCGCGGCCTGCCTTTGCGCGACGCCCTGCTTCAGGCAGGACCCATCCGGCTGCGCCCGATCCTGATGTCGACGTTGACCACGGTGCTTGCCATGATGCCGCTGGTCATCGGGGGCGGCACCGGCGGGGCGACGCTCGCTTCGATGGCGACTGTCATTGCGTTCGGTCTGACGTTCTCGACCCTAGTCACTCTGGTTTTGGTGCCCGTGATGTACGTCGCGATGGACCGCTTCACCAGCCGTTGGAAAGGCCGGTTCCGGCGTAAAGCCGCACCGTCGACCCCGTCGGCATCGGTATAAGGCAAGGAGATAGGTCGGGAAAACGCAATCCAGCAATGGGGATTTACTCAAAAGTTTCATTCGAAGCCAAGGGGGCCAAAATGGCCTCCTTTTTTTGTGACTAAGATACGGTTTTAAACCTGGAGTTTTGAAAATCGCTTCTAACAAACTTTCAAAAAAGGTAGGATAATCCATGGAATTTTTGGTAGAATTGTTGTGCCGTGTGACATGTTTTTACATGTTTCCACGTTTTTCGTCATAGTCAGTCCATTGAGAAGAGAAAAGGGCGGGTAGTTCGACCCGCCACGGGAGGAATTAAGAGTTGTTGTTCAACAAGATGTCAGCTAAGACAGGACTGGTAGTGACGACGGCAGCGATCATTGCGCTTAGTCCTGCGTTCGCTCCCCAGGCTTTGGCCAGTCCAAATGTAACCTGGTCGGGTCTCGATCCGTCCGCCGTTTCCGCCATTCAGGGCAAACCCGTAGGGTTTAGCGTCACACCGAGCGTATCGGGACTCTCGACAACCTCGGGCGTCTATTACGGCTATCATTTTTCTCTTTATGACAGTTCTGGCATACAGCAGCCATCCGGGTGGCTGCCGGCAGACCTCCAGTTTGACAGCCCAACGGCGAATGGGACGCCAATGGTAACCGGGAATGTGCCAGATTCCTCGGTATATGGTACGGCATCATCCGCCGTTTACAACGCGGGTACGAACCCGGACGTTGGGTCATTGGATTTTGGGTTTAGTCCAATCGATGTAGGTTCTTACCAAGCCAAAGTTCAGTTATATAACGAAAGTACGAATACCTCGGTCGGTGGAGCAGTATATGTTCCCATAAACGTATCTCCGGCTGCTCCAGGATTGGACCTGTATGCACCGCCCTTCACGGCGACAGGCCAGAAAATTGCAGTTCAGGTCAACCCGGGACAAGCTTTGCTTCAGTCCAGCAGTCCCTTGGTCTACCATCTCCAGGTGTTGAAAAACGGACATGCACCGGCCGTCAACGACGTCAACGGCGCTGCACAATTTGGGCCAAATTTAACGTCCATTTCCTTGAGACCGGACGGTACAGCAGATTTTAGCTCTCCGTTATCAAGCAAGGGATATGACCTATCGAATCTGATGTTGACTTTCCATAATTCAAATCCCGGCCAATTTACGGTCTATTTGTCTGTACTTGACGCTTCTAACGGGACTCTCTTGGCATCCGGTCAGACGAATATTACAGCCGGTCCAGCCAATGTCTCCGGTACGGTAAAACTTAACGGTTCTATAGCCCCGCAAGGGACTACTGTCACGTTGGCCTCCACTTCGCAAAGCCCTAAAACAGGTTCAACCACAAGTGCAGGCACGGCACAATCTGTTTATGAACCACAGCAGGCATTGGTAAATCAAGACGGATCGTATTCCTTGTTTGTTCCTGCAGATACTCCCTTGTCCGCAGTGTGGATGATGGTTCCGGATCAGACCGGCGCTGCCCAATCCTTCCCGATTAATCCCCCGGTCCCAATCGATTGGTCGTCCGGTAAAGGAACCGCCAACGTCAATTTGCTAACGGGGACACTGTCCGGTAAGGCTTACGTGGATAGTTCGACCCCGTTTGCTAATGGGTCTTTTGTTGTCGCACCTGTAGTAAACCAACAAGTAGAGCAGTCGGATACCACCCAAGTGCAGACGGACTCACAAGGCAATTTTTCCGTTTCCTTGCCACAGGGAAGCTACGAGATTGTAGGGGCGGTATTGCCTGGTGGAGTCTTTTTACCGATGCAACAACAGATTAATGTAGGAAGTTCAACAAAATCTATTGAAATCGCGCTGCCTCCGATTCCTCCTATTGCGATGGAAGGTCCCTCCAGCGTCCTTGCACAAGCGGATACTTGGTACGCAGTTGCCCTGAAACCAGGTTTAAAGCTTCCCAGTGACGTGTATTTCACCCTGACGGCGACTCAAAGCGGTCAGCAGGTGGCTTCCGGAATAACGTCCAGTTTCACAAACCAAGGGGAGAAAGTGAACGCAGGAGCATCCATTTCTTCTTTGCGTGCCTTTGGCGGGACCATGGTTCAACTGTCCTTCGCTCAGGCAGGTACCTATAACGTAACCATTAATATCGTCGATGCAAGCACTGGGCAAACAGTTGACTCGGCTTCACAAGTCATAACGGCGGACCCGTCTGACGTTACAGGAACGGTCTATGGGGCTGACGGCAAGACGCCCGTGCCGTTTTCCTCCTTTGAATTGACATCGCATGCGCCAGCCACCAATCTATGGATGTTTACCGGTCCGAATGGTCACTTTGCCGGGAATATCCCTGCAGGCACATGGCAAATTACAGAAATACAAGATGGGTCCACTTCTGGGAAATCGCTGTCTTCTCCGCAGACGATTACAGTTCCACAGACTGGCACAAAAACAGTAAGCATTACCGATCCATTCGCCAATGTGGTGGGTACAGTCAGCGACGGGCAGGGTAACCCCATCGTAAATGGATTCATCGCTGTCGAGCCCCAAGAGGCAACGGATCCAAGCGCTATGCGCTGGTACCCAACGGATGGACAAGGGCGCTTTGCCATGACTCTCAAGCCTGGAGCGACGTACACGATTGTGCAGGCAGGGGGAAATGGAGCGCCTCCCATCACTCTGAATCAACAGGTTCAAGCGCCAGCAACCGGGTACGTCTCTATCACAGTGGCCCCACCGCAACCAGACTTTCAACTCACGGTTACGGACGCCCTAGGAAACCTGGTCACTTCCGGATGGGTTAATCTACACGCGGACCCATCGAACGCGACAAGTAGGCAAGAAGTGGCGGGCCCACAGCCGGGGCAGAACGAGCAAAGTTTCCAGATTCAAAGCGATGGTACGGTCAGTGGGTACCTGCCCAAAGGCGATTACACCATCGACGGTATTTCGACGCCACAGGCATACTATCCGCTGCAGTTTAATTTGGACATTCAGGACCCCAAACTGAAAGTCGCAAAAAACGTGGGTCCGGGTGTGGCCACCCTTCATGGGAGATTGACCGATTCATCCGGGCACGGGTTACAAGGTGCGGCGCTGGTGCTGTCGCCACAGTCAGATCCCAATCGACAAATCTTTTTGTCCGCGGACGCCCATGGCTGGTATACCAGTTTTGGCTGGAATCAAAGTGGTCAGTACGGCGATTTGGTGCAGGTCGGGAAAACCTATGTCGTCGATGGAATTGTCGGCCCACAAGGGTGGACTTCCATCCGCGCTCAATCCTTTACAGCAACGGCTGGAATGTTAAAGGATTTTGCTCTTCCGGCACCCGATTTAACGGGGACCGTGAGCGTGGACGGTACAACGATTCAGTCCGGTGGTATAGGCTTTTTGAGTCAACCGGCCAACTCCGGGAATCAGACCTCTGCGTCGGGAGGTAACGGTTCGGCGGGTGCGAACGTGCAGTGGTATTGGGCACAAATCCAGAACGGCCACTACCAAGTGAACCTTCCAGTTGGAACCTATACAGTGTATGGAGTCGCCGATGACCATAAACAGATGTTCTATAGCGAACAAGGAGACGCTCAGACGGTGGAGATTACTAACGCGTCGACCGTCGAAAACGATCCGTTTTCCTTTGTCACCAATTTCGTTGGAAGCTTGATATCGAATGGACATGCAGTACAGTATGCCGGGTTGCAGCTTAGTCAAACTCCGGACCCGACGGACGGATCGCAAGTCGAGTTTGTCTCTACGGATGCCTCGGGTCATTTCGCGACCAGTCTCAAACCGGGTACTTGGTATGTCCTTGGCTATGTAGATAAAAAAGGTACCTACGTGCAAGTCGATCAAAGCTATGACGTCAAGAGTTCAGCAATCCCCAATCTTGTCATTGACGTAACACCGGATGTGACGGGCAACATCGTCTGGGACAACAGTCCATCTGCGGTTCGCGCGCGATTGGTGGTTCAAAACACGCAAACCAAACAAGTAGTGACTACACCGGTGGACATAACGCAATCGGGTTGGACCTATAGCTTTTCGCTGTCCGCAGGGACCTATCAGGTGCTGGGGATAAGCACGATGGATGCGAATCACAAACGGACCTGGACCGACCTTTCCATGTCTGGACAAACCCTCAGTGTCAAGGGTTCAGGAACACCGGTCAGCCAAAACGTCACGGTGTCCCAAGGCTTTTCCGGAACAGTACAAGGCAACGGCTTGGACGGGCAATCAGGACAAGTTCAGTTCAAGAATTCCTCTACAGGTGAAATTTACGACGTGGCATTTACCAATGGTTCGTTCACCGTACCTTTTGGCAATCAATCTGGCTGGACTGTGCTTGGAGTCTCGACGCCCGCCAACTACTACAAGGCCACGGCAATTTTCTCAAATGGTAGTTGGATTGTCACAGTTCAGCAAGCCTAATCTTGAGCTTTGATATTCATGCAGAGCCCCATTTGTGGAGAAAGCTGCTATTACGAACAGAAGGACCCATGACGGCAAGACATGGGGCGGGTTTCCGCAGTATAACGTCAACGACTTGAATGGAGGATTCATCGAATGCCGCAGCATCGTTCAATATTGAAACGCCTGCCTTTGCGTACGGGGCTATTTCTGGCCGGCTCGCTCGTGATGGTTCTTCCGTCGGCTCAGTCTGCATATGCGTCGAACAACATTACTTTGTCTCCAGTCACCGTACAATACGGATATAGCCCGGAAACAGTGACTATTACGGGTACTGGATTTCAATCTTCATCTCTAATCTACGTTTTAAACAGTCAACATCAAAGTCAAAACGCGGTCAGTAATGTGCAGTACAATTCTTCAACATCTATGTCGTTTTTACTAGGTAGTGGACTAGGGTCAAGCTCGACGGATACCTCTTACACCGTCGAAGTGGAAACCCCCCTGTCCAGTGGGGTCAGCATCGCCGATGGCACCCTGACCGTGCAGGCTCTACCGGCCATCTCAGGCATGACCATCGGTGGGAGTTCGAACGCTTCCTGGTTAGGTACGGGCTATTCGAATGCCAATGTAACCTTGACCGCAGCCAATACGACTCTCAGTAGTCAAAGTCAGGTACAGGTGGAAGACAGCACAGGAGCTTTGTCGGCCGGACATATCAGCAACCTTCAGATCAACAATGGGTCAACGGCCAGTTTTACATTGACGAGCGGATTGCCAGCCGGAAGCTATAGTTTCGTGATCGCGTCCAATGGACAGACCATGAGCATTCCGTTTCTCATCCGCAACCCTCAACCGGCGATGAACTCGCAAGAGAAATTGCCAGCAGGTTTAGATTCGACCGTCTCGTTTGCCGCTACAAACGCCAACTTCACTCCCGGCAATGTTCAGGTGACGCTGAGCCAAGGTGGAAATGCCTCAACGCCTCCCACCGTCTCTCACACATACACGGCTTCTGTTACCGATGCAAACCATTTGACGTTCTCAATTCCGGAGGCTGACGCGAGCAGCTTTAGTTCTTCGCCTGTCGACTTAACCGTGACAGACCCTTCAGAACAGTTTACAGAACAAGGTGCTTTTGTGTTTACAGCCTCTCCAACTGCAGTGGCAGCGCCGCAGGCGGTAACGCAAGACCAAGCTGCAGGATCAACAATATCTGTGGCGACCACAGGGTTGAATTTACAAGCCGGTACACCGACGGTGAGTTTAAACGGCAATAACGTCAATTCTTCGCCAAGTTTTGTGGTTCAAGGCGCAACTGTAAATGTCACTTTGCCGAGTGGACTTCAGCCGGGCAACTATCAAATAAAAATTACGGACAAGGACCCGCAAAACCCAAAAACCGCTACGGCAACGTTCGCTGTCACCGGCACGCCTCCCACATTGGCATCTGCGACCCTTCCAGATGCGACTCAAGGGCAGCCTTATAGCCAGACTCTCGGTGCAACAGGGGCGAACTTGCAGTGGTCTATCACGGCTGGAGCACTACCGGCAGGATTAACGCTGTCGAATGGTGTGATTTCCGGCACTCCTACGCAATCCACGACTCTTCCAAATAATTTTACCGTTCAGGTCAGCAACAGCGATGGTACGGCTGTGCAGCAATACAGCTTGTCCATACAACCTGTTGCCGTGGCGCCAGTGCAAAATCCGGGCAACAACGGGAACAATAACGGCTCAGGTGGGTCAGATCACTCGGGTCACAGCAGTTCTTCCGTGGGTTCAGGATCGTCTGCGCAACCCGGTCAGACCCCGACCACACCCCCTTCATCCGCGGCGGGTCTGGAAAAGAACTTCAATACCGCCGTGGCTACTCAAAGCGTTTCTTCGGCCGCCTCAAAAATCAACACTACGGCTGATGGAAGTTCCATTGAGTTGGACATTCCGCAAAACGCATTTCAGTCCCCAGAACAGGTGAGCGTAACTCGTGCCAGCACGTCATCTTTGGAGAACACTACTCCACAGGGATACAAACCAGCCTTTGCGTTTGGCGTTAACTTTAGCGGACCCGCTCCAACTGCGCCGATCACATTGACCATTTTGAATCCCGCAATTCCAGAGAACGCCGTCATCTATAAGGTTTCTGGAAGCAAACTAGTCTCTGTACCCGCCAAAGTATCGAACGGGAAGGTCGAAATCTCTTTCACCTCCGATCCGGATTTCGTCATCGCTGTTCCTGTCGCTGCCACGACCACCCCGCCTGCTCCTATACTTCCTGGGCAACGTGCCATCGACTTGAACGGCAAACGTTTGTCGGTGGTGAACGGGGTTGTAAAAAATGGGACAACCTACATGCCCATTTGGTACGTAATGCACGCCATGTCGCAGTTGGGAATGAGCAGCAAATGGAATGGGACAGACTGGAATTTACTCACTCCGAAAGGACTGCACGTTGATATGTCCCGCCTGAAACCTGGATTTGGACAGATGCAGGTCGACCTGAACGGTACCGTTGTGCAGAAACTGTACGGGATTTACGTCAAGGATCCCAGTACCGGACGAGACACCACGTACATGCCGATTTGGTATGTGATGCAGATTCTTAAACGGGTCGGAGTCCAAAGTGCTTGGAACGGGCAAGCCTGGAACATGACAAGCCAGAGCCAGGGCTAAATCGAGAACGAAGAGCGTCAAGCCAGTCCTTGAGCTTCTGTACAAGCAATCGGAAGATGGGAGCTGTTCCTCAGCAGTTTTGACTGCTTTGGGACAGCTTTTATCTTATTTGTCTCCGTGTCGTGGTCTAGGAACTGTTGGAAGAGAAGTTGTTGGACGCTGACTCAAGGATGCGTCTTTTGCAGCATGAGCGACTCGGGCGGAGCTATGTCCACGTTGACAACTATGTGAGCCATGGTGCCAGTGGTGTATTCGCGTCAGATGAACCTCCTACACTCAATTCCCCTCGCGTTTTGTCGAATGAGACAGGAAAATGGAGCCTCAAAGGAGAAGGAAGAGAAAGAAGCAAAAGGAAGAGAAAGAAGCAAGTAGTAACTCTTTCCATGCAAACAACATGTGTGGGCCCAACGAGGTACGGGCCGTTGGCCCGAACCGGTCCTCTTGCTTCGAAATCAACCAAATTGTCGACCATACCCCCTTTCTTTCAAAAACAGTTGAAAAAGGAGATCGGCTTCCCTAATGAAACGGATGCTTACCGGATTTGTGGCTGTTTCCGTCGCCGTGACCACGGCGATTCCAATGGCTCTGGCAGCCACCACAACCTCTACCACAACTGCTTCCTCAACGGCTAGTTCAACGACGGCTTCAGCAAGTTCAGCAACTTCTTCAACTTCTGCAAAAAGCAATTGGTTCAAGATGGCCATCGAGGTGAACGGGACAACTCTGAGCAATCCATACGGTATTGCGGAAAGTGATGGTTCTACCGTAACCACCTACATACCGATGTACTATGTCGATCAGGCTCTCATCAAAGTCGGATACAAAGTCACTTGGGACGGGATTTCAAAAACGTGGAAAGTAACGACCCCACAGCAGAACCTGAACTTCCCGTCTATGCAAATTGGGACGGGGAACACGTCGATTACGGCGAACGGGATCCTCATTAAGAAGGTCAATACCATTGTCCAGTCCGACCCTGAAGGCGGCGTAAAGACGACGTACATGCCCATCTACTATGTCGCCCCGCTGTTCCAGGCCCTTGGCATCACTGCGGCGTGGGACGGAATCCACCATGTGTGGTCGATGTCTAATGATACGAGTAGTTCGGGTGCCTCGAGTTCCTCGACAGGCGGCAGCTCTTCAGGGAGTTCCACGACTCTGACAGCCCCGACCATCCACCTTCAACAAAGCAATGGCACTTCGAGCATTTCAGTGACTGGAGCGGTCAGCCAAGCGATGGTCACGCTGTACTCCACCGATGGCACTTCCGTGGTTTCGACGGCTGCCGATGCAAACGGAAACGCTACTTTTTACGGTGTCGCTCCGGGCAGTTACTACGTCGAGCAGACCGCCAATGGGCAAAGCAGCGGGGAGTCCAACGTGATCGCGGTATCTAAAACTGTGACACCAGCCCCCACCCCTGCGGTTTTTGCGAGTCAGAGCAACGGTGTGTGGTATGTTGGCGTGAACGATGCGGCTCCGAATGCATCGCTGACGTTGTACAGTACCAACGGGAATCAAATTGCAACGGCTACCGCGAACCAGTACGGATATGCCACGTTCAACAACGTGGCCCAAGGCGGCTACTATGTGGTGGAGTCCTTGAATGGGCAAAACGTTCAGTCCAGTGCAGTAACGGTCAATGAAGCGACAACTGCGCCGGCACCCTTGGCGACACCGAGCGTATCCGTGAGCCAGGGGAATGGCGTGAGTACCATTACGGTCAGTAACGCTCAGCCCAATGCGACGGTGACACTGTACAACTCCAATGGAACGGTTTCGCAGACCGCTACAGCAAACAGTTCGGGCGTTGCCACTTTCGACAACGTAGCGAACGGCAGTTATTACGTCGTGCAGACTTCGAACGGCCAGCAGAGCGCCGCATCGAATTACGTGAATGTGAATGCGACCCCGGCTGCTCAGCTCGCAACGCCGAACCCCACCGTGACTCAAAGCAACGGCGTGGGGACCATTTCAGTTAGCAACATGCAACCCAATGCCACTGTGACGTTGTACAACTCCAATACCGCAGTGGTTCAGACTGTGACGGCCGATAGTTCCGGCAATGCGACTTTTAGCAACGTACCCGCAGGCAGTTACTACGTCGCACAGAGCTACAATGGTCAGACCAGCGCTGCATCCAACTATGTCTACGTCACGGCTGCCAACTCGGGAGCGCCTGCAGCCCCCGTGATAGCCGTCAGTCAGAGCAACGGGGTGAACACGATTACGGTCAGCGACGTCGAACCCAACGCTACAGTGACTCTGTATACGAGCAATGGCCAGGTTTCTCAAACGGCCACAGCCGATTCGACCGGATTCGCGAGTTTCAGCAACGTTCAAAGTGGCACCTACTATGCAGCGCAAACCGTCAGCGGTCAGACAAGTTCCGCTTCCAATCAGGTGACGGTATAACCGAGCGCTTAAGACGCGAAGCGTGAACAGCAGCAAAAAACAGCAGAAACGATGCAGCCCCTCGTCTCGGCGAGGGGCTGTCTGCGTCGGCCAACATGGCTAAATCCGCGGCAACGACGGCAAAGGGCATGAAAAAGCGGAGCCAGGTTGAGCAGGCCACGATTTTCGTGGCTCTGCAGACCTCGGCTCCGCTTTACTCCGCCTTCGACAGTTGTCTGGGTCTGAAGACGAAGTTTCTCGTTAAGATTGCGGGTTTATCCCCGAGTTCTAGTTCGACTGCGAATTGCTTCCCGGGTTGGCGACAAACCGTCCGACGCCCAGGAGAATCTTTTGTCCCGCCTTCAGCC
Organism: Alicyclobacillus tolerans; assembly: GCF_021739485.1. Classification (GTDB taxonomy): domain Bacteria; phylum Bacillota; class Bacilli; order Alicyclobacillales; family Alicyclobacillaceae; genus Alicyclobacillus_K; species Alicyclobacillus_K tolerans_A. The sequence goes on from NZ_JAJFNK010000010.1 coordinate 147,442, forward strand.
CGCTGGTGACTTCTACGGTCTGAGAACCCTGCAAGGCCACCTGCACCGGCTGGAAGTAGACGCCGCTGGGCAGGTTTTGATCGACTTGGTTCGGCACCTGGCTGGCAGATGTCGCCCCGCTGCCCGAGGAACTGCTGCCCGGGTTGTTGGAGGTGTTGGCAGTACTCGTCGAATGGCTCGAACTGCTGGAAGCTCCGGAGGTTTTCACGGGGTTTTTGCCCATGACGAACACCCCCTGCACGCCGTTGATGGTTTGCAGCGACATCGTCGGAATGGACAAGGAGTTTTGACCCGTGTGGCCGGTCTCGATAGTCACGTTCCCGCTCATGCCCGGCTTTAAGGTATTGGACGGGTCGTTCAGGGTGGCTTTCACCTTATACTCGTTCCCGTTGCCCGGAATCGGCGTGGGGTCCACTTCGAAGATTTGCCCCTTAAAGGTCTTTCCAGGCAGGGCCGAGACAGTCATGGTCACCGGTTCCCCGACTTTGACGTAGGGCAGCTGCGTGTCGCTGACCGAAAGGTCGACTTGCAGGTGCGGCACGTCGAGTACGAACACCGGCTGCCCTGGGCTCACAACGTCCCCAACGGAGTTGTTCTTTTGTGTAATGATGCCGTCGACGGGAGCTTTCAATACGGCGTAACTGGCGTTGACCTGGGCGGTTTGCAGCTGCGCTTGAGCGGCCTGCACACCCGCCTGTGCGGTTTGGACGCCGGCTTGGGCCTGTTGGATTTGAGCCGGAGTGGCGGGCTGCTGCACTTGGCCCAATTGGGCTTGCGCCTGCTGCACGGCGGACTGTTCCTGCTTGACCGCATTGGCGGCGGCATCGAGTTGCTGCTGCTCCTGGGTGCGGTTGTTGTAATTCGCTTGGGCCGCAGCCAGGTTGTTCTGGGCGGCCGTGTAGGCAGCTTTTGCCGTAGACACCGAGGTTTGCGCCTGGGTTAAAGCGTC
>NZ_JAJFNK010000110.1 GCF_021739485.1 Alicyclobacillus tolerans
CGAGGGACATCCAGCAGTTCCGGATCTACTGGAAAATCTACTGCGAAGAACTTCAACTACTATGATACGAGGAGGTATGACAGTGGGATATCGATTGGGCGTTGATGTAGGAGGCACGTTTACAGACATCTGCCTATTTAACGAGGAGTCCGGGGGAATATCGGTTTTTAAACTGCCCTCCACCCCAGATGATCCATCAAAGGCCATTGAAAATGGAATTGACATGATTCTAGCGTCAAATCACGTTACAGCAGGTGACGTTACTTACCTGGCTCATGGAACCACGGTTGCAACCAATGCCGCCATCGAAAGAAAGGGAGCCAAAACTGCAGTAATAACCACAAAGGGGTTTCGAGATTTACTCGAACTGGGCAGGCAGACTAGGCCATCTCTCTACAACCTATTTTGCGATAAACCAGAACCATTGGTCAGCAGGAGGCATCGCAAGGAAATTACCGAGAGGCTGATGTTTAACGGCTCTGTACTCGTCGATATCGATTTAAATGAAGTGGAGTCAGTGATTGAGGACTTACTCCTAGAAGGTATTGAGGCCGTGGCAGTGTGTTTTTTACATTCCTACATGAACCCAAGTCACGAAGATGCCGTCAAGCGGTTATTGCACGAAAAAATACCGAATGTTTATGTCTCGACATCGAGTGATGTTCTTCAGGAATTCCGAGAATACGAGCGGTTTAGTACAACCGTGTTAAATAGCTATTTAGGCCCCATTGTCGGAAAGTATGTCACGAATTTCGCGACTCGCGTCTGGAATCTCGGTATTGGGGTAAATCCCTATATTAACCAATCAAATAGTGGTGTCATTTCAATCGAAGTTGCAAAGGAAAAGCCCGTACGCACGGCCTTGTCTGGTCCAAGTGCCGGAGTTGCTGGGGCAGTGAAGGTTGCCGGTCTTACTGAATGCCGTAACATCATTACGTTTGACATGGGTGGAACCAGCACAGATGTTTGTCTGGTTGAAAACCTGACTCCCAAGGTCACAACCGGTAAAAAGATTGCAGGGTTTCCAGTCCAAGTACCGATGACAGACGTCAACGCCGTTGGTGCTGGTGGGGGCAGTATTGCATGGATTGATAGCGGAGGAATGTTAAAAGTCGGCCCGCACAGTGCAGGGGCTTCACCCGGACCCGCTGCATATGGGTGGGGGGGGCAAGAACCTACGGTGACAGATGCGAATGTCATCCTGAGACGATTAAATCCCAAATATATCTTAGGCGGAAAACTTCAAATCGATTACGACGCAGCGGTACGTGTAATTGAGAACAAAATCTGTAGCACACTGGGCTTAAATGTAACCGATGCGGCTAAGGGCATCATTACGCTGGTGAATTCCAATATGGTTCGGGCTATTCGTGCCGTTTCGGTGGAACGAGGATATGATCCCAGGGATTTCACGCTTGTATCCTTTGGAGGAGCTGGAGCACTACACGCGGCAGCTGTTGCACGTGAGCTCGGTATGAGTCAAATCATTATTCCGGAGAGTCCGGGTATACTCTGCGCATTAGGCTTGTTGGTGTCGGATCTGAGGATGGATTACTCTAAAACCCGGATTGTTGTGGGGCGAGACGAAAATAACGAGATCATTCATTCTGAGTTTCTCAACTTAGAAAATCGTGCAGGGGATTGGTTTGCACAAGAGCAAATCCAGACAGATAAACAGCACATTCTACGCAACGTCGATATGCGATATGCAGGGCAAAATTATGAATTGACCATATCCGTAGATGGGGACTTTGCCACATCAGCGGATATGGTTCAAGCTCTCGCAGATTTCCACGCCGAGCATAAGAAGATCTATGGTTACTCAAACACGGATCAAGACGTGGAGTTTGTGAGTTACCGCGTAATTGCCTTGGGTGAAGTATCGAATGTCAACTTGCGAGTACATCCGAAAAACGATTTGGGTATTGAGGCAGCTGTCAAAGAAGAACGGGAGGTGTACTTCGATGAAGTGGACCAATTTGTTCGAGTCCGTGTTTACGATCGGAGGACGTTAGGTCCTGGTGATTGGATTCAAGGGCCGTCCATTGTCGAGCAAATGGATGCCACAACTGTTATCCCGCCGTACTCCACGGCGCACGTGGATGATTACGGAAATATAGTTATCGAATTGATGGAGGTAAACTAAATGAAGCGCTCCCAAGTTGACCCAATTACTGTAGAGGTTCTCAGTAATGCCCTATTGTCCGTTGCGGAAGACATGGAGTTAACTCTTGTCCGGACCTCTTATTCAACAAATATCAAAGAGCGCAGGGATTGTTCGACAGCCATATTTAACGAAAGGGGAGAAACCATTGCTCAGGCGGCGGCCATACCCATACACCTTGGCTCCATGCTTGGAATTTGCAAATCGATTTTAGATAAGTATCCTGTTTCCGATATTCACGAGGGTGACATGTTTGTCGCCAACGACCCTTACAACGGAGGAGGCACACATCTGCCGGATATTACGATTGCACAACCGGTATTTTACTCGGGCAAGATTATCGGATTTGTCGCGAATATCGCTCATCACTCCGACGTAGGCGGAAGGGTGGCCGGGAGTTCCTCAGGAGATTGCACGAGTATTTACCAGGAAGGTCTTCGGATCCCGCCGGTAAAATTACTGGCACGAGGAGCAGAGAATTCCGAAATTCTCAATTTTATTCTGTTGAACTGCCGAACGCCTCGTGAGAGATTAGGGGATCTTCGGGCTCAAATTGCTGCGAATCGAATCGGGGAGAAGCGGCTAGTTGAATTGTTCGACAAGAACGGACCGGATTTGTTTGTAGCGGGAATTGATGAAATGTTCTCATATTCAGAACGAAGAATCAGAAATGCAATCCGTAAGATACCGAATGGCGTGTATGAGTTTGAAGACTACCTGGATGACGACGGGATCGATTTAGAAAAAACGGCATTGCCAATCCATGTGAAAGTTCAAGTGAATGGAGATCGGATTCATTTGGATTTTACGGGAAGCAACCCTCAGGTCAAGGGTGGAATAAATGTTGTTAAGACTGCACTGTTGGCAACCGTTTATTATGCAATCAAGGCAATCCTGGATCCGGATATCCCGTCGAACGCAGGATACTACAGGGCCATCGAGGTAACAGCCCCAGAGGGGAGCATTGTGAATGCCATCGCACCTGCTTCTGTCGGAGGAAGAACCGATACGTGCCAGCGCATTGTGGACGCCATATTTGGTGCATTTGCGAAAGCCATTCCAAATCAAGTGATCGCTGGATGTAATAGTGCAGTCACCACAGTTTTATTCTCCGGTTACGATTCTAGAAGAAAACAATTTTTTGTGTATCCTGAGTCACTTGGAGGGGGATTCGGTGCTCGTCCTACAAAAGACGGATTGGACGGAGTCCACGTTCACGTAACCAATTCCTCTAACCTACCGATTGAATCCTTAGAGATTGAATACCCAATCATGCTCGAAAGATATGAACTGCGAAATGACTCCGGTGGACCTGGGAAGTTTAGAGGGGGATTGGGGCTGCGACGAGATTTTCGAGTGCTGGAAGAAATCGAATTTGCGTCTCACGCAGATCGGCAGAAAATACCGCCGTGGGGATTGTTCGGGGGTGGAACCGGCAGTGTTGGGCGTTTCGTGATCAATCCTGGAACTGGTACCGAAAAAACGTTAGCCACCGGCAAGGTTTCGGAGTTCAGACTATATCCGGGTGATGTATTAAGTGTGCAGACACCAGGCTCAGGCGGATATGGTCCATCCCTGAATCGTGATCCTGACAAAGTCAAACAGGATGTTCTCGAAGAAAAAGTAAGTCGACATTCAGGAAAACAGGATTATGGCATAAATGAGCTATTTAGCTGAGTCCAATAGGTTTACGGAAATAAGGGGGTTCAATCATGAATGACTATGAAATCACGTTTCTTTCACAGTCGGACGTACGCCAAGCCAGCGGGTTTGACATGAACCAGGCAATCCATGTTATGGAGCGCGTCTTTGCCCTGCACGACAGCGGAGATTACGTACTTCCGAACAAGACCGTGTTACGGTGGGGGGACAACGAATCGGAGACTGTCATTGGACGTATCAACTCCATGCCTGGGTATATTGGTGGAGAATTTAATGCTTGCGGAATTAAATGGATTTCAAGTTCCCCCCAAAATCCCTTTAAGCGCGGACTTCCTCGAGCGGCAGGATTGATTGTATTAAACGACCCAGAGACGCTTTTACCTATCGCTGTAATGGATGGCACTTTGATCAGCGCCATGAGAACAGGAGCAAATTCTGGGGTGGCCGCAAAGTATTTGGCTCGACCGAATTCAAGGGTGCTTGGATTAATCGGAGCTGGAGTACAAAATCGTACACAGTACATGTCTTTAAGTACCGTCCTGCCACATCTTGAAACGGTCAAAGTCTACGATGTTGATGTTTCTCGTGCGCAAAGATTTGTAAAGGAAATGTCTACGATGAAACCGATGACCTTTGAAGTAGTACCCAATGCTGAAGAGGCCGTTAGAGAATCTGACGTATTTGTTACGGCTACTGTGACTAAAAATCCTATCGTGAAAGCTGAGTGGATTCGTGAGGGCTCTCTATATGTTCACGTCGGCAGTAATGAATGTCACTTTGAGGTCATTGAGCAGACCGATAAAATCGTGGTCGACGATTGGACCGAACTAAAGCACCGTGGTGTGGAAACGATATCCATTATGTACCAAGAAGGGAGGTTCGATGAGAACCGAATTTATGCTCAACTGGGCGAGGTCGTAAATGGCAAGAAGATGGGGCGTGAGAATGAGCACGAGAAAATTTACTTTAACAGCGTTGGTCTTGGCATAGAAGATGTAGCCTTGGCCAAGGAAGTGCTCAGCTACGCTAGAATTCATAAAATCGGCAAAAAAATCAATCTATGGGATGCAGCTGTTTTTGTGTAGTGAAGTGAATGTTTGAGTGTTTTAGCTACGCCAAAATGTCCGAATGCTGACGGTATTGCCTGTCCATAAATTGCTAGATATAATGTCCGCATC
>NZ_JAJFNK010000111.1 GCF_021739485.1 Alicyclobacillus tolerans
CTTTTAGTAGATTGCACTCGATGGCTTTCTCGTCAAGAGCCAGCCCCTAAATTTACACCACTACATAAGACTCTAACTCTTCCGCACAAACGCCTTCTCCGAGCAAGACTTCGGCATCCCGTTTTTCATAGAACTCTTTCACCTTGTATAACGCTTTACGGTCCGCGCCCATATTGATAAATAGCGCCTTGATGCGAGTCCCGACAGACAGATTACAGTCCTTACATTTCGCGGCAGTATCAATCATTTGGACCTAACCAAAGCGGTCGATGAGCCTCGACCACACAGCCGAAGCCCCCATTACGAAGGACTGCATATCCGCAACCAACTGGAAATCCCCCAAACCTCTCTACGACGCTTGGGACACATTCACCAAAAGACGACAAAATTCCTGCTGAAATTCATTTTGGGCTAGGCATCGGGCGCGGAAGCGGTGTTATATGTCTGCACCAGCCTCAGTTGCATCCACATCCTCAACTTCATCTGCTGTCGTGCCGACTGCCACGAGTACTTCTGGGTTTAGGACAAGCACTATGCTTCCTCCAGGTGTACAGTATGACTCGTCGCTTTAGCCAGTTGCAGGCCTGAACGCGACTTGGCAGCAAAAGTTCGATGCGGTGATGTCCATTGCGAAGAGCGAGCTTGGAACCCCCTATGTCTGGTGACACAATGAAGACCGCGGACAATACGGCTTTGACTGTTCCAACTTCACGGCTTATGTATACCATCATGCACTTGGATATAAAATGAGCAATGCCTCACGGGTGCAAGCCCGTTTAGTCGGTACGACAGTACCAGTTCAAAATATGAGACTCGGTGACCTTTTGATTTTTAACAACGGGGCACATGTCGGTAGTAACGACGGCAACGGGCGCATGATTGAAGAAGGTGGGGGACTTGGTAAAGTTGGGTACCTGCGTGTTGCACCTGGGAGCTATTGGTACAACCACATTACTGCAGTAAAACGGATGTTTTAAATAACAAACATGAATAAGCCAAGAGGCTGCCACCCCATCTACGATGGACTGTGGCAGCCTCTTTAGATACCGAGTGATTCTGCCAAACGCGTATTAAGGCATAACTCTATTACGGATCTTTAACGGGGCCTTCTTGCTGGTTGGTCAATCGAAGTAATTTGCAGAAGCTTTCTAGGCCTGTTACGTGCTAGGATTGGATTTTGCTTAAAGTTAGATTACATGTTTCTTAGAATGATTGCCCACCCACTGTCCGGCGCGATTCTCGGTGATATGATGGGTTCGGGTAAATCTATTGCAATCCGTGGAGGGTTTGTTGTGAGTCAAGATCGTATTCTCGTCATTGAGGACCAAAAGGACATCGCGGAATTCATACGACTTGAACTTGAATACGAAGGATACACCGTATCTACAGTAACAAACGGCATCGATGGACTCGAACTATCTCTGAATGTAAGCTGGAGTCTTATTCTCCTCGACATTATGCTGCCAGGTCTTAATGGAATGGAAGTTTGCCGCCGGGTTCGTTCTATGAGCAACACACCTATTATCATGTTGACAGCCCGACACTCGGTGCCGGATCGCGTAGCCGGTTTAGACTGTGGTGCGAATGATTATATTGCTAAACCGTTTGCGATCGAGGAACTTCTCGCGCGGATTCGTGCCTGTATTCGACGCAATCAAGTGGAATATGTGAATGAGGTTTTTACGGCAAGGGACATTGTTCTGAATGAGGGCACCCATGAAGTTGTACGGAATAGTCAGCAAATTTTTTTAACCAAGCGCGAGTTTTCACTTCTTGCGGCATTTATGAAAAATCAAAACCATGTAATGACACGAGAACAGTTATTACACGAAGTGTGGGGATATGACTTTGCTGGGGACACCTCTATTGTTGATGTCTATGTAAAATACTTGCGTCGCAAGTTGAATATCGACGGTGCATCTCCAGTAATAGAAACCATTCGTGGTTTTGGTTACATTTTGAGGACGTGACGAAGACATGAAGATGAGGATTACTTTTTTAACTGTAACGGTACTTATGGTTATTCTAGTGATTTTTAACTCGTTTATATTTTGGTCATTGCGCAGCCGTTTATATGGTATGGAATCAACAAATCTCCAAACGGAAGCCAGCGAAATTGCCCAGTATTACATGACAAATTTGTCGGATCGTCAAGGACCGGGGAATACTGATTCAGGCGCAATTCCATTGTCTTGGTTATTGCAGTATCATCGCACAGGTCAGACCGTAGCCATAGTCGACAACACCGGGAGGGTTATTCAAAAGATTGGCTCAGATAGCTCGCGAGAACTGAGCGCGGCGTATCAGGCAGCAAATACGCACCGGCCATCAATCAAGTTCTCTGCTCCTCAAGGCCACTTTCGAATATTCGTTGCGCATGCCATAATTGATTCCTCATCTAAGAAAATTGTCGGGGATGTATTAATTCTCAAGCATGCCAGTGATATTCAGGAATATCTCCATGCCCTCTTATTTTTAATGTCTTTAGGAACTCTGGGAGCTATACTTCTTGCCGGGTTTGGAGGATACATCACTGCAGCAACAGCGATGCGGCCCCTTACAAAACTTGTTCACTTTGTCCAAAAAATTCAAATTACAGACCTAGGTAAACGTGTGGAGATCCTTCATCGACACGATGAAATTGCCCAATTGGCAATTACTTTTAATGGGATGTTGGAACGCATAGAACGGAGCTTTCAACAACAAAAACAATTCGTTGCGGACGCATCCCATGAAATTCGTACTCCTTTGACCATGATTCAGGGATATTCCAATTTGCTAAAACGTTGGGGAAAACAAAATCCAGATGTTCTGAATCGGAGTCTCGATGTGATTTATCAGGAATCGACACGTCTAATTGAATTGGCGGAAGACCTACTGTTTCTGGCGAAGGTGGAACTTGTTGCCAGGGAAGAAGCGCCGGAATGCGACCTTGATGATGTGATTCGTGAGACCATTGATGCGATGTCTCTGATGTACCCCATGGCCCAACTATCCTTAAGTCTTGGTGTCGGAAAAATTGGTATGATGGCGGACTCTGCGTGGAAACAAGTCATTACGAATCTCACCGAAAATGCGATTAAGTATAGTGAATCTCCCGCTCGTGTTTATATTTCCACTTGGTGTGAGGGAGCCCGTGCGGTTATTCGGGTCAAGGACGAAGGGCGTGGAATTCCAGAGACAGAGATACCGCATATATTCGAACGTTTTTATCGGGTAGACGATGCACGATCCGTAGATGGTGGTACAGGACTTGGACTAGCAATCGTCAAGGCATTGGTCGAATTATACGAAGGAGATATCAGTGTCAGAAGCAGGGTGGATGAAGGTTCTGAGTTCCTGGTTACTGTGCCACTTCGTCCCGAGGGTGCTTAGAATCCGCAAGAATGAACAGTCATGCGTCTGTTTTCCCATCGGTGTTACTTTATCAAGTCAATTGTTCTAGACAAATGAAGTTGATGGGTCAATAGCTACGCAATCTAGAAGCACATCAATAGGCTCGACTTGGATCGCGGCTCAGGATTCAGGTAGCGAGTTGAAAATTGGATTCAAATTGGATTCAAATTATAGAAGTAGAAGGTTCCGTTGAACGGAACCTTCTACACTATGCGCAAAGTGCACTAACTACGGTAATTCAATTACAGTGATGGTTGTTTCGCAATTGTTTAAAAAGCATGAGGTTCCCGACTGGTTCTTCGGCTAATTTCCTTTTTTGAGGTCAGGGCCGCCCATTTGACTTCCCACTTGCTGCTGTACGTTTGGTCCGCCTTGTTGTTGAACACTCAGTGCATTGGATGGAGCAGAGGAATGAATAGCGGTTGCCGCCTGTATCGCCTGCGAAGAATCAGGTTCAGTTGAATTCGAAGTTCCATTTTCTTTCAATTTCATATTACCCTCTTTATGAAGGTCGGGACCGCCTGCTTGGCTCCCGATTTGCTGTTGCACGTTAGTACCGTTCTGTTGAGTACTTTGTGCTAAGGAATTAGTGGCAGGTTTGACAATGGCTGTGGATGTATGGGCTTGGTGCACCGTACCTGCCAAAGCCGAAGTTATTCCAAAAGCTCCAGCGAATCCTCCAGTGACTACGGCCAGCGTTGCTATTTTTGCTCTTAATCGGTTCATTATTTATACCTCCTTTGATTGGATGAAACCAGTGTAACAATCGTTTGTGAGTCTTCTTGGAAATCTACGGGATGTTTCAATGAGAATTTGCTGAATGAATTTAAGTATGTATAGCGACTGTTGACGGTGACTTCGTCCTCAATGAAGAACATTTGCAGGACAATGGATATACACAGCTTCCATTTCTACTTACGTATATTCAACGTATCTCGCATACCATTTTTAGGCTTTCTTTTCTAGAGGTCCACCAGTATGGGTGTTTTTGCCCATCCTGCACGGAAACCCCGTGAGGGTGGCGCGTCAGCCCGGCTAATAGTCACCTCCTGCCTTTAAATCAGCATCAGCATCAGCATCAGCATCAGCATCAGCATCAGCATCAGCATCAGCATCAGCATCAGCATCAGCATCAG
>NZ_JAJFNK010000112.1 GCF_021739485.1 Alicyclobacillus tolerans
GCCGACCAGAAGAAGGGATATACAACTGTATGTTCATGCAGTCTGCCACGCAAGCTGCTTATGGCGTAAATGGGCAGCAGTGTTCAATAGCGATTCTAGTCATATATTTAATGAGAGCGAGAGGATGAGGGGCTCAGATGAACCTCGATACGCTGGCGACCAATAAAAAATTCCTTCGTGATATAATCCGCAACGATTTTCAAATTTCGGAGTCTGTTAATGCAACCGAACTATGTCTCAAATTAATGCCAAATTTACATTCAATTGATGCAGAATTCCGTGATGAACTGTCCTATGGTGTATTGGCAAATTTGCTTGAGAGGGAATCCTTTACAGTACAAGAGTGGAGTGAGATACTTGCCGTGTCTGTTAGTGACGATTATCTTTTTTGGGGTATCGGACAATATGATACGGATACCGTTTTTGCCCGAGCTTTTGCGATTTTGATTGTAGCTGTCATTGTAGAATTTGATGCAGTCAGAGGATTATTACGTCCTGAACAAGTTCATCAAACGACCGAGACTGTGTTGGATTACGTAAGACGTGAACGTGATTACCGAGGTTATGTTGACGGTAAGGGATGGGCTCATTCAGTTGCGCATATGTCATATGCGCTGGACTCCTGTGCGCATCATCCGTCTACGACTAAAGAAGAGCGTATGGCAATCCTGGACAGCATTTTTGAATTGGCAACGTTACCAGCACCTCTGAGTTATATGGAAGCAGATCACCTGTCCCGAGTCGTATTTCGGATGATTAAGGATGAACAGGTAACTGCCGAGGAACTCCATCCTTGGATTGAACGGTTTAGCCTTGAACTAGATCGAACTGGCGAAACAGTTCTACGAAATGGAAACGCCTCGGACTTATTGAAAAGTTTGTATTTCCTTCTGACTTGGGAACAACCAAATCATCCGCTGATTAACATCATTTCAGCACAGATCAAAAAAATGAATATTTTTTACAGATACGGGATTTCCTTCGACTCTTAAACATGGATTGAGGTGTCCTGGTTTTCGTCATTCGCCTCCACGCAAAGACGAATGAGAAGAGGTGTTTTAATGTCAGAGTCACTAACGCAAAAATGGGACCTGGAATCGATCTTAACTGTCGATGAGTTCTCAATGATAATTAAGCGGCTTGATGAATCCCTTACCGAACTGAAGCATGACATCAATACACTTTCCATCCCAAACGTTTTACAATCACTACAAGAAGCAGGCGGACTCACAGAGGAAGTCGATATGTTTCTTTATACTCTGGGCATTGAAGAAAGTGAACACCCTTTGTTGCAGAGCAACCTTCACCTTGTTGAAAAATTCAAGACAGATTTTGTATCGCTCCAGGTTCAATTTGACCGACGACTATCTGAGATGTCCGAAGATGAGTGGTTTTCTCTGTTGCGTGACCCAATCGGGGAACCCATTGCTTATCTTTTGGGCGAACGCAGACGGCAAGTTGCTGACAAACTCCCTCCAGACCAAGAGCACCTAGTTCATCGTTTATCAAAAAATGGATATCATGCTTGGGGGACGTTGAGGAATAGTCACGTGAAGCGAATGACGTTCGTGGTGGATGACCAAGACCTAACAATGGGACAGGTCCTTGGTCTTCTGAGTCATTCGAATCGTCGAATTCGTGAACAGGCAGCGGCTAGCATTGACGAGGCTTTTGGCAGGGATGCCGAGTTGTTGGCATACATACTGAATTCTTTGAGCGGCTTTCGCTTAGAAACCTACGCTACTCGGGGATGGGACTCCGTTTTACATGAGCCTCTTCAGCAAAATCATATGTCGCAGAACACCCTCGACACTATGTTTCATGTCTTGGAACAATACATTCCTAAGATTGTTCCGTTTATAAATCGAAAAGCCGAACTCATGGGCTTAAAACAGTTGAGTTATTATGACCTTACTGTGCCGTTAACTGAGGTAAATGGCGAGGTGAAATATAGTGAAGCCAGGGAACTTATCGTTGAAAACTTCAAGCGTTTCAGCGTTGACATGGCAGATACAGCAAGTCAAGCATTTCAAGAAAGGTGGATCGACTCAGAAAGTCGACGAGGCAAGGCACATGAGGGTACGTGTGTTCCCTTTTTCCTAGCGAAACAATCACGCATTTCAGTTAATTACCGTGGCAGATTCAATGACCTATTAGTTCTCTCTCATGAACTTGGTCATGCGTACCACCATAAAACAGTCGAAGATTTACCATATTTCGCTCGTCAATATCCGATGAGTGTTGCAGAGACCGCTTCGGCATTGGCTGAGCATATTGTCATAAATGCCATTATTGATAGTGCCACTTCCGAGGAACAACGTCTTGGTCTTATAACAGAAAAACTGCAACGAACAATCCCGTTTGCGCTCCTAGGTGCATTTGGTGGTTATCTCTTAGAAAAATCTATATATGCGGAGCGTAAACATGGGTTTGTCAGTCACAAGCGACTCACTGAACTCTCTATTCAAGCACAAAAACGTGTATATCTGGATTGTATGAATCGATACAGTGAGTACCAGTGGGCAATCCAGCCACATATCTATATGACGGAAGTCCCGTTCTACAACTTCCAGTATACATTTGGATATCTGTTTAGCATTGGAATTTATTCCAAAATCGAAGAAGGCATCATGTCTGCAGATGCATACCGAGAATTACTGCGTAATACAGGACGAATAAGTGTGGAAGACCTAGCACAGCGTTTTATTGGCGAAGATATCATGAAAAATCATTTTTGGGAAACGGCATTGGACGCCATTACAAGTGACGTAAACGAGTTTCTCGATCTCACAGAACAAGTGGTTATTAAAGAATCGGGCGCACGAACGGGAGAATGAAGCGGCTTAAGTTTTGTATGATTATTCAATCAGGACAGGTCCTGCTTCTTCAACACTTGGGCAGCTATACGACAGATGGAGTATAAGGTTTGGAGGGATATTGTTGGACATCAATCTCCATAATGATTTTGCTTCAGCGAATTTGGATGAAATGCAACAAGTCTACGCATCGGTGGGGTGGATGAAACACACTACAGATATTATCAGCACGGTATTTAGTGCCAGCACTCACGTTACAATTGCCAGAGACGACAATCGTATCGTGGGCTTTGGAAGGGCTATTTCCGACGGAGTTTTTAACGCTGCAATATATGATGTTGTCGTTCATTCTGATTATCAAGGAAAGGGTATAGGTAAGTTGATAATCGAAGATCTACTCCATGATCTACAAGATATTTCATGCGTACATCTCATTTCGACGACAGGAAATGAGGGCTTTTATCGTAGTGAGGGATTTAAAAAAGTTAAAACGTCAATGGCACGATACTTAAATCCAATTTTATCTAAAGAGTACCTGGAGTGACGGAAAAGTCTTCAACTATAACAATCACTGCCAGCTAAAAGGGCAGCATGTTGAAGAAGGGGGTGGTTTTGTGAGGAGTATAAAACTCGGAATAATCACAGGTGCATGTGTATTTCTGCTTGCTGGATGTTCGCCTTTCATAAATACCAATAAACCACAGTGGAAAATCGGACAAACGGTTCAAACGTCCACATTGCCATCTGCTGTTGTTCAATTTGTGGATAAAGCGGGTCAACGAATAGGGGATGTTCATCCAAAAATCACTCGTGCTACCACAGACATCGATGATGCAACACAGAAGCACATGTATCGCCTTGAGATTACAGGTGACTTCACCTACATGTCGCATCATGCAACGGAACTATCGATGATTGTTGATGCGGACGGTGGAGCTGGTGCTTTCGTTTACCCAAATGACAATGCCTTCAACCAAATTAATCTGAATAAATCACACTGATGGACAAATTGATGTTGCACATAAGGGGGGGCTTGTTTCGAAGAAGGATTTGCTCCTATCCGTACATAAATATACATTAAGGGATTTTCTGGATTATGGCGGTAGCGGGCAGTAGTATTCGATAAGCCTATCAACATACAACCGAGGTCAATTAGGGGTGATTAAACTGAAAAAATGGTTTATATGGGTTGGCGGTCTTGTACTTAGGGGCTACTGAATGACGAAAAATCGACGCCGCAGCGAGGTTTTCCGGGTGAGGATGTCGAAGATATATGCAAGG
>NZ_JAJFNK010000113.1 GCF_021739485.1 Alicyclobacillus tolerans
CACAGCGAAAACAACAAACACGATGAGCCATAAAAAACCCACGTAGTAGTTGGGCCAGGCATTTGCGGTGTTGACCACATTGAAGACCTCCTTTCAAAACTGACCCCATTATGAAACGGAAAAAAGACCGGAAGAAGGTCTTTTTGAACCTCCCTACCGGTCCAGTCGTACTATTTGTGTCGAAACAGTCATAACTCAGGAAGTTCCATCCATAACAGATACCGATACCCTGGACGCATAGGACAGTCCTGCTATAATTAGTGGTTCATTACCTAGTCCTGGAGTAGTACATGCTACAGAATTTTCAAATGTAATCCATGATTTAGAAAGTTTTTAACGAGTGTTGAATAGCCGTTTTCAGTAAGTTCCTCAATGGACCAAACGCGTAGTTCACGTCCAATCGTTCGGTCCACTGGTGAGCGTCTTTGCCCACCGGACCAAGGTTTAAGACGGGCAGATTGAGCTTCTCAATCTCTTTCAAGGGCAAGGAGTACCCGGTTTGCCAGGATGGAATATTGGATAGCAGCGGCGCAAGGGATTCACTAGCCGGTTGTCGTCCAATGTAACTGAGGTCTGAGATGCCCGGAAAATACGGCTGCGGAGTCAGTTCAATTCCATAGGTTTGTTTTGCCTTTGCAACTACCGCCGCGACCACTTGCTGCATGGCTTTGTCGTGTCCGGAAGCGACGGCCGGATAGTAGGGGGGCGCGAAAAACAAAACGATCATGGGAGACAGTTCTTTACATAGAATCGCCAAGCGATCGACAAGGCGGATGGAAAGCTCCCGCACGTCCAGCAATGCCGCTTGATGCAGGACTTCCGCTTGAACTTGTTCCACCTGCTCTTTCCCGTAAGTGTTCAGCGCATATGTCACCAGTTCTCCGTAAGTCAGAACGGCGACGTTGGGTTCAGTGGCGGGCAAGGCTTGAAACCTGGAAAATTCCTGGGCCCGCGTCAAATAGGAGGAGGAGATGGCAGATGCAGCCCTTTGGGCTGATTGGCGCAGCAAATCGAGCAGTTCATCCATCCGCCGCTCCAGTACGAACACGTTAAACAACGTCACGGCGCGGTGTGGGATCTGCACCGAGTAGGCGTCTTTAAGGTCCTTTTGTAAAAGGTTCGTCGGCGGCGGTGTCACTTCGCCAGACAGGATTTCACAAAACTTTGAATTGAGCTCCATTTCGGTGGTCAGCAGAGAAGCCATCTGGTTGGCATTGAGTCCGGAAAACGGTTCTCCGACGTGGGTTTCCTTGCCATAGCACAAAAATCCAGGCAGGACCTTGCCCAGGGAACCCATGTAGAGGTACTGATTGGGGTCCCCTGGGTAGCGGCTGAACATGGGCTCTGAGTTGAGTACTGCACAGTATTCCAGGCCGTGTTGTTCGGCAAATTCCAACAACTGCGGGACAACAGCCCTCATTCCTAGAGAGTTGACCTCTTCGTCGGGAACAGTCAACAACAGGATGTTCCCATCAAAAGCGCCGTTGGCCGCCTGTTCCACCATAGACATGTGCAGAACCAATCCGCATTTCATGTCCATGGTGCCCCGGCCAAACAGCCAGTCACCGGTTTCGAGGTCGCTTTGAACTTCAGGAGGCAAATCGTGTTTGCGAGTGTAAAATGCCGTTGTCAGTTCTTCCGCATGGAAGGCGAAGTCCTGCCATACGCCGTAATCCGGCACATCGACCACGTCGTAGTGGCTGATGAGAACGACTGTTTTTCGAATGTCCGGGCGTTTGACCAGTGCCGTAACGGCGTTTCTGCCATCCCCCGTCGGGATGAGGCGCAAATAGTCCGGGTGGATGGAGAAGTAAGGTAAAGACAGCAGGTGCTGCATAATGTGCGAGGGGAAACTGAGTTCTGCGTCGGAACCCGTGACGGTGGGGATGCGTACAAGCTCAGTCAGCAGTTTGCGAAGTTGCTCTTTCGTTGACCATTGTTCCAAGATGAGTTCCCCCTCGTATTCTAGTTGTTTGATCCGGTTTCATCCCGGCGTCCACCACGGTGTCCGTTCAAGGCCTGGCACTCCAAAAGAGGTGCTCCAGCGGTCAGAGGACTTGTTCCCCTGGAGAGCGAAGGACTCGTTTGAGTACTTTGCCGGCCGCGTTACGTGGCAGAGCCTCCACGAATTCGACGCTTTTGGGTTTTTTGTACGAGGAAAGCCGCGCGGTGCAGTGAGCCACAACTTCCTCAGCGGTTAACTGGGCCCCAGGTTTGACGACGACAAAAGCTTTGACTTTTTCTCCCCAGTCCGCGTCAGGAACCCCGATGACCGCTGCTTCCAGGATAGCGGGATGCGCGTATAGGACTTCCTCGATCTCGGCAGGATAGATGTTTTCACCGCCGCTGATAATCATGTCTTTTTTTCGATCGACGATGTAGACAAACCCTTCTTCATCCATTTTCACCAAATCGCCGCTGTGAAACCACCCCCCGTGAAATGCGTCTTCTGTGGCGGAAGGATTTTTGTAGTACTCTTTCATCACGGTCGGTCCGCGGTACACGGCCTCACCGATTTCGCCGACAGGGACGTCGTTCATGAACTCGTCGACGACCCGCAGTTCCACGTTTATGACCGCCCGGCCTACCGAGGTCGTCTTTCGCAGCGCGTCTTCGGCGTGCAGACAAGTGACCACAGGGCTGGTTTCCGTTTGTCCAAATGCGTCGTAAATGCCGGCGTTTGGAAAGCTTTTCATGATGGCTTTTTTGAGCTCCAAGGGACAAATGGCTCCGCCTGTGACGCACGTCTTCATGGAAGATACATCGTACGAATCAGGGGTGTATACCTGGAGCAGAAAGTTCCACATGGCGGGAACCAAAAACATGTTGTCAATTTTTTCGCGGTCGATAGTCTCTAAGATCTGTACCGGTACAAACTCGCGATGGATCACTGTGGTTCCATTCACTAAACAGCTCGTGACGACTGTGGACATCGCCGCAATATGAAACAAGGGGGCGACGGTCAGTTGTTTGGAGTGTGCGGACAAAGACATTTCCCAAACCACATTCATGGAGTTCTGTACCAGGTTTTTGTGGCTGAGCACAGCGCCTTTCGGCCGGCCAGTCGTTCCCGAGGTGTATACGATGACTGCGTCGTCCTCATCCGAAGGTTCCTCTGCGGGGCGAAACTGGACTGGTTCTCTAAAAACAGATTCGTAGGGAATGGAATCGGGCATCCTGTGCACTCCGGATTCCGGATGGTCCTCCACGACGACAACATCCCTCAAAACTGGCAGATCCCTCCGGATTCCTTGGACGGCCTCGTAAAGTTCAGCGTCAACTACCAGAAGCTTGCTGTCGGAGTTTTGTAGAATGTAAGCGATTTCTCTCGGGTTCAGCCGAAAGTTAATCGGCACGCCCACCGATCCAGTCAGTGAGACCGCATAAAACACTTCGACAAACGCGATCCCGTTTTTTAACAGATACGCCACCTTGTCGTTCGGGCCGACGCCGCGCGCCTGAAGCCAACCGGCGAGTTGCGTAACCCGTCCGCCGAGTTGGGTGTACGTCAATCTGCGGTGTCTGTCGACGCAGGCTTCGCGGTTTGGCGTACGATATACAGCCCTTTTTAACACTTCGCCGATCAAAAGCTGCCGGGATGCTGCCAGAGAGGTGCTAGTCACAAAAATTCCCCCTTTTTAGAGAAGTCCGCTCAGAGGCTGCGCAGGCGTCCAGAGTCTAGTACAGCGCCATGCGTTTGCTTAAAAATTCAGATAATTAATGAGATTATTATAGCTTAAAGAGTTCATGAAAGGCAGCACTGGGTAAGGAGGGACCCGCACTGCCTTTCACAGGGTCTTAGGAGTGGTCTGCTTGATTCCAGCAAGAATCCTTTGGATGGAGTCTCCAGTTCGGGGGCTGAACACCTGAGGCCAACCACGTGGTCAGAAACCGTTCAACCTCTTGCCTGCCCAGTTCCTCCTGGTATCTCAGCATCAGCGCATCTATTGCCGATTGAAACAGTTGTGCCCGGTTCAAGTCTAATTTGGCAGTCGCACTCACGGTCACTTCTTGGGTACCTAACTCAACTTTCGCAGGGCAAAAATGGATGTAGCTGGCCGAGTCTACTGGGCTTGCAGGCTATTTAATATCGCTC
>NZ_JAJFNK010000114.1 GCF_021739485.1 Alicyclobacillus tolerans
TCTTAATCGGGCGATAGATATACGATGAATTAGAAAACCTGGAATGAACCTTTTCGGGGGGATGGGCAAAAACACCCAAAGTACGTCCTGTACTTTGTCTTACAGACCCAATCGGACAACATCAACATGTCATTGTGGCTTTCATCTCAAGTCAACTTCCAGAAAACCTCCTTCCGACAGACATACAACTGATTGAAGGAGAAAATAGTTTTCGAACAAGCGGACTCAAGAGAAGCTCTGTAATTCGCCTTCACAAGTTGTTGACGGTTCGGACCTTCGACATGAAGAGACGCTTAGGGTATTTGATTCCAGAACTTCATGACGAAATAGTGGCAAAGGTCCATTCACTGTTTTAAATCAATAGTGTGCCTTCACCAAACCCGAGCACCGCGGGAAATCAACACCTCCCTCCGTGCATTGGGGAGGTCAGGGAGAAGATAAACATGGATTGGAGCAATGCAGACGTCATTCATACGTACACGCGAGATCAAGCCTTGGAGGATGAGGTGCTCATCAATGTCACGAACTTGGCGAAAGAGACGGGAGTCTGCTTGCCAGTCGCAGTAACCGCTAAGCTGTGGCACGAATACATCGTCCCATCCGAAGCGGACGAAGCACAAGGTCAGGATACAAACGGCCGTTTGTGGGACGTTTTGTACCTGTTCGCGATTTCCGCTCGGAGAACTAACGGGTCTATGCTGCGCTACGATGTCGGATTTTTGGTAAATGGGCAACACCAGGTTGTCCGACTAAAGGCATTGATTGGACCGGGGGACAACTGGGAGCCTGTCATTACGATTATGTTGTCTAATGAAGACTAAGAGGATGGAGTAACCGCGCATGGCAAAAGTTGCCGACAACGGTTTGGTTCCATATACTGGTCTAAATCGATAGGGAGCGGACCTACAATGAGCGCAAAGAGTTTCCCAATCTTATTGGAGCCAGATAAAGATGGTGGATATATAGTTAGTTGTCCGATACTACCCGGATGTTATAGTCAAGGCGATTCGGTTCAAGAGGCTTTAGAAAACATCAAAGAAGCAATTGAATTGTGTCTTGAGGAACTTCGCGATTCGGGGCAAGACATCCCCAATCCGGACGGAGTAACCGTAGGAAGCGTTGTGGTTGACCTGTGAGCCCTAAGACACCTGTAGTTTCGGCGCGACAACTCATTCATGTACTTGAATCTATCGGGTATAAAGTTGTACGCCAGAAGGGAAGTCACATTCGTTTGAATCACGACAGACTCCCGCCCATCACGGTACCGAACCATAAAGAAATTAAGGTCGGTTTGTTAACTAAAATTTTGCGTGATGCAAATCTAACGATTTCTGATTTAGTCGCACGTCTGGACAGGTAAATCCTTTGCATCGCACCCGGCCACGCGGGACATTGTACAACCGTCCCTGTCGTGGAGGGGACGGTACATAGGAGCGAATCAAACATGTTTAAATTCGCGAGAATCTGGATGGCCTTACTGACTGGCGAATTGATGTTGGACTTGACCGTGAACACCGAAAAATTTCCGTTTCACGCGCTGTGGGACGGAGAACGGACAAAGGTTCGATTGGATTCTCGGCGTCTCGAAAACGGAACGATTTGTCGGAACTTGTGGACGGAGAAAGGCACCATCCCATACCACCTTTCGTTTCGGAAACTCTTTAAGATCATCGCGTTACTTGCGTTGAAAGGGTCTGTCAAAAATTTTTACGGTGGAATCTTTCTAAAATTGGCACCTACAACGAAAATCAACATCGCAAACGCGGCTTTTAGACGTTTTGGATATGTTACGCTCACTGTAAAGGAATACAAAACACTGCGGAGCGTGATGGAAATGTTGAAAGATAAAAGCGGTCAGTTGAAACAACAGGTGGCGTCTCATGAAGAACTGCTCGCGCAGTTTTCTGTACAGCATCGCAACTTAACGGATGAAGTACAGGACGTGCGTGGTCGACTGGACCAAACGCAGGAGAAACTTGGCCAAACCCGTGATCAGCTGTCGAACACTCAGGAAGAGCTGGGTCAGACACAACAGAAAGTCGCCAAACTAGAAGCCCAAACGGATGCGCTTTGCGCTGCGCTGGGGATTCAGTCCGTGGACGAGTTTCTGCAGTCCGTGTTGCCGAAAGAACCAGACTCTGCAGACGACCACGCTCAACAAACCAAACTGCCTGGCTTAGAATAGGTCAGTTGGTTCACTAAAGGACAAAGGAGGAAGCCCCTACCGCACTATGCATTTATGCGGAGGGGCTTTGCCCTTTCGCCATGGTGCGACGGACGAAATTCATGTTCAAAGACGACGAATCCTGGAGTGCAAAAGAAAAGGAGAAAGTCTACCGGAACTTCCTGGCATCCCTGAAGAACCGGAGTTTGGACAACATGACGGAGAAGGTTTACCTCTGGTATCACTGCTACGCTGGAGGCTTTATTGCACATTACAATCGGCAAGGTTTCGCTTCGACATACAGCGGGGAAGCGTTTCTGGAGTTCCTTCAACACTGGGTGAATCCGAAACATGCTTGGTTGATAGACAAAAGGTCTGATCTCAATCATGCGATTTCCCAAGCCGCAAAGGCGGAGTACGACACCATTGTCCGGGAATTCGAGAACCGGCGTCTGAACGCAAAACTGAACATGCTGCGCGCTTTGGCTGATGAACTGGGGTACAAGGTGATACCCAAAGATGCAGACGATTCCACCCCAGAAACGCCACTGTACGGCGTGGAAGCAAATGGACAGGTGTGGCTGATTGGGTAGGTATAGTCAAGATTTCGACCGTCGAATATAATGAAAGCAGGTGAGTACATGAAAATTCCGCGGAACAGTATGGATATCATCTCGAAGCATCTTGTCGGTGCGTTACCTCGGGAAAGCCTAAGTGTATTCGGCATATACGATGTAAACATTGTGCGTGCGTTGCCGACCGAGCTAGATGCTGTAGATATTAGACAAGAATTCACGGACGTTGTGTTTGAACTGTCGGACGGGCGGATTTTCCATATGGAATTCCAAACGACCAAGGAGAATACTTTACATCGGTTTCTGATGTATGATGCACAACTGGCCGCGAAATTTGAACGTAAGATTCGTACGGTGGTCCTGTACACGCGCGAGATTCGAATGGCACCAGATACTCTAGATATCGGGACCGCCCAGTACCAAGTGGAAAACGTATTTCTGAGCCAATTTGATGGTGATGCGGTACTAGCTCGACTTGAACAACATTTGTCCGAACAACACTGGACACCTGAGGATCGGATTTTGCTCGCTTTTTCGCTGTATATGCGGTTCAAGCCAACATCCAAAGAAACTGCGTTTGACAAGGTGTTAGACATTACGCGGAAGATTGAGGATAAACACGAGCAAGACTACATCGTGGCGTTACTGTTGGGACTACATGTCAAACGTTTATCCGAACCGCAACTTGAGCGATTGAAGGAGGTTCTGAAAATGACCGATATCGTGAAAGAGATCATTAAAGAGGTTGAAGAAGAAACTTTGAAGAAGGGAATTCAACAAGGGATTCAACAAGGGATTCAACAAGGGATTCAACAGGAAAAAATGGAGCTAGCCAAACGTATGTTGCAGGAAGGCGATACCGTAGAAAAAGTAGCTCGAATTACAAACTTAACTATAGAGGAAGTCAGCAATCTCCTGAAAAACTAAATCCCAACAGTCACTCTGGGATCGAGCCAGATCCATCACGGGTCTGGCTTTTGTCTTTCTACCCAAACAAACGTTCCCTGGAGTAAAATGGGCTGAAAAAGAGGAAACGTTCACATTAAAACTCACTTTCCGCGCCTATCGACACCTGTTGAACTGGAAACTAACTAACCTTAAAAGAATGGTCACGTACTCCATCT
>NZ_JAJFNK010000115.1 GCF_021739485.1 Alicyclobacillus tolerans
CTTCTCTTTAGTACCTCGTCGGCGGTCTACCCTACGTCACGTACGGTTCTGAGGGGGCGAGGGCACCGCAAGGTGCCCAAGCTACCCAGCCAGGTTAGTTTAACAATGAGCAACTGGGTTTCGAACAGCCCATGTCTCTTCTTTTGCTTACCAGCGCGGCATTCAATGCCGCGTTTTTTTACGTGACCGGATTGGTGACCGAAAATTGATCTTGTAATGAATTGACCGTGTGGAATCGTCTTAATAAGTGAGTGCGATTGGAAGGCGGGACTGTTTGCAACTAGAGGACTTGTTTCATCAATATGCTGACGATGTTTTTACGTTTCTCGTGTACCTGTTAAAAGACCGTTCTCTAGCAGAAGACGTGGCTCAAGAGACGTTTATAAAAGCCATGCGCATTATCGAACAGGGAAATCGAATTGACCGTCCAAAAGCCTGGTTGTTGCAGATAGCAAGACGCACGGCACTTGATGTGTTGAGAAAAAACAAACGGCGCGTCACGATGGCGATGGAGGATGTAGTACAGGACGTACCTGATGACCGAACCGGAACTGAGGAAACTGCTGAATCCAACATC
Organism: Alicyclobacillus tolerans; assembly: GCF_021739485.1. Taxonomy (GTDB): domain Bacteria; phylum Bacillota; class Bacilli; order Alicyclobacillales; family Alicyclobacillaceae; genus Alicyclobacillus_K; species Alicyclobacillus_K tolerans_A. The sequence goes on from NZ_JAJFNK010000115.1 coordinate 578, forward strand.
ACAGTTTCCGAACTCTTGTCGGTGTTCGAAGAAATGAAACCTGAATATCGGCAAGTAGTTCTATGTCGGTCGGTTATGGATATGACATCGAAAGATACGGCACGAACCTTGGGGTGGACGGCAAATCATGTGCGAGTTATATTGCACCGTGCGTTGAAAGCGGCACGACAGGAATTAGCGAGGAGAGGGTGGTCAAGTGAAATCGAAAAATGAAGATACCTTGTTGAAAGAGTTTGAAAGGATGCCGAAACAATGTTTAAGCGATTCTGCAAAACACCGGATGCTCTCCGAAATTGAGGAACAAAAGACACGCCCCAAGTTACGCCCCAAGCATCCTCGTTGGATAGTCAGTACTGCTGCAGGGGCTGTGGCTGTGATCATTGCCGTGGGGGGCATCTACGGCATATCGGATCAAACGCAACACCGAAGTTCAACTACAACTGCTAATCGTCCGACACATCAAGTAACGGGATACGATTACCAAAAATTATTGGGATTTCAACCAATGCTCCCTGCAAAAGTACCGAGCGGATACATTTTGAAGAACATCCAGACAGAGATCGACATACTGAACAAAGTGGGTAACATTTACGCCTTTTATGCGTTATATCAAAACGGGAATTCAGCTTTCGGGGTGTCGGAACTCAAGGCAACAGGTCATGCAACCATTCACATGCCAAGTTCTACTCAGAAAATATCGATTAATGGGGTCAGCGGCGTGTCATACAACCAAGACGGGTACACGCTTCAATTTACGCAAGGAGGAATCACCTATCGCGTTAAAGGGGAAGAGAATGCAGATCAAGACCAACAAGACGTGATGGCTATTGCTTCCTCTTTGACGGTTCCAGCACAAAAGAAACCAGATCAAACAATCCGTCGTTCATTTAAATGAATTATGGTGTTCAGTCTAGTTTCACGAGTTGAATTGGATGGCACAAATGGGCAGATAAATTCAGCAAGGGGAATATCCATAATTTAACTACAAGTGCTATGGAGTGATAAACAGTGAGAAATGGTTTGAGTGTTATGGGCGTGTTTGCAATAGCGACTCTGAGTTTATCAGGCTGTGGAACAACCGCTTCACAAGCAATGACTAACGGTCATACGGGGACACAGGAAAATACCGATTCTACGATGAAAGTTTATCCGTACAATAGGTCCCTCTCGGTTGGCAAAACCAACCCAAAAGATGACGTAAAAGCGAAGCAATTTATTTTTACACAACCAGACATTCCTGGACTGAATGTACAAACCGTGGTGTTGAATATGCAAAACACTTGGGGAATCAAACCAGGGAACGCCAGCTTTCAGGCTGGTTGGTACACTTATAAAGGCTATCGTGTCGAGAATGGTATTAGCGATGGATACACTGTGAACTGGCGTTCTCCGCAAAAGGTGACTGTTGTAGACTTTTCAGTTGTAACAACCAAAGCCACTCCATCTGAACAAAAAGCAGAAGCAATAAAATACCTCGGTTATGCCGCCACTCTCCCGTATACCGGTGCGAATCCAGCAAACGCCAAGCAGTGGGTACAAAACGAATTACAGACCTATGATGGTAAACAGACGACTGTCGGTCACAAAATTGGGAACGTTTACTTTACGCTTGGACCATACGTGAAAAGCGGCAATCAATTGATTTCTGAATTAACAATTTCAGCTTCAACGATGGGGAAACCATCTAACTTCTTTAAGTAATGGTATTTGAGTTTCATGGAAGTGAGGTAGCACGATGAAAATTGACATATCCGTGACAGAGCACGATGTGAGGGATTATATAAACTCACGTATGAAAAGAACTCGTTCCCTAAGAAATCGGTCGATACGTGGTCTTGTCATATTTTTCGTCATCATTACGGTGATTTTTTGGATTGTTGATAACAATGTTTTCGTGGTGCTCGGATGCGATTTGTTTATAGCGTGTGCAGTTGCATTTGCATGGTTCCGATATCTTAGGAGGATCAGCCAAAACAGCAATTTGAAGCGTCTCACTGCGTTTGAGCTTACATCTGATTCGATTTCTTATACAGCAAATGATGTCACGAGCAAGGCTAATTGGAGTTCAGTTCAATCAATCATGAATACTGATAAATTTGTGATCTTTGTGCTTCCAAATCAACAAGAAATCCCAATTCCCAAACATAGCTTCAGAAGTGAAGAGCAATATACCGAGTTCATGAATTCAGTCAAGCTTAAACTCAACCAAGAAACCCCGTTGTTGCAGTAACGGGGGCGGATATCGAAGAATGGTTTGCCGTAATCCTTACATAATTATTCGGAAAGGGATATTCTGGATTCTGTCGCTAGTGGGCAGGTTTGCGACAGAAAGACTCTTGATACATGACTCTACCGTAATTGACTCACGTTTAAGGTAGCACCATATATCAGGTACGTGGGAGGCAGTTTTGCATGAACCACATCGAAGAGCTCACTGTCGAAATTGACCCGTGGATAAACGAAAAGCTGTTCGAACTATTGGAGTTAAACGAGAAAGCCAAGCGACGTGGTGAACCAGTTATTCTCCCGTTTGTCATGACTGGCGACTCCGATGGGGAGAACTTAACTGCGTTTCCTCTCCACGATTATGTGGAGTGCGTCACGGAAGCCATAAAATACGCCATCGACCAACGTCAAATGCGGCAATACATTATCCTTGGTTATGATGGATACCTGACTCACGACGGCTTGCGGACGGATGCATTGTTTTATAAGGCATATCAGCATGGGACAGATGGTTGGCTCAACTTTGCCCAGAGATATCGACCGAAGAAACTCTTTTCACCGTATAAACGAATCGGAAGCATGCTTTTTATTGATGCTACTGCTGAATTGGACTATGGTTCAGTTTCGTCACAGTAAACCGAAATGCCTGAGCAGCCAATGCCAGCCTGGACTGCATGTTCATGCAGTCTACCAAACATGCCGCTTACGTCACACTTGGGCAGGTTAGCGCCATAAGACGCGCCATTACTGCCGACGAAATGGTACAATAAAAGGGAATTAAAAATGGACGGTG
>NZ_JAJFNK010000116.1 GCF_021739485.1 Alicyclobacillus tolerans
TGTTTTAGCTACGCCAAAATGTCCGAATGCTGACGGTATTGCCTGTCCATAAATTGCTAGATATAATGTCCGCATCTTAGGAATGGAAAAAGGCGTCTCACATTGCGTGGTACTGAGCCAACAGCACCACTAGAGACGCCCTACCAAAAGGATATGGTCATTGTAGCAGATTTCTTGCTGGAGGAGCAGTCCCCCGGTGTTTTTTGTGAGGAGTGCGGAAGTCATCCCCTGCCCTAGCTGTTTAGGGCATTTAGGGGTAGTCGGGAGTCGGCGTAGAGGGTACGTTCAGGGCTCAGGTCACTCGGTGAAACTTATCATCCGTAGATTGCGGTGCAAGGATTGTAAGAAGATTCATCATGAGTTGCCGAATATCTTGGTACCTTACAAGCGTCATGAAGCGGCAAGTATTGAACAGGCCGTGAAGGAAGTAAACCCAGCGGTTGCAGCAGATGAGTCCACTTTGTATCGGTGGCGTAGCTGGTTCAAGGTCTGGGCAGTTTACGCCACGCGTTGCCTGTCAGCTCTTGCTCATCGTTACGGGTTCCCTGTGGAGGAGTCGTCCATCCCAACACAGTCCCCACTCCAACCATTTGGACAATGGGTCGGCCAAGCCGACAAGTGGCTGGGTCAAATTGTCCGGCCAATAGCAAACGCAAATTTGTGGGTACAGACCCGTTCTGCATTTTTGTCCGCGGTGGTTCCGTCTACATTCATGCTAGCCCTACCATAAAGGAGGATTAGCTATGAAAGATTGGAAAAAAGCGGAGGAAATCGCGGTGCAGAGGTTTCAGTTGTTGTCTCCGCTCCTTGCAGAGGAGCTGGATGCGGCAAAGCTCAGGGAGCTCAAGGCCCAGGTCTGTAAAGAAACGGGTTTGTCCGAGCGAACGGTACGTCGGTATCTGTCGAAGTATCGAAACGAAGGATTCGGAGGACTCAAGCCTCAGGGAAAACCACGTACGTCATCCTCAACCTCTTTCATCCATCAAGATCTTCTGGAAGAAGCCATTCTACTACGAAGAGAGGTCCCAACCCGTAGCGTTTCACAGATTATCGAAATCCTAGAGTGGGAAGGCAAGGTTGCGCCTGGCCAACTCAAGCGGAGTACCCTCCAGGATCACCTGGCAGCCCGAGGTTACAGCTCGCGTCACATGCGAATGTACGCTGAAACCGGCACTGCCTCACGGCGCTTTCAGCAGAAGCATCGGAATCAGTTGTGGCAGTCGGACATTAAATATGGGCCGTACCTACCCATCGGGCCAAGCGGTACGAAGCAACAGGTGTATCTGGTTGTCATGCTGGATGACACGACCCGCTTTGTTCTCCATGGAGCATTTTACACAAGCTTACACAAGGGCATTGTCACCGACTGCTTCCGTCAAGCAGTACAGAAATACGGTGTTCCAGAGGCAGTGTACTTTGACAATGGCAGCCAATTTCGGTCGAAGTGGATGGCTCGAACTTGCTCAAAGCTGGGTACCCGCCTGCTCTTTACGAAGCCATACTCTCCAGAGGCAAAGGGCAAGGTGGAACGATTCAACCGTACCGTTGACTCTTTTCTGAGTGAAATCGCCATAGACAAGCCGCAAACTCTGGAGCGCCTCAATGAACAGTTTCAGGTTTGGCTCAGTGAGTGCTACCAGTATCGTGCACATGCTGCACTCGGTGAGAATGTCAGTCCTGAGACAGCCTACCGAAGTGACCGAAAACCGTTGAACTTTGCGAGTACAGAAGTCATTGCTGACGCGTTCTTGCATGTTGAGACACGTAAAGTAGACAAGTCCGGTTGCATCAGTTTCATGAACAAGAAATACGAGGTGGGACTGAACTTTATCGGGAGTACCGTGGACGTAATATATGACCCTGCGGACATCTCCGAGCTGACCATTGAAGCCCCTGACCATAAACCTTGGAAGGTCCGAGAGATCACCATCGGTGAAAGAGCAGGCACTCGTCCGAAGTTGCCAGAGCACCTTGGCATCAAACCAACCGAGGCGTCGCGACTCCTTCGTGCAGCAGAAGACGAGCACAATAAACGCCAGGAACGTGTCATCCCGGCCGTCCGCTATGACAGTGTGTGGAAGGGGGAAGGACAAGATGTTTGAGGCGTTCTACGAATTGGCACATACGCCCTTTTCAAGAGATATTCCCACAAACCAGCTGTACATGTCACCTAGCTTGGAAGATATATTGGGACGCCTGAAATACGCTGCGGAACGCCAATGGTTCGCAGTCGTGACCGGAGATTGTGGTACTGGCAAGACCACTACTATTCGTCGGTTCTCAGACGCACTCGAGCAGTCCAAGTATAAAATTCTCTACCTCTCTGACTCAAAGCTCACACCTAGGCATTTCTACAAAGGTATGCTTGAACAACTCGGGTGTGAAGCCAAGTTCTACCGTGGTGACGCCAAGCGCCAGTTGCATCGGGAAATCGAGCTCATGCGTGGGATCCACGACGTTCGACCAGTGGTCGTTGTTGACGAAAGCCATTTACTCGACCGCGAAATGTTGGAGGAGGTTCGGTTCCTCTTAAATTTCAAGATGGACGCGCAGAGCCCAATGGCACTAATCCTTGTAGGGCAAAATGAACTGTGGGAGCGCCTGAATCTCCAAGCCTACGCAGCCATCCGACAACGAATCGACCTACAGTGTAAGTTGCACCACTACGACCGTGCTGACGTGGGCCAATACATGGAGCGGCATCTCACGTACGCGGGTGCTAAACGTAGCATCTTTAGTGAAAAAGCCATTGACGAGATTCACCAGTTTTCCGGCGGTGCACCGCGTCTCGTTAACAAGTTGTGTACACATTGCCTCATGTACGGAGCGCAAAATCGGCAGCAGATTATTGATGACCACATGGTGGAACGTGTCATTCAAGGCGAGTTGTCATAAATGTGATGCAGGCGGACATGATGTATGACCGGGAACTGGGACGCTGGGTCGTGAAAGGACGAGATGCGTGGTACAGCATGCGATGTGGTGAGGGGATAATCCTTCACGTTGGAGAATACTCCCTCAGAGGTAGGCTTGAATTTGGGATGAATACTTGGTGGGTCATTGCAAACGACGTCCCACTGGGGCTGTTTCGGGGCAGAACATACACGGTCACCATCGAAATTTGACTATTTTGGGGAGGAAGGCAACTTCCTTCCCATGTTTGTCCCCATCGCCGGACATCGATCTCGTCAGAAGACGGTCAGCTTATCCCGTCAATTTCCGGACACTATGCTAAGTCAGTAACA
>NZ_JAJFNK010000117.1 GCF_021739485.1 Alicyclobacillus tolerans
CCCTCTCAAATTGTCAATGTGCGTAATCGTGAGAATGAGAGAGTAAATAGAAGAAAACATTAATTTATAGTGGGAGGCAATTTAGACGAAATATTTGATGAAAAATGGATGCCCGGTACGACAAGTGACGCTGTCGCATGCTTAGAAGACATTTTGCCGACGTGTCTCGAACTCGCCAATGGGGAAGCCCCTCCAGATATTGACGGTTGTAGTCTCCTCAAAGCTGTGAGACAACCCAACGCATCTATACGAGATGTGGTACTAGGAGAATTTGGTCAAAGTCCAGAACGGTCCCTGATGGTTACAAATGGACACTGGAAATACATTTGGTACGAAGAAGATGATATGGAGTTACTGTTTAACCTAGACGATGACCCAAACGAGGTGAATGACCTTTCGGGCAGAGAACTTGATACGCGTTCCAAGTGGAGAGAAGTGTTAATCGATATTTTGAGTAAACGACGTACTGATCCCGCTATTGTCAGCGGTGATTTACGGGCCAGGTCACCGGGTTTACAGCTTACAGACGTCCAAAAGGCTAGAATGGTGAACGACCTATTGCCGCGTGGCCTTCATTAATAGTGTGGTCGATTCTTTATTTTATTTCAGCTTGAGAATGAGTTGTGGAATGGAGGGTCAGAATGAACGAATGTGCAACGGCGACTCGACCAGCCCCCATTGGGGTCATGTGGAAAACGGTATCTGAAGACTGCAATCTCGCTTGTGATTACTGTTATTACAGCCGAGTTGGCGGCAAAATTGGGCCTAAAATCAACAGAATTGACTCCGAGATTTTGGAGAAGTTCATACGTGAATATATGGAGTTGTCGAATGGGCAAGCCTCTTTTGCATGGCAAGGAGGAGAGCCTTTGTTAGCCGGTCTTGATTTTTTCAAAGAAGTTGTCTCTTTGCAGGCAAAATATGCCCCATCAAACACCAATATTAGCAACGCGATTCAGACCAATGGCATGTTGTTGAATCGCGAGTGGGCCCATTTTTTTAAGACTTATAACTTTTTGGTTGGAGTAAGCATAGACGGACCTAAAGAAATCCAGGATTCCAGAAGAGTGACGCGATCCGGCAATGGCAGTTATGACAGAGTTATGAAGGGTATCCAGACATTGCGGGATACGAACGTTGACTTCAATATTCTCACGGTCATTCACGAGGGGAATGTGCAACGAGCTGCAGAACTGATGGAATTTTATCACAAAGAAGGGTTCCGCTATGTACAGTTCATACCTTGCATGGATTTTCGAGCACAAGAAGTCCATAAATCCCCAAGATACTTGATTACTCCAGAGGAATATGGACAGTTTCTCTGCGACGCCTTTGATGTTTGGTACAATGATGGAAATCCAACTATGTCTATCCGTTTTTTCGACAACGTTCTCAGTGTATATCTCCAACAAGAAGCAGAGATCTGCACACACCGTAGTATCTGCCCTACCACGATTGTCCTAGAACAAAATGGAGATGCATACCCGTGTGATTTCTATATTCACGACACCTATAAGATTGGCAATGTTGGCACCTCATCCTTACAGGATATTTTAGGAGATTTGGTGTATAAGAATTTTCTCGGTAAAAAACCGAAACTTCCTCAAAAGTGCATGAGTTGCGAATATCTGAATCTTTGCCATGGGGGATGCCCACGAAATAGAACCTGGAGTGAAAATGACGACTTTGTTGACGTTGACTACTTTTGTAAAAGCTACATTCAAATCTATGACTATGCCCATGAACGAATGAACACACTCGCGAAGAAAATAAGGCGCCAACAGTTTGTTTCTGCAGGACATCAACTTCCGGGCCGAAATGAACCCTGCATATGTGGCAGCGGAAAAAAATACAAAAAGTGTTGTGGCGCATAATTGGAAAGTTGTTCTCCTTGAGGGATCGCGCTCTTAAAACGCAAGGTGACAGACTCGAAATCCGTGACTTTTCTGTCTGAACAACGTGACCCAGTACTGTATGTTTTAACCGCAACACACCCCGGTGTTTTTGTGTCCAAAGTTGCCCAACCCGATACTTTCGTGCCTGAGGCGTACGACAAGAAAGTATCGGGCTTATTTTTAGAAATCCGTACGAGACTGGAATCGATGAATTTCCCTAACCCCATAGTTTTTGTCATCGAACACTTGTCTTGTTTCCTAAGTATATGGATGACGATATTTGCAAAGCGTTGAGGGACCTCGTCGGAGACGGAAAGGTTCACAATGAAGTTATTCACCCTCGGTATCAATTCTAACGTAAGACGAACTATACTGTGAAACGTTATAAGTCTGAGTCAAATAAGCATGTCTGCTATTTCATTCTACCGCCCGGTCAAACCCCAAAAATTAACTTATTATTTTTCAAATGCCAACTTTAATCCGAACCCAACCAGTACTACCCCTGTAATTCTCTCCATCATCCTTTTAACCGTCGAATTCTGCAGCCAGTTGCGAAGGTAATTGACGAAGCTAACGTATATTAGGAACCAGACAATAGCTAATCCTGTATAGATGAAACCCATAAACAAGAGCTGTTCCATGGTGTTTGAACCCGGTTCCACAAATTGCGGCAGAAAAGTCAAGAAGAATGCGGCAACCTTTGGATTGAGCGTATTCGACAAAAGCCCTTGGTTATAAGGGGACTTTCCTCTTACCCGTACATGCGCAAATTTTCGATTCTATCCTAAATTTAAGCTCAAATTAAATGGACTCGTACTAGACGAGTCCCATAGTGCTAATAAATAGTGCATATGTTCATGTTCAAAACTGGTATTTACTTATTCACCGTGAGTTTATCGTGGTCCCTCCTTCATTATGGTTCAGTTATCCAATGCTCCGGAAAGGCGAAAATGGCGGGAATTCCTCCTGTGTGCCAAAAGATAATGGGTCCTTGTCGATCTCCTGAGCGGACCTGGTCCAGCAGCCCGGCCATGGCTTTTCCTGTGTATATGGGATCCAAAAGAATTCCTTCCAGTTGAGCCAATTTGTTTATAGCCTGTAGGCTCTCAGGAGTAGGCTTCCCGTACGACGGTCCAGCATACTGCGGTAAATTCGTAACGTCTGAACGAGTCACCGTAACCGTGAGGTTTAATTCATCCAGGACACTGTTAGACACTTCAAACACATCTTGAGCTACCGCAAACTCAGTGGTTGTAGGGGCAACCCCATGCCCATCAAGGTAAGCAGCCACGGATAAACAGTTTCGCCAGAGCGTTAAATAATTTTTCCTAATGAGTAT
>NZ_JAJFNK010000118.1 GCF_021739485.1 Alicyclobacillus tolerans
TGTTACTGCTAGAGCACAGTGTCCAAAAGTTGACGGTGTCAATTGTCTCGAAATTGACGGATTCGTTGTCCAAAAGCAATGGGCAGGAGGGGCTCCTCCTACCCGCAGCAACTGTCTAGAGGTCAATAGAGATTCGATACGTTCTGTTCTGCATCAGTACAAGAGGGATATCTTCCATGATCACGTACCATGTTCGTCCCATCTCGATGCGACAGGGCACCTTTCGTCGCCCCATATGAAGCTCGAAGCCCTCACCGCAGTGTAACGAGAACATCTCTTCACCAACCTCGGCAACCCAACGGTCATATTCCTTCAGGTAACGCAACACTGCTCGTTGCACTAGTTTAACTCCCCTTGTATCACGACGTTGACGATGTGATCATCAATAATCCTGTGTTTGATCTGTGCACCGTACATGAGGCAATGAGTACACACTTTATTGACGAGTCGCGCTGCGCCACTGGAGAACCGATAAATCTCATCAATCGCTTTATCCGAGAAAATCTCGTGTTGAACTCCAGAGTAGCTTAGGTGACGCCGAATGTACTCACCGACCTCAGCGCGGTCGTAATAAGGAAGCTTACATTGTATGTCAATGCGTTGGCGAATTGCAGCGTAGGCTTGAAGGTTCAGGCGCTCCCATAGTTCACTTTGTCCAACCAGGATGAGTGCCATGGGGCTTTGTGAATCCATCCTGAAATTCAACAAGAACCTAATTTCCTCTAACATCTCACGGTCAAGAAGATGAGCCTCGTCCACAACACATACCGGCTGAACGTGATGAACGCCGCGCATGAGCTCAATCTCGCGATGCAGTTGTCTTTTTGCGTCTCCACGGTAAAACTTTGACTCGCATCCGAGTTGCTCCAACATGCCCTTGTAAAAGTGACGGGGTGTGAGTTTGGAGTCCGACAAGTATAAAACATGGAACTTGGCACCGTCGAGGGTGTCCGTAAATCGGCGAATTGTCGTTGTTTTTCCGGTTCCGCAGTCACCAGTGACCACACAAAACAGTTGCCGCTGTGCTGCGTAGGAGAGTCGACCGAGTGTGTCCTCCAGGGATGCTGAAGTGTACAGTTCGTCAGCTGGTATATCTCTCGCAAAAGGGGTGTGTTGAAACTCGTAATACGATTCAAACATCTCTCTTCACCTCGTTCCATGCTGAGGTGTATGAGATGGCCCGGGCCTGCTGGTCTTTACGCTGCTCATGCTGTTTCTCAGCTGCATCCAATAACCGAGATTTATCTACTGGCTTCGGTCCGAGGTGTTCTGGGAGTTTGGGGCGGTGCCCGGCCCGCTCACCGATAACCAAAGGACGCGCCTGCCACGGTTCATGCCCTTGGTATTCAATGGTCACTTGACTGATGTCTGCCGGGTCGTAGATAACGTCCACTGTGCAACCAATGAACGACAAACCCACCTCGTATTTGCGGTCCATGAAACTAATGCATCCGGACTTGTCGACCTTTCGCGTCTCTGCATGCAAAAAGGAGTTCGCCAGGACCTCTGGCTCGACAAACCGCAGTGCCTTACGGTCACTGCGGAACGCTGTCTCGGGACTGATAGACTGGGCGTCTGTAGAGAGTGCGGCGTGTGGCTTGTTCTGATAGCATTCCGACAACCAGACAGCAAACCTCTGGTTTAATTGCTCCAGTGACTGAGGCTTGTCCAGTGCGATTTCGGCTAGGAATGAGTCGATGGTACGGTTAAATTTTTCTACCTTTCCCTTAGATTCGGCCGCATATGGTTTCGCGTAGAGGAGCCGAATCCCGAGCTTGGAGCAGGTTCGTTCCATCCAGCGAGTTCTATACTGTTTGCCATTGTCGAAGTACGTAGCCTCTGGTGTGCCATATTTCTGGATGGCCTGACGGAAGCAGTCTTCTACAATCGCTTGATCTAACGTGGGGTAAAATTCTGCATGCAATATATAACGTGTGGCGTCGTCGATGAATACGACAAGGTAAACCTGCTTCTTTGCACCTCCTGGCCCAATTGGGAGGTACGGGCCGAATTTAATGTCGCTTTGCCACAACTCATTTCGATGTCGTCGCTGGAATCGACGTGCCGCTGTACCAGTGGCAGCGTACACCCGCATTTGGCGGGAGCTGTAACCGCGTTCAGCCAGCTTCTCCTGCAGGGTGCTACGTTTGACTTGCCCCTCCTTTACATGCCCTTCCCACTCAAGGATCTGGATGATTTGCGAGATACTCCGTGTCGGTACCTCTCGACGCAGCAAGATGGCTTGCTCAAGAACGGGTTCCGGAATTGCATCCTGTCTCTGATATACCTTGGTCTTTGGTTTGAGTCCTGCGAAACTTTCCTTATGGAACTGGGCCAGGTACCGGCGAATGGTACGCTCCGAGAGACCCGTTTGTGCACAGATCTCTGCCCGAATCTGCCTTGCGCGGCCTGCATCCAGGCCCTCCGCCAGTAATGGGGACAGCATTTGTACCCGGTTTACGGCGACCTCTTCCGCTTTCCTCGAATCTTTCATGCCAACTACCTCCATTTTGGTAGATTCAGCATGAACGTACAGCGGATAGAGATGGCCTAAAACGCCGAACGGGTATGTATCCACAAATGAAGATTTACAATGGGCCGGACAGTACGGGCCAGCCAGCCACGCTCATGTCCAACGATGCGTCCGATACGATGGAGTGCGGCTTGTGAATGAGCGGACGAACTCTCCACAGTCCAGTGAAAACGGTGAGCGATGGACTCCAAGCAGCCTGCTGCATATGGCGCAAAGGCATTGAACCATTGACGCCAGCGACGTATGGTTGATTCCTCAACACCTGCAGGGGTTGCTTTGTCCACGACAGCATCCTCAATAACCTGTGCCTCATGACGACGGTAGGGAACCAGGAAGTTGGGAAGTTCGTGGTGGATTTTACGACAGTTCTGGCAACGCAGTCGACGAATGACAATCTTTACCTTGTTACCAGAACTCTGAATCCAGGTCCGCCTACGACTCCCAATGACTTTGAGCCTACTTTGACAACAAGGGCAAGGGGCGATCTCCGCACTCCAAACAAAAAACACCGGTTGCAGCCCTCTCAAGAAGCTCGTAATCTGCTAAAATGACCATATCTGAGGTTGTGACGTCCCTGGTGTGCTGTTGGCGCAGCT
>NZ_JAJFNK010000119.1 GCF_021739485.1 Alicyclobacillus tolerans
AAGTAACGAACATGGAGGTTTTGACGGCAGGCAGCTGTGCCTAATGCACAGGCTATAAAGGTCTTCCCAACGCCGGTACGACACAGGACATGATAAGTACATTTCAGGAAAGAAAGTTGTCATGAGATTTTCAGGGCACCCTTTAAACGGGAGCGAGTTTCTTCTGATAGGTAAACGGAAATGGAAGGACGGATTGTACTATGGAGTGCAATTACCTGATCAATCGATAGGTTATCTTCCTGCAAAGTGGTTCAGTTCCGAATCTGTAACATCCAATGAGTCGCTAATCGCATCTGTCGACGCAATCCGAAAGATGCTGTTGCTTGTGGACCATCTTGAAAATCGAACTCCCCCAAACGTAGAGTGAATTTGCGCGAACAAATCTCACAATCGTTAGGAGGAGCTTGTATGAGACAGATTAGTTTGTTTGAGGACGAAAATCAAGTAGATTCACCGCCCCCAAAATGGGAATCTCTCCCCGAAGAGTGTCGTGTCAATGTAATAAGGGCCATTGCTGCCCTGCTGTGTCGCCTGGAATATCTTAAAGAGGGGCGTGAAATCCTTGAGTAACGCCCATTCCAAGATCACGCAAAGGCATCTGGAACGCAAGGCATGTGTTTATGTTCGTCAATCTACAATGTCACAGGTTCTTGGCCATCTAGAAAGCCAGCAAAGACAATATGAGTTGGTTGAACGTGCTAAGACCTTAGGCTGTATAGCACCGCAGATTCTAGTTATAGACCAAGACCTGGGGCTAAGTGGCGCGGACGGAGGACGTTCGGGATTCAGACAACTCGTGGCAGACGTCGGACTTGGTGACGTTGGTATCATTCTTGGACTCGAAGTCTCCCGTCTCGCCCGAAACAATGCCGATTGGTACCAATTGTTGGACCTATGTGCAATGTGTAATACCCTGATCGCGGATTCGGATGGGATTTACGATCCTTCGTCGTACAACGATCGATTGCTGCTGGGGTTAAAAGGAACCATGAGTGAGGCTGAGCTGCACCTCATACGCAGTCGAATGCAAGGTGGTTTATTGCATAAAGCTCAGAAAGGGGAACTCAAAACCTGGTTGCCGGTTGGCTATGAGTACGATAACGACGACAAAGTGGTAGTTGCTCGTAATGAGGCGATTGTAGCCGCCATCCAACTGGTATTTCAGCAATTTGCTGCACTAAAAACGGCTAGACGGGTGCTCACTTGGTTTCGGTCCGAAGAGATTCAAATTCCTGTCATGCACCCGAGTCGTGGCCTAGCGTGGAAACTCCCCACTTATAAAACGATCCATGGGATTCTGACAAATCCTATATACGCTGGTACGTACGTGTTTGGCAGAACCAAATATGAGAAATGTATCGGGCCAGACGGTCGGCTTCAGGTGAAAGTCAAGCAGGTGGCCCGCGAGGAATGGCCCATTGTGATCCACAACCATCATGAGCCATATATTTCTTGGGATGCGTTTGTGGCCAACCAGGAACTGCTACGCCGGAACTATAAAGGACCCAAGAATTCGGGTTCCCCACAGCAAGGGGCAGCATTACTTCAGGGACTGCTTGTTTGCGGAAAGTGTGGCCGTAGGATGTTGGTTACTTACGGAGGAAAAGGCGGTAATGTGCAGAGGTATATTTGTGGACAAGCACAAAGAATGCAAGGAGCAGAAAATGTCTGTCAAGGGCTGGGTGGAAAGCGGCTGGACCAGCACGTTGCCCGTATATTTCTAGATACCGTAACACCCGCTAAATTAGCGATTGTTAGTGAAGCAATAGAACAGGCCGAAATGAGACATATAGCCGAGGAAAAACTTCTTGAGAAGCAACTTGAAAAGGCTGTTTACGAAGCTGAACGTGCTAAGCGGCAATACGACCGGGTTGAACCCGAAAATAGATTGGTCGCTCGTACTATGGAAAAAGCTTGGGAACAAGGGTTGCGTGAAGTACAGCGCTTGCAAAATTTGCTTCAGGGACGTCAGAACCGTAGATATAGTCCTTTGACGGCTGTAGAAAAGACCCGCATACATGCGCTGGGAAAGGGCCTGAAAAAGATTTGGAACGCACCGACAACGACAAACAGGGATCGAAAGGAACTCGTTCGGACGCTCATCAGAGATGTCGTGGTTCTTGTTGATCGCGAGGAGCACGTGGCCCGTTGCACAATTCAATGGGAGGGTGGTGCTGTCACGCAATTTACTAGTCCTCTTAATCGGGTTGGACGTCACGGAAATTCTACAGAGGAGGAGACGGTTGATCTTGTTCGGCGATTGGCTTTACATTATCCGGACGACATGATTGCGCGGATTTTGGTGCGTCAACACATCCGAACCGGCAAGGGCAACAATTTTAATGCAGTCCGAGTCTGTTCACTAAGGAATCACTATAGTATTCCTGTTTTCCACGGCCATTCAGACGCAGCGGAGGTTGAAAAGCTATTTACCGTAGCGCAAGCGGCGGACGAACTAGGAGTGAGTACTGCGACAGTGCTCCGGTGGTTACGAGAGGGGTTCATTCAAGGGAAACAAATTGCTCCGGGGGCCCCTTGGCAAATTGTAATTACGAATCATCTTCGAAAACGATTAGTCAATGAGCCATCTGGAGACTGGGTTGAGTTAAAAGAAGCCGCTGATCGTTTGAAATGTACCCGGCAAACTGTGCTCAATCGCATGCGCAGCGGACTGTTGCCCGCCATCTATGTACAAAATGGGAAACGCAAGGGGTACCGGTTTCATGTTCCACTAACGCCGACAGAAATGCCCTTTCTTTAAACGTACTAGAACAAATATTGCAAATTCGAACGTTCTGAGCTTTGATGTAGCTAAGGGATTTGTAGGCAGAAAATGCGGGGCTGATTGACTGGGCTTTATGAATGAACGCTTTCAGTCGATTTACAAAAGGTCTAATTGTCCCGGTGATAACAGTATTTTACGTATAGGCAGTGAA
This sequence comes from Alicyclobacillus tolerans, assembly GCF_021739485.1. Lineage (GTDB taxonomy): Bacteria > Bacillota > Bacilli > Alicyclobacillales > Alicyclobacillaceae > Alicyclobacillus_K > Alicyclobacillus_K tolerans_A. The sequence goes on from NZ_JAJFNK010000119.1 coordinate 2,937, forward strand.
ATTTACCTACAACTCACGGGAAATTAGACCTTTTGACTGGCCAAATAGCGAGGAGGAGTACCATGGCACAGGACCTGTCGGTCCGACGAGAATGAGATTATGATGTGCTTGAATCCACTGTCCGGTTGCCAGTGAACGAAGCAGCCCGTGATC
>NZ_JAJFNK010000011.1 GCF_021739485.1 Alicyclobacillus tolerans
TGTGGCCAACAACGTTGGAATTGCGGTGGTTCGAACCTACCAATGCCCAGTTATTGGGAGCAACTGCATAACTCATGCTGGATACGTAGTTTGTTCTAATTTGTTACAAATTTTAGTCCAATTTGTGACTTGGAGGCCAACCATCAAGGTTAATACGACGGTTTTTGAAACAAATTAGACACATTTCAGGTACATACTGCAATACACAGGTAAACACAGATACAGGCGTGTATTTCCGGTCTTTGCTCCTCCAAATCAGGGGTGCAGCCCATGGGGCCGGGCTCCTGGACCAGGCATCAGGTGTGCCAGCACAGGATGAAAGGCATAAGATGGTACAATGGTATCAGGTTCCAGCCATGAATCCGGTTCTCGCCGTGAACCCGCTGTGCACGTCTTGCAGTTGCCTTCTCTAGGAGGAAAGCGCCGTGATCGCCAAGTACTTGTTGTTTTCTTTACTGTGGATGTTGACAGGGAATCCAATTGTGGCGATTATTCTGGTTCTTGTCTTGTACTACGTCATCGATCGGCGCTATTTTGGCATGCTGCCAAGCGTCGTCAAACCGTTCCGACAGCAAATGCGAACTTCCAACTTGAAACGAGTCTTAAACGCAAACCCTCACGACATGCCGGCCCAATACGAGCTCGCCCAACTCTACATCGAACGGCGCAAATTTGCAGATGCACTGACCTTGCTCGAAGCTCTGCCAGGTTCCATGCAGGATACTGCCGATGTTGTCTACGACACGGGTCTTTGCCACATGGCCTTAGGACGCATTGAGATGGGAGAACAAAGGGTCCTCGACGCCCTCAAAATGGATGGCAGGCTGCGTTACGGTGAGCCCTATTTAAAACTAGCCACTGCTGTGGCAGCCTCCCACCCCAAACGCGCCATGGAGTACCTGCGGGAGTTCCAAACCCTCAACTTTTCGTCTTGTGAGGGGTATTATCGCATGGGCGAACTCCACAAGAAATTCGGAAATACATCAGCAGCCGTTCAAGCCTGGGAACAGTGCATTCAGACCTATCGCGTACTTCCCAAATTCCGCAAACGCGTAGAACGCCACTGGGTTTCCCTAGCCCGTATCAAGCTTCTAACGGGCGGCAGATAAGCCACGGAAGCGCAAGACATAATTTGCTCGGCCAACACCGGCTGCTCGCGGCAGCGCTTCACGGGCGACCGCCCTTCCCCGGCGGCAGCGCTTCACGGATTTAAAAATTCAGCCAGCAGTTGATTGAAACCGTTCGGATTCTCCAACGGGATCCAGTGGCCGATGCCTTCCATCTTCTCGTAACGCCAGGGTGCTTTGACGACCTTCTGGGAGCTCTTCATAGCCTCTTCGCTCAGCGCAACATCGCCGCTGCTAAACACGCCTAGTGTAGGCGCTTTCACTTCAAACTCCCGCGATGAGACCGAAACGAGTTTGTCCACAGGGGTAATGGCGCGGTACCAGTTCAATCCGGCTGTGAGTGCATCCGGGTCTTTCATGTTTTCCAGGTATTTGTCCGCATCGGGCGAACTGCCAGTCAGTTGCCGGAACAAGTACCAGTCGTGCTCCGCCACCAACCGTTCCGCCACGTTGCCCGGAAATACGAACAAAATCCGGTACCACGCCTTTTGCAGTGCTTCTAATGACGGCAACTCTCCCGTGCTCGGCGCCCCCACAGACAACACCGTCAGGGTGCGAATCCGGTCTGGGAGCGCCGCAGCGCAGACCCACGCTAAAGCGGCCCCAAAGTCATGTCCCACCAAATGAACGCGCTGCACGTGAAGGGCGTCAAGCAGGCCAGATACATCCGATACGAGTTTCGACATCCTGTAGTCCTGCACGTCCGCCGGTTTGTCGGACAGCCCCCTGCCGCGCAAGTCAGGAACAATCGTGCGGTAACCTCGTTCGACTAAAAACGGAACTTGAAAACGCCATAAGTCACCCGTATCCGGAAACCCGTGCAAAAGCAAAACAGGGTCTTTCTCTCCATCTCCCGCCCCAGCGTCCCGTACGTACAGGCTCAGCCCGTTCACGTTGATATACCGTCCCAGCACGTCCTGCCCCTTTTCGAATTCCGCCACAGTTAAGCCTCCTCGTTCAAAAACGCAACTGCTGCCTGCGCGTATATTCTGGCCGTTTCTACAAGCTGCGCAATGTCCACCCACTCGTCGACGTGGTGAGGGATGTACCGATCGCCGGCTCCCGTCGTCACAATCGGAACGCCGGCTTGGTGTAGAAACGTCCCGTCCGTGGCTCCAGGGACACCGTTGTACACCGGTTCTTTGCCGCTGACGTCCCGATAGGCACGGGCCACGGCGCGGACCAGAGGGTCCTCTGGGTCGGTGGCCGTCCAAGGGCGTTCTTCAATCACCTCCAGGCTCGCCTTAAACTCTTTGTCCCTCTGACTCAAACGCTCGATTGTGTCTTCCATCTGCCTGCGCAACACCGCGTGGTCCTGTCCAGGAACGGTCCGGATGTCGAGTGTCGTCATGCACTCCTGCGGCACGACGTTGATTTGCGGCTCGCCCTTGACCGGGCCTTTGATAATCGTCGGCGTGATGCTCGGCCACCCCAGCAGAGGGTGCTCCCCAAGCCGTGCCTTCTCGAACGCTTCCAGTTCCTCAAGGGCCACAATGACGCGCGCCATTTTCGTATTTGGATTGATCCCGGTCAACGGCATCGCCCCGTGCGCCATCTTCCCGTACGTGCGCACCATCGCGCGCATCGCCCCTTTTTGCGACACGCAAATCTGATTGTCCTCCGGTTCGCAAATGACAGCGCCATCCACTCCGTTCGCCCAGCCGCGGCGGATGAAGTCCTTAATCCCAATCATCAACCCTTCCTCGTCGCAAGGGATGCAAAGTACGATCTTTCCGTTCAAGTTGCCAGGCGAGCGCATCAGCGCGTGCACCGCCGCGATGGCCGCAGCCACGTTCCCCTTCGTGTCGCACGACCCGCGCCCGTAGATACGGCCCGATTCTACGGCGGCTCCAAACGGGTCGTACGACCAACTGTCTAAATCCCCCGCCGTGACCACATCCGTGTGGCCTTCAAACAACAGCGTCTTGCCTGGACGCCCCGTGTCTAGAACCGCGATCACGTTGGGCCTTCCCGGCACCACTTCCTGATACGATACGGTCAATCCCATCTGGCGCAGATAATCCTCAATAAAGCGCGCTACCCGTTCTTCGTTGGCGCCCGGAACTTCGGGATTGAACACGCTCGGTATCTGCACAAGGGTGCGCGTTAAAGAAACCACTTCCCGTTCGTCGACCCAATCGGCCGCCCGTTGTTGCGGCATGCTCCCACCTCCTGCATGGCCTTCTCCTGACCGCTCCTGAACGTTCCTGACCACGTCTGGCCGGCCTTGACTACCGGTCCGCTGGCGTATCGTCCAAAAGCTTCGATTTCTTGCGCGACGACCCAATCCGCTGCCACGCTGTCACCACGGCCAAAGTGATAATGATGGAAACAATCGCCTCAGGCGTTCCGTTGACCAAAGCCACTCCGATGGCGACGTTCAACGTCATGTAACCGCGCAAGACTGCCATGCCCAGCACCAGGATGGTATTGGTAATCGAACCGATAAAACCGGCTGCGCCAATCGCAAAGTACTGGTTGACTCTCCGTAACCCCACATAGGTCAGATAGGCCGTCAGCCCGATGAACAGGCGCGGTAAAATCGCGACCAACGGGTCCTTGAACAGCGGTACCGTAGCCGTCAAAAACGAAGACATCCCGAAAATGAATCCGATCACGACGCCAACCGGCCATCCAGCTACGATCGCGCCAATGATTGCCGGGATGTGCATAATGGTCGCATTGCCTGCGGCCGTCGGGACCGGAATGTACCCCAGCCGCGTCATTCCCAGCAAAATAGCGACTGCGCCAAGAACCCCTGAAATCACAACCTTGCGAACCGTAAATCCCTTTTCCACCAAAACTCCCCCAGTCTTTAAGTGGGTGAACCCGGCCCTTGCGATTGCAGCGCACAAGCCCTTCAACCCGCAGAGTTTCCTGCCCCCAAGTACCCTCAACTCCTGCCGCCGCTAATACGGAAACGGAATCGCAATCAAAGCGGCAGAGACGACAAGGCCGACCGCCAAAACAACGTAGTCGAGCGGCTTCGCTTCGTACCGTTTGTAACTCGTACGCTCGTCTGTCGGCGTATAGCACCTCGCCTCCATCGCCAACACCAAATCTTCAGCCCTGGCTAACGCCACGTTAAACAATGGCACGATGATGGGGAACATGTCCCGCGTGCGCTGAACAATCCGCCACCACTGTCCCGTGCCAAACTCGGCTCCCCGGGAGGCCTGGGCTTTCATCATCTTTTCCATCTCAATGGCAAACGTCGGCACGAAGCGGATGGCGATGGTCATGATGAGCGCGAACGCATGGACCGGTATTTTGAACACCTTGAGCGGTCGCAGCAGCAACTCCATGCCGTGCGTCAGCTCTGTGATGGTGGTGCTGAGCGTCAACACACTCGTGACAAAGATGATCTCGACGAACCGCATGGCAGAAACCACGACCAACTTCACGCTCGCTGTCGTAATATCGATGATTCCATAGTGGAATAACACGATGCCTGTATCCGCGACTCCTCCGTAAAACAACAACTGCAACACAGCCAAGGCAATCATGAACGGCAGCGCTGGTTTGACTCCCGACATTCCGTAAGAAAGCGGAATTTCAGAAACGTAGAACAGCAGCAAACTTAAAATGAGTGCCGCCACGTTGGCCAAATACGAACTTAAAAAGGAAATGGTGAGTATCAACACCGCAAACATGGCCAGTTTAAAGCGCGGGTCAAACCGGTGAATGATAGAATTCGTCGGGACATACTGGCCGATCGTGATGTTTCGGGTCAATTCAAACTCTCCAGCCATCACTCACCCTCCCGTTCCGGCAGCACAGATACAATTTCTGAGGCTGCTAGGTCGACGTCGTGTACACCGGGATCGACGGAAAGGCCAGCCTCGTTGAGTTCATGCAAAATTTCGATAGTTTCAGGCATTCCGATCCGGTGCATTTGCAGCAGGTCGGGTTGCGAAAACACCTCTCGCGGCGTTCCGGACGCCGCGACGCTTCCGTCCGCAAGAACATAGACCAAGTCCGCGAGGTACGCGACTTCCTCCATGTTGTGCGAAACAAAAATCACGGTCAACCCTTCTTCGCGGTTTAAGTCTTTGATGCGGGCGAGCAAGTCTTTGCGGGATTTCGGATCGAGCCCAGCTGTGGGTTCGTCGAGAACCAGGATTTCCGGTCGCAATGCCAGCACTCCGGCGAGAGCCACTTTTCGCTTTTGTCCGCCGCTGAGCGCAAACGTCGTTCGGTCCTTCATCTCTGAAAACGGCAAACCGACCACTTCCATCGCCCACTTGACCCGTTCGGTCACTTCCCGGACAGACAGCCCTTGCTTGTACGGACCAAACGCGATGTCGTCGCCGACGAGTTTTTCGAAAATCTGGTCTTCGGGGTTCTGAAACAGAAGCCCCACCTTTCGCCGTATCGCTTTGACGTCGAGTTTAGGCCGGCCAAGGTCCTCTCCGGCCACCGTCAAACTTCCCGACTGCGGACGAAGCAGCGCGTTGAAGTGTTGAATCAAAGTGGACTTCCCGCAACCCGTATGACCAATGATGGCTGCACACTGTCCGGTTTCAATGCGCAGACTCACTTGGTGAAGCGCCTGATGCTCCATCGGGGTACCGAGCATGTAGGTGTGCGACAGGTTCTCCACCCGTACGGCGTCGGTCATCCTTTTCTCACCTGCCTTTTCGTCCGGTTTGCTTCGAGTACCGCGTCCACCACTTCCTTGGGGTGAATCAGGTTGCCCGGGAAGTACGGGCGGCGCTCGTGAATCCTTTGCGAGATCTGACTGGCCTCCGGAGCGTCCAGTTGCAGTTCCTGCAGCCGCTCGCGATTGGCAAACACCTCTCGCGGCGTACCTTCCATCACAATGCGCCCTGCTTCCATCACGAGAACCCTGTCCGCCCGCACTACCTCTGACATGTGATGCGTAATGGCGACAATGGCCATCCCTTCGTCGTGGAGGCGGTCAATGACAGTTAAAACCTCTTGCCTCCCGATGCTGTCGAGCATGCTCGTCGCCTCGTCCAAGACCAGGCATTCCGGCCTCATAGCCAAGATTCCTGCGATCGCGACGCGCTGTTTTTGGCCTCCGGAGAGAAAGTGAGGCGGCCGGTGCCGGAACTCGGTCATCCCCACCATCTCCAAGGCCTCTTTGACCCTTTGCCTCATCTCGTCTTCGGGGACCTCGAGATTCTCCAGCCCAAAAGCCACATCGTCTTCGACCATGGTCGCCACAATCTGATTGTCTGGGGACTGAAAAACCATCCCCACGCGCTTGCGAATCTCCTTTTTAAGGCTCTTGTCCCGCGTGTCCATGCCGGCGACGAAGACCCTTCCCGATTTCGGCAGCAAGATGCCGTTTAAATGCTTAGCTAACGTCGATTTCCCGCATCCGTTGTGACCGATAATCGCCACGTATTCGCCTTCCCGGATGCTCAGGGAAATGTTTTCAAACACCGGAATCTCCGTCTTTTCATTCACTTTATAAGCAAACGAAATGTTTTCTACTTGAACCAACGAACTGCCAATTCGCGAACCCTCGCTCATACCCCGCTCCTGTCGTAAATATCCCGCACAGCCTTTCGCACGGCGTCCCCCATGTCGACAGTCGAGTCCGTGCCGCCGAGGTCCGGAGTGAGAACCGTACCGGATTTCATGACGCTCAAGATGGCCGACATGAGCTTGTCCGCAGCACTTTGTTCACCGAGAGACTCAAGCATCAAAACCCCCGTCCAAATCGTTGCGATGGGGTTGGCGATGCCTTTCCCTGCAATATCCGGTGCGGACCCGTGCACCGGTTCAAACATCGAAGGAAAATTCCGCTCAGGATTGATGTTGGCCGATGGCGCCACGCCCAATCCGCCGACCACCGCCGCCCCCAAGTCCGTGAGGATGTCGCCGAACAAATTCGATGCCAGCACCACATCGAAGGTGTGCGGCCGCAACACAAAGTAAGCCGCCAGCGCATCGACGTGCGCAAACTCGACCTGGACATCCGGGTAGTCGAGAGCCAGTTGCCGAATCACCCTGTCCCAAAACGGCATGGAGTAATTCATCGCGTTGGACTTTGTGGCCACCATGAGGCGCTTGCGGCGGGTTTGCGCCAACTTAAAGGCATAGCGCGCGGCTCGTTCGATACCCCGGCGAGTGAAAATGTTAGTTTGGACTACCAATTCCTCGGAGGTCGCTTCGTTTAAGCCTCCGCCAATGTTGGCGTATTCCCCTTCGGTGTTCTCCCGGATCACGACAAAGTCGATGTCGTCGCTTCGGCTCAACGGGCCTTGGACGCCCGGGAGCTTCTTGACCGGCCGCAGGTTGATATACTGCTGAAACTGACGGCGGATGGGGAGAATCAGCTCCCAAACCGAGACGTGATCTGGAACGGACTTGTCCCCAACCGCCCCAAAGTAAATGGCGTCAAATCCCCGCAACTGTTCCAGACCGTCGCTTGGCATCATGCGTCCAGTCTTGTTGTAATCGTCGCATCCCCAGGAAAAGTGCTCCCATTCCCAGCCAAATCCTCCGTCCAGAACTGCGACCTCGTCGAGCACCTTGATTCCTTCGCGTATCACTTCCGGGCCAATACCATCCCCCGGAATTACGGCAATCCGATGTGTTTTCATCCCGTATTCACTCCCCGAAATCCAGCAGCTTCGCGCTGTCGGACAATTGCAAACAGCACTCTTGAACGTTGTAATTCGGCTTGGGTCAGCAAAATCCTGTCAGAGCTGAGCCGTGACAGGATCGTTTGCCAAGTTTATTCTCCTTCAACCCGGCGCGCATTATGAGAAACCGAACACGATGAGGGGGGATGGCGCAATAAATGCTGACGCAGTGTTCGCGTTTGCGCAGGCAGGAGAGCAGCCTCCCGCTGGTTTGCGGAATGCGGAAACGCTTCAGGCTGCATGCCCCATGGCCAATCGAACCGCTTTAATCACCAGCATGACGACCGCCAAAACCAAGTACAGCCGCAGCGTCAACATGCCGAGTTTTCGAACCGGCGACCAGACGGGTTTGGACAGTTTTGACAAGGGAGGCATACGCCACGAGTAACGATCGCCAACCTGTTGTTTTCTCTCGTCCAGCGAACGGACGGCACTGGACGCGGCGACTGCACCCGACACTTTTCTTTTCGCGCTGCGAGCCAATGAGACGGCCAAGGCCGACACCAAAACTCCGGCCAGCACGGCTGTCATGGTGAACACAAGCACGCGGACGTCGACGGCAGGGAAGAACGTAGTGACGGCCAAGACGAGCGACAGCAGCACCAAGACTCCCACAATGACGCTGCTGACCGCGTTCAACCAGGGACGGTTCACCCACGGTCCGAGCACGTCGCGGTCGTTGCACAACAGCAGCAAAAACACCGTGGCACTTGGCAGCAAGATGCCAGCTAGAGCCTGCACCGCCACCGTGATCACGCCCAGCGGAGCCTGCGGAATCAACACGATACCCGCTGAAACCGCGACAATGAGGCCATAGACCAGATAAAAGCCGCGCGCATCGCTCCATTTGCGGTGCAAAGAGTGCTTGGTGCCAAACACGTCTCCGAACGCATACGACGTCGACAGTGTCACTGCAGCCGCGCCGATAATCGAGGCGTTGAGCAGCACAATGGCGAACAAGTTGCCAGCCAGTGCCCCCACATGGCTCGACAGTCCAGCCATGACGGCAGCCGCGTTGACGAAATGCCCTGTAAGTGCTGTCCCCTGGAAAGCGAAGGCCGTCACGCTCATCAGTGCAGCCGCTCCAATGACGACGACAATCGAACCGATTGCCGTATCAGCGCGTTCGTAATTCATCCAACGCGGCGTCAGTCGCTTGTCGATCACGTTCGATTGCTGAAAAAACAGCTGCCAAGGAGCGACTGTCGTTCCGACGATTCCAATCATCAGCAACACCGAATTGGAGGTGAGTCCCCCCTTCACGCCCGGGACAAGCAACCCGTGAGTGACGGGGCCCCAGTGAGGATGGCTCATGAAGGCCAACGGGATCACAAGGAAATTGAGTGCGACCAGCAGGTACATAAACTGTTCCCAGCGGCGAAAACTTCCCGTAACCGTGCTCCCGATGAGCAAAACGGCCGCCGCAGCCACGCCGATCACCGGATTGACACCTAAGTGCTGCAAAGAAAGCTTGATTCCGATAAACTCCGTAACAATCGTGAGGAAGTTCAAAATAAACAAGTCCCCCACGGAAAATGCGCCCCAAAACTTCCCGAATCGCTCAAAGATCAAACGCGCGTGGCCGACTCCGGTGACGAGGCCAAGCCGCACCACCATCTCTTGGTTGACAATCAAAACGGGAATCAGGAAAAGAAGAAGCCAGAGCAAGCTCATTCCGTAGTTTTGTCCGGCCTGGGCGTATGTAGAAACGCCTCCGGCATCGTTATCCCCAACCATCACAATCAGACCGGGTCCCATGATGGCCAACAAGGTCAGGAGCCTTGCTTTCCAACCCTTTCGCGCCGCGAAGTCGTTGGCGCGGACGGTACCCAAAGCACCCCGAATATCGCCGGTATGGGCCTGGTCAAGAACGGCAGAATCGTCGTAGTAAGCCAGGTTCTTGCTCATGATGGTATCCCCCTCGAAGGCGTAGTAAGAGTGCATACGGCACCCGCAGATACTTTTGTTGAATCCGCATCGTCGCAAAATGACTGTAATTTGGAGAACAAAAAGACGTTCTACTAGGACCAGAATCCACTCTTACCACCTCCTCCAAGGGAAATATGCAACTCTCCGAGAAATTCATCGAGGTCAAATTCATGCATGCTTTAAATTGGTCGAAGCACATTACAGTATGCAGCCGTTTCACGGAAAAAACAGGACACGAACACAACTGTTTGGTCCGGCTCCAAAAAACTGCCTCTGCTATTATGACGGACAATATTTGGTCTGTAAATAACGTCAAGGACGTTGGACCGGCTTTTGTCAAACTTTGGCCCGGATTACCACCCCATGCGCTGGCGCAACGCCTGAATCTGTGCGACGTGATGCTTTCCGTGCCATGCGTAAATGCCGAGCAAAACGGCTAAAGGGCGCGCGCCGCGTCCCGGGGATTCCACAGGGCGCATGAACTGTTCGAAGTCCATTGTCTTCATCAAAGCCGACCACCGTTCTTGAACGGATTCAAACAACTTGAGAGATACTTCCACATCGCCTGTTGCGTAATCCGCCACACGCGCCCAAGCGTCCACGTTCGTGGATTTGAGCACTGGAGCATTTTCCGTCATCCCAATGCGAAAATTGAGATACGTGTTCATGTGGCTGTCAGGCAAATGATGCACGACCTGGCGGACGCTCCATCCTCCAGGACGGTACGGCGTATCCAACTGGATCGCGTTGAGTCCATCAACGGCTTGCCTCAAATCCCCCGGCGCCTTGAGCACATCTTCAATCCAGCCTTCAATATCAAGCATCAAGATGTTCTCCGGAAGCTGGGCTCTTCCGATGGGGTATTTTAAGGTTTCTAATTGTTGTTCGTCCATTTGTTGTTCGTCCATGCACGGATCGCCTCCTCGCAATCGGTTTAAGAGCTTATAATAGTTTTCAGTTGGATTGTAACACTTAGGAGAGTATAAACCATGTCTACGACTACAAAAACGTCAACAACCCCAAACACATCAACGACTACAGACACATCAGCGACTACAAACACGTTCACGGCCCTGTCCGCGCCGACCCACGTTTTCTCCAGCGATCCGTACGACGTCATTGTCGTCGGAAGCGGACCTGGAGGTAGTACTTTGGCCCGAAAACTGTCCCAACAGGGTTTTAAGGTCGCGTTGCTCGATAAATCAGACTTTCCACGCTACAAGGTCTGCGGCGGAGGACTCACACAGCGCGCTGCCAAGCAACTGGACATCGAGTTTCAATCCATCGTGCGGGACGGAATTACCTCCATGGAACTGTGTTGCAAAGGAGAAAACCGGTTCACCTTTCGCAAAGATACACCGTTCATTCACATGGTCATGCGCGATGAGTTTGACGATTTGTTGCTCAAAGCTGCTCTCGACGAAGGCGTAGAATTTTTTCCGTCCACCCGGGTCAGCCAAGTGGTAAGCGGTGAATCGGGCGTCTTTGTCGACACCGACCGAGGTACTTGTCGAGGAAGATACCTCGTTGGAGCGGACGGCGTGAACAGTACCGTAGCCAAACAAGTGGGACTCATGGCCAGCAAGCAGAAAATTCTGGCTCTTGAGTACGAAATGAAAGTCCACCCTGACGACTTAAACCGCTACAAAGGCAAAGTCGCCATCGACTATGGTTTCATTAAGGGCGGCTATGCCTGGGTGTTCCCCAAACGCGATCACCTTTCCGTTGGGGTCGGACTAGGCACTCGCGATGGTCAGTTCCTGCAAAGAAAGCTTTTGGAGTACCTGGACCGCGAACAGCTCACCGGAGAGTTTTCCAGCCAAAAGGGGTTTTTCCTTTCTGTAGGCGGTTCAGACCCCGTTGTAGCCAAAGGAAGGACCGCCCTCATCGGCGACGCTGCGGGCCTCGTCGACCCGCTGATGGGAGAGGGAATTTACTACGCACTGCGCAGCGCCAACATTTTAGCCAGCGCGTTTGCTCAATCCATTGCGTCGAATCCAGATGCTCCGTTTGGCCGATATCAAGCTGAAATCGAACGCGAAATTCTGTCCGAAATGCGGTTGTTTCAACGAGCCGGAAAACTGTTTCACGCCGCACCCAGGCAATTTCACAAGATGTTTGTCCGCCAGCCAAAAATCGTCGACCGGGCATTTCGCGTGATTGCAGGAGAACTGTCATTCGCCGATTACTACGAACGATCGCGTCGCCACATCGGATTAAGAGCTATAGCCCGGCTGGCCCGCGTGCTGCAAATGTGGTAGCTGTCCAGGCCACGTTAAAACCTCTGCGACAGCTAAACGGATTTGCTCAGAGGATTCACAGAGGGACGTGGGCGACGACGAGCTACCCCCCATCCTAAGCTCCCTAAAATGATGGGAAAGAGCATTGCCCAGCCACTAAATAAGTAGATCCCAATGCTCAAGGCGAGGGATACAAAAGACATCCACCACCACACGCTGTACCTGCGAAACAACCGCACACCGGAAGCGGTGGCCACGATGTACAATGTCACGAAAATAGCGCTTGGCCACTTAATAATCATGCCGAGATTTGGATGAAAGGCAACGTTGGCCAGCAATACGAAAGCAAACACCAACGACATCCCCAAGAGAGCCGCATAGGGTGTCTGGTGCTTCGCATGCAGTTTGGCGAACACACCTGGAAACTCCCCTTCTCGCGCTTGAGCAAATACCATTCTTGAGAATCCTGCAATATTGGTATGAACCGTCGCGAAAGAAATCAGCAGCGCCAGAACGGCCGTCAAAGAGGCGGCCGCGCGGCCGATACCGATTCCCACCAGTGTGCTCAAAGGCGCCAGACCTGTTTGTCCACCATAGGCATGGGTTCCAATCGTCACAAAAGTCACGCCAAGGTACAACAGCGCAATCGCCAACGCCGCCAAGCCAAGGCTGAGGACGACGTCGCGCCGTGGATTTGTGAATTCTTCAGCCAAATGGGCAATCATTTCCCAGCCGACAAAACACCAAAAAATCATCTCCGCAGAACGGCCAATCGTCCACCAACCCTTTGGAGCAAACGGATGAAACGCGCTCCCATGCACGTGGGGCAACGCTGCAAAAATGGCCAAGGTCAGCAAAATAGCGATGAGTGCAATGATAAGCACCTGAACCCAACCGGATAACTCGATTCCGCGTATGTTCAGGGATACCGAGATCGCAAGTAAGACGGCCGCTAGTGCCGTCACCTGCCAGGGGGTGAGTCCTAAAACGATCCCCATGTAGTTTGACCCAATGAGTGCGACAATGGGAACACCAAGAGGGATTGTCCCAAGGAACAACCACCCCACCATCCCTCCGAACCGGGGTCCAAACGCCTTGCGAGAATAGGCTGCTATGCCTCCTGCGCTGGGAAGTTGTGCAGCCAGCCCACCGAGTGTTAATGCAAGGGGGAAAGACAAGAAGGCCATCACCAACCACGCAATGATGGCTGCGGGACCCGATATACCCGCTGTCAGCGAAGGAAGTACCAAAATGCCAGAACCTAATACGGCGCCAATTGTCATGGGAGTGCCCTGCACCCAGGTCAGCGATCGGCGTAAGCTGTGCTCATGTTGTCGTTCCATGTAAGATATCTCCTGAAGTCATGTAGGTTGTGATAACTGCCGTCGCCCGACTGGTGATTCTGGTGTGACATTACGCTGTTATGACTTTATTCCGTTGCGACTTTGGTGTCCGCTTCCATCGCAGCATCCAACGTAGTCTGTACAAACAGCAAGGTCGAATCGAGCACCGGAAGAGGGCTGTTCTGGTCCGAGATCAACATCGGGATTTCCGTGCATCCCAAAATCACTGCATCTGCTCCTTGCTTTTTCATGCTTTCTATGACGTGAATGTACTTTTGCTCCGCGTCTTTCGTGACAATTCCGCGAAACAGTTCTGTATCCAACACGTGCTGAATGAGGTGTTGTTGTTCCTCAGAAGGAACCATGCATTCAATTCCGAAGTTCCGGAGCCGGTCCGGATAAAAAGTGGCTGCCATCGTCGGAAGCGTGCCCATCAAGGCAACCCGTTTGAATCCGTGACGTTTTGCTTCAAGGGCCACCCCATCGGCAATATGGAGCAATGGCAGTGAAGTATGTTCTTTCACTCTGTCGAAGACAACATGAGGAAGATTGGCGGCTATCACGCCAAAGTCTGCACCTGCCGCTTCAAGGTTCCGCAGGCCCGCTAAGAGACCTTCGGTAAATTTTCCCCACTCTCCACGGTGCGCCCACTCCATAAATGTGTGAAACCGCACACTAAAAAGAACGATCTCCGGATAGTTCGTATCCCCACAACGATCGACGTACAATCGCGTCAATGCACTGTAAAAGTGTGTACTGGATTCGGCACTCAGTCCGCCCAAAATACCAATTCTCTTCACAGATGATGGCCTCCGTAACGTCTGTCAAAGTGGATCCTATGCCACTATATACAGTCCCTCGTTACAACTCAAGTCGGGATTGTTGGATCACGTTACGTTCAAGGGCGTTGTGAGACGTACAGTGGTAAAACATGCGGCGACGATACGCAGTGGGCAATTTCGAAAGGTGAGTCAGCGAGTCAGCAGGTTTCTCGAATGGTTTAGAGGTTCAATCCCAACCTATTTATTCGTATTCACGCCCGATTTGATGTCCTGGTCGTTAATCGGCGTGTCCATCAGGTCCGGGTCGTAATTGATTCCCAAGTTCGAGTGATGAACGCTTTGATTTCCGTAAACTTTGCCAAATCCAACGTTGTCCTTGGAATGGGAGTCGAGTCCTGAGATTCGCGTGTCTCCAATAAAAACACCCGCATTTTGCGTCATGGTCGCAACAGCCATCGACTCAAACACGATGTTGGTAACGGCACTTTCGTCGGGGGCCGTATCCACAAGGATCTTAACGTCGCGATCGTCAATCGCCGTATCGATGTAGTCTTGGTCGAAAACAATACCTGAATTCTTGTAAACATAATTTCTCGATCCAATGGTTCCGAAGCCCGTGTTGGATTTCGAAGACTGACTTAATCCGGTCATCACGTTGCGCTGCCCGACGTAAACTCCTGAATTCGTCGAGATCGTGTGAACGGATACTTGCACCGGGATCGTAGTCGTCACATGTTTAGATTCCATGATATTTTCACATCCTGGTCGTTGATGATCCCGTCAACCACCTCACCACTATCGTCGGTAATGTTCACTGTGGCACTCTCCACAGCGTAAAATCCGTAAATTGGCCCGTGCCCCGCGTTCGCTTTACTATGGGAGTCCCATCCTCCTAGATTGGTCTCACCTATGAACACCCCAGCATTCTGTATAGCCGCTTGAACATGCATGTTCGTAAAGGATATCAACGTAGCGATGCTATAAACCTCCTCACGGTCGCAGCGACCCGATTCCCGGCCGCTCCGACCTCATCAGCGAATGGTCTCGAACAACTATCGCCTCTATGCGTTTGCGCTGAGGGTAGGTTTAAGGTCTTGATCGTTGATGACGCCATCGATCATTTCGAGATTATCCAACATGATGTTAAATCCATCAACTTGGACACTCATAATACCAAAATTTCCACCCTGAGCCGTATTGAATTTCATATTCGCATCAAATCCGCTGAAGTTCTGCTCTCCCACGTAAACCCCCGAATTCTGCTGCGGTGTATTCGTAATAATTCCGCCACCTGCAATGATTAAAGACGGCAAGGATTTCCCTCCTTTAGACTTCGCCTTTGGTCTTGGGTCTTGGGTCTTGGGACAAGTCCTCACGAGACCTAACACTACGGTATGCGAGAAACGATTGTACCCATGAGTAAAAAAGTCTGTCTGGTCTTCGTCCGACCTTACACCGGTTTCGTTCATTGATTGATATTCCACGTCACTTTGATGTCTTGGTCATCGATGGCTCCGTCAACCGTGTCTTTAGAATCGTTCGTAAAGTTTAATGTTGTACGAACCATCGAACGCAGCCCATACAGGCCTGCAAGGCCTGTATTGGATCGAAAATGTGCATCCCATCCCTCCATGTTGGTCTCACCGATACATACGCTGGAGTTTTGCACCGGTGACTGAACGTGAATTTTGCCGTATGAAATTACAGCAGCCATTCCTTCCCTCCTTTCTAAAAATCTTCATCCTTCGAATAGTTGACTAAACCTTAACCGCAAGTTATGCCGGAACACGCAAGTCTTATGACGCTCGTGATAATGCCTGGCCAGCTCAGGGGACGATTTTGCTGAATTGCGAACAGGGCACAACGCCGAGCAACGGATAAGGCTTTGGGAAAACAAGGCCGTAGACTTGATTCGCTTGTTCAAACTTCCTATACTGTAGACCTAGTGGGTTTCGGGTATGGCCGAGTGGGTTTTAGCGAGAAAACCGTACAGGTGCAGCCCAGAAACCGCGCTGCGTCTTTACATCGTGGGAGCGGATGGGGTACTGGTGTCCTTCGCGGTCTTCAAAACCGACAGGGCGGCACGGGGTGTCGCCGGTGAGTTCGATTCTCACACGCTCCCGCCAACTTCCTTGCGTGACAACGAATTTTAAGAGTTTTCCTCTTCGTGATGTCGAGACACTGCCAATTGGAAACGGAGCCCATTTTCTCGGATCTTTTGAGAAATCGGACGAAACAGAGAAGGACCGAGGCACGAATCCGAATGGGGTTTCCGCACTCATGGGTATTTGACGAGTCCGGACGGGGTTCAAACGTCGTTACCTCCATCATTTCGATTGGAGGAGAGTTTGAATGCGTAAGTTAAGGCGTACGAACGGGACAAAAACCACCCCCCGCGTTATCAGCGACGAGCTAACATTGACAGAACTACATGAGAGGTTTCTGGTTGAGAAACGACTTACGGGAGCCGAACCACGTACGTTAGAGGACTATCAGAGGCATTTTGGGTATCTGATGGTCTTCACCGTATCATATGTGACTCCCGGAATTTCACCTGTTATAGATAACCTTGGTAAATTTCTCTATATGCTTAGCAATAAAATATTTTGCGTCCTTTTCATTGCTTGTGATTAATGCCTCATAGATATCTCTACTCTGATTCAATATGGATCGCATAGTTTTTTTAATGTTAAACTGCAGACTCCTCCCAACCCAGACGACTATGATGTCTTCGAGCACTCTCAACATTTGATAGAGAACTTTATTGTGAGCAGCACGACCTACTCCCAAATGAAACGCCATGTAGTTCATTAAGAACTTTTTAATACCTAGTGAATAAGTAGCACTTTCCATGCCTAAAAATGCAGAATGGACGGACATCCAGTCTTGTTCAGATGCTCGGTGAATCGCCACACTCGCGCATTTACATTCCAGCAGAATCAGGGTTTCAACCAATTGAGCCGGTGATTCGAAGTTAGAACCAAGTCGGAAAGATAACGGTGAGACATTTATTTCGTCGCTTCCTCCTAAAACCAGTGTTCCGTCCGTTCGCCCAGTCAACAAGTTCAAAATAGACAACACTTGTAGTGATTGATGTAATCCCATGTTTTGGGTATCCCATGCCCTTGACGGAACCACTTCGAGAGGAATTATATCGTCGGAATGTAAATTGTCAGCCAACAGCCGTTCCTGGATTCGCATTGAGATCAATTCTATAGGTCTTTTTAAACCATCCATGTGTTGAACGTTGAGGTTCGACTTCACAAAATATACCTCCCGGTACCTCTCCGTAAATTTCTTAACAAAAAGGCTTTGAGGCCTTCAATTTAACTGTAGTTCTTGACATTTTTATATACTAAATTTAGATAAATTAAACATTCAGAATAAACGCAAACCGAAAGTCCATAGAGAATGACACCTGGCGTACAAACGAAGCATTTGAACTTTAGAAAAGACGCGATTCACTATTTAAATGCCAAAATAGACTCTGTGTCGAAACAATTCAAAACTTCAAAACGGAGTATGTTAACCATAGTGCGCAGGTAGGTTAGTGGTACGGTTCAAAGAGACATACCTGTATCCACTACTATGGTACTACCAGTAATACTGTCAGTTACACATAGCCCTAGTATTTGTTGCGCACAATCCTCCAGCGTTGGAACCTTATGCAGAGGAGAATTCTTTAAAAAATTATCTATTGTGGATTGGTTATGGCCTTTTGTCCATCGAGTCTCTAATAACCCTGGAGCTATGCAGTTCACTAGCACTTGTGGAGCCAATGCCTTTGCGAGCCCTTTCGTAAGATGTATCGACGCACTCTTAGATACCGAATAAGGTAAGGAACTACCACTGGGCCGAAGCCCCGCAATTGATGAAACAACAACAATCCGCCCATTCCCGTGTTCCTTCAAATAAGGGGCGGTTGATTTAGCACACAACTATACCCCTTTAACATTTACACTCATGATTCGATCCCAATCGTCTTCTGATACGCCATTTAGGTCTTCAAAAGGTTGAAACACAGTAGTCCCAGCATTGGCAATTAAAACGTCAATTCTTCCTAACTGTTTGACGACAGTTGACGTCATTTCTTCCACTTCGTGGCTCGAGGAAACATCTGCTTTAACCGCAATGCACCTTCTACCTAATTTAAGAATTTGTTCCACTGTAGCCTCGGCATCAGTCTGTGATGTCGAGTAATTAATTGCCACGTCCATTCCGGATTTTGCCAGTATTAAGCTTGTTATCTTGCCTAACCCTGTACCTCCGCCTGTCACCAATGCGACTTTGCCTTGAAGGTTCATCGGAATCATCCTTTAAAATAAGGGATTTTTTATTTAGTCAATGACACATTATTTCCTTTCAAAAGATCACTTGCGTTGACTCAGAACTCCCATCAAACGCTCACTGGCACTCTGGATATGGGAGCCCATGTACCTGGCCGCTAATTCTCCATTTCGATTTAACATAGCTTCAAAAATCAACTTGTGTTCCGAAATCGTTGGTTTCAAGCTTCTTGAATCTTCCATTGCCTTAGAAATCCAAATTTGCATCAAGGTACGAATGGTCCTTAACATTTCGTATAAAACACTATTATGTGCACTATGCGCAATGACCAAATGAAACTCCACATCCGCTGATACCAGCTGTCCTGTATCCTCGTTTTCCAAGGCTTGCTCCATTTCTCTGTACGCTCTTTCTAACTTCGCATATTCCTGCTCAGTTGCTCTCAACGAAGCTAATCGCACACATTCTTGTTCCAAAAAAATCCGGGACTCAATGAGCTCCGTAAATGAATTTTTTCTTAAAATAAGTCCCCAAGAAAATGGGGCAGCGTTAAATTCTGAATGTTCGTCAGCAATAAATGTTCCTTGACCAGGGCGGACATCCAGCAAATTAAGAATGCTCAATACCTGAACAGCTTCTCTAAGTGTCGATCGCCCTATACCTAAAATTTCACTTAATTCGCGTTCATTGGGCATTTTATCCCCACCGTGGAGTGTTCCGTCAATAAGTCCTTCCAAGATATAAGTGGACAACGAAGTGACCACTTCGTCCACCAGTTTTTTGTGGCGGTTTATGCGTGTAAGCTGCGTCTCGGGCTTCAGCAAACTATCACCTCTATGTGAGATTCCTATCCTAAAAATCCGTGACCACTAAAATTTTAAGGCGCATCGAACCAACCCCTGATAAACGCTCAGATTAACAAGATGTACGAGTGTTCACAAGGGTTTGTCAGGCCACCGATTTTACGGATACTTCTTCTACCGAGCAACTGCAACCTTCGGTGTTTTATAACTGCATCCTTTCAGTGTTCTAATCAATATTAGGACAATTCTACATAAAAAAGAGATAGAAAATGAAGGTGTTTATGCAAAAAGTCCATAAAACTAATCAAATACCTGCATTAATTCAAATACTATCCCGCCTGCAGACTTCAAAAATACCGTACTTTCACTGTCCGTCTTTCGTTCCTCTAAAATCTCCCAGCCAAAGTCTTGCAGTTTACGTACATGTTCTCTCACGTTATTTGACGCGATACCAATGTGATTGATTTCATCCTGATCTGTTCTGGTAGGTGATAAGAATATGCTCGAGCCGTTTAAGTCGAATTTTAGAATTTCCTTCGGACCAACAAAAATACGTTCTACCAGTTGAGCATGGAATAGCTGCTCAAACACCTCCTTATAAGCAGCTAAGTCCTGTACATAGAGATGGATGTGGTGGATGTTGGCTAATGATTTAATTGAGTTCATCCTTTTATCCCCCTTCAAATTATTGCCAATGGCCTAATTAAAGAACCGGTCCCCCCACGAATCTTTATTGGTGAAACGAAGAGTGAAAATTCGTATACTTTATCCCGCGAAAGTTCCTCCAAATACAACAACTCTAGAATATGAACTCCTACTTCCCTCAATAAATAAGGATGTACTACTCTAGGTCTGTGTGGATCGGCACTAGGATTTTGTTCTAATCCCGGGTTGTCTGCTCCTATAGCTACGACTCCCTTCTCCTCTACGAGCCATTGTGCAACTTCCTTTGTTATGCCTGCCCCAAGTGACGCATTCGGCTTCGGCCATGATGTCATGTATCCAGTACGGAATAAAACGACGTCGTTCTTTTCTATACTAGTCCCCTGTTGGTCAAGCGCACGCTTACAGTGTTCCAATGTGATACCAAATCCCTCTGGCAAGGTCGACATGTTCCCTGCAGCTGGTACATCAATTAAAATTCCTTTGGTAATAATAGGACCGATGTCCGTTGCATCATGTTTTTGAGGCCCAAAGTCCGAAAGATATTCTGTCACCCGGGTATTGCCAAACCACTCACTGTCCACACCTGTGGTAAAGTGTGCTAATGCATCTATGTGCGTCCCAGAATGAAGACTGCCCATGACTAGCTCTGAAATGAACCCCACATTTTCAACATTGGGACCTTCTATCCAGTCCGGCGTGCCATCCACGCGTTCGCCATTGGGTGTACGATAAGTGAGCACTTGAAACGGTGGGTGTCCGGTGGCACCTGGCATAAAGGGAAATCTAGTCACCTCTAGATCGTAAATCTTCCCTTGACGAATCATCTGCATGGCCCGAAACAAATCAGTTTCGCCTAGTCTACGAGTTGAACTTTGGTAGTTTCGCATTTAAAATGCCCTCCTAAAAATTAGTTTTGTACTAACTAACTCCTAACAAATGGGGTAATATTGATACAATACCCGGAAAAATTATCAACAGGGCCAGGTCTATAATAATGGCAAGCCAAAAAGGCCAAATTTGCATCGTGACCTCTTCCAAGGTCGAACGTGAAATTGTCCCTGCAATGTACAGTAGGAATCCAACAGGTGGGGATATAATCCCAAGTGATGAGTTAATCAGAAATAATATCCCTAAATAAATGGGATTTACACCAAGTTGTTGAAATACCGGAATAATCAACGGGACAATTAAAATTAGAGTGGATGAAGTCTCAAGCACCTCGTGAATTAACACAAGAATTATCATTAACAGGATGATCAAGACGAGACGATTGTGGGAAACGTCCAGCATTAACGCCGCCAATTGTTGTGGTATTTGCTGAATTGTTAATACCCAACTTATCAACATTGCGTTTGCTAAGATAAACATTACCCTTGAGGTATTAAGAATGGCTTCTCTTAGACTGGAATATAACGACGTGATCGTTAGGGATCTATACCCAATAAAAGATACCAAAACCGTATATAGAACAGCGACGACACCTGCCTCTGTCGGAGTTACAATTCCAGTCAAAATACCGCCAAATATGATTATGGGGGTTAGTAACCCTCCAAATGCACGGTAAAAGGACTGAAAGGCCTCCGGTAGAGAATATTTGCGCTCTCTAGGATAGTTGTGTTTTGTGGTATATACAGCTGCAACAATACCAAAGGTTGCCATCATCAAAACTGCTGGAAGTAAACTCGCTAAAAACATGTTCGCAACTGACACGTTAGCAACCCAAGCATAAATTATCGTTGCAATACTTGGAGGAATGAGCATTCCCATAGAACCTGCAGCGGCCTGTAATGCAGCCGCGAAACGATTGTTATATCCCTTTTTCACCATTTCAGGTATCATTATCGAACCTACAGCCGCTGTATCTGCGACAGGAGAGCCTGACAAATCTGCAAAGAACGCACTGGTCACTATGTCCACGTATGCAAGCCCTCCTCTGAATCTCCCAACCAAAGCAGAGGAGAAATCCACTAATCTCCTGGCAATACCTGCATTTTGCATAAGAGCACCTGTTAGCATAAACAAAGGTATGGCAATCAACACGATGTTTTCTGTGCCACTAAATAACCTTTCCGGAAGAATAACTAGGGACGTCCCAGTGATTTGCATCACTGCTGCTGCTGTCGTCATAAGTACAACTGCAATTGGTAGTCCAATGAGAAACCCAACGATTAGAATTACCAACAGTTCCACATTCACAGTCGCTTGAGGCAAATATTTGATAGTTGCTGACAGCAATACCGCTATTAACAGTGACAGATATGTCGATGTATTCCTCAAAACTCCAGATTGAAAATTGTTTATTAAAAAGTGTACATAGTGTATTGCAATTCCTAGTCCTGCAAGTGGCATTATCAATAGTGGAATACCCATCGGGATCTGAAGCGCTGGTGAACGTTGGGCCCACATGTCTAAGCAAGCGAGTATCCCTTGCCCAACGAGAAGAATTCCCATAATCAATCCAATCCATTGGCTCAGACTATTGACGCCCTTCTTAATACTTCTTGGAAGTCGTTGAATCACAAAAGAGACAGAAGGCATCTCATTTCTACGAATCGTAGCTGTCGTACCTAAAAAAACAAGCCACACAAACATATAAGTACCGAGTTCATTGGTCCATGATAGTGGAGAGTTCAGAACATATCTGTAGAAGACACCAAGAGCAAGAACAATGACCATGGAACACAGAAGAACGATACTTGCATTGAGAAGAAATGAATCAAACCAACTACTCATCGTAGTTATCACTGAGCTCACTTTTCTTTGCAGTGCAGATTGTCCGTGGATGGACAGACCCTTTTCTTCCTCTAAAACCATGGTCGTATCCTGCCCTTCAACAAATTTGAAAACGCATAGGGTTGAGCTTCGTCTCGTCTGTCTGTCAGAGGCAGCTTGGGGACATCGAAGAAATTCACTTATGGTGCAACCAGTCCCCTTTTCTTGGTTATCCTAGAAAGTACTACTTAATTTGATGCTCCTTCCTGTTTTTGAATGGTTTCATACAGACTCACCCACGGAAGTCCAGATGTTTTTACTAGTTTAGCGGCACGTTGTCTAAATGCAGCTACATCCGGGTGAATAATCGTTATTCCTTTAAGATGCTCAAACGTTGTAAGCATTTTTTGATCATTCTGTTGTGCCAGCTGTACCTCATATTTCCCGGCCTGATTAACGGCATTTTGAATAATATTTTGCTGACTACTACTCAGACTCTTCCAAAACTTATAGTTAATCAAGACGACTTGAGACTGTAAGATATGATTGGTTAGAGATACATATTTCTGTACCTCGTATAACTTATCGGCATAGATAAAGCTCAACGGATTCTCCTGAGCATCTACCGTATGTTGTTTCAATGCCATATAAAGTTCTTGAGGATTGAGAGGAACTGGATTACCTCCCAAAACTCTACCCGCCAATAGATTGGTTGGTGCAGGTGGTGTCCGTATCTTTAGTCCCTTAGCGTCTGCAGGAGTTTTAATTGGTTTGTCAGAGGTCAGTTCTCGCGTTCCAAAGTACCATGTTGTGCTCAGCAATTTAATTCCATTTTGCTCCAAATCTTTTCGGATCGGTACAAAAAGAGGACCGTTTGTCACTTTTTCCAGCTCGGAAAAATTAGTCCACACGTACGGCGCATCCATGACCCCAATATCCGGGACTATATTACCCACTGTGCTCGCAGAGTCAATGGACATTTGAATGGTACCTTGCTTAACTTGCTGTTCAACCGCATTTTCTCCGCCCAGTTGATTATTCGGAAAAATTTCCACTTTAATTTGACCGTTCGACGCCTTCTGGACCAATTGAGCAAATTTGTACGAAGCTTCGGTAATGGGTTGGCCCGTTGGAATTGTATTGGATAATTTTATGACGATTTGTTTCGTAGAAGCAGTATTGTTGCCTCCACCAGTGGTGTTTTTCGACGTTGCCGCAGTTGTACTGGATCCACATCCACTAATTACAGCAGTGAGCAATGCAAGTGGAACTGTCAAAGCAGCGATTCTCTTGGTTTGAACCAGTCTCATTTTTACCCCTCCATAATTATTATTTAATTATCCGATTATCATATGGTCTGATGATATATAATATATGAAATATTCAAAATTATATATGTTTTATACTCTAATACTTTGAAAACGCCTCGGATTTATTTCGGTGTTGGAGCCATTTCCGATATCAAGTTTTGTTCCTTTAAGACGTTCCAAAGTTCAGTCGGTATATCATAATTCATCATTTCTATATTTTCCGAGAGCTCTTCAGGTGACCGAGGGCCAGTCAAAACAGATGCCACAGCAGAATGAGCCAAGGGAAATTGCAGAGCAGCTGCCTTCAAAGGAACACCAAATTCTCTGCAAACCGCATCTAGTTTCTTTGCTTTTTCAATCCAACTACGGTCAGCATTTTGGTAGTTAAACTTAGGCACTACTCCATATGGATCTGCCAATATCCCGCTGTTAAAGGGGCCACCAATAAAAATGGATATCCCTTTCTGCTCTGCAACAGGTAATAAATCTGCCAGGGCTGACTGGTCCAACAAGGTATATCGCCCAGCCATCAGAAAGCAGTCAAAATCCCCTTCAATTGCAAATTTAGTTAGCATTTCAGATTGATTCATGCCTGCACCGATTGCATCGACAATCCGCTGCGAGCGAAGGTCACTTAACGCTCTATAGGCTCCATCCATGGCCTCAGGAAAATGGTCATCTGCATCATGAATATGTACAATATTCACATGGTTGATGCCAAGCCGCATTAGACTACTTTCGAAAGAGCGCATAATACCATCATAGCTATAATCTCGAACCCTTATTTTCACCCGTTTTACTCGTTCCTCGACGTTGATTGTATCGTCAATCGTTGAGGGGATGTCGGACACATCGTAACCCGCTTTTGTAGCGACAATAAAAGATTCCCGTGCAAGTTGAGGTAAAATCGTACCAAGTCGTAATTCTGCCAATCCACTTCCGTATAATGGGGATGTATCGAAAAATCTGATTCCCCTCCGATATGCCTCTTCAACAGTACGGATAGCTTGCTCACCACCAACAGTCTGGTACATAAATCCCAGCGCTGCCGTCCCAAGCCCCAACTGCGTCACCTCTAAAGAAGTCTTTCCCACCCTAGTTTTCCTCCTGAAGTCCATCACTCAACCTCCCCGCACGCACATCAACCCAAGTTATCAAATAAATTATTGCTTGAGAGAATTCCTTATACGTTGACTGGAATAGTGACTCCGAGGTTGTTACTAACATCTATGAGTTCACGGATGACTTCGATGGGATAAACCACTCCCTGTTCCCGTTGCTGTTTTTCGGAACGAGCCTCTAATTCGCCCGGAACCAGAATCTCATCAACTCCTTCTTTCCTCGGGGAATTTTTCAAATAATCAATGGAGTCGTCAACGCTTTTCTTGAATTGGGCTGGATCCATAAAGGAAGAAACTTTTATAACCTGCATAAAATGGCCCACATCCTGTGCTGTGGAAAATTCCTCATAAAGGTCTGTTACGGTCGGTCCAAAGGCGGCCCCGGGCAAAAGGGCAGATATTATAGCGTTTACATATGTTAGTCCGTATCCCTTATAGTCACCAATCGGTCTAACCGTTCCATTGTAAGCCTCTTCAGCATCAGTAGTTGGTGAACCGTCTGGTGCAAATGCCCATGTTTTAGGGATTGGTTGTTTGGTTTTTCGAGCCATCACGATCTTTCCACGAGCCACGACACTCTGAGCCATATCCAGCACAATAGGATATCTATTTAATGCAGGAATCGCGACACCGAAAGGGTTATTGCCAAGCATTCTTGAACTGCCACCCCATGGTGCCATGATGTTCGTTCCACCAATCGTGCCACTTATTCCTATCATGTCTTCCGAAAGGGGCATCATGGCAAAGTGTGCAGATGCACCATAGTGATTGCTGCCACGAACGGAGACATACCCAACCCCATATTGTTTAGCTTTTTCTATGGCTACATTCATCGCATGAACACCCACGACCTGCCCCATCGCGTTGTTCCCAGTTATCAATGCCGTAGCCCCGCTGTCTCGTATAACTTCGGGTTGCGCGGTGGGATGGGTTACTTTAAGCAACAGTCTTTTTACATATACTGGAACCCTCATAACTCCATGAGAGTATACACCGCGAGCGTCAGTGGAAACCAAGTTATCCGCGCAAATGATTGCATCACTAGAGTCCATACCGCTAGCCTGGAAAATATCAACGACCCACTTGTGCATAATATTGTAATCAACCCTTAATTTTTCATTAAAGACATAATGTTGTTCCATGTTTTCACTCCTGACGTGATGGTACTTTTAATCACATTATCGTCTTTGGCTACTGCCGCTTTTTCAGATAAATGTTAGGACCAATACCTGTTTAACCCGAATATACCCATTTCTATATCTGGTTCATTTATTCCCTCCCTTGTTTTAGGGATGTCGAAAACCCTTAGTGCGGTGAAAAGTTAACCGCAAAAACTCAACTTCAACATCATGTCATCATGTGGTCTGATGTTATTGTATATTATTGGATTTATTATTTCAATAAAAATTTTCTGATGATTTATAATTGACACATTATTACTTAAGCCGAATTCTGTATAACTAATAATTTAAATACTTTGTTCCGCAATTCATTTATGTAGTCAAGTCGTTTCTTGATGGTGGTTGCCTAAGCCTCTACGGCTTCCTGGTTAAAAACCTCAATGAATCGGCACAGAAGTTCATTGAGAAGCGAAATCCTGTGCCGATTCGCTCAGAAACTTTGCTTATTCCGCGCCTTACATGTTGGCTGCCGAGTTTTTTCCTAGATGCACGGCATAGGTCTTATCCGTTGACCGTCGCGTCGTACCTGCCACCACCACAGCTCCAAGCAGTGAAAACACAGCTACCCAGATAAACGCAAGGCTCCAGTTCCCTGTGGATGCAACAACCCCGGTAATAATAGGTGCCAAAATCCCAGCTACTTGTCCCCAGGCATTCATGAATCCGCTTAGAATACCAGCTTTGCTGTGTGAGTAAATTACCGGAAGAGCCCAGGCGACCGGCCACGTGAACGCTAGCCCTGCGACCGCGAGCGAGATCAAAATAACGGCGGACGTCCCACTGGTGGCGCCTTTGGCAAGGAACATAAAGACTCCCGCCCAGACGAATGCTCCAGCATACATCATCCGTCTCCAGAAAATGGAGTGTGAAGAAACCCTGCCCACATAGTCGGCAATCCATCCGGCAACGTTCATCATGATGAATAACACCAACCAGGGTACAGTACCTAGAATGTCAAGACTTTGGACTGAGACGTGTTGGGCCTTAACAAAGTACGTGGGTAAGAACGTAATCAGGAAGTAGAATACATAGCTGTTTGAAAACCACGCGATTGAAGAACCCCACACTTCCAGAGAAGACAGCGGTTTTTCCAAGAAGTCTTTCGGTGGTGCTAGCTGAGCTTGGTCTTCCGCCACAGGGAGTTGTTTGTCCGGAATGTCCTTTAACCCGGCACGTTTAGTAACACCCCACCACGCAAATGCCCAAATTGCACTGAAGACTGCAAACACGTAAAATACACTCCGCCAGCCCCACGTCGTAATCAAGAAAACAGCCAAGGGTGTCGCAAACAATGGCCCCAACGCTGTAGCTGAAAGATTAAGCCCTTGGACTCTGGCAACAACCTTTGGCGGCAACCATCGTGCAAAGATGGATGTACCCGCCGGGAAGTTGACTGCTTCACCAGCACCTAACCCAGCCCGAATCCCCATAAGTAGACCCTGTGATCTCGGAATTGCAGTCAATGCAGTGAACACAGCCCACCAAAATCCGGATACAATCATGACGCGCCGTCCACCAAATTTGTCAGCTAACCACCCTCCAGGAATTTGCAGTAGGAAATATCCCCAGAAAAAGCTGGATAAGAGGACTCCGAGAGTGGCTGTAGTCCATCCAAACTCTTTCAGGATGGCTGGACCCGTTAGAGAAATGTTGACACGGTCCATGTAGTTCATCATGGTTCCTAGAAAAATGACAAACACGATCCACCCGACGTGCATTTTTGGTTTCACCGAGCACACCTCCAATAAAACTCAATATAATGAATATTCAGAACACAACTCGACGAAGCGTCGAATCCTGATACACATCGCCACTCCCGCCTTCGTCCACACCGCTCATTCTGTAAAGCTGACCGGCTTAGGTACTTCGATAGGGATCCCCTCCTGTGCTGAAAGGTAACAAGCGAATACAACTTCCTGGGTTTGGAGGTAGGTCGGACCATTCGTAACAAACGGTTTATTGTTCGTTAAACAATCTACAAAGTGTTGTTGTGTGCTCACTGCGGCACCGCCTTTCCAACCTGAACCTTTTACAAACTCGTGCTCCACCTCCTTTCCGTTCCGCGTCTGTACAAATACTCTGCCGTCAAAATCGATCCTCAGGTTGGCTTTGGTTCCCTCAATCCGGATCCAACCGTAAGACTCAGACCGAACCTTTTCGGTGTATGCCACACGGTTCGCGTCGTAAATCCCTACTAGACCCGACGCAAACTCCAGAAGTACCACAACATAGTCTTCACCTTGAATGACCTGATTGATCGTTCTGCTGCGACAATATACCCTTTGGATTGGACCAAATAAAAACTGTAGTGTCTCAAAGTAATGAACGCCCGTTTCAAACAGTAAAAAACGTTTCATATCTTTAAAGTAGGGCTGGTCCGGATAAGGTTGATCGCCCCAACCATCCCCGGGTCTCATGGTTGCATCCACATGCAGAATTTCACCAAGTACGCCATCATCGAGGAGGTGTTTCGTCTCCTGATACCAAGGCTGCCACCGCCAGTTTTCGTTGATCATGAGCGGGATCTTTCGACGAGCGCACAATTGCACCACTTGTCGGCTTTCCTCCTGAGTAGGTGCAATCGGCTTTTGACACAGGATGGGGAGCCCGGAGTTTACAGCAATCTGCACGTAGTGAAGGTGTGATGAGGGCGGCGTACAGATGTCAATGAAATCTGGGTGGAGTTGCTCAATCGCTTGCTCGATGTTGGTTCCCGAATATCCGATGCCGAACTTTTCCGCTAGGTTGTTGGCATGTTCCGCTGTACGACTGATAATTCCCACAATCTTAGCTCCGTGTACACGTTGCCACGCGTCCAATTGAATAGCTGCAAAATGACCGGCCCCGATCGTAATGCCTGTTCGCTTATGATCTGACACCGTGGTCGCCTCCAATTTGAAGCATCCTATTGACGACTGCCGATCCCGATTCTGAAGTTGATCGATGACCTCCGAGATCCACCGTGCGAGCACTGCCATCTTGCAAGGCATCTGAAACCGCACGTTCAATCATCCGAGCCCCATCTATAAGTTGAGGAAGCTGATGTTTATCACCCAACCAATCCAGCATCATCGCAGCTGACAAGATAGTAGCCGTTGGGTTGGCAACATTTTTCCCTGCAATCGTTGGGGCCGTACCGTGGGCAGGTTGGAACATCGCGTGGTCATCTCCTATATCTCCAGAAGCCGCCATTCCTAATCCACCCACTGTAGCTCCCGCCAGGTCCGAAAGAATGTCCCCAAACATATTCTCCATGACTAAAACGTCCAACCGTTCGGGGTTCAGGACTTGATACGCCGCCATCGCATCTACATATTCTCGCTCAGTATGAATATCTGGATAGTCTTTCGCGACACCGTCAAACACTTCTCGGAAAAAAGCATACGATTTCAGGACATTCGACTTGTCCACGCAGGTCACGGTCGGCGAAAGCCCGAGACGCCTTGAAGCCCGTTGTGCCGCAAGTTTAAACGCATATTTTACAACTTTTTCAGTGCCGCTGCGCGTGATCACAATCGTATCGGTTGTTAGGTCATCTCGGACCCGACAACCACCGTTTCGAGACGCGTATAGTCCCTCTACATTTTCACGTACTACCACATAGTCGACTTTCGACGTATTAGTCATAACTGTAGGTACACCAGGATAGAACCGGACAGGCCGTACACCAGCGTACAAATCCAAGTCAAACCGCAAGCGGAAGATCACATCTCCATTTACCTCTCGCCCATCCGGGTGCCGCGCTTCAGGCAAACCAATGGCTCCCATAAAGATCGCGTCCGCTTCCTTGCAGTGCGTGAACGCCTCTTCCGTCATGGCGGATCCAGTTTTTAAAAAACGCTCCGCTCCGACATCAAAAGTCTCCAGTTCAAACTCTATGCCTTTGTATAACTGAGTCACGGTATGTAACACCTTGAGAGCTTCGGCAGTGACTTCCGGACCGATTCCGTCACCAGGCAAGACACTGATTTTTAACGTCGTCATGTCACATCAATCCCTTCATCTAAGGTCGAGATGGAAAATCCGCTGGGGGTTGGCCGAGAATACAGCCTCCAATTGCTTATCCGTCAATACGGAATGATACTTTGCGAGTTCTACCGGAATATTCTCCACGTGATCTGACCCATAGATGATCCGGTCGATTCCAACTTCATTGACCATCGATTGGACCGAAAATGTTGGACACCAGGAAGGTTCGAGTACAATGTTCTCACAAGTTTTTGCCGCGACAATCGCTTCCGAGGTAAAAACTGCAAAACCTGCATGGCCCAGTACAAACGTGACATTCGGAAAGGTCCGAGCAGGTTCAATGACCAAAGATGGAAGCGCATTCAGAGAGCCTAGGCCCGTGTGGATAATAACCGGGACATGGAACTGATCAGCGAGTTCATAAACCTTGTGACACTGAGACGCCAAGGGTGAAATGTTGTGACCGTGTGGATGCAATTTGACAGCTACAAACTGATACGTTTCAATACATCGACGAAACTCTTGCTCGTATTCTTGTTCCGATAACCAAGGGTCGATGCTAGCCATGCCATAAAAGCGTCCCGAATGATGCTGAGTCAATTGGTAAATTTCGTCGTGAATCAACGCAATGTTATCTAGCGTTGGCTGCGGCATCACCATTCCGTGTGTGATTCCGTACCGCTCCATATACTGGTTCAAGGTTTCGACCGTTGTGCGATGGCCACTGAACTTTGACATACCAAGGTGCATGTGTGTGTCTATAATCGTCATCTTGTGCGCTCCCTCTAGCTTGGTTTATGGTTTCAAGGCGGAAATCAGTTCAACAAATCTATTTTTCGTCTGTTCAACACTGGCCTTGAAATACTGGACAGCACCATTGCTGTCACCGTTTTGGATGGCCTGTAAGATGTTTTTGTGCGACAAGATGGATTCATCATTCCAACGCTCCACTTTGTGCACATAGGCACGGTAGACCCGAATTCTCCTCCAAATACTGTGCAGTATTTCCGTCAAGTCCTCGTTTTCACAATGACATAGCAGCTTGTCATGAAATTGTTCGTCGATATCTATGGTATGGAGTACCTGATCTTGGCAAGTAGCCTGTTGGTTGATTAGCATTTCTAATTCCTGGATATCACCTGGTGTCAGGTGCGGTATCGAAACACTAGCCGCATGCGATTCGATGACTTCACGTAATTCAAATAAATTCTCAATTTCTTTCAAGTTGACAGGGCGGATTACAACCCCTTTACGTGGTATCTGAACCACGAGCCCTTTTTGCTCAAGAATATGGAGCGCGTCCCGCACAGGCAATCTTGACACTCCAAACATTTCGGATAACTGGGTTTGCACGAGGCGCATGCCAAGCGGAAAATTGCCGTTCAGTATGCCTTCCTCAATTTTCTCAGCAATCAACTGAGCTACTGTCTTCAGTCCGTCAACACTCTCCGCCATGTTCATAGCTTCCATGAAATAGGTTCTCCTTCTTAAGTCGTAAGTAATGCCTGATCACAAACACATTTCGCAGGCATTTGTCCTAAAGTTGCTTTACTGTTGTATTGACTTATTGTATTACTGTATACAATATGACGTAGGACAGAATAGTTTGTCAATTATAAATTTAAGAAGAATCAGACCTTTTATTTCGTACATGATACCGCTTGCGGTCACGTTCATAGCATTAGGTCATACCCAATTCATGATGCAATCGAATGAGAACCTTGATAAACAACTTCACCTGTACTGCATAAACTGTAGAAAATTTTCCATTGGAACAGACTTGTGATTAACTAACATTACGCAGTAATATCACAGTGCAATTATAGCATTCACACCGGATATTCCCAGGTTTGAAGGAGCGGAGATACCTCAGGTGGTTCGGGCAATCGCAATAAACACCTGACAACACCTGAGAAGGAGCGTTCCTCAAAGGGCCTAGGAGCATGACATGCGTTCACAGCCTAGGTGGTTCTGTGATACATGTTTAGAAAGAGGTGGGATTCAGAAACTAACGTTGTAGAGACGAGCAACTACGAGGAGGACTGCATTTGTGGAAAAACTAAACATGGAACAACTTGGGGAGGCTCGCTGGACCCAGAAGACGACCTGGATGTTCATCTCGTTTGTACTGGGACTCGCTCTAGAATCCTACGTCTTTTCGCTCAGTTCGATTGCCATCTACTGGGTTGCGATGCCGAAATCGCTGGGCGAACTGCTGCTCGCCTGGGCTCCCATCTGGCTCATCATCGGCATCATGCTTGCTGGCCCTTTCTCCGATCGATATGGTCGCAAAGTGACGTTGTACACGACGCTGATTTTTTACGCGATCGGGGGTATCGTTTTGTTTTTTAGTTTCAGCTACGTCGTACTCCTCATTTCTCTTGCCTTGATGTTGATGGCAGGCGGAGGCGAGATGAACTCCATCATGGTGGCCAGCCACGAACTGATGCCGAGAAAGCACCGCGGTAAGGCGACGATGATGATCATCAACGGGATCAACTTCGGTGGCATGGTGCTGGCCATCCTGGCGCTTGTCACGGCAGACCTGAACAGCAAAGCTGTGATGGAAACACAGCGAAACGTGGTGGCTATTGCGGTGCTGATTGTCGTCGCGATTCTGTTTGCGACACGCGTCAGCATGCCGGAGTCGTTCCTGTGGCTTCAGAAAAAAGGTCGCTATTCGGAAATGGAAAAGGTCATCACATCGTACTTCGGTTCCAATGTCGAGGCTTTAGCCGCTATCTCAGAGGCCAAGGAATCGCCCAAGCAAGTTGCGCCGACCGGGCCGAGGCCAGGCGCGGGGTACGTCACCTTCACGATGGTCGTCATGATCGTGGTCGCTGCCGCAAACACCATCGGCTTTGGCCTTATGGCGTACGCCTTAGCCTATGCGTTCTTTCCGCACATGCAGCCCATCATCCTGGCCGTTTTTGAAGGAGCCGGTTTCGTAATCGGATTCTTCGGGTTAATCGCTGACAGGGTGTCGCGAAAGAAATTTTTGTTCTGGAGTTTCTTCGGAACGTTCGTGATGACCGTCATCGTGGGACTGACCACGAAACAGTGGCAGCATAACATGACACTTTTCTGGGTCCTGTTGATTGTCCTCGCAGGCGTCAACTCGCTGTGCTACCTGACCGAGGATACGGTCAAAGCGGAAGTCTGGCCGACGTTGCATCGCGGCACATTGACGGCCGTCGCCCGCTTTACCTCCATTGGTCTCTACATTCCGACCATCTACATCACGGCGAATATGTCGACCACACACTACGTCCTTTTCAATGCCGGAGTATGGTTTGTCGGTACGTTAGCCGCGGCCGCTTGGCTCATTTGGGGTCGTGAAACCGGACGCGGCCTCAGCATTCAGGAGGCTTCTGGAGAGGTTTAAGACGGGAGCCTGGCAGACAGATAGGGGAAATTGGGGGTGTTCGTTTAGGAGCACCCCTTGCCCTACTTTCAAGCCCGAGAACAACAGCTGTATTAGAGTGTCCAAACGCAACGAATGCTGTTCGGTGATTCATTGATTGGAACCATCTATTGCACCGTCCACGTGCCGCTCATGAAACCGGGGTCCTTGCCCCAGTGCCGGAAATGTAAGTGTAGGGGGTGTGAAAGCAAAGAAAAGAAACCTGGCTCATTGAACGAACCAGGTCCGATTGGGATGGGACTTCTTTGTGGGAGTGTAAAGGAACTTAACTTCTTGCCAGAAACTGCGGACCGCCTTTGCCATTTTGATTCACCTCGCTTTCGCTTACAGGTCCATTTTCGTCCTATGCCCACGGTTTGGCAAAGTCTAGATCTCGTCGTGAAAACGAATTTCATGAGTTGAGAAAGCGTTCATCATATCTATCAATCTCTAAAAATCAGCGTTTTTCTTCTGATTTCTCTCGTTCCCAGGTCGTCGTGAAGAACAGACCCAATTGTAGATGAAGTTAACCCACCCATCTACAGTCTTCAGGACGCTTGTCAAACAA
The DNA here is from genome assembly GCF_021739485.1 of Alicyclobacillus tolerans. Lineage (GTDB taxonomy): Bacteria > Bacillota > Bacilli > Alicyclobacillales > Alicyclobacillaceae > Alicyclobacillus_K > Alicyclobacillus_K tolerans_A. The sequence continues at coordinate 34,062 of NZ_JAJFNK010000011.1, forward strand.
AAACTCCTCGAACGTCGCCATACGTAACTGGTGACGTTCTGTTCTTTCAAGATAGCGAATCCGGCAGCACAGACGCGGTTCAATCCATTGTGCCTCCCTGTCTTTAATGGTATGCAGTTGTTTGACTACGGCCAAAAATGCGCTTTTCTCATCCGGTGTATATCCATGCTCGACTACCGCGACCGGCTTGTTTTCCACCGTCCGAAAATGAAGGCCGACAATTAACGCAAAGTGCGGGTCGGTCCGATAGCCCAAAATGACTGTGTCAATGTGGTTCCAGTTCTTAATCTTGATCCAGTCGTAACTTCGCGTGTTGAATTGATAGGTCGACGCCTTTCGCTTGGCCACAATGCCTTCCCAGTTCCGTTGTTCAGTCAGTTTCTTCAGATGAACGCCTGCGCCTTCGACATACATGGTCGGAGCGATGACCGAAGAGGATTGGACGAGTTCCAGCAAACGGCGTTTGCGATCGGCTAAAGGTTCATGTGTACGAACGCGATTGGCGTACAACACGTCAAAAGCAATGAATGTCGCCGGATGATTCGCTGCAGCGGCGGCAATTTTACGTGGGTCTGTGAGTCTGCCGCGGTCTTGAAAATCGTCAAACACGGAACGACCGTCGCGTAAACAGATGCCTTCGCAGTCTAAAATGACCGAATGCCCAGAAATAGAAGCAGCCGTGGATTGGATTTCGGGAAAGCGTTCCGTGATTCGCATTCCCGTACGTGTATACGCTTCGATACGGCTTCCTTTTTTGTGGATCAGGACTCTCCAGCCGTCCCATTTTGGTTCAAATATGTAACTGTCATCGTCAAACGCCTCTGACCGGCTGGTCAGCAACATGGGTTTTAAGGATTCAAAGAGCATATCATCTCACCTTGTCCAATTTTCCCATGCCACGATGAACGTGACTACAGGAGATGCGTGGAAATCGAGTAACAGGGGTCCACCAAGGGACCCCCGTTTGCCTCGTAAATTCAAATTCAATACGATGCTGACGGTGACAAAATCAACAAAACCTGATTCACCGTGTCGAGCGCCAGCGCCAATTGATTGTCCACAAAGAACCGAAGTCCAAATAAGCCGGCACCAGAGAAACTCGGGTCAACGATGCAGGGAACATTGGAGTAGGTCTGTCCACCGATGTTTAAATTACACACAGACTGATAGGCACTCGCCGAACCCCCGACACCTCCGATTTGAATCGCTCCCAGGTTCGGCAGACCTAATTGATTTGCAACATTCCCATTGAACGTGAGTTCGAAAGCGCCAGTATCCATGATCATGCCCGGGACGTCTGTCCCATTTACGTTGAGTGTGAAGTAGAAAGCATCGTTTTGGATGCTGCCAGAAACACTTGCGAGTTCCGTGTAAGACGCCATGCATACCAACCCTTTCTTGTTGAAGTTCGTGGAACAGTGTAGGGTATGCACGGTTTCAAATCCCGGACAAGGCTCGTGTTTTGCGTTAACCGTCCAATCTGGCGCAAAAGTTGGCTCAATGGGCTCGAATGGACAATCTGTCTGACGTCAATTTTCCTTCGCTGTATGGTCTTGGTTAAAGCGTTTCACCATTTCCCCTAGAAACTCTTTCGATTGGCCTCGAGCAATACTCAGGGTCTCCCACTGCGAACTCCGGATTTGCTTGGCTAAATAAACAATTTGCCCTACGTGATACGAGACGTGAGTCACCTGCCTCTCAATGGCCTGGATTACGGAGTGCGGTTCCGCACGAATGTAAACCGTCTTTAGCAAGTCGTCCGGGTTCAAGGAACCCAATGCATCGAACAACCTCTCCCATCCTGTATTCCAGGCGGTTGTAAACTCTTGCTGCGATGCGTACCCGCCTTCAAACTCTGCATCCCTATCCCGGGTCGGCTTTTCGCCATCCGACGTCAGAAAGTCCGTCCATCTCGACACCATATTCCCCGACAGGTGCTTCACGATTCGGGCAATGCTGTTCGATTCGTCGTCCGGCGTCCAGTGAAGCTGCTGAAAGTCTAGCTGTGCTATGGCTCGTTCCGCCGTTTTCTTCATGTTCTTGAAACTATCTAATGCAATATTCAGATATATGACTCCTAAATCCACCGCCTACCGCCTCCTGTTTCATGACTCTCTGGATATCATACTACGATTTTCGCATGGCGTTGCCGTGTCTGTTGGAGTCGGTTGTTAGAGTCCGTTGTTAGACTCAGCTGATGGAGTTCATTGAAGAGGGGTAAAGGGAGAAGCGGAAAAGGGGAGAACCGGAAAACCCCAGAGGTCGACGAGCAATACCTTGGGTCTGACGCCAACGCGACCCACCCACGAAGCCGTCGACAAGGGGCTCTCCCTTGTCGACCAACTTCACTTGTTGCGAGTTTGTATGCATTAATAGGCGCCGACACCAGCTCCAGCTCCTGCACCCCCGCCGTAACCGTAGGCTCCCGGCACAAGCAGGAAGAACAGTACGAAAATGATGAGGAACACGACTGCCCAGCGAGTGTAGCCTCCAAACGCTCCGTACATACAACCGCCTCCCTTCCGTACGACATGATGCACCATATGTTACGGGACAGGAAGACTGGGAGGGTGTTTACCGTCAGGCATTCACACAAATCACTCTGTGATGAAAACATTCCAATGTAAAATGCTTTTGGAGGAATTTGCGAATCGTCAGCAAACCCATACGAAATCAGGGTGTTTTTACGGCGTGTCCAGCCACAATCGGGATCAAAAAATTAGGTTTCACAATGGCGTATTCGTCGACCGTCAGAGGCGAACGTGCCAAGTTTTGAGCGATGTCCCGGTTGAGTTGACATCCCCCTCCAATTCTTTGCCACAGGGGATTCGCAAGGTTTTGGAGGGTTTGCGACACCCGGTCAGGATGCTGGACGTGCTCCATAAACAGGTACTGGCCACCCGGTTTTAACACGCGATAAACTTCCCTCAACGTCTCATCCACGCGGGCTACCGTGCACAACACCAAACTCGATACGACTGTGTCAAACCGTTGATCCTCAATTTCCATGCATTCAGCCAAACTCGAAACAATTTCCAGGTGCGGGTATTGTTCCCGAAGGTATTCCCTCATCGTAGCATCCGGTTCTAAAAGCACAATTTCGGAAACCCTCGGACTAAGCTGTGGAATGTCGAGTCCGGTTCCCGCTCCGACAATCAGGGTTGCTCCATAAGCGCGCTGGTTTTGAACGCTTCGAACGCTGCCAACCATCTTTTCCAGAATGTCTTGACCCCAAATGTAAGCTTGCGAAAAAAGTGGATGATGGACCATGTTTTTCCTCCGTCCGCAGTCAGCCATTTGCGCCTTCCCATGAGCTTTTGTACCTTGCAAACACCGCGATCGCAACATTCTATATCCCAAACAAAGGGGTGAGCAGACAGTGATAATGGGATTACTAAAGGGGCTGTTCGCTGGAAAGGACGAAAAGGACCAATCGGACCCAGCAAAGGAACCCACTGCGTCCGCGAACCAACCATCCGTTCCGTGGGGTGTGATGCCGCCCAATGAGTATCCGTCGCCATTGTACGCCCCAAACACGGGTCCTCAACTCGAGGAGACTCCGAGTCGCCAGGAGACACCCAAGGAAGGCCGGAAGCGATCGGGATTTAGTCTGTTTGCCAGGAAATCAAACCCCAAGAGTGCAAATAACCGGACAACTGGACAGCCAGGTGTTCCACGTCCCCTGCCAAGACAAAGGGCTTCTTCCCCCGGTCAAAACTTTGTCGGTCCGGGTCGCAACCAAATGCCCGGACCCAGTCAGACCATGGGCCCGTACTTCCAAGGCTTCGCTGGGCCGCAAAGAGGTCGGCCTGTACCCATGCCAATGAATCCTTGGGGCCCCCCGATCGCGTTGCGACAAGGCAGGACACCGCTGCCGCCGGCCCCCGCGAATGCATATAGTCCGGCCAATCCGTTTGCACAGCGACCAATCGCTCCAAGACGGCCGCAGCGCCAACAGCCCGGCCCAAATGTGTTTTAAGTCATGGAGGTCTTCACAAACTCCAAGTATTGTCGGACGAGGTTGATTTCAGGGCGGACTTGGCTTAATGTGCGACTGCCAACGACGTCCTCAATCTCGTTCAGCACCAAATTCCCATGTTCGTCAAAAAGGAAGTCGATACCCACTAGGCCAAAGTTGAATTTTTCGATGACCTTGTAAACTAAAGCCCGTTGCTCGGAACTCAGGTCATACGAAGCTGCATGTCCTCCCAAGGAAAAGTTTGCGCGAAAATCGGTTTCAGAATGGCGCAAGACCGCTGCAACGATACGCGTGCCAATGACAAAAACACGTACGTCTTTTCCTGGGACGGGACCATATCGCTGCAAAACCGCATCCGTCTGCGGATGCTTTTGCGCAAATCTTTCGAGGTCTCCAAAATCCCGGAGCAACGAAACATCTTTTCCTCCTCTGCCATTCACCGTTTTCGCAACACAGGGGTACGGCAGAGGAATCGGCGACAGGCGGGCCGTGTTGCAAAACCAAGTGTCAAACATCGGAATGCCTTGGCCAGCGAGAAATTGATGGGTCAGCGCCTTGTTGTTGCACACTCTGGCTACAAAAGAGTTGTTAAAGGTGGGCCAGCCCATGCGTTCAAATTGCTCGTTCAAAAGGGGATCCACCGTGCGAACGATCACAAAGTCCGGCCGAGTCGCCAAGTCATACCCCTCGAATTGGACGGCAAGGTCTCCGTGGCGTACCCCCACGGAAACGTCCTCGCGTAAAACCAAATCAAGCCCCATGTTCAGTTGGCCCGCTTCTTCCTGCATCCATTTTATGTAATTTGCGTTACGGAGAGCATCCTCTCGGTTGTACACCAGCCATCCGGAAAACATTCATTCTCCCCCAAAATCTGTTCCGTTGCCCACTCAAACTGCTCGGCCCCTGAAACCTAATCCTGTCCTTGTAAAACCTGTTGTTTTGCCCCCAGAACCTGTTCCTTAATGTACAGCAGCATGTCGTCCGCGGCGTTAATCCCTGTCGCTTTCGCCAGATTAACAATATGGGCGTTTGAGTTCACTTCGCAAAGAATTGGTTCTCCGTCTGGACCAAACAGAAGGTCCACTCCGGCGAACCCGGCTCCCACAATTTTTGCGGCTCGAATCGCCAGCTCTGCCTGTTGGCGTGTCGGGGTGTGAGGGAACGGTGTCGCTCCCTTGCCGCAGTTCGCGCGAAAGTCGTCGTCAGATACCCGGCGCATCGCGGCAACTACGCGGTCCCCAACCACTTGCAAACGCACGTCGGTTCCAAAACTACTTTTGATAAATTCCTGAAACAAATACGGGATGTTGTCCAACTCCTGGACTTTCTCCATCATGGATTCTTTATTTTGAATCAAATAGACTTGGGAACCGAAGGAGCCAAATGCCTCTTTGACGACCATTGGAAATCCGATTTCTTCAGCAACGCGGTCGTAATACGCCACGTTTCGCACGCCGGACCACGCGAAAATCCGAGGCGCAATAATAGTCTTGGGCATGGTGATGCCGTGAGCGCTTAAGGCCTGGTAAGTTGCACACTTGTCGTCACAAACCTCGATCGCGGACGAAGGGTTAAACACCGGGATTCCTATTTTCTCCAATTGCCGGGCCAAGTAGATGTCCTTGTCCCAAAACAGGACAAAATCCGGCCGTTGTTTGAGGTGTTCCGAGATCCCGATAACGGCAGGTTGTCCAGCGGCGTCCATCCGTGACAACAGCCCGTCGTTCGGCACAATTTCAGCACTCATTCCGTGTCTTCGAGCGCTCTCCAAAAAAATCTTTGCATGGTCTAAGAACTTTCCACCTAAGTTGGCATTATAAATAATCCACCCAAATAACCCCATTTGTACCATCCTCTGTCTTGTTGAGTGGTGAGCTGTCTAAAGTCAATATGACAACCTTCATTATACCCACGACAAGTCCTTTGGGGGCAAGCAAAAACAAACTGTCACCCCGTCCGGCGACAGCTCGTGCATGGTCTGGATTTAGACGCCTCAAAAATATGAACAAGACGTCTGTCCTTTTGTTTCCCGGCTTCAATTTGCAGGTTTCAAGCGCGTTATGACTTGGGACTCGTCACGTTATAAACTTCATACAACTGGCTGCAGGGCTGATTCCACAAAACGTGATCCCCAATCATGTCGTAGAAAGGGGCTGACAAATCTTCATAAGCACGCATCGCATCTTCTTTGGTCTTCCAAAAGAAGATCCACTCGTACTCACCCGTTTCATACTCGGACAAAAAGATGGCCTTCACGAATCCGGGTTGCTTTTTCACGACAACCATTGCCGCTTTCGCCATGTGGTCTGCTTCCCACTTTGTCCCAGGCCCTAATACGAACCGAACCGACCGAGCATTCACTTTGACTCACCTCAACGGCAAACTCTAACCCTTCTTTATTCGGTATATTACATGAATTCTGTAAAATAAAAAACACATCATCCAGCGTTTTATGGCAGAGATGCCGTTTAAGGGACAGCAGAGTCGAGTTCGCAGTCAACGACTCGCTGACAAACATGTCACCTACACCGCGTGGCTTCCGGACCATTTCTTTGGACCGGCGATCAAACTGTAAATCGCAAACGCGACAAAAATAAGTTCAATGGCAATGGACGCGGTCGCCAGAGTCTGCGTATTGTTCAACAAGGGAAGTACATGACCGGCTGCAGGGTGCGGTGCTGAATGAAAGCCCCCAGTGCCGTGGTGACCTGCCGCCGCGTTACCTTTTCCCCCGTGAAATCGAGTTGTTCGTGGATGACCTGCGCCCGCGCGCCGCCCGCCGTGCATAATCAGAGAAGCCACCGACGGAAATGTATTCATGGCCATTTTGACGACAGCTGCACCACCGGCTACCAACATTCCGGGAATCCACCCAGCCCAACGAGAGTTAAACGCCACGCCAACAGCACTAAAAACTCCTCCAAGGGCATTGATCAAAAACAAAATGCCTAACACTGCATTAAAACCAATCACTCTGAAAAACAAAGCCAAGTGGACATAAGCCACAATGAGTAAAAGGACGACCCCAACCCACCGCAACCACCGCGCTCCATCGACGGTTCGCATGTCCGGTGCGAACGTTTCACTGGTATCCACAGCCAACAACTCCTCTCTAGGAACGGACACTCTCTCTTTTACGGCACACCTTTTCTCAACGCAACGGGTGACCTACACGAATCATAGATTCGGAATATTTAAAGTTCCTTGAAAGGAATGGACGTGACAAAGTATATACAGGACAAGCCGCTGGTTAGAGTGGATACCTTTTTTTGGGTTCCCATGGGGGTCAGTCTTGAGTTTGTAATAATTACTCATTATCAGCCTCCAGTTTCCATGCTAATCTTGTATACAATTCAACAATTCAATAGTTTGGAAAGGGGCATTCAAAATGAAAGTACGTCAAGTGATTCTAGCCGCTTTGACCGTCGGAATGACTTCTCTATCCCCAGCAGTAGCCATGGCGGACACAACCGGTGCACCAGTCACAGCACAACACGGCAGTTTGGTCGCCCTTGGTGACTCGATTTCGTACGGGTACAACCTCGGCCCAAACAACCTCCAGCCGTCCACAGAGGCTTTCCCAAATTTACTGGCAAAATTAAACCAAGATACTGTTCAAAACTTAGCCGTTCCAGGTTGGACGTCCGGCGATTTATTGGCGGCTCTTCAAAACAATTCTTCCTTTCAATCCGCCGTCAAATCCGCCAAGGTGGTTACGGTGGACATTGGCAGTAACGACCTGCTTGGGCTCGCATCCACAGACGGACTTCTGACATCCCTGAACCCTTCGTTGACGGCCCAACAGCAGAGTCAGTTTGCCGCCGCCATCGCCCAATTCGCAAAGAACCTTCCTGACATCATCAACCGGGTCCATTCCCTGAATCCTTCAGCCTATATTGTTCTCTACAACCTTTACGACCCATTCGATGCAACTTTGCTTCCCGGACTGCACAACCTGGCCGAGAAACTCATTGGACAAGAGAACCAAATCATTTCTCAAACAGCTGCCACCTCACACCTTACGGTTGCAAATGCCTATCAAGCTTTTAACGGTCGTCAAGCCGTCTTCGTTCGGCCGTTGGACGTACATCCGACGGTTTACGGCCAAGACGCTTTAGCCACGGTGGGTGAAGCTGCGCTGGCATCGGAAGAAGTCCAGTCTTTTAAAACATATCTGCAGAGCTTTCACCTTTGGTGGTAGTACAATTTGAAAAATAGCTTACGAGGACCATACTTCAAGCCGGAGAAAAACCGTATACTGGTGACAACACACAACCGGGGAATTACTGGCATATCCATTTCGGAGTCCAGTTAGGGGTGAACCCAATGAAAACTGTGAGCCGTGTCACCAGGGCCTTGGAGTTAGGGTTGGCTCTGCTCGTCATCGCAGTCATTATTTTGAATGGAATTTCCTTTTTCATCCGCCATGGAAATACTCTGCTGCAAGCAAATGGTTTTCAGGACTTTGTCGATCGAATGCTTTTGTACGTGATCGCTCTTGAGTTTGCCATGATGGTAATAAAACGGGACCCCCGGCTTGTCGTCGAAATTTTGATTTTTGCCACAGCCCGTAAAATGGTGATTACGATGCAAAGCGGTTTAGATTTTCTCATGGGTTCTTTGGCCATCGTGTTATTGTTCAGTGTGCGGTTTATTTTGCACCGCAAATCGGACGATACAAGCGAACACATCTTGTCTTGAAGAACCGGCTTGAATTGAAGGTCACTGTTTCAATGCAGTGACCTTCATCGATTGACCGGCCTTCCTTAAAATGAGAGGTAAATACTTCTAAAACAAAAGCCTAATGCCCCTCGGTGGCCTCCTGAGAAGTTACCTCAACAATGTCCCGCAGTCGTTGTGCAGAAGCTATGGTCTCGTCGAAGGTGACTGTGGCTTCCTGCTCCACCAAATCGATGTTTACACCGACGACGCCTTTCACCCTCTTCAGGGCTTTCGTCACAGCGTTCGGATTGAGTCCATTGACCGGCACTGTCATACTGTCCATCTGCTGCCCATTGCTCCTCCCATGAATTTTTGTCTTTGCAAGAAACGTTCTAAGCATGCCCGAATTCTCAGCGGCGCATGATTGAGTTGCCAAGCATGAAGTGAGAAAAGTCAACACTCACGGAGCGAAGCCGCTGATGTTTTCAATGATCGGCCGATACGGGCCATGGGTCCTGCTCAAGACACAAAAACGGCCACCGCGAGCGGTGGCCTTGTACTAATGAGAGGAACGTCCTTTATTCAACCTAAACTTCAGTGTTTGACTTTGTTATTGCTGACGCTCGGCAGATCTACTTCAGCCGATACCCACCTCGTAATGTGCTTGCGAACCCACGGGATCACCCAATAGTCGCCGCCATACCGGCCTGCATTGTATCCAGCCACAATGATGAAGGTGCCGATGAAAAAGTCCCAGGGATTGCTGGAGACTGTACCCGCCATCATGTACATGAGGTTCATCAACATTCCAAAAAACACCGCAGCAGTAGTCAGAACGCCAAATATCAAACCCAGACCGACCAGAAACTCACCCCAGGGAACCAAAAAGTTGAACAGTCCCACATTGGGTAAAGCAAAACCTTGAAGAAAGGCGTGATACGTTGGATATTGTAAAGTCGTTGAATGAGCAACAAGCACCGGTTTTTTGATTGCGTTTGTCAGGAATCCCGCCGCGCTGAACGCCTCTGGCCCAGTCAACTTTTCCCAGCCTGCGGTTAAAAACCCCCAACCGAGATAGATACGAAGCACCGTGAGAATACCTGCGGCCCAGTTGTTCGAACGGAGCCAAGTCGTGAACATACACTACCATCTCCTCGGAAATGAGTACGTTTTAGAACGCTGATTACATTCTTATCATGCATCTGCATTCACTGAACGAGGAGAGCCAAATAAGTGATTTTTTGCACAAAACTGAACTGGTCCAATCGACTTGTCCAGATTGCAGACTGGTCACATACGGGTTGTCTGATAGGTGAATAAGTTGACATTATATTTTGTTCATGTGAACTAGTATAGATTTAGGGGAACAGTGGTACATTTTTGGGATGTACAAGTTTACAGGAGAACGCGTGTGCAGGGGCTCAAACAGCAACTCAACGGCTTTACACGGATACGTGGCTCAGGTCCATATCCTGTCCGGCGCGTTTTTGCGACCAATACGCAAGCCCCATCGTGAGCAGCAACAGGGCGCCCGTGAGCCAGAACACGCTGTGTACTGAAAAAGCACCGCCGATGATTCCGCCAACCATCGGACCCACCATGGTTCCGATTTGATTCGCGGTTTGGGTTAACGCAAAGGCTCTACCGCGAAACTCACTGGCTGTCGCCCTGACCACTAAACCATTGAGCGCCGGGAACACCGCACAAAAGAACGCGCCGTAAACAAAGCGGACGATGGAAAATCCCCAGATTTGATGAAATGGAATCTGAGCAAAATTGCCCAAAGCTCCACCGAGTAGTCCGTATAAGAGGACTTTGTGGAAGCCAACGCGATCGGCCAGTTTTCCCCACCGCGGGGCAAATACGATACTGGAAATTCCGCTCAAGGAAAACACGATCCCGGCCAATAACGAAGCATTCTTTACAGAACCGCCTAATTGCAAAATATACAGCGGTAAAACGGGTTCAATGGTCATAATCGAAAATGCGGTGAGCGTGGTTAAGACCAACACGGTCATCAAAAGCCGGTTGCTCGCAGCGGTTTTGAGGGCTCCAAACACGGAGCTGCGTTCCTTGCTCGGCACAAAGCGGTCCTCTGTCACCCAGAAAACGACCAGCAAAGTGGACAGCAAAACCATAATTCCGGCACTGGCAAAGGCCACCCGATTGTCAAAGAGCTTAGCGATGCCGCCCCCCAACAACGGGCCAATGATGTTACCCGTCGCCGTGGAAGTTGAAATTAAGGCAAGGGCGTATCCCACCTTGTCTTCTGGTGTATTCGTGCCAATCAAGGCAATCGCCCCTGGAATGTACCCGGACAACAGGCCCTGCAGGATTCGTAACCCCAACAACTCGTACGGATTGGACACAAAAGCGGTCAAAGTATAAACAAAGAAAAGTGCTAATCCCGAACGAATAATCATCGGTTTGCGCCCATATTTATCGGCAAGAGAGCCCCAATAGGGCGAAATGACGGCACCGGCGAGAAACGACGCACTAAAAAGCATCCCGCTCCATAGCTCCGTATGATGGTGAACGCCAATTTGCAAAAGGAACAAGGGCAAAAACGGGATAACCATGGAATAGCTGGCTGCAGTCACAAAAGCCCCAATCCACAGTAGAAACAAGTTTCGCTGCCAACTCTCCACGACCCATCACAGCTCCTCTAACGACTATACCATCTTATCTTATTTCGCGTTGCGAAGGAACGAGCAAATCGCAGGAAATTGCTGTGCAATTTTAAACGGGTCCTCGCAAACCGCCAAAGGCGCCCAAGTGGTCCGGGCGCCTCCCCCAAATTGTACGGCGGTAACGGCTGTTAAAACGAAGCCTCACACCACGGTATTCATCTGCTTGAATTGATTGAGGGCGTTGCAGTCGGGGCATTTTAGAGAAATGGAGAGTTCGATCTCACTGTTCTCGTTTTTTGCAGCAGAAACCGCAATTTTAGCCTCCTGTTCCGAACCGTGAGATACGGTTGGTCCTCCAAACAAGTCTCCAACAAAACTCAATACATGGCCACAGACAAAGCAGGTATGGGTTCCGCGCACCGCATCCATCATTCGATATCACCTCAGACCATAGTTTGAGCCATCTGCACAATGCCCAAACCCATCCTGCAAAGGGTCTAATACTTCACCGCTTGTTCCCATCGCTTTTCATCAAAAGGAAAAGACCCGGAAAAATAAAGAGGAACCCGGGTACCAAATAAAAATACGAGGTGCTGACAATACCTCCGACTCCGGCGGCAATCATGAGGACAACCCCCACACCTCGCCGTCTGCGAATGTACAGCGTGCCAACGAGTCCCATCCAGGAAAAAATAAAGGCGAACAGACTGAGCGCCCATAAAAAGTGCGAATTGCTGACCCCGAGTACAACGCCTGCCGCTGGAAACAACCATACAAAAGCCGACACAGCAACTCCTAAAACCGTTCCCGCCACTCCAAGCACTGTCGCACCCATGCGTCTCCCCCCAACCATCGCGCCGGTCAATCTGGCGTAACTCGACAGTGCACTCTATGTTGAGACGCAACAACCAAGAACCGGGGACAATTCACTGAGTATTCCCATCGGTTGACAATTCGATGTATAGTAGTTTCAGTCGCCATTTCGCGGCGGGTCAAGTAAACACACCATCAGGGACGAGGAGGCACCTGTGATTTGGCCAAAGCAAAACAAACCACTTGGTTTTCAATCGCGTTTTTAGTGTTGCTCTGGGGGCTTTCCTGGCCCATTTACAAAGTCGGGCTGCAGTACACGCCCCCCATCTTGTTCGCTGGATTGCGCACCTTGCTCGGAGGTCTGGCACTTTCTGCCATCGCTTTACCGACCTACAAGCAGCTGCAGTGGAGGCGTACTTGGAAAATTTACGTCCTCTCGTCGCTATTAAATGTTGTTTTGTTTTTCGGGTTACAAACGGTTGGGTTGTCTTATCTGCCGGCCGGATTGTTTTCAGTCCTCGTCTACCTGGAACCCGTTCTCGTCGGACTCATCGCCTGGAAATGGCTTGGGGAACGTCTCACGGCCGTCAAGGCCATTGGACTCGTACTCGGTTTTCTCGGGGTCGCCGCCGTCAGTAAAGCAGGATTGTCGGGTCACACTTCTGCACTTGGCGTGGTCATTGGCATCGTTACAGCGGTCTGCTGGGCCATCGGAACGGTGTATGTGAAGAAAGTGCAAGACCAAGTGAATCTGCTCTGGCTGGTGGCAACGCAGTTTGTTCTGGGCGGAGCCGTGATGACTATCATTGGTTCTGGAGTTGAGCGGTGGAGCCAAATCCACTGGAACGGCTTCTTTATCCTTACGCTTCTGTACGGTATGGTGTTTGGCGTCGCCTTGTCCTGGGTGATTTGGATTGGCATGGTTCACGCTGGCGAGGTCAGTCGGGTCACTTCCTACACCTTTTTCGTGCCGCTGATCTCAGTTGCCGTGGGAACTGTGTTTTTACACGAACCCATCACGGTCTTTTTGTTGATTGGATTGGTCCTCATTGTGTTGAGTATTTACCTGGTGAACCGCCCCTCCAAGACGACGGGTGCCAGGACAGCGGTTCAGCCGAATGCCGGGCAGCAGCCGACGCACGACAACCTTGCGTAAAACAGTGGTTTGCCGCGAAGTCTGATCCGGATGCGGCGAACTAGGCTGCATTTGTCGCGCAGTGGGTCGTAGCAACCAGCCTTTGAATCCAGAATCCAGGCTGTCTCAAAAGCCGTGAAAGATGGGCCGCAGAGACAGCCCCTTTTTCGTTGTACAGCGGGTGTAAGACGGGGCGGGCGATTGGGCGCCAAACCTTTAAATTTAGGCGAAATGCCGGATAAACACCACACTCCATTCCAGAGGTTCCCCATACAATGATGTTAGTAGAGACTCTCCGAAAAGAGGTGACCCGCCGTGGTCAAACTGAACCGTCTCAAGTGGATCCCAATGATTTTACAGGCGTATCACGAAGCCCAGCTAAAAATGGCGCCAAATGACCCTGGAAATATCCCAGATGGTGTGACACCACTTGTTCAACATACAACAACACGACGCAGCGCGGCCCCTATCCGGCCCAAGGTCCAAACCAGTGCTTCCAAAACGCAAAACGTGAAAACCCGCTCTGCAGCCGAGGTCCAGAACAACTTGTCCAAGGGGAAACCACTGGCTGTAAAAAAGGCGAAGCCGCAAAAGTCCGCTGTATTACAAGGTCCGGTCAACTTAAATGAATACAAGCTGATGATGAAGGAACTGCGTTCGGCCAGCAAGAAACTAGGTGCCTTAGACTCCATCCATCAGCAATTAAAAAACGTGGAAGATAAACTCGATGCGTTTCAACAGTGGATCGCTGCAAAGCCAGATTCGGAGTCGACAACACACCAACTCCAGTCTTCCAAAATTCCCAGTGCACACGGACAGCCTCTTTATCCGCCCGTCCAATACGCTGCACAGCCTCATGCTGGCCCGAGGATGGGACCGCAATAGCTTCTGGCAAAGGACATGCGAAAGCAATCAACCCAAAAAATACGCAAAAGCGCACTCTAAGGAATACAGGAAACTGGAGCGACCAATACAGGCAAGTGACGGCTTTTCTCGTCACTTGCCTTGTGCTTGCATGCAACCACGTTATAACGTTTTTGTTTCACCCCAACAAAAGGCTGCAGAGCGCAAACAGTCAATGGGGTCCAGCAGGCAGAATGAAATGTGAAAGGGCTTGGGTTTCAAGCAGACGATGCGCTTCGTGCGCTGGCATGGGATGGCCAAAGTAGTAGCCTTGGCACTCGTTGCACTGGTGCTCTTTGAGGAATACAAATTGCTCGGGCCACTCAACACCCTCCGCGATGACATTCAGTTTCAGTCCGTGCGCCAACATAATCACCGACTTGGCAATCGAGGCTCCATCCGAGTCTCCTGGAATGTCCCTCACAAAAGACTGGTCAATTTTTAACGTCTGAATCGGAAATTTTTTGAGGTAACTCAGCGAAGAGTACCCCGTACCGAAGTCGTCAATACTGATTCTTACCCCCAAGTTTCGAAGAGCCTGCAAGGTCTTTAGGGCAGGTTGAACGTTGTACATCGCAGCGCTCTCGGTGATCTCGAGTTCCAGGTACTCCGCGGGCAACTGCACCTCTGTCAGAATGGCTTTCACCATGTCTACGAGGTTGTCCTGCTGAAACTGTCTCGCGGACAGGTTGACGGCTACCCGCAACGGACCCAACCCCTTATCCAACCAAGTTTTCAATTGGCAGCACGCGGTACGAAGGACCCACTCCCCAATGGCGACAATCATCCCCGTTTCCTCGGCCAGTGGGATAAACGCAGACGGCAGTACCATCCCGAGTTCCGGGTTCATCCAACGCAAGAGAACTTCAAAACCAGTGATTTTTCCACTTGCGATGCTCACTTGAGGCTGATAGTAGAGGACGAATTCGGCGTTCATTAAAGCTTTGCGCAATTTCGTTTCAAGCTGCATGCGGTCCCTGGCAACGCGATGGGCGTCCTGTCCAGATACGACGCAGGTATCCCCTCCCAGGTCCTTGGCCTGGTACATCGCGGCGTCGGTCAATTCAATCCATGCAGTGACGTCCCGGTGTTCCGGAGTACAGACCGTGACGCCCGCACTTGTCGTTACAAACAGTTCTTGCTGTTGAACGTGAACAGGTTCCTTTAACACGCTCAGCACGTGTTGGATGGCACTCCACAATGCTTCTTCGTGTTCACGCTCCAAAAACAACGCAAATTCATCGCCTCCCATGCGCGCGATGAGGTCGTCCGGGCCTTGGCACAGCATCAGGCGACGGGCAAGCAGGTGCATGATTTCATCACCGGCTTGATACCCCAAACTGTCGTTGATGTTTTTAAATCGGTCAATGTCGAGAAAGAGCAGTCCGACGGACCGTGTGCCGTTTGCAAGTTTCGCAGCCGCATGTTCCAGTTGGCGTTGGAACGTGGAGCGATTCAGCAGGCCGGTTAAGGGATCTCGCTCCATCCTGACGTGAAGGTTGTGTTCCATGTTTTTATGATCCGTGATGTCCTGAAAAGTCCAAATGAATTGGGGAGCCGTTCCCCTCGTAGTTTCAATTTGGCGCGCTCGCAGACGGACGGGGACCGGCCCGCTGCCTTTGCGATTAAGCCATACCTCGCCGTCCCACTGTCCTTCGGCCATGTTCAGGGACGGTGCAAGATGAGCTGCGTCTTTCATGACTTGAGTCCATCCTTCAAAAGTGCCGGAAAACACGTCTTCCCACGTGTAGTTGGTTACTTTCGTGAAGGCCGGGTTAATGTAGAGAAACCTCAAGTTGGAATCGGTGACAGCTACCGCTTCCATGAGAGAGTTCAGCACTTGTTTGGCATACCACTGCTGTCGATTTTGGTGCGGATTCTCCGTTTGGCGCATCGGGTCGTTCACGAGTCACACCACCACTGTTTTGTCCCGTTTAAAACGTCGAACACTGCAACACTATTGCCACTCTACTTAAAATGTAAGCCACCCGGCAAAGTTCATTTGTCCTAAATCCGCCCATCCGATCGGACTGTCCTTACATAGTCCAACCGGAGCTCGTCCGCTCAACGCTTGAGGTCGACAAAAACCGCTTCATTCTCTATCTACATAGTGCGTAAGGGGACGGTTTTGTGGAATAATGCATAGTGAAGAGATTTCAGTGGTGTGTATTCAAATTTCAAAATTCCTTGCCGGGTTTACAAGAACACATATTCCATCTTCAACAAGAGAGGGCACTTGGGTCTTCAACAAGAAACGCACTGCATTTTCAACAAGGAACGCAACTCGCCATCTATAAACAATGTACTCTCTGGATATTACTGGAGACAAAATGCCCGTTGGCGAAGTCTGGGAGCGAGAGGACGGCATGCATGCTCGAGTATACGCTGTTGACGATTATCAGTTACATCATCCGGATCTACTACTGGTTGATGATTGCGGCCATTTTTGCCACGTGGATTCCCGCAGTCCATCATAGCCGCATTGGAGAGTGGCTGCGCCGTCTTACAGACCCCTTTTTCGGGATCTTCCGCCGGTTCATTCCGCCGATTGGGTTCATCGATATTTCTCCTATTGTGGCCATCTTTGTATACGGCTTTCTGACTCGGTTTGCGTTACAAGGAATTGCAGCCCTTTTTACGTGGTTTCAGCCTTAGGGTCCACACCATAGACGACCTGACACGCCTTGGTGTTCGCAGAGGGAATTGACATTGAAACGGCTCTTTGCAACACTAGTCATCGGTCCCGTATTGCACCGGCATGACCCTAGACAGCACGTTGTTGTACAGAAGCGATTGGACGTGAAAAAGGAAGGTGAGTATCGCTATGTCCAGACCCATGGTCGGCGTCATCATGGGAAGTCACTCAGATTGGGAAACCATGCAGGAAACGTGCAAGGTCCTGGACGAACTTCAAATCATTTATGAAAAGCGGGTCGTCTCTGCCCACCGCACGCCAAACCTGATGTTTGAGTATGCGGAGCAAGCTGAGCAACGCGGGCTCGAAGTCATCGTGGCCGGAGCCGGCGGAGCTGCTCACTTGCCAGGGATGGTGGCCTCAAAAACAGTCCTTCCGGTTATTGGAGTTCCCGTCAAAACGTCGACACTCAACGGTTTGGATTCGCTGTTGTCGATCGTGCAAATGCCTGGCGGCGTCCCCGTGGCCACAGTGGCCATTGGCCGTGCTGGAGCCGTCAACGCTGGACTCTTGGCCGCTCAGATCTTAGGGACACACCATTTAGAAATCCGCGAACGCCTGCGCACGCGCAAACAAAATACGGAACGTCAAGTCTTGGAAAGTGGTGAACCCGGTGAGTAACCAGAACCAAAGCGTTATACTCCCCGGTGCAACCGTGGGAATTCTCGGCGGAGGGCAGCTTGGACGCATGATCGCGTTGGAAGGGCGGAAAATGGGGTACCGCTTTGTCACGCTGGATCCCACGCCGGACTCCCCTTGCGGACAAGTTTCCGACACGCAAATTGTGGCCAGCTTTACCGACGTTGCCGCCGCCCAACGACTGGCCGAACAATGTGACGTGATTACATACGAATTTGAAAACGTGGACGCCGAAGTGGCCAGAATCCTCGAAACCCATTCAAACGTCCCGCAGGGCAGTCGTTTGCTGCGAACCACGCAGCACCGGGTTCGTGAGAAAAGCGCCCTTCAGGCACACGGTATCCCAGTCACGCCGTTTTTGCCCGCAGCCAGCCTTGATGAACTTCTGCGCGCGTGTCGAGAGTTAGGCTTTCCTTGCGTGCTGAAGACCTCGACAGGAGGGTACGATGGCAAGGGGCAATGGCTCTTGCACAACTTGGAAGAGGCACAGCTTGCCTGGGAGGAGTTCTCGTCGAAGTGGACAGGCCCTGAGCACAGCGATCTCTCGCAGCGGTCGCCATCGGCGGCAGACGAATCCATCCATACGGGAGGGAAAGACGCCCCTGGCAATTCTTTAGATGCCCCCCTCGTCGTTGAAAAGTTTATTTCGTTTACAAAGGAGTTGTCCGTCGTCGTCGCCCGAAGTGTTCGGGGGGAAGTCAAAAGTTTTCCCGTTGCGGAAAACATTCACGTTCACCACATCCTGCACCAGTCCATTGTGCCTGCGCGCACGACTTTAGAGATTGAACTCGAAGCCCGGAGTATTGCACAACGGATTGCGACGCAGTTGAATGTCGTAGGGCTCATCGCCGTCGAGATGTTCCTGACCCCAGACGGCCAGATTTTTGTGAACGAATTGGCACCTAGACCACACAATTCGGGCCACTTTACCTATGACGTGTGCGAAACCTCTCAGTTCGAACAGCACCTCAGAGCCATTTGCAACTTGCCGCTGGGCAGTGCGAAACTGCTCACGCCGGTGGTGATGGTCAACGTATTAGGACAACATGTGCAACCGTTGCTTCAAGCAGTCCCGAACCTGCCAGACAACGTAAAAATCCACCTGTACGGAAAAAAGGATGCTAAGCCCGGGAGGAAAATGGGCCACGTGTGTATCCTGGCGGAAGACGTCGAGCAGGCTTTGACGCAAGCCGACAGCCTGGGTATCTGGGAGATGGAGAATTAACCCTCATTCATCAACTGTATGACCCTCATCCACTCTAAGACCCCTTGAGAGTATAAGACGAATCGACTACAAGGTTATCCACAGCTGTGGATAACCTTGTGCACAATCAAACACGTGTTCCCATGTCAGTGTTTTTTGACAAAACGCGTTTTCTGACAAAGCACGGCCTAAATACCTTAATCTCTTAATCACCCTGTAAAGCACTTCGCAAAAACGGGTTCGTCATCCGCTCCCGCTGCATGGTCGTGGATTGCATGTGACCTGGGAACAGTTCTAGAGCATCAGGCAGGTCAAGCAAGCGCTGCAACGACTTCATCATGGCCTGGGAGTCAGACAAGGGAAGGTCCGTTCGCCCAATACTGCCTGCAAACAACGTATCCCCGGTGAACACCAGCTGCTCTCCGACAAGACAGACGCTTCCTGGAGAATGCCCTGGTGTGTGCCATACCGTAAACTTGTGTTGCCCAAGTGCCACGACATCTCCGTCTTTCCAAAAGTGGTCCGGTGCGCGCAAAGCGTCCACGCTTTTGCCGAGCCACTGCTGCATGACGGCGGGAAGGTTGTCCCAAAGAGGAAGGTCATCGGCATGGACCCATGCAGGAACTTGAAATTTGTTGCGAACGACGTCGACGCCTGCAACGTGATCGAAATGAGCATGCGTATTCCAAACCGCGACCACTTCGAGGTGTTCCTTTGCAATATAATCGAACACGGGGTCAAGAGACACATCGCCCGGATCGACGATAACAGCTTGATTGCCTTGTGCGGCATCTTCCGCGATGACGTAGCAGTTGGATCCAATCGGGCTCACGACAAACGCTCGTAGGCGCATGTTTTCACTCCTTACCTTCACTTGCTGCTTTTGCAAAACGGTGGACGGGCGGCGTGCATCGCTGCGTTTAAAACCGGCGCTCGCTGTCCAGCAAAATCGTAACCGGACCGTCGTTGACCAGCGAAACCTGCATCATTGCGCCAAACTGGCCCGTTTCCACGTGCAGTCCAGCTTTTCGCAGCTCGTCGTTGAATCTTTCGTAAAGCTCGCGGGCTTCTTCGGGTCGAGCCGCTTCCATGTAGTTCGGTCGGCGCCCTTTGCGCACATCTCCGTACAAGGTGAACTGCGAAATCGACAACACGGCCCCGCCGGCGGTGCCCAAGTCGTTATTCATTTTTCCTTCCGAATCTTCGAAGATCCGCAAATGCGCGACCTTTTCGGCAAGGTACACTGCGTCAGCAGCCGTGTCGCCTTGGCGCACGCCGACCAAAACGACCATGCCGCGCTCGATACGCCCAATCAATGTGCCCTCTACGGCCACATCTGCGCGCAGACTGCGCTGAACCACTGCTCTCATGATAGCCTCCTTGAAATTGCTCACGCTGAAGCACCAGCTGGTGAAACAATGTACAGAGTCACTGCGTTTCTGTTCCCGTCGACCCTTTGCCTTCCCATTGCTGCTTATTGCACTGTGCGCCGGACGCTTTGGATGTCTTTGAGGCGCTTAAGCCGCTCTACGACGGTTCGGAGGTGCTCCAGGTTCCGGATGTTCACACTGATGCTGATATGGGCGATGCGTTGCGAATCTGCCCGGCCGCTCACCGCCGTGATGTCGGTTTTGGTCTCCGCTACGGCGTTCATGACCTCGTTAAGCAACCCGTTTCTGTCCAGTGCGTCCACATCCAGTTCCACATGAAAGAACAGCCCGGCCGTGTTCTCCCACTCCACTTCCAGCATTCGCGTCCCGTCGTTGGTCAAGGATTCGACGTTCGGACAATCCGTGCGGTGTACCGAGACCCCGCGCCCGCGCGTGACAAACCCGACAATTTCGTCGCCCGGCACGGGATTGCAGCACTTGGCAAACCGGATCAGAAGGTTGTCGATGCCGCGTACCCGCACACCGTTGCGAGATTGTTTTGGCTGCTCGCGGAGCTCGCGGGTGATACTGGCGACGGGCTGATCGGGATGGTCCTTTTTATACCGCTCCACCAGGCGGCTGACAACCTGAGGCGCACTGAGTCCCCCGTACCCCACTGCCGCAAACATCTCGTCTTCCTTGTTAAAGTTGAATTTGGACAGGACGTCCATCACGTAAGTCGGAGTGAGAAACAGGTGAGGCTCGGCCTTTTGGCGAACGAGTTCCTTCTCGACCAATTCCCGCCCTCTAGCCACGTTTTCATCGCGCTTTTCCCGTTTGAACCACTGACGGATTTTGCTCTTGGCTTGCGAAGACTGAACGATTTTGAGCCAATCACGGCTAGGTCCGTAGCTTTGCTTGGATGTCAGCACTTCCACAATGTCTCCCGTGCGAAGCCGGTAGTCCAAGGGAACAATTTTTCCGTTCACCCTGGAGCCGATGCACCGGTTCCCGATGTCCGTGTGAATGCGGTAAGCAAAGTCGATGGGCACCGAACCGGCCGGAAGTTCGATCACGTCCCCTTTTGGGGTAAACACGAATACTTCGTCGGAAAACAAGTCGAGCTTCAAGGTTTCCATGAATTCCTGCGCATCCCGGAAGTCCTGCTGCCACTCTAGAACTTCTCGGAACCAGGCCAGTTTCTGGGCAAACGTTCCTTCAGGTTTTTGTCCGCCTTCCTTGTACGCCCAGTGGGCGGCAATTCCGTACTCGGCGGTGGCGTGCATTTCCCACGTCCGAATCTGGATCTCCAGAGGTTCACCGCGCGGACCAATGACGGTCGTATGCAGACTCTGGTACATGTTGGCTTTTGGCATCGCGATGTAGTCCTTAAACCGACCCGGCATAGGTTTCCACATGGTGTGCACGACCCCCAGCACCCCGTAACAGTCTTTAATGTTATCCACGATGACTCGCACTGCGAACAGGTCGTAAATTTCGTTAAACTCCTTGTGCTGGTCGAGCATCTTCCGGTAGACGCTGTAGATGTGTTTTGCGCGCCCCGACACTTCAGCGGAGATTTCCAGCTGCTGGAGCTTTTCACGGAGCATCTCCATGACATCGTTCACGTAAGACTCGCGCTCTTTGCGCTTTTGCGCCATCAAATTGACAATTCGGTAGTACTGCTGAGGATTCATGTAGCGAAGCGCCGTATCTTCAAGCTCCCATTTAATCGTGTAAATGCCCAAACGGTGGGCTAGGGGAGCGAAGATTTCTAACGTCTCACGGGCCGTTCGAACCTGTTTTTCGGGGGGTTGATAGCGAAGCGTCCGCATGTTGTGCAGCCGGTCCGCCAGCCGGATGAGGGCCACGCGGATGTCCTTCGCCATCGCCATAAACATTTTCCGCAGGTTTTCTGCCTGTTGTTCCTCCCGAGAATCGAACTTGATCCGTTTGAGTTTCGTCACTCCGTCCACCAGTGCTGCCACTTCGGACCCGAACGCTCGAACAATTTCCTCGTCCGTGATACGGGTGTCTTCGACGACATCGTGCAACATGGCCGCCGTCAAAGTCGTGGCGTCCAGTCTCAAATCGGCAAGGATTTTTGCAACTGCCAAAGGGTGTACAATGTACGGTTCCCCGGACAGTCGCAATTGCCCTTGATGAGCTTCATCGGCATACTTGTACGCTCTTTTAACCATGTCTACGTCTTCCGGTTTGATATAGGCACTCAGTGATTGAATGAGGTCTTCAATGCTCGTGGACACCTCGCCACACCCCCTCTCCTGTTGTAAACTCTCAGTACTGAAGAAGTGTCTTAACGGGGAAACCAGTTAACTTGTTGCGTCCGCCAAGTTCTTGGAGTTCGATCAAAAAAGCAGCTCCAACGACCTCACCGCCAAGCTTTTGAACCAAGTCCACCGTGGCCTTCATCGTGCCTCCAGTCGCCAACAGGTCATCGGCCACCACGACCCGTTGCCCTGGAGCGATGGCATCTTCGTGAATCTCCAAGACATCGGTCCCGTATTCTAATTGGTACTCTATCGCAACAGTTTTCGCCGGCAATTTGCCTCGTTTGCGAACCGGAATAAATCCGATTCCCAAGGCGTACGCCAGTGGTGCGCCGACAACATATCCCCGCGCTTCCGGTCCTACAATGAGTTGTGCCTGGCAGTCCTTTGCGAACCGAGAAAGTTGTTCTATGGCTTCCTTATAAGCGGGCCCGTCCGACAACAGCGGGGTAATGTCTCGAAACAAGATGCCCGCCTTCGGAAAGTCTTGAACCTCGCGGATCTTCGAATACAAATTCATGACTTCACTCCTGACTATGAAACAAATCCCGTGACTTGCCTCAGGTGCTTCTGATAGCTGAGAGAATCTCGCAAATCTCGCGGTACAGCTTGCTCAACAACATGATACGCGCTCTCCTTCAACTCGGCAAACCCAAGTTCGACAAAGGTTTCAAAGACGACGTCCCGGTGGGAGGCATCCAAGTCCTTCGACAAAGATTCAAGGCGGGAAACCGGAATTGACCCATGCGTCTTGAGCAGGCGGTACCACTTCCCGAAGGTCTCTCGCGACAGGTGTGAATGGAGTCGGCTGGCCGTTTTCACCCGCAATTGGACCCGATGCACCCCCTGCCACACGTTTTCTTCGAGCACCGCAAGGGCAGCCACACTGTCCCCGCGCCGCCATTGGAGCGCCTCCGCAGGGGCCTGAAACCAAATGAGGTCCGCCTCCGTCTTGCTCTCGCGAACTCTCAGTTTGACGTGACGACCACGCGACAGAGAGACGACGTCTATCACTTCAAGGGGTCCCAAGTAGAACACAAACTCCTCGTTGCCGGGACCAAACGGAGCAAACCGCTTCATCCAATCCAAAGTTTGCAGTGAAGCTTCGTTCAACGGCAGGTAGTCGTCGGCAACCGGAAGCGGGCTTCTATCTTTCTGTATCGCCAATTCCTCGGCCACTTCAGCCAGCGCTTGGGCAAATTTTTTGACGCACTCGATGCGCACCATACAGCCAATCGCAGCCTCGTGACCGCCAAAGTGCTCCAGGTGAGCCTGACAGCGAGAAACCGCCTCATGAAGGTCAAACCCCGGTGTGGCGCGACCCGAGCCTCTCATCGCCTCCGTCTCGTCCATTGCAAAGACAACGGACGGACGCGAGAATTCACTGACTAAACGCGCCGCGACAATGCCAACTACACCGGGGTGCCAGTTTCCATTTGCGACTAGGGCAGCTGGCGGCGAATCTGGGTATCGCTCGCGGCACTGTGCCACAGCTTCTTCCGTTGCGCGTTCGGTCTCGCTCTTGCGCTCCTGGTTCAACATCTCGATGTGATCGGCGGCCTGTCGCGCTGTCAGCATGTCCTGAGCCATCAACAGGTCAAATGCCACTTTAGCGCTTCCCATCCGGCCTGCAGCATTCACTCTTGGCGCAATGTTCCACAACAACGCTTGCTCACTGAGTGTGTGAGGCGAGCAACCCGCGGTCTCACACAGAGCCCGCCACCCCGGCTTCTGGCACTTTTGCAGACCCTGAAGTCCGCTTTTGACGAGCCGGTGATTTTCCCCTTGCATAGGCATCACGTCCGCCAGCGCTCCTAAGGCTGCCAACCCCTCAATCCACTCCGTGAGTTCCTGCAGATTACCGCCATTCCGAAAAGTGCCGTGAGAATCGGCTGTTTCCGAGGCAAGATGCCCCTCACGGGCAGCTGCAACTTCACCTAAGCTGTCTTCCACGACATGTGGCGGAATGGTATTTGATGCGGACCCGCCGGAAACAACGGACTCCACTAAAGCCAACGCCAGCATTCTAGCCACTCCGGCACCCGATAAAATAGCGGCTTGCTCTGAAGACGCTTCTCGCCAATGAACGACAGACAAGGCTTTTGTAGGAAGCTGCTCTGCGGGTTCATGGTGGTCGGTAACGATGACGTCGATTCCCGCGTCCACGGCGTACTCGATGGCGTCGAAAGTTTGAATTCCGTTATCCACTGTAACGATGAGGGAACACGGCAACTGTCGCACACGCTCGACAAGGCTGACGGAAAGTCCGTAACCATCCTCAATCCGGTGCGGGATGATGCAGTGCCACTTTGCACTTAGAAATTCGAAGGTGCTCGCCAATATCGCTGACGCTGTCACTCCGTCGACGTCGTAGTCCCCGACAATGCATATTGGCTCCCGGTTTGCCACGGCTTGGCTCAAGCGCGAAACCGCCTTGGTTATGCCGTGAAAAACGCAAGGGTCCATGGGGGGGCCACCCTGACCACTCTGCCATTGGCATACCTGTTCAGGGGAAGTCACTCCCCGGTTGCAAAGCCACTTGGCAACCCGCACTGGGATTTGATACCGCCGGGCCAATTCCTGAGCCGCCTCATGCTCTACGTTTGCGGTATGCCACAAAACCTCTGTCACCGTACTCTCCCCATTCTATCGATCCGGCATTTCTTTGAATCAGACCTCGTGAAACCAGGCATTTTGTGAATCGGGCACTCTGTCGCGTTTTCCCAAAGACTTCCTCACCGGGGCTGTGTCACCGCCGGGGCTATGTCCGTTCCTCGCGCTCTTCGTTAAAAAACGGGTTTACGTGCACAAACACGTCTTGCACGCGTGGGAACGCTTCTTTTAACTGCTGCTTGACTTCTGCAGCAATGCTGTGGCCTTGCGCCACAGTAATGTCGGCTGCCACGCTGATCTTCACATCGACGATCACGTACTGGCCGTGGTCCCGCGCGCGCAGTTCGTCAGTATGCTCCACACCAGGCACAGCCACGACGACATCTTGGTAAGCTTTCAGGTCGGATTCTCCAACCACCTTGTCCATCAGTATCTGCAGAGATTCCCGCGCAAGTTTATAGCCCATCCACAGCACGAGCAACGCGACCAGGGCGCCGGCTACGGCATCCATGTGCAGCAACCAGTTCACGCCAAGCCATTGCCCCAGCAAGGACAGCAAGATGCCCCCTAATGCGGCCATCGAAGAGTATACGTCGGAACGGTGGTCATAGGCGCTCGCCAGCAGGCCTTTGCTGTGCAGCCGTTTGCCTAGTCTGTAGTTATAGTGAAACATGATTTCTTTGACCACAATCGAAGCGGCGGCGGTGTACGCCGCGAGCAATTCGGGCTTTGGCGCAGGGTGAAACAAGGCGTTCACGGACTCATAGCCCACTTGAACGGCGGCCAGAATTAAGGCCACTCCCACGAGAGCTGAACTGATAAGCTCTGCTTTTCCATGTCCGTACGGATGGTCCTCGTCCGGGGGTTTACGGGCGATGCGAAGTCCTACGATGACCGCGATGGACCCCACCACGTCCGCTGCAGAGTGGACAGCGTCAGCAAACAGGGCCCGGCTGCCTGTCGAAAGGCCTATCGCGCCCTTTCCCACTGTCAACACGATGTTTACGATGGCGCTGCTCCAGGCAGCAATCCGCACAGCCCTCGCTGAGTGCCGCTCGCGCGTCACGCGACGTCCTCCTTCATCAGAAAGTCCCCGAAAGAAAAGCCTTCGAAAAAACAACCTCGAAAGAAACTCTTCGAAGAACCTCTGTAAAAGAAATTCCTCGAAAGTCCCGAAGCCCGCACGCAGCGGTTGCCGTCAGACCCTCACGGGCCCGGTCCGTACGTACCTGGAGGTAACTTGTGCAAAGCCCCGCTTCGTTATTTTACTTTTCAACCAAGACGAAAGAGCGACCGAAGAAAAAGCGGAGATGAAGAAAGCGCCCCCGAAGGAGCGCAGTCGTTTTTATTTTACTGTCAAGCCGACTTGTCCGCCGGTTTGGCCCGGCGCATTTGCCGCCCGCGCCAAGCCACCCACAAGGGACTCGCAATAAAAATGGAGCTGTACGCTCCACTGACCAACCCCACAATGAGCGCAAACGTGAAGTTGTGAATCGTCTGACCACCGAAAAAGTACAGCATCAAGGCCGCGATTAGAACCGTAAAGACTGTGTTGATCGACCGCGACATGGTCTGCCAAAGACTCTTGTCCACCAAGTGCTGCAGGTCGTCAAAAGTTTTGGGTTTCGTCAGTTTCAGATTCTCTCGAATCCGGTCAAAAATGACGATGGTATCGTTAATGGAATAACCGACGATGGTGAGAATCGCAGCGACAAAGGTCAAGTCGACCTGCAGGCGAAGCAAGGCAAACACAGACATGACGATAAAGGCGTCGTGAAGCAAAGCCACGATGCCGGAAATCGCAAACCGATACTCAAAGCGGATGGCTACGTAAATGACGATGAACAGCGAAGCCAGCAGAACTGACCACACCGCTTTTTGCGACGTCTGCTTTGCGACGATCGGGTCCACGGATTGAATGGACGACTGCTGCGACTTCGGGAAGGTTTCTTTCTCGATCTGATTGATTTTTGCGACCTGTGCTGGCGTCAGCATCATGGGCAGCCGCACCATCGCAATCGTATTGCCCGCTCCGGCTACCGAGACCTCACTCGCTGTAATGGGCAGGCCCGCCTTGGCGAACATGGACTCCACCTTTGACACGTTGACGGGTTCGTTAAGAGGCATTTGAACCAGGGCACCCGCCTTAAAGTCGGTTCCAAGGTTGAACCCGGAGATCAAAAACACGATCAATCCGGCCACCGTGATCGCTCCGGAAAACAGAAAGAACCACTTGCGGCGGCGGACGATGTCAAAGCGCGCCTTCATCGCGCCACACCCCCCTTACGCATGCCAAACCACCACGGCCGTTTGACCACATTAGACCTGGTGAAAAGCAACAGCATCGCCCGGCTGAGCAAGACGGCCGTGATCAAACTGATGACAATGCTCAGCATCAGCGCAATGGCGAACCCGCGAATGTCGCCTTGTCCAAACCAGTACATGACAGCACCCGCGATAAACGTCGTGGCATTCGAGTCCAAAATCGTGCGCAGTGCCCGCTTGTTGCCACTGACCACACTCGACTGCAGGCTCTTTCCATTGCGCATCTCGTCCTTGATGCGTTCATAGGTGATGATATTCGCGTCGACGGCCATGCCAATGCCAAGTACTAAGGCGGCGAGACCTGACAGCGTCAACACGACGTGAAGCCCGGAAAACGTCAACAGGACTAAGTAGGTGTATGCGACCAATGAAATATCCGCGATGAATCCCGCCATGCGGTAGAGCACCAGCATGAACAGGAAAATTAAAATCACGGCGGCCAACGCGGCCCACATGGTCGCTTTCAACGAAGCAGCGCCCAGAGAAGGACCCACGTTATTGGAACTGACCAATTTAAGCGGGTACGGCAAAGCGCCAGCGTTCAGTTCCTTAGCCAGCGTCATACAGGCCTGCGCGGTCGTCAGATTGCCGCCGTAGATCTCCGTGTTTCCGTTGGAAATGACGCTTTGCACCACGGGAGCCGTGAGCAGTTTGCCATTCAAAAAGGTATACAGCGGTTTTCCTAAGTATTGTTTGGTGATGGCTTGCCACTTGGCCGGGTCCTTAAACGTCAGCTGCACGACGTTTTTCCCAGTCTGTGGGTCTTGTCCCCAACTCGCATTACTTTTGAGGTCTTTACCGGTCAACAGCGGTTTGACGTTGGGCGGCGGTGCGACGGTTCCGTTTTTAAGCTGTACGGCGCTTCCGTAGATCTCGAGGTTAGCCGTCTGCCCAATGATTTTCTCCGCCTGCTGCTGGTTAAACGTTCCAGCTAGTTCAACGCGGATAAAGTGCCCATTTTCTAAATCGATGATGGGCGATGCAACTCCCGTTAAGTTCACGCGCATTTCAACAGCCTGCAAAGCGGCCTTAATGCCTTGCTGAGTTAACGGTTCTCCCTGTGTTGGTTCAATCTGATAGAGCAGGTCAAACCCGCCCTTTAAATCCAAACCTAGTGGGATGGTCTTCCACAGCTGCATTGAAGTACCGGCCGTTAACCCCAATACAGCGAGGACGATAATCAAAAAGCTGCCGAATCGGCCCCACCTCATGCTGCTTGTCCTCCTCCGAGCGGAGCCTGTCCGCTGCGCATTCCTCTCATCCATCGAAAAAAACCATGTGAGGTTCCAAAACTAACGTGTGACTTCCAAAAAGCATGTGAATTCCATAAAAACTGTGTAAGTGCCTGACGATGTAAGCAAAAAGACCGCAAAAAATCACTCAAACAGGACCGTAACCACATACCGTCTAGTATAAGCAACAGCCGATTGCCGCGTCAAACCGTTTCAGTTGGTTGATAGATCCAAGAACTTCACGGAGTTTCGCCGTCGAAAACCCCTTTATAGGCATTCACCGTGGTGTAGTTCATAAATTGCCCAACCTTCAAGTTGAGGACATTGGCTACCCACTGGTGAAGTGGGACCGTTCCTTTCGTCATGGCGCGCACGCAAGCCCATACCTGATCGGGTGTGACTTCCCCGTAACCCAGCAGATGGAATTCTTCCGCCTTGACCCGGCACAACTGTTCAAGGTCTTTTTCGTACGCGTGCCAATTCGCAGATTCGTGTTCGCGTGTATCTTCGGACAAGGCCAGTTCCTCCTACGGGCTATTGTTATGTCCCACATTCGCCACAATTGAGGCGATTCCTTCTGGAAGGTGGACTAACCTCCCTGCACTGCGCATACCTTTTCAAACAAGAGAGACAAACTGTTTGCGCACCTGCATCCGCCAAGGGGTTGTTGTGCATTCCCGAACCATTTGCTCACTTTGCAACGCTTCTCAAAAGGAGTCGTCCACGATGACACGCCATTCCTTTCTCCACGGTGCGTTTGTGTTGATTGCCGCAAGTCTGGTCACCCGGATCATGGGCTTTGCCTACCGCATTGTCTTAACCCGCTTAGTTGGAGCAACCGGAATGGGTTTGTTTCAACTCGTGTTTCCTTTGCTCAGTTTAGTTTTGACGTTTGTGACGGCCGGGTTGCCCATCGCCATTTCGAAATTGGTCGCAGAGGCGATGGTGACCCGGGACAAAGTGCGAGTGCGCCGGATTCTGAACGTGAGTACGTCGGTCATTCTATCTCTCGCCGTCGTGTTTACTCTACTGATGTGGTTAATGCGCGGTTTTGTGCTTCATCACTGGCTCACGGACCCGCGCGCTTACCCGACGTATCTAGCCATGATCCCGATTGTGGCCGTCATCTCGATTTCCAGCATCTACAGAGGGTACTTTCAGGGACTGCAGGACATGTCGCCACCGGCATGGGCGTCGATTGTGGAACAGACCGTGCGCATTGTAAGCATCTGGGTTCTCGCAGCATACTTTGTTCGCTTCAGTCTGCCAATGGCGGCCGCAGCGGCCATGATCGGCATGGTCCTCGGGGAATTGTCCGGGCTGCTGTTTCTCATAGCCCAATACCGGAAACGCGGAAGGTTGTCCGTGGTGCTGCCGGACGCCCCGGAACGCAGCCTGGAAACGTGGCGCCAAACCCTGAGAGCATTGGTCGAAATTGCGGCTCCCGTCACACTGAGCCGCCTCATCGGCTCGGTTATTTACGCCATCGAGCCTGTGTTGGTCACTCGATCCCTCCTCATCGCAGGAGTGACGACCGCCACTGCGACAAGCCTGTACGGAAAGTTCAGCGGCATGGCCATTCCGCTGCTCGTGTTTCCGACCGTGTTCACAGGCTCACTGGCCGTGAACTTGGTGCCTTCCGTATCCGAAGCGGTAGCGGGGTCGGAACGGCATCGCGTGCGCATCCGGTTATCCCAGAGCTTCAGGGCCACTGCCATCGTGGGGTTCCCGATGTCCGTCATGCTGACTTTGTTTGCGGAGCCCTTGTGCCGGATCGTCTTTCATGAGCCATCCGTCGGACCGATTCTAGCCATCATGGCTCCCGCAGGGTTTTTGTTGTACCTTCAAGGTCCGCTGGTGGGAATCTTACAGGGACTCAACCATGCCGGAGTCGCCATGCGAAACTCGATCATTGGCGGCATCATTCGCCTCGGACTGTACTATGTATTAGCTTCCCAACCTGACCTTCAGATCCTCGGCGTGGCGTGGGCTTTGACGATTTCTGTCACTTTGACCAGCGTGCTTCAATTTTGGAGCGTATACCGTTACGTCGGTTTTTCCATTCGCATTACAGACACTGTAAAGATTGCAGTAGCTGCGCTGATCTCTTTGGCAATCATGGAAATTCTCAGCCCCGACGTTTCACAATTGAGCGCATCGGCGATGCTTGCCGCGGCCGCCGGAGGACTCATGGTGTATTTCGTACTGTTGTGCTCGTTTCGAGTTCTCACTTCTCAAACTATGGAACGGATCCCGAAAGTCGGAACCATTTTGGGGAGAATTGTCTCTTCAATCCCGTTCGCGGTGTGAACATCTCCAGCGAAAGCTGCATGAATCCGCAGGTTTGTTCTCTACTGGGTTTGTTGTCTACTTTCTGCGGAATGGGTTAACGTTGGAGGGGTTGCTGCTGCCGCTTCCCCCGTTCCCGCTGTCATCGTCTTTTTCGCTTATGAACAAGGACCCCGACTGGTCCACGGTTGCGTACACGACCTTTCGCAAGTCGTGGTAGCCGCGTTTCGATAGTTCATTGCTGAGCCACCCTACGTCTTTCTTGAGGATTTGCAAGGTTTTCTTGACCGGCACCCCATCGACAATGACCGGCAAGGGAATGCTCTCGGGCTGAACAGGTTGATTCAGGTCCGCCGGAGTCAACGGGCGTTTCTCTGCTGCTGGAAAGACACTGAGCGTTCCGGACGTCTCCAGAATGGCAAATTCGACGTCGGCAACATTGGCAACGCCGCGGTCCCGCAGCTGCGTCAGAAGGTCATGCATCGTATACCGTATCTTTCGCATCTCTTTGTCTTTGATTTTTCCGTGTTCAATTAAAACCGAAGGCTCTCCGTCGACCCAGTGGCGGAAACGGTGACTCTTGAGCTGCAAAATTGCAACCACAATTTGCAGAACGACTAAAGAGCCGATGGCCAGCAGGGACCGGTACAACGGAACCGCTGTATCTTCCATAGGAAGAGTGGACAACTCTGCGATCATCATTGAGACCACGAAGTCAAAAACGGACAGTTCGCCAATTTCTCGCTTCCCCATCAAACGAAGGGCCAACATCACTGCAACGTACAGGACGATCACGCGAAGTGCAAACTGCCAAAACGATATGTCACCCATGATGCACAAACCCCTTTCTGGGGGTATTGTGACCAAAAAGGGGTTGTTTCCTGCACATTCTGTGGTTTATTTTTGGACCGCAACACCGCTTCTTGCCTCTGCTGAGGGCTTGAGCTGCCGCTTCTACCAGAATGGGCTATGCCAGGGATTCTTCGATGGCTTGGTGAAGTTTTGCAAACAGCGATCCGATCCGGTCAAACAAAGTTGTGACGTCTTCGACGTCGCGAAATACGGCAGACAGATGCCTTACCCGCAACGGGATCGCCACATTTGCAGCAGTGACAAAACCATGAGAATGAACGGCTTCGTCCATTCTATGGGCGATGAGTTCCAATTCACTTTCATTTACGTCCGTAAGCAATACCAGGAACTCGTCCCCGCCATATCGACAAGCCACTTCTGTGTGGCGAAGGGCCTCCCGGAGAACTGTTGCAATCTCGCGCAGCATCCGGTCCCCGGTTTCAAAACCGAATGTGGTGTTCACGCGGGTAAAGTTGACGACATCAAAGCAAATCACTGCGAAGCGATGAATCCCTTGGCTGAACTGCTCACGTGAGCGAACTGTGAGAAAATGATAGGTATAGAGTCCTGTGAGTTCATCGATGAACAACTGGGCATTTAAATCTGGAGCGTACAGGGCAGTGTGGTTGCGCCCTCTGTGCTTTGCTCCCCAATACATCGCCGAATCGGCTTTAAGGAGCAAGTCTCGATCGTTGGTCGCATGCAGCGGGCAACTAGCGACCCCGCTGCTGATGGTAATGCCTTGCAACTGGTAACCGTCATGCTCGACAACGTGGCGACTGACAGCGATTCGAATTTGCTCGATCCTCTCCACGGCCTCCTCCGGACCCATGGGCAAAATCAAGCCGAATTCTTCTCCGCCGTAGCGAGCTACAACCGCGTCGGGGCCTGCCAAATCCACCATGAGCTGCCCCACCGAACGCAAAACCTGGTCACCCGCCACGTGACCGTATGTGTCGTTAAACTTTTTGAAGTAATCCACGTCGATGACAGCTACAGAGATTGCCCGTTCAGTCTCTTTGCATTGATTCACCCGGTGCGATAAGGCTTCGTAAAAGAAACGGTGATTGTATAATCCGGTCGCGGCATCGCGCCAAGACTGTTCCTGCAACTCTTGGTACAATTTCGCATTTTCGACCAACACAGCGATAGGTGCTGCCAGCGTCGACCCATCGTGTACGGATTGCGTCGGAAAACCATACGGCCGTTCTGAATAACAGACCACGACTCCGTGCTGTTGGCGGCGGGATTGCAAAGGAAACGCAACCACGCTCCGGTAGTGCGTGGAACCGACTTTTAAGTCATTCAGGTCGTGCTTGCGTCCATCCCGCAAATAAACCTTCCGGCGTTCCGAAATGCTCTTCCACAACAATCCACCCTGGGTTTCAGGAATGGCCGTCAGCAGAAAGTTGGAGGACTCCCTCAACGGATAAATTGCGGCGGGAAGCAGTTCTCTTGTCTCATTGAATAAAAAAATCGCCGAGGCGTCGGCATACGTGACTCTGGCAGCCATTTCAACGGCTCTTTCGCAGATGCGGTCAATGTCAAATTCAGCAGCCAGTTCAATGGCACCAGCGTGGATCTGTTGAACGGTGCGGTTCCGGCGATAAATGCCGATAATCTGTCCTAAGATTGCGACGGGAAGCATCACGATGGGGGCTTCCACCGGATGCGTCGAGGCAACGGAAATCATCCATAAAGCGAAAGGGAGGCATATCATCGCACTCAGGCCTTCTCCGGCTAGCAGAACAAGAATGTCCTGAAAATCGAACCGGCCGCGCAGCATCTGCAGCACATGAATAAGACCGTGGTTCACCACAACTAAAGAAACAAGCCCGACCAGGATTTTCGCATAAATGGGCCAGTTGGTCAGGTCCAGTAAAACACCTGGAAAAAACCCATGCATGGTGAAGGTCATGGCGATGACGCTCCACGCATACTGCCCGGCATTAAACACTCGAACGGACCACTTCATGCTCATTCGACGAACGGCAGGAAAGAGAAGCTGCGAGACAATCATAAGCCAGATGGCCTCTGAACTGCCGTAAGCCAGCGCCGCTCCAAGGGTTAATGCGAGCCAAAGCGACGTCGTCACCTTTCCAAGGGGCACTGGAGACGCTTCCACCACCACCGCGAGGACAAACAAAAACACAGTCAGTAAGACACTGTGATGAAGTAAGTCCGGAATATACAAAGCAGCTATGAGAATGCCGCTTATCCCAACCGACCACTCGTAGAGCGTCGCTCGGTTCATCCGATTCAATTCCACTCAATCACCTCTCTCACAGCCACCAGCCTACACCTTTGCTAGTGTCAGAGACCTCTTCCCCGTGTTTGAGCGATGCGATGGGCAACTTGTCCTGAAAGTTGGAACTGGTTTTTGCCATTTCTCTCTACCGCAAATGCCGCACTGTCACCCGTATTGACCTGGCAAAGGCCGGTCACTCACTTGGTATGTCTGAGATATTATACCACATTGCCGAAAAGGCATGTCGCCATCGACCGTACAAAACATAGAATTGGGACAACTGAATAGATATAAGAATGGAGTAAAAAAAGCCATAGATTTGCGGAGATGAACTACAACGAACAGAAAGGAGGAAAAACACGGTATGGACATGTCCGTTCGCACCACGATGAACTCCCTACGCCGCTTCCCTTTGTTCTACGGCATCACGTGGGCGTTGTTTGTCGCCGTTTTGGGAACCCTCGTCGTTTCCTTTTGGGCCCATTTTCACGCCTTGTCTGACGGCAGCATTCTCACAGCAGCCTATGTGGTTCACTGTGTTGCCGTGATATTTGGGGCAGTGAGTTCGAGTCGGTCAGCTGCCGAACGCGGGTGGTACTATGGGGGACTCGTGGGTCTGATTTACGCCATCCTGATGATCGCTATTGGCATCCTGGTTTACAATACATTCTCGATGGACCCCAGTGGTCTATTTCGCGTGTTAGTCATGGTTCTCATCGGCGCTTTTGGCGGCATTATCGGAGTCAATACGGTGCGGGACCGCTGAGAGAACCGGGATCGCTGAAAAAACCTCCCCTTCAGGACCCCGAAACCGGACCTTTTCCAGACGGGTCCAACCTGAAGGGGATTGTGCCGCAATGGTGCCAGGACTTTTACTCTGTAAAGTTATTCCTTAGAGTCTTCCGCAGATGGTTCCGTTTCAGGCTGTGCAGTTTCTTCAGTCGAGACAGACGCGGGAGCTCCCTGCACAACCCGGACCACTGCGCGATTATCAAAATCCACCTCTACACCGTCGGCAATGACCGCGCGAACCCCGGTGTCTGTCATGGCGGTCACGGTCGCGTACATGCCTCCGGCTGTCAAAATTTTAGCCCCAGGTCCAAGTTGCTGCATCATGTTGTTGCGCTGTTTCTGCTGACGCCTCTGAGGCAAAATTAACAATACGTATAGAACGACCAGCATGACGACAATCAGGATCAGATTGCCTGACTTCATAAGTTACACATCCTCTCCCTTGGTAAGGTCATTATAACCGTATTGGGAATAAAATTCCCGCTTGTACTGTAAAAACCTGTCCTGTTCAATCGCGGTACGGATTCCCTCCATAATTTTTAACAAAAAGTATAAATTATGATACGTGGTCAAGCGGATCCCGAGGATTTCGTCCGCCTTGATGAGGTGTCTGATATACGCTCGGCTGTGCGTTTTGCACACCTTACAATCGCAGGCCTCGTCCAGCGGGCGAAAGTCTTTGGCGTATTGGGCATTTCGGACAACCAGCTTGCCTCGGCTGGTCATGACCGTCCCGTTGCGGGCAATCCGTGTCGGCAGGACGCAGTCAAACATGTCAATTCCCCGCTCCACACCTTCGAAGAGGTCATCCGGGGAGCCCACCCCCATCAAATAGCGGGGTTTATTCGCCGGCAGCCACGGAGTGGTGTATTCAAGGACCTCGTACATCAGAGGTTTTGGCTCGCCGACACTCAATCCCCCGACCGCGTAACCGGGTAAGTCCAATTCGACCAACGCCTTGGCCGCCTCTTGCCGCAGATCTCTGTGCTCGCCGCCCTGGACAATGCCAAACAGAGCTTGTTCCTCAGGACGAGCGTGGGCCTTTTGACACCGTTTGGCCCATTCCAGGGTTCGCCGAACCGAAACCTCTAAGTACTCCCGTTCCGCCGGATACGGAGGGCATTCATCAAAGGCCATAATGATGTCGGCGCCCAATTTGTTTTCAATCTGCATGACAGATTCCGGAGAAAAAAACATCGGACTTCCATCTAGGTGAGAGCGAAAGCGCACCCCGTCATCGGTGATCTTGCGCAGGTCAGCCAAACTGAACACTTGAAACCCCCCACTGTCCGTGAGCACGGCGTGGTTCCAATTCATAAACCCGTGAAGACCCCCGGCTTCGTGGACGAGGTCTTCCCCTGGCCGGACATGCAAATGATATGTATTTGCCAAGATGATGCCAGCGCCGATTTCCACGAGTTCGTCCGGCGCCATGGTCTTGACTGAAGCCTGGGTTCCTACAGGCATAAAAACGGGCGTTTCGATGGTTCCGTGCAACGTTTTCAGTCGGCCGCGCCGCGCCATGGTCTTCGAATCCCGTTTGAGAAGTTCAAAGCGAACCGGTTCTGTCATTGCCGACCTCTCCTTGATATCAGCATCCCGTCCCCAAAACTGAAGAAGCGGTATCTCTCAGCAACCGCCTGCTCATACACGGTCTTCGTAAAGTCCAGCCCCATCAATGCCGCAACCAACATGATTAGAGTCGATTTGGGCAGATGGAAATTCGTAATCAATGCGTCAATGATGCGAAACTGGTATCCAGGGTAGATAAAAATGTCCGTATCTCCCGTTCCGGCCTGCAGCTTTCCAGTAGCCCCGGCACTTTCCAAGGTTCGCAAAGAGGTCGTTCCGACTGCGACAATCCGCCGTCCTTCGGCCCGAGCTCGATTCACAGCTTCCGCTACAGACTCTGGCACTTCGTAGACTTCGGAATGCATCTTATGCTCTTCGACGACGTCCGCTTGTACAGGCCGAAACGTCCCCAGCCCCACGTGCAGCGTGACGTTGTGAAGTTCAATCCCATCGCGTCTAAGCTCGTCGAGCAACTCGGGCGTAAAGTGCAGGCCGGCTGTTGGTGCTGCGACGGAGCCAGGTTTCTGCGCATAGACGGTTTGATAGCGGCTTTGGTCCTTTAAGGTCTCATGGATGTACGGCGGCAACGGCATGGTTCCTGCCCGTTCGAGAAAGTCGTACATGGCATCGTTCACATGAAACTGCAATTTGCGCAATCCCTCATCCAGGACCTCGACCACCTCGGCGTAGGATGGCGTCCCGTCGGCACTATCCCCATGGTCTTCGAACTCGATCACGTTCCCGGCCTTGAGGCGCTTAGCCGGCTTGGCCAAAACGATCCATTCGAACGGATTCGTCTCTTTCACCAAAAGCAATTCCACCTGAGCGCCAGTCCCTTGTTTGGTGCCGTAGAGACGGGCCGGGAGGACCTTTGAATTGTTAAAAACCAACACGTCGCCCGGATTCAAAAACTGTCTGAGGTGACGGAATGTACTGTGCACGATCGTCTGATCCACCGGGTCCACGACCATCAACCGCGAACTCGAGCGTTCACTTAACGGAGTTTGGGCGATTAGTTCTGGCGGCAGGTGGTAATCAAAATCCTCTACACGCAAGCGTCTCTCATTCCTTCCAACTTGTCGTTACGCGTGCGTTCTATTATACGTGATTTCCTCTTTGGAACCAAAGGACTGGAAAACACAAAAAGCGCACCTGAGTGAGGCGCGCTCATCCGTAATCTCTCGCGATAAAACCGTAAATTCCCTCATGCTTTTGGGGCTAGAAACCGCTCAAGCAACTCCTCGACTTAGCGCCCCGCCCGTGTCTCCAAAGCCCTTAGGGCCATTCAATGTGACTCGGTTCCAACGAGTCCCGATTCCAACGAAGTCGTGGCGTTTGCGAGTTTTCCGATCTCGTTCGAGGCATGGTTCAAAGAGCCTGCCTCGTTTTCAACCTTGCCTACAACCCGGTTTGCAGATTTGGCAAACCCGCCAAAGGCCTGGCTGAGATTGCTCCCGCCAGGCGTATTTCCAAGTCCTGAATCTAGTATGGAATTGCCCGTAACGGAATGGGTACTCGGCAAATTCAAATCCCCGAGCGAGTTATTTAAAACGTTGCCTATGGATTTTGCTGCCGTGTTGCCGATAGAACTGTCAGCAGAGTTATCGAATGATTTCCCCGGAAGGTTTCGCAGTAGACTGCCTGACGAATGCCCTAACAACGCTCCTGGAGACTCTCCTGTATTGGACGATTCGTTGGGTTGTTGTCCGTCGTGACTTTGCTTGGGTTTTTTACCTGGACCAGGTTCCAAAGGGCCCGGACCGGAACCGGTCAGGAGGTTGCCAACCGAACCTCCGACTGGGATTGATATGACCGTATTTCCGAAATGGACTGTCACCGTATCATGTCCGCTCTGTCCGTTGCCCCTCGATTTAGGTGATGGATGCCCGTTTTCGGAGTTTGACGCCCCCGTTTCGGAATTCCCAGGGGACGTTTGGCTTTGGCCAGTCGGCGGTTTTCCAGAAGTGCCACCAACACCTAGAACACCGGAGGTTTGAAGGTGATGGATGAACTGCTCCACTTGCGTCAAATCCTCCGACGCAAGGATTTTCAGTGCATTTTTGGCACTGGGTGAAGACATGACCTGTGACAACGAATTCGAATTCAAGTGGCTGAGATTAACTTGCTGACCCTCGTTCTGTGCCACCAAATAGACAGCCAACTTGCCTGGGGAAATTTTCGCCGAGTTTGCCGCGTGAAACACGGTTTGAGACAGTGCCACGGCGAAAACCTTTGCCCCAGAGGTCCTTGCAGTCGCATTCTGGGCTAATGCCGATTGAAGGTCGTGTTCAACCTGATTTTGGACATTTTGCATGTTTACCTGTGTTTGCGGCTGAACGGGTGCCGTTGCGACGAGAATGGCATCTTGCGCCGGCAGCATGTGCTCAGCCGCCGCCTCATTGACGATCCCGGTCATCGCTTGGGGAATGGTATCCCCGTCAAGGTGCACGTTCTTTAAAAGCGTCGCCCCATCCGCATTTCCAGGTTGCGTCGACAAAACGTGCATTTGTTTGTCCACCACCAAAATCACACTCGGATTGATGTCCACGGAAACATATGCGTAGGCCTCAGCCTTTTGCGGCATCAGGATGCTGCTCGAGAGCCAAACGCCGGCCGCCAAAAGCAGGCTCGCGGCAATTCCGGCGACTCCGTAACGCTGCCACGCTGGCTTGTGGAGAATGCCCTTGCGCCGTTTAGATGAGGCCGGGGGGCCTGCATAATCGCTCTCTCGCCATACGACTTCGACGCCGATCTCCATGCCCGGTGTATAGGGGAGTTTACGGAATTGGCCGTCTTTGGTCATCACGACGACAGTACTGTCCAAGATATCCATGACAATTCCTGTCTTATCCATTCCGTCTCCCCCTCGTCTATGAAATGTATTCCTTGAGGCATTGAAAATCGCCGCACAAGAGCAGTACGATGGCCAAGATGTATTTTCTCTGCCGCTCCATCGTCTTTCGCGAAACGCCGACTTTTTGCTCTAATTGCTTGAGCGGCAGTGATTTTCGTTCAAACACGTACGCTCGCATCACGTCGTCTTCCACGACAACCCGGGCCACTGCAATCGCATTCTCGCGGGCATCCGCATGCTTGGGTGACAGGTCCACCAGATCCTCAAAGGACAGGCCAAATTCCTCTAAAATCGTTTTATATTCGAGAATCTCCATTTGCCGCTGCTGTTGTTCCAGCATGTTTTCATGGGCTTGAATGGAGCTTTTGACCTCGACGTAATTGATCACGTTGTCTTCGTCGTCCGTCACATCAAACTCGGTCCAAGGGACATGCCGGCTTTGAGACTTTTGAGAACGGAAATAGTCAATCAACCGCCGTCGGATAATCGTCTCCGCGAAACCGAGAAAATTCATCTTGCGACTGTCGTCAAAGCGGTCGATGGCCTCGTTCATGGCCAGCATGGCTACGCTGAATTCATCGTCGCGATCGCGGTCGATATACCGTCTTGACGCCTGTGACGCAATCCGCAGAATGAACGGAACGTAAGACTGGATCAGCTCATTGCGAGCACGGTCGTCTCCCTCTTGCGCGAGTTTCAGCAACGAGTAGAGTTGGCTGTTATCTTCGGACTTCTTCCGTCGAAAGGGCAAACCCACTCGGGCCACCTCGCTCTACATAAATTCGGATCCAACCGCCGATTTTTGGGGTGGTTCCGTTAGCAGCTTGAAAAAAAAGCTGGAATTTTCTTGAGCATCGACTTGGCGCCATACGGATACGTCGACTTCAAACCAAACTTCAAACCCAAACGCCACCTCAAAGCAAACGGCGTGCCAAACGCAACCTCAGATATCCAACTTGAACAAACGGTCCGTTTGACCTTCGGGCACCGGAATTTTCAAGTGTTCGTATGCTTGCAGAGTCGTAACACGTCCCCTGGGTGTTCGTTGAATAAAACCCAGTTGGATCAAAAACGGCTCGTACACATCCTCAATCGTGCCCGCTTCCTCTCCGACGGCAGCTGCTAAGGTATCCAAACCCACCGGTCCTCCGGAAAACTTGGCAATCACGGTCGACAGGATTTTATAATCCAATTCGTCAAGGCCCAGTGCATCGACGTTCAGGCGCTTTAGCGCCTTTTGCGACACTTCCAGCGTGACCACTGGGGCCTCGTATACTTGCGCAAAATCCCGTACTCGCTTGAGCAAGCGGTTGGCAATCCGGGGAGTGCCCCGCGAACGGCGAGCGATTTCCAAAGCCGCTTCTTCCTCGAGCGGAAGTCCGAGAATGCCGGCCGTTCGGACGACAATTTGCGTCAGTTCTTCAGGCGAATAGTAGTCCAGATGAGAAATGACACCAAAGCGGTCGCGCAGGGGAGCCGACAGCAAACCTGCCCTCGTGGTGGCGCCAATCAGCGTGAAACTAGGCAAGTCTAGCCGGACCGACCGGGCGCTTGGCCCTTTGCCAATCATAATGTCCAGCGCAAAATCCTCCATGGCCGGATACAAGACTTCTTCGACCGATCGCGACAACCTGTGAACCTCGTCGATAAACAACACGTCACCGGGCTGCAGGTTCGTCAGCAACGCGGCCAAGTCTCCCGGGCGCTCGATTGCGGGACCGGACGTAATGCGAATATGTACACCCAGTTCGTTGGCAATAATCATGGACAACGAGGTTTTTCCGAGGCCTGGCGGGCCGTAGAGCAGGACATGGTCCAGCGCTTCCTGGCGCTCCTTGGCTGCCTGAATAAACACGCTGAGGTTGTCTTTGACCTTCGTCTGCCCAATGTAATCGTCCAAAAACCGCGGCCGAAGAGATTCCAACGCGACATCTTCCCGGGTCCACTCGGCTGAGATCATCCGATCGGGCATTAAAACGTCTCCTCTATGCACAGTTTTGTTGTACAACACAGTTTTGTTGCACAACACGTCAGATGCGGTGAAACAGTCTCAGAGGCAGCTTCTTGCGTCAGCTGGGCAACTGCTTGCACCGCGCCTGCTTCCTGTATCACTTCACCAATTCTATGAGTTTTATTTTCAGATAAAACAGAAAACCGAGGTTCCCTATCCTCTATGCCTACTGTACCAGAGTACGACCTACCTGGCTAGAAGCTGCAAAGACCGCCGCAGCGCTTCTTCCACTGTACCCGGGGGCGGGTCTAACCCAAGAACCTCCGAAGCCGCCTGCACAGCTTGCTTCTCATTATAACCAAGAGCCTGAAGGGCCTCAACGACGTCCATTTGCAAGGACGGAGAACCAGCAGGCCGTCCGGAATTGACTTCACGGCCCGCGATTTGAGCGACAACTCCCAAAGAACGCACCTTGTCCTTGAGTTCTAGGATGAGGCGTTGCCCCGTTTTCTTACCGACTCCGGGCAGGTTGCAAAGTGCATGGAGGTCCTCACTGAGAATCGCCGACACAAACGCATCCCGGGTGGTTCCAGAGACAATTTGCAGCGCCCCTTTAGGGCCGATCCCTGAGACGCTGATGAGGATTTCAAACCAATCGCGATCCGATTCTTCGACAAAGCCAAAGAGTTCATCTGCATCTTCGCGGATATGGCGGTGCGTATATAAAAACACTTCATTGCCAGGCGTCAATGCCAACGCGACGCTTTCAGGGACAAAGATGCGATAGCCGACACCCTTCACATTGAGATCGACGTATGCAACCCCGAGTCCATGAACCGTTCCCTGCAAAAACACAATCACTGTCTGGCACCCTTTCTGCTCCCCAGCAAGTCCGCGCGAGCAGTCAAGCGGTTGGAAGGGCGCGGGGACTTCGTCTGCTGAACAGCCCTGAGGGTAGGAGCGGTGTGAGCGTGCGTGATCGCAACTGCCAAAGCGTCGGCAGTGTCGTCCGGTCGCGGCCGTTCTGACAGATTTAGAAGCACTCTGACCATCTCCTGAACCTGAGCCTTTTGTGCCTTTCCGTAGCCAACCACAGCCAATTTGATTTGCATGGGCGTATATTCCGCAGTCGTCAGCCCCGCCTGGACTCCGGCTAACAAAGCCACACCTCTCGCCTGTCCAACGCTAAACGCTGTCGTCGTATTCCGATTAAAAAAGAGCTCTTCGACGGCCATCACCTGCGGTCGGTGCGTCGCAATGATGTCCGTGAGTTCGTCGTAAACGATTTGCAGGCGCTCACCCACCGGCGTGTGGGCCTTGGTTTCAATGCAGCCAAATGCCACCGGGGACAAGCGGTTGCCCGATACTTTGACAACACCGTAACCCATACGTGCAATGCCGGGATCGATGCCTAAGATTAGCTCAATGTCCATGTGTACGCCTCCAAAATACGTATTCGTTGCCCGGCGTACAGATTCCTTTATTCGTTATGTCAATGGGAAGTGGGTGGAAAAACAAGAGGCGTTACAACAAGGGAGAAATTACATTGGAAATTACATGAAGAGCCTTTGGCGAAACAAACGTTTTGCAGTGAGATAGCATCTTTATCGGGGGGAGAAAAATACAGAGGAGGGCCAAACAAGGTTTCCCTGTGTCTGAGGCACCTCCCCTTTACACCGCGTACTCATTCTCACCGGTGCTAGTGAGCTCGCGAACATATACGGGCATTTGCACAAACCACATGAGACCTCCGTCCAACCTCCATGGGGAGTGCTCCGAGGCATAACTGACCATCGCATCGTCCTGGATCGTTCGCACCTCAATCTGCTCGCGTCCATCGGGATAAAGCGTCACAAACAGCGCTTGTGACGGCTTGGTGCTCCCTACTGACGCAGCTAAGGCACCTTGCCCAAAATCCGTAATTCCAGGAGTGTCTGCACAGGCGACAGGAGCGTGAAACCACGCATTGCACACTACGGCAAGAGCCAATGCGGTCCCCACGAGAAACGGCGACAACGGGCGATTGCGGGTCAGTCTTGCCTGTTTGTCCATGGGCATCCATCATCACCTCTCAGTTTGCTTGAGGTTAGGATGCCACATCTAGAAAACTTTATACCACATGGGCAAGGTCTGTCAGGATTCCCTTGCTTCATCTTCTGACAATTCAAAATTCGCATACACGTCCTGTACGTCATCGTGCGCTTCCAGCGCATCGATGAGGTCCAACACGGCATCGGCCTGTTCCCCGCTCACGGTCATGGTCGTTTGAGGTTCGTAGGTGATTTCCGCGTCGGAAAGCGTCAATTTGCTTTGTTCCAGGGCATCTCGAACTTGGGTGAACGTTTCCGGTTCCGTTACAACCACGAATTCTTCATCGG
Organism: Alicyclobacillus tolerans; assembly: GCF_021739485.1. Lineage (GTDB taxonomy): Bacteria > Bacillota > Bacilli > Alicyclobacillales > Alicyclobacillaceae > Alicyclobacillus_K > Alicyclobacillus_K tolerans_A. The sequence continues at coordinate 77,489 of NZ_JAJFNK010000011.1, forward strand.
TCTCCTTGACGTCCTCGGCTCCCGCTTCCAGCGCCAACATCATCAAGTCGTCCGCATCCAGAGGGCACCCGTCCTTGGCGATGGTCAGTTCCCCAACGCGTTTGAACATCCACGCAACACACCCGGACTCTCCGAGGTTCCCCCCGCGTTTGGAAAAGATGTGCCGGATGTCCGCCGCCGTCCGGTTGCGGTTGTCGGTGACAATATCCAACATGACGGCGATGCCGCCCGGCCCATACCCCTCGTAGATGATTTCCTCATAAGTCACGCCCGGCATCGTTCCTGTGGCCTTCGCAATCGTCCGGGCGATATTGTCAGCAGGCAAGTTGCTCTGCTTGGCCCGTTCAAGGGCCACCTTCAAGCGAAAATTGGTTTCCGGGTTCCCCCCGCCTTCCTTGGCGGCCCGGTAAACATCCCTGGATAACTTGGTAAACAACTGGCCACGAACAGCGTCTTGTTTTCCTTTGCGCCGCTGAATATTGTGCCACTTGGAATGTCCTGACATTGAAAAACAACTCTCCTCTCAGCCACAAATTGCTTTAAGCTCACCCCACGGGAGTCACAGTCCCCCAGCTCCAGGGCTCCAAAGTGCAGACGATTCCCCCTCGCATTCAATTCCCGTCATTGTCCCCAGTCTCTTAAATAACGGTAGTCAATCCCTACGGTTCGAGTAGACAGTTTTGCGATGATGGGCGGCTTGCGCTTATATTGATTGCGCATCATCCGTTTTACCAGCGTCTCCACTAGGGTTTTGTTGTACCCCCGCTGACTGACTTCCGTTGGGGACATCCGTTGATCCACGATTTGAAACAAGATTTCGTCTGCTTCATCGTAACTGAAACCCAGCTCTTTTTCATCGGTTTGGTCTTCCCACAGGTCAGCACTTGGCGCTTTGGTCAAGATGCTCTTCGGCACACCTACTTCAGCCGACAACTGACGCACTTGCGACTTGTACAGGTCGCCGATTGGGTTAATGGCGCTGGCCATGTCCCCAAACTGTGTGCCATATCCAAGCAGTAACTCCGTTTTGTTGCTGGTTCCAAGCACGAGGGCCTGAAAGTGCGCAGACAAGTCAAACAGCGTACTCATCCGCTCTCGGGCCATCCGGTTGCCCCGGCGAAGCGGCGGTGCCGTCGTCCCAAGCAACTGGTCCATCTGCCGGAAGTACGCATCGACGGCGTCGGTAATGGGGGCCACCGTGAAGGGAATTCCAAGGTCATCTACGACGGCTTTGGCATCTTCAACACTCGCCGGACTGCTCGTCTTATACGGCATGAGGACAGCGTGTACGCGATCGCGGCCGAGCGCCAGGGCGGCCAAGTACGCCACAAGCGCCGAGTCAATGCCTCCAGATAAACCTAAAATGACGTTCTTAAATCCGGCTTTTGTGACTTCCTCACGGATAAACGCCGTAAGGACCTGAATGGTCAACTGTGCGTTGAGCTCCAGGCGCTGCCCCATTTGTGCCTTCACGCCCCGTTCCACTCCTCTTTTTCGTCGATGATGCGCCCGAGTTGTCGTTCGACGACGTCCCATTTCTCATCCCTCAAAATAGGGGTGACGTAACGCGCCCGTCGCGGCGCACCTAAGTCCAACTCTCCGTAAAAAACGCCTTCTTCAAGTTTGGGAGCCTCTGCTGTAAATTCGCCATCCGCCCCGACCGCAAACGAGCCGCCAAAAAAGCTGACCCCGTCTTCAAAACCGACGCGGTTGACGAAAACAATGTTGACGCCTAACAGGCGCGAATATACCGATGCAAGTTCGCGCCAGAACGATTGAGAACCAAAATAATTACCGTCCGTGACGCTGCGTGCCGGGCTGGAGGCGGGCAGAATCAACAGCTTCGCTCCTCCGGCGGCCAGTAAATACGGACTAGACAAATGCCACGCATCCTCACAGATGAGCATTCCAGTTTGCCCGAATTGGCTTGCAAACGTTTTAAACTGCCGACCCGACGCGAAATACCGCGACTCGTCAAACATTCCGTACGTCGGCAAATAGACCTTTCGGTGCAATCCGCGGATTTCGCCCTTCGCGGCGTAGATGGCCGTCGTATAAAACAGATGCTCGTCCGATTCCTCGGCAAAACTAAAGACAACATCAATATCCCGACTTGCGGAAACGATTTTTTCAATCTCAGGGTGGCGAATGTTGCGCGCCACCTCTAGGGTTAAGTCTTGAATTTGGTAACCTGTCAACCCCAGTTCAGGAAATACGATTAAGTCCGAGCCTTGCTCTTTTGCCTGAGCAATAAAGTCCAGGTGCCTGGCGGCGTTGGCTTGAACGTCTCCTAAGACCGGCCGCAATTGACCCATGGCAACCCTTATCAAATGGGTCAAACTTCCCACACTCCTTACGGCGACAATACGCCCGTCTCCCATGTCGTTATTCAGTATACCGTGCAAGCCTTTGAAATCAAAACACGCACGCACCACCGTGCTCGACCTGGGAATGCTGTCAGAACCCAGCATTCCCAATCGCCCTGGGCGAGCGCACACGGTCGCTGTCGTTCTGCTCAAGCACGGCCCAGCGCTGCTGTTCGGACTGGACGGCCGCAATCAGGCGGTCTCTCTTTTCATCTGGACACCCGTTTTTAACCCACTCGGCTAAGGTGCGAATGAGAACGTCCGGAAAGTACAGCAACTGCCAGAGTTTGTTCAGCCGCCTTTCCGATAAGGGGTGGATTCGCGTGTATACAGCAACCATGTCTGCAAAATGACTGGATTCTGGAGTGCAAGAAAACAAAGAGTGATTTGCTATCTGCATGAAATCTGTGAACGGATCGTCAAGCCCCGCCCGATCGAAGTCAATCAAGGCGATTTTCCTGTCATGCCACAGCATGTTGTGCGGAGCTAAGTCCCTGTGGCAGAGAACCTTATAGCCGTCTTCCGGCAAAAAGTAAGGTTGTGCGAACAAGTCCGCAACGGAATCCGCCGCGGAGAAAATTTGCTGTTCAACCTCTGCCAAGTCCGGAAACTGGGTTTTCGCCACCGCAAAGGAACGCCTTAAGGCAACTTGTTTGGCCCTCAACCGCGCGGGGAGTTGCCCCCCTGGCGTAGGAAGTTCCACCGGGAGCACACCCGCGGCTTTCACCTGCGCAAAACTTCGGTGCATATGCGCGATGGTGGCGACGGCCATCAGTCGTTCCTGCCGTTCGCCCAAATTGACGTGGCGTCCTGGCAGCCAAGGCTGCAAATAACCCACTGTACCATCCTTTAAATAAGCAATCCGTTCGCCATGCAACGTAGCAATGGGGCCGGCGTTGTCGATCTCGAACTGCGCGAGGTAGTCCAGCGCCGGCTGCAGCGATAAGAGTCGTTGAACACTTTCCCCACCGCGGACAAATTTCCAAATGTACTTTTCCGAACCACGGGTTACCACCCCGTAAACCGTACGCATGATCACGATACTGGAAACTTCAAGTCCGTAATGGGTCATAAGTGCTGCCGCCAGCGCTTGAGTGTCAACCATGGTCTTCCCTGCTGTAGTCCCCACTGCTGTTCCCGGTGTCGTCAACCTTGTACGTTTCGCCCTCTGTCACGGTGTGGGGACCGGATTCAAACGGCGAATCGTCAGCAAAGTCTGCAAACCAATCCGCCTCGTAACCTCGGGCCCAAGCTCCATTCGGATAGGGCGGAACTTCGTAATTCCCGTCGATCGGCAATCCTTCTTCAAAGTCGTTTGGTTCATAGGAAAGGTATGCCGGATTCGCGTAATACGATGGGTACGGCGGATACGGCAGATAACCCGGCACAGCGCGCGGCATCCCCGCAGGTGGGTACGGATAGTACACTCCCATTCCGGCGGCATAGGGACGATAGGGATTGTGTGTGTGAGGTCCCGGGTATCCTGGCATCGGTGAACCGGGAAACGCCGGCGGTGCAGGCGGAAACGTCTGGCCCGGCTCCATCATGGGCGGTTGTCCGGGCGCCGGATAACCAGTATGAGGCGGCACAGGGTACGCCCCGGGAGCTGCCGGGTAGCCCGCTTCCGGCGCAGGGTACGCTCCAGGAACTGCCGGGTAGCCCGCTTCCGGCGCACCGACTGGCTCTTGATAACTTCCCTTGGGTGCAGCCTTTGTAGACGGAACTTTGGGTTTAGTGACGCTCGGAACGTACACGATGCTGCCCGGTCTTAGCGCGGTATGTTCTAGAACCGGGTTCATTTGCTTTAATTGTGCAACGGGAACGCGATAGGCTCGACTGATAGATTCCCACGTTTCTCCCTGTTGAACGACGTGAGGCCATACGAAACCAAAATAGTATTCTTTCAAGGGCTGTGCGGTCGTTGGACCCACTGGGCCACCCAACTGGCCGGAACCCGCATACCCGGTCGCCCCCGCATGAGGCGGTTGTGCAGACGTTGCCGGTTTTGTCGGTTGGGGGACCAGACCCCCTGCCGCGGACGGCGGCAAAGGCATGCCAGGGGCGGCATGAGTTGGCGGTACACTTGATTTATGCGTCAACGGCCCGGACACCGCACTGGCAGGTTGACTCGAAGCCTGGGTTCCTTGAGTCGATTGCGATGTCAATTTGTCCTTTCCTAATTCCGGAATGACAATTAAACTGCCCGGCTGCAGTTGATTCGGGTCTGTCACTTGGGGATTGGCGGCCAGCAGCAGGTTCAACCGCACTCCGGTCGCTTTGCTGATTTCCCACATCGTATCCCCTTCGCGAACAATGTACTTCTTCATCCGTCTGCCTCCTTATCACGCGCCAGCAGGGCGTTGTCTAGAGCAGTATATGCTCTCGCCCAGAAAGTGCCTTTCAAAAGCGGAAATTGGGCACGTGCCCCGTTTGGATCTAGGACGGAAGCTGCGCATCTCACGCGCAACGATTTTATGTGAATTTTTCCGAAATTTACTCAACAACAATGGCTTGGACAACAATGGCTTGAACTTGAACTGCAGCCGACCACGGTTTGCACAATCTTTGACCTGCGAACGTTACACGGGTTTACTTTACCGGTGAAGATGGAGTGATGGCCAGGGTCCCGCTTGAACCTGAACTCATGAACGTGTCCGGTACCTTCCCCGCCAACACTACGTAAGCTACGGGTACAGTCGATTCAATCGAAATTGGCGTTGAAATTAAGGGCGTTACGACATTGACTTGCGCTGTGAGGTTCAAGTTTAAGATGTGTACCGTTTGATTCACTCCGACCGACTTAACTTGTGTCGTGACGGAGGAATGAGCCGCCCCGACCAAAAGCAAGTGAACCGGCAGCCTGGGTCCAGACGGTCCAGCAAGCGACCCCGCCAAAATTTGGGTTACTGGAAGCGTCAACGTGTGTTCGGACAAGCCGTTCAACACCTCATCGGCTCGTTTTGTAGCGGCTGCCTGCAACTTGGTAACAGCAGAAAAGTTGAATCTGGCAACCTGTATTTCTCCGTGCGAAGCGGAATCAATCTGGACAATCCGGTCGTATTCCACGTCGTGACTGATCTCCTCGGTGATGGCCTGGTTCAGCGCGTCTACGGCCGCACGCGAAGCCACGGCCCGGGCTGCCGCGGACACCGCCGGGCGCACTCTGGCGTCGAGGAGGTACAAGAATCCTGCAACCGCTGTCATCAGTACAGCGATCCCGGTGAAGAAAGGTGAACGTCCACGGGACCTTTTGCCTGAACGACGCGCACCTGCGCTCTTAAATCGAGTCCGCACCATAAAAATTCCCCCTCCCCCATATATATCCCGGGAAGGGGGAGACATGCCTCAACGCTCGTCTTGTGCTAGTTTTGAACCTTGCAGCGAACGAACTGCCGTTTTCCGACCTGAATCACCATGCCGTCTGCGACGTCAATCTCTTCGTCCGGGTTCGACACCTTTTCGCCATTCAGGCGAACGCCGCCTTGTTCAACGGCTCTGCGGCCTTCTCGGTTGCTTTTGGCTAAGCCGGTCTGAACCAACACTTTGACAATCCATTGCTTTCCGGATTCTACCGCTGCTTCCGGAATGTCCTCTGGCAGTGCACCTTGTTGAAACACCTGATGCCAGTGCTGCTCGGCCTCGACACTCGCCGCTTCGCCGTGGAAACGCGACACAAGTTCCTTGGCCAACCTCATTTTGGCATCCCGCGGATGGTAGGACCCATCGGCTAGACCTGCTTTGATCTTCTCAAGTTCTTCGGTAGAAACACTCGATACGAGCTCAAAGTACTTTGGCATCAGCTCGTCTGGGATAGACATGGCCTTGCCGAACATGTCGTGAATGTTTTCATCCACCCCAATGTAGTTGCCCAGGCTTTTGCTCATTTTGTGAACGCCGTCCAGTCCTTCCAGCAACGGCATCATCAAGGCTACTTGCTGTTCTAGACCAAACTCCTTTTGCAACGTGCGGCCCATCAGCAAGTTGAACTTTTGATCGGTCCCGCCGAGCTCGATGTCTGACTTCAGCGCCACGGAGTCATAGGCCTGCATTAATGGATAGAAAAATTCGTGAACGTGAATGGGCCGGTTTTCTCGAAACCGTTTCGTGAAGTCTTCGCGTTCCAACATCCGCGCGACAGTCAACGTGGAAGCAAGTCGGACCACGTCGGCAAAAGTCAGCGGTGCAAGCCACGTCGAGTTATAGACCACTTCTGTTTTGTCGGGATCGAGAACTTTAAACACTTGCTTCACATACGTTTGCGCGTTTTCCGCAACCTCTTGTTCCGTCAGTTGACGCCGAGTTTCCGCCTTGTCTGTCGGATCGCCGATGCGTCCCGTAAAATCGCCAATCACCAAGTGAACCAGGTGTCCCAAATCTTGCATCTGACGGATTTTTTGCAAGACCACAGTATGCCCTAAGTGAATGTCCTTGGCTGTCGGATCCAAACCCAACTTGACCCGCAGCGGAGTACCCGTGGCGACTGACTTCCTGATTTTTTGGACGAGTTCCTCTTCAGGGACAATTTCTGCCGAGCCTCTGCGAATGGTTCTCAACTGCCGTTCAACTTCGCGTTCCTGTTCGTCTGATAATTGAATTTCCGCCATGTCGTAATCCCCTTCCAGATATCTGCTTAACGGGCCTTGCCAAATCTCCGCCGTCCGCCGCTTTTTAAAGGAACAAAAACCACAATCCAAAAACCGAGATCAAAAAACACCTCTCCCTGATGCGGGACGAGGTGTGTAAATGCTCGCGGTACCACCCTGCTTGCCAGTTGAACACTGACCACTCTTGGCGAATAACGGCGCCGGACCGGCAGCGACTGTCGCCGCTGCGCCTCAAAAGGCGTAATTTCCACGAGCGCTGCACCGGCTTGCACCTACCACCGGCTCTCTGAAGGCGATGCTGCACGTGTACTGACCTTTTTCACAGGCAGGAAAACATCGTTTCTCAGCACAAATTTTGACCTAGTATAGCAAACGACAATGACGGGTGTCAACGCACTTTTGGCGCCAAATCTTGCGTAAAAAACGGGTATGCTATAATCAGGGCAACCGAAAGGAGGGACAAAAGTGGAGAAAAGCGGCAAGCCTCCCGGTCAGCCCGGAACACCGAAGACCGCACGCGGTGGAGAGGACAAAAGGCGGGCGGCAAATGCGAAGAAGGAACGCCGCCACCCGTTTTGGCGAGTCTTGGGCATTTCCTTGCTCAGTATTGCCGGGGTGCTGGTTTTTGCAGGCGGTGCAGCCGGTGGATATGTGGTCTCTTTGCTGAAGGGGCTTCCTACAGTCAGTGCGGCGACGTTCGCCAACATGAGTGCCCCGTCCGTTGTCTACGACCGAAACGGCAAAGTGATCGCCCGTTTCACCAAGGACGGCGACCGTCAACCCGTTCAGTCCATCAATCAAGTATCGCCGTACCTCGTGAAATCATTCATCGCAGCGGAAGACAAAACATTCTATCAAAACATCGGCATCAACCCGCTGGCTATGGGGCGCGCGTTCTTCCAAGACCTGCGCGGTCACAGAATTGAAAGCGGTGCAAGCACCATTACCCAACAAACCGTGAAGTTGGCCGTGTTTCCGGCGCAGCAGCGGACCATGAAGCGCAAGGTGCAGGAAATCGCTTTAGCAGTCGAACTGAACCACATCCTAACGAAAAATGAAATCATGACCGATTATATGAACTGGGTATACATGGGTCGGATGGGGATCCCGGTTTACGGGGTCAAGACGGCTTCGGAAATCATGTTCGGAAAGAGTCCTCTTGATTTAAACTTGCCTGAATCTGCTTTTTTGGCCGCTATTCCAAACAATCCGTCGTACTTTTCGCCCTATCAGTTTTACGACCACACGTTGCAACGCCAGCACTACATACTTAATCAAATGCTTATCAACCACATGATTTCGCAAAGCGAATACAACAATGCGTTAAAGTTTGACATCAAAAAAGTGCTCCGTCAGGACACGGTTAAAACCACGATTGGGTATCCGTACGTCATGATCGACAACGTGCAGCCAATCGTCGCCCAAGACCTCGTCAACGCAGGATTGTACGACAATACTCAGCAGGCAGTGGCGGCACTGCCGACCGCCGGGTACAAAATCTACACTTCCATTGATTTGTCCATGCAAGACCATGTCAACAGCGTCTTATCGAATGACAAACTCTTTGGAAACTCCACTCAGGGAAAGAACCTGTACGAAGCCGGAGTCACCCTGATGGACAACCGCACTGGAGGAATTCTCGCCATTGGCGGCGGCCGTCACTTCAGCCCCAACTACAACGGCGATATGCTCGATCATTCCGACATTCCGCGCCAGCCAGGCTCGTCCATTAAACCGCTGATCGACTATGGACCGGCGATTGACCTGCATAAGCTGACTGCAGGCACTGTGCTGTTTGACGTACCGGTAACCTACGGAAACTACAGCCCAAAAAACGACGAGAACAATTGGAGCGGGTTGGTGACCGCCCGTCAAGCTTTAATTCAGTCCATCAACGTTCCAGCCATCAAGGTGCTCGACATGATCACGCCCGAAGTGGGGACAAGCTATCTGAATAAGATGGGCATTACGGTCCATTCCACGACCTTGGATGGACAACCCAGTCTGACGCAACAAGATACGGAGCAGTTGTCCACGGCCATTGGCGGTATGGTGAACGGTTTAACCGTACAGCAAATGACCAGCGCATACACGGTCTTCCCCAATCAAGGGGTTTGGCGCCACCCGTATCTGATCTCCAAAATCGCGGATGCTAAAGGCAAGGCGGTCTATCAGTTCAAACCGCAAGTCACCCAAGTATTCTCGCCGCAGACGGCTTACATTATCACGAACATCTTGCACGACGTCGTGTATAATCCGGCCGGGACGGCCTATTACGGCGTAGGCTTGCAGTTTCCTGGGTATCAAATTTCAGGAAAAACCGGTACGACCGACAGTCTGAAAGACGGCTGGTTTGTCGGATACACCCAGAAGTACACTATGGGAATCTGGATGGGGTATGACCGCCATCAGACCATTGCGCTGCAAAATTACAACTTGAAGTTTTCGCTTTGGGACGATATTATGAGGCCTTTTTTGAAGTCTTCGCCGCCCACCAAGCCGTTTCCGGAACCATCCGGCATTGTCCGGGAAGACATCAGCGGCAAATCTGGGGAATTGCCGACAAAACTCAGCATTGCCGATCACGACGTCTATTCGGAACTGTTCATTCAGGGCACGCAGCCTACGCAGTACGACAAGGTTCACGTTCAGGTGCCCTATACGGTCATCAACGGAGTGAAGTACTTGGCGACGACCAATACGCCGCCCAACGAGGTGAAAGTCGGCATTTTCTTAAAGCCTCCTTTCCCCATTCCGGCAAATATATCTCCACCTCCACTGGACAGCAGTCAGTACATCCCGACCCAACCCGACCCGCGCGGAGGGACCGTATTAACGGGTTCGGTAACCCCGACTCCGGACGTGCTTCCTCCCCCGCAAAACGTTTCGGTACGGGAAAATGGTGCGGGTGTTGAGATTACTTGGGATAAGGTGGTTGGAGCAACGAGCTATCAGATTTGGCGTTCAACGACGCCAAATGGTCCGTTTGTCAACGTGGCCGGTCCGGTTGTAGTAAACAGCTATACGGACTCCAACCTCCCATCGGGAGCGCAAAGCGTGTATTACGAAGTCTATGCCATATCCAATTCCGGGGTTTCCCCTCCCTCCTCGCCGGTGGAAGTGCCTTTAAGCGCTGTAGGAGGCACGGGAACCGGAGGAACTCAGAATTCCACTGGAACTCAAAACCTGATTGGAACGGAGAACTCCACAGGAGCTCAGAACTCCACAGGCTTGAGTCCAACGCCCAGTGCCTCTTTGCCAAAGAAGCACCCGCGAAAAGACCCGGCCTCAGCTCTAGGATTAGTGCCTATGCAGTAAAAGAAGGGCTGTCCCATCCATTTGAGGGACAGCCCTTTGCCTTATTTGCACGTTTATATGGCCCTGGACTCCAGCCGGGGGTTACAAATTCACCTCGACAATGGTCGCTCCGTCTCCGCCTTCGCCAGGTCCTCCCTGTGTCCAGGTGTGGACCAGGGGATGGCTGGACAAATGTTTGCGCACCCCGTTTCGAAGCGATCCCGTACCTTTGCCGTGAATGATGCTGACCCTTTGAATTCTGTTCATCACGGCGTCGTCGAGATACTTATCGATGCGCGGGAGGGCGTCTTCCACAATCTCTCCGCGAACGTCCAGCTCCAGACGCATGTCTTTAGGCATGCCGCGGCGAAAGTTTACAGGCTGTTCCACTTTGGGTTTTTCCTGCAACACTTCAATGTCCGAACGCTCCACCTTCATCCTCAGCAGACCCAATTGCACTGTGAGTGTCTTTAAGTCGGCGGACTGCTCCAGGACCTCTCCCTTTTGTCCCAGCGATTGAACTCGCACAATGGCTCCAATGGGAACTTTACCGGCAGGCCCCGTGCGGCGGGACTTGCTTGACTGTCCTTCCGGGACGGCTTGCTCCAAGGCCTTTCGCAAATTGACAAACTCATGGTCTTTGCCCCCGCCCGACTTTTGCATACGCCTGAGTTCCTCAATGACGCGATTGGCTTCATTTTCAGCTCGTTTCACAATGTCCCTGGCCTGGGCTCTGGCTTGCTCGCGAATTCTCTCCGATTCGTCAGAGAAGGACTTCCACTTTTCTTCCCACTGCGCCCGCAGCTGCCCGGCCTCACTGCGCTCAGCCCTCGCAACCGTCCGCGCCTCTTCGGCTTCCTTGCGCGCGGTCTCCAAGTCCCGAATCAAATCCTCCACCCGCAGGTCCGAAGTGTGCATGAGGGATTTGGCCTTTTCGATGACGTTCTCGGAAAGGCCAAGGCGTGACGCGATCGCAATGGCGTTAGAACGGCCTGGGACTCCCACAAGCAAGCGGTATGTCGGTTTTAAGGTTTCGACATCAAACTCGACGCTGGCATTGACGGCCTGGGACTCCGAGAAGGCGTACCCCTTCAATTCCGGGTAATGGGTGGTTGCCACCACATTGGCTCCAACGTCTTTGAGCGATTCCAAAATCGCAATGGCCAAGGCAGCACCTTCGGTCGGGTCCGTCCCTGCCCCGAGCTCGTCGAGCAGAACCAAACTGTGCCTGGAAACCCTGCCTAGAATCCCAACGATGTTTCGCATATGGGAAGAAAACGTGGACAGGCTCTGTTCAATGCTCTGTTCGTCGCCAATATCCGCATAGACTTCGTCACACCAAGCCAGTGCCGTCTGTTCCCGAGCCGGGACAAAAGTGCCCGACATAGCCAACAGCGTCAGCAGTCCCACCGTTTTTAACGCCACCGTTTTTCCGCCCGTATTCGGGCCGGTGATGATGATCATGGAATACGAATCGCCTAGGGTGATGTCCATCGGAACGGCGGACTCTCTGGCAATCAGCGGATGGCGCGCTTCGCGAAGGTACCATACTCCGTCTTCGCGAAGGGAAGGCTTGGTGCACGATTGGGCCTTCGCATAGGCTGCTTTCGCAAACCAGGTGTCCAGTTTTGCTAAGACTTGTGCGTTGTGCAGCAGTTCAGGGACGACTTGGCCGACAACGGCCGATAAACGAATCAGGATCCGTTCGATTTCCCGTTCCTCTTCCAAAGCGAGCTCGTGCACTTGACGGTTCAGTTCCACCACAGCCTGCGGCTCGATAAAGACCGTGGCGCCAGAGGCTGAGTAGTCGTGAACCACCCCGTGGATTTGGTTTTTAAACTCGACTCGCACTGGCAAACACAGACTGTTCCCCCGCAAAGCGATGACCGGGTCCTGCAAGTACTTTTGCATGGAGCGCAACATCTGATCCAGCACTTGCCGGACGCGCGCTTCGGCTTGTCTGCGCTGCGAGCGGATCTTTCGCAGGTTGTCGCTGGCGTGATCGTAAATGGTCGCATCGTCGGCCACTGCCCGTTGGATTTCTTGCTGGGTCTGCTTGGCATCGAACAATTCTGCCGCGGTTTCCGACAACAAGACGCAGTCTAACTCTGCCTGATGCTGTTCCACCGCTTGGCGAACATTGCGGCCCCCTTCGATGAACCGCACGATGCGCACCAGTTCTTCGGCGGCAAGCACCCCGCCGATTTCTGATTTTTTCAGTGGCGCGCGGATGTCTGTGACGCCTCCAAAGGGCAGCCCGCCAAACCTGTAGATGAACGTCAACGCTTCGTCCACGGCATCGAGTTCCTTGCGTGCCGCTGTCACATTGGGCAAAGGAGCTAATTCGTCCAGGCGCTCCTTGCCTAGAGCCGTGGCCGCATGTTCCCGGATCTGGAGCTTTATCTTGTCAAACTCGAGTGTTCTCATCGAGGATTCGTGTTTAAAGTGAATCGTAAAAGGACGCGCCATTGGCTCGCGCATCGGTACTTGATGCACTAACTGTTCATCCATTCAAGAAATGCCGCCTCTCGATGTGATTTGAAGCCCTGCGACAGATCCAAAAATCCCATTCATTGTACCACATGCTGTACTTTGTGACGGGGAAGCTATGACCAATCAGGAAAGGAGGAACCACCATGAACATTCTTGGGACCGTAGTTCGGTTTATTGTGTCCGCATTGGTTCTGATGTTTGTCGGTTTCCTGGTACCTGGATTCGGGGTCATGAACTTCTGGACCGCCCTGATTGCCGCTGTGGTCATTGCACTCTTAGGTTGGGCCATGGAAGCTTTGTTCGGCCGCAGGATATCCCCTTATGGCCGAGGCATCGTCGGATTCATTTCGGGTGCTATCGTTCTATATGTTGCCCAACTATTTGTTCCGGGCCTTCGCGTCACTTTGCTGGGCGCGCTGCTCGCATCGTTGGTCATCGGGATCATCGACCTGTTTGTGCCTACAGAAATGCGACGCAAGGCGACCTGAGGCAAGACGAGTTCAGAGCATTAATTTTATGCCCGTTTACGCCAGAAAGACGATTCCACAGGAATCGTCTTTCTGGGGGGTTTTGTCCACCAAAGTCATTGGGACGGGCCCGCACTGTTTCCGAACGTGACAGGCTGCGCATTTAACCACTGAATAATGACCGAGTTGTTCAACTGGGTCTGCAGCCTGGGATTGTTGATGTAGTGCGCAACTAATCCAGCTACATAAACAAAAGCAATGGCTAGAGCCAACCCGGCAGCGAGTCCAGCCAGTCGGTTTACTGTGGACAAAACAGGCAAACTGAACAGCGTATCCAACAAACCTGCCGCATATCTCAAAAGCAAATAACTCACAATAAAAATCCCTGCAAATGCGACTGCGTCGTACATGCTGCCAAGTACCGGAGCAAACAATCCCGGACTGGACGTTTGACTGTGCACTGGCAGCCAGGACCGAATTACCGGCGCAACGTAAGGCCTTAACCAAACGGAAATCAAATAAGCCAATACTGTTCCAAACAAACGGGTAATCTGCCGAAAGAGCCCGGTCCGGTATCCGTTCCATCCGCCCAAGGCGACAATCAGCACGATAATCAGGTCCACGAGATCCAAACTTCATACCACCCCTAAAAGTGGAGCTGCCGAAAAGTCCAAACCCGTCATTTCGTGGAATTCGTCTTGTCGTCCAGCAGATCCAATAGCTCCTCGTATTGTGCACTGAGCTTCTTGAGTTGGTCCGCAATGTTGACGGCGGCTAACACAGCCACCCGTTTTTGATCTAATTGGGGATTGGTCGAGGCAATGCCACGCATGACTTCGTCCACATACTGTGCGACCGCGCGTAAATGCTCTATAGACTCCCGGCCTCGCAACGCGTACTCCGTTCCATAAATCTGAACTCGGATACGGTTTACGGAATCGTCACTCATGGCTGCCTCCCCTTTTTCGTACCCATGATATGTGGTGTACTTCTGTGCCCATTCATAAAATTCCTGCCGTTAGTGCGAACGCAATTGAGCTCCAAATTTAGCGGTCCAGTCTTGTACAATCGCAGATTCCAGCTCAGAAACCTCTTCATCCGTCAAGGTCCGTTCGTCCGAGCGATAGGTCAAAGCTACAGCGACGCTTTTCTGTCCTTCCGGTATGCCTGATCCCGTGTAGACGTCGAACACCTTGGAACTCTCTAGGATTTTGCTCGTGGCTTCACTGATGCGTTTCGCTTCATCGAGCAGGCTTTGTACAGACAAGTCCTTCGCTACGACAACCGCCAAATCGCGCCGCGAAGCCGGGAATCTGGGCAGTTTCTCGACTCTCCACCGTTCGGATACGTACTTTTCGAGCAAGTCGAGGTCGAATTCCGCGTACAGGGAATTTCCAATGTCTAACTTATCTGCGGTAAAGGGATGCAGTTCCCCGAAGGTGCCAATGCGTTCACCGTTTAACACAACTTCCGCGCTGCGCCGGGGATGCAGCCACGACAGAGCGATCGGCCGGAATTCCGCGAGTGCTGTCCAGCCCATGGCGTCCAGCCAGGCTTCCACCACTCCTTTGGCATCGTAAAAGTCGTACTTTCTAGCCCGCTTGCCGACACTGGCTTCCGTCTGTCCAAACCACAGCCCCGCCCACTGCGTCCGCTCGCACGGCTGCGCTGTCAAAGGCAAGGAATCCGGCCAATAGACGCGGCCGATTTCGAATACCTCGCCGCCAGCCACTCCATGCGCCAAGTTGTAATGTGCCACCTGAGCCAATCCTGGCAGCATGTGCGTGCGAAGCACTGTGCGTTCCTCGGACATCGGCCTTTGCAACGGGATCATCTGCCGGTACGGAGAGGCGTCCGGAATGCGGAGGTCATCCAATTGCGACGGGTGGGTGAGGGTATACGTGAATACTTCCGTCAAACCGGTCCCTATTAATATGTCCCGGGTGCGCTTGACGAGTTTTTGTCGGACGTTTCGAACTCCGACGGTGGTCGCGCCCGAAGGCAAAGTCGAAGGGATGGAATCCAGTCCATAGAGCCTTCCAACTTCCTCGACCAAATCCGCTTCGATCGCTAAATCCGGGCGGCGCGTGGGAACAACAACGTCCCAGGTTCCGTCGGCAGCCTCCACTGAAAAACCAAGGCGTTGAAAAATGTCCAACATGGTTTTTTCTTCGATACTAGTTCCCAGCAATTGGTTGCACCGCGAAGGCGAGAACACAATGTGCTGGGCGGGCTGGGTTTGCCCAGACGCAGCGGCCACATAACTGCCCACGGTTTGCCCGTCGCACAGTTCTATCATAAGCTGCGTCGCGCGAAAAAGAGCACCGCGGACCGCCTTCGGGTCGATGCCTTTTTCAAACCTTTGCTGCGCTTCTGAACGAAGGCCAAGCCGTTGTCCAGTCCTGCGCACAGAAGTGGCGTCAAAGGCGGCGGATTCCAGAACCACTCTGCGCGTTTGCGACGTGATTTCGGAGTTTTCGCCTCCCATCACGCCTGCAATGCCGATGGCTCGGTGCACGTCGGCAATCACCACTGTGTCCTCGTTAAGCTGCCGTTCTTCTCCGTCTAACGTCACTAAAGTTTCGTTGGGCCGTCCTTGCCTGACCACAATCGTTTGTTCATGAACCTGGTCCAAATCGAAGGCGTGCAGGGGCTGTCCCCACTCGAGCATGACGTAGTTGGTGATGTCGACGATTTGGTTGATCGGGCGAACCCCCATTGCCATCAGTCGCATCTGCATCCATAACGGAGAAGCATTCGCGCTCAGCCCTTCCAGCACCTGCGCTTCATACCGGCTGCACTGAGGCGTCTCAAGGGCGATGGCAACACTGGGCTGACTTTGGTTGACGGCAGATGTCTGGGGTTGGCGAACGTCTTCGTCAAAGCGAAGCTCAGTCCCGAACACGGCGGCCACCTCGTACGCCAAACCTCTCATGGACAGGCAATCGCTGCGATTTGGCGTCAAGTCGAGCTCCAAAACGACGTCGTCCAGACCCAGCAGCGGCACGATATCTTGTCCAATGGGCGCATCTTCCGGCAGCACGTAAAGTCCTTCCGTCTGCTCCTTTTGCAAAAGCCGCGTCTCCAAACCGATTTCTTGTGCGGAGCAAAGCATGCCATAGCTCTCCACCCCGCGAAGCTTCGCCTTTCCGATTTTCCCTCCCGGAAGAACAGCACCCGGCAAGGCTGTGGGCACCTTTTGACCTGCGGCAACGTTTGGGGCCCCGCAGACGATGGTTAGCAGTTCTCCGGTCCCGGCATCCACTTCACAGACGTGCAGACGGTCAGCGTTGGGATGCTGTTCACATGTGATGACCTGACCCACTACAACCCCCGATACACCTTGATTCCGGACCTCAATGCCATCTACGGCAACGCCTGAAGCTGTCAAGCGTTCAGCCAGCTCTTGCGGCGAAATGCCGGTCAGGTCTACGTATTCTGAAAGCCATTGATAAGATACCCGCATGATTGTCCCTCCTGCGTATACTTCGTACTTCGCTTGCGGTGCTGGCTCGCGATAGTTTTATTCGCGTTGCGCCATGAAGTCATAAAATCCGACTGAATTGCCTTAGCAACCGCAGGTCATTCTGGTACAGCTGGCGGATGTCCTCAATGCCGTACTTTAGCATGGCAATTCGTTCAGGTCCCATACCAAAAGCAAATCCGCTATAGCGCGTGCTGTCGTAACCAGCGCCGTCCAAAACCTTGGGATGAACCATCCCGGCGCCTAAAATCTCGATCCACCCGGTGTGTTTGCAAATGCGGCAGCCAGCGCCATCACAGGCAATACACCGGACATCCACCTCCGCACTGGGTTCTGTAAAAGGAAAGAAACTCGGGCGCAGACGAACTGCTTGGTGGGGTCCAAATACCGCTTTCGCAAAAGCTTCTAAGGTGCCTTTCAAGTCGCTCATGCGGATGCCTTCGTCTACCACGAGACCTTCTATCTGATTAAACGCATGCGAATGCGTTGCGTCGTCTTCGTCGCGCCGGTAGACACGGCCAGGCACAATGACCTTGACTGGAACTTCTGGCCACATGCGCTCCATCGTGCGTACCTGCATCGGGGAGGTTTGAGTGCGAAGCAAAAGTTCGTCCGTCAGATAGAACGTATCTTGCATGTCGCGGGCAGGGTGGTCCTTCGGGACGTTTAGCATCTCGAAGTTGTACCGGTCTGTTTCAATCTCCGGACCCTCGGCAATCTCGAATCCCATGCCTAGAAATACGTCCTCAATCTCCTGGATGATGCGGGTCAGCGGATGCATTGCGCCGCGTCGGCGGGGCCGGCCCGGGAGGGTCACATCGACCGATTCCGCTGCGAAACGGGCCTCCATGGCTCGCTCTTCGAGCTGGTTCTTTGCCTGCTCAAAGGCCCGCTGCAACTCGTCGCGCACCTGGTTTACGAGTCCTCCGAGGACTGGCCGGTCTTCGGCCGCCAATGCTCCCATCTGTCGAGAGACCTGCGTGAGGGGACTCTTTTTGCCTAAGTACTGGACGCGCCAATCGTCGAGCAGACGATTCTGTTCGACTTTCTCCAGGCTTGATAACGCTTCTTCGCGCAACCCGCGAAGTTGTTCTTCAATCTGACGGATATCCACACCGTCTCCTCCTTTAATCTGTGGCAAGGAACTGGGTTTTTAATTGGAAACTGTCTGCGCGGACTTGCAAACACAGCTTGTAAGCCCAAAAAATAAAAATAAAAAAGCAATCCTCCCCAAGGGACGAATTGCTCGCGGTACCACCCTTATTGACGGCAAATGGCAAACCATGCCGTCCACTTCAAAGGCGTAACGTGCCCTATACCGGCGCACCCTACTAGGGACCCCAAACGGTACCTTTCAAGTGCGCAGCTCAAAGGTGAACTTCGACGTCGTCCCGACTTGGCGTGTTCTCAGTCGACAGACACAGCCTCCCTGGAAAGCGGAACCGACTCTACTCTCCTTGTCACTGCCATTCCTGTTTCGCAATAAAATGCCTGCCCGGACAACCCGGGCGAAGCATACTACGCAAAAGTATAGCGAAACGGTTATGGTTTGTGCAAGTATGCGTGAAACTCTACCCCTTCTTCTTCGAGAGGGTCAACGTGAACCTGTACGGAAGCGACGTGCGGGACCTCCTCTTGCAACGCCAGAATCACTCTTTTCGCGATCTCGTGCCCTTCCCGGACTGTCAATTCGGAATGAACAGAGACGCTGACCTCCGTGTGCACCTGATGACCGACCCAGCGTCCCCGTACGCCCGTAACGCTGCAGACGCCTTCAACCTGCGAGGAAACACGCTCGATTTGTTCCATGACAGAAGGCTCAATGCCGTCGAGGAGCCTGAGGAACACCAGTTTTGCAGAATCCTTGACGATAAACAGGATCATGACCGTAATGACCAGGCCGACAATTGGGTCCACGATGGGGAATCCGAACCACGTTCCCACTGCCCCCAAAATAACGGCAAGGGAAGTGAGGCCATCGATTTTGGCGTGTTCCCCGTCCGCCACCAAAGCGACGCTGCCCATTTTCCTTCCCATTCGTATGCGATAAACGGCCACGGCCTCATTGCCGATAAAGCCCAAGACCGCAGCCGCGACGACGGACGGGAGATGACTCGGAGTCCGTGCGTGAACGATGTGGTCATAAGACATGTAGCCCGTAAACAAGGCGCTAATAAAGATGATAAAGACGATGATGAGTCCAGCAATGTCCTCGCTGCGGTCCAGACCGTACAGAAAGTGACGGCTCGGCGGCCGCTGGCTGAGTATGAACGCAATCCCTAACGGAACTGAGGTCAAGGCGTCGGCAAAATTGTGAATAGCGTCCGCAAACAACGCGGTACTCCCAGTAAATAGTGTCACTGCAGCTTGCAGGGATGCGGTCACCAGCATTCCAAGCAAAGAAACGGCCAACACCTGCAGGGACTTTCGAAAGTCCACTCTGTGGTCCACCGACATGGGCTGTTGCCCCGTGTGCCCGACTGGCCCCATCCCGTGTTCACTCCTGTTCCAGGCTTCAATTGAACACCGTTCATTGAACACCGTTCGCCATTGAGGCAACGAATTCGCAAAACGACTTTGTCACTCGCCCTGCGTCCCATACACGGAGGGGAGGGTTACGCCTCGCCAGCGCTCGCTGCGACGCTGATGGCTCTCTCTGTTAAAAGGACCGACCAGTCCTGCTCTTCTTGAAACAGCCCGTTTGCAGCGAACAACTTCTGGATGGCTTCCTCTTTTTTTACGGGATCGTCCCGCGTTTCCAAATACAACCCAAGCAGTTGCATGCCTGTAATGAGGCAGTGGTTCCGCTTTTCCGAATAGCCGACCATGGCTGCCGGAAAAGCAGGTTCGACGCGTTCGCGAAGCGCCACGTCTTTAAACGCATTGACCACCAAAATCCCCTTCACTTCGATTTCATGCGGAGTAAAATACTCACTCACGCACTTCTCGAGTTGTGCAGCGTGAGTTATGGTGGCATTGCGGGACAGGCTTCGCGACTGAACAACGGCAAATTTGTTCCCGTATGTCAGTAAGATGTCGTCCCGGCCCAAAAGTCCGTCGGTTACAGTAAAGCCAAGTTCCTCAAACACCGTGCGAATCTGAACGTCAAATGGTTTCCCGGCACCGGCAACCAGCAGCTTAAACTTGACCAATTGGTCAAGCTGGTCTTTTTGCTGTGCAATTTCGCGGTGAACGTGATCCAGCACGCTCTGCAAATTCTCCAGGTTTGCCCTTTGTTCAGACTCCCCCGGCAGCAAGTAGTTGAGGCTCCACGAGGGCAATTGAACGGTGTTCAATCCTTTGTGCAATTCGTTTACCAGATTTTCCAAGGACTCAATGAATGTGTGCTGTGCTTGGCTCCACTCGCCTGCGTTGTCAAACTCCTCCTTGGTGCGCGGCGCAGGGAGAAAAATCAAATGTCCGTTCTTGATTTTTAAATAGGTTCCCAGCACCTTGGTGGTGCCTTCGATGTACCATTGCGGTTTGCCTACTTTTTCCTCAAAGTAAGCGTTGTAGCGCAGAAAGCCTTTGTTTCGCTCCCACAGCGAAGCAAACGGTTCATCGCCGCGAAATTCAATGCTGACCCCAGTAGCTTCTACGGTGCGGACATTGCGGCCATACCGAGTAAACAAGATGGGCGTAAAAAGGGTTTCGTGCAAGTCATATTTCGCCATCCCCATGCGGTCCGCCGCGTAGTCGCGGTCCTCCGCCAAAATATGGCAACGCAGCGGAGGGGGGGTAAATACCACAACTGTCCGGCCCTGTTTCAACAATTCGTACATCTCGCTCTGCCGGCGCTTAATATCCATTTTTAGACGAACCGAATTGCGGTCGTCGATGACGGGGTAACCGGTGTATGTGTTGTACTTGCTTTTGTTCCAATACTCTTCAATGAGGGTGGAAGGGTCAAAAATAAGCAGGTCGAAGTCCAGCAGGGACGTATCCGAACCAAATGTGTCTTGTGTGACCGATTCGTGCTCAAATGATGGACCAATCGCTAAAATTCTCAAAGACAAGACCTCCCGTGCCAAGCAGGTTGCAGACCAGTCCATGACCGCCAAACAGCAACCAGACCAGCGGCTGTCCTGATGGATTTCGTGAAATCCCTCTCCGTGCAGTTTTGCGTGCGTTGTGGCATGTCTGTATCGCGTTCGGAATTTCTCTGCAATGGAGCGCATGAATCGGTATTCTCAAGGCTGTGAACCCACATCCACTACCATTTGCTACTAAATATAAAAAACTCTAGCCAGTTATTGTAGAGCTAGCTATGTCATTTTTCATTAGGCCACTTCTCTCATAAAACGTGACTCATATGTACTATGTCTTTCCTACTATATATGGACAATTTGAGCCATAAGAGAGTCGCCGCATCAGACACAAACAACACAAAAAGGGCTGTCTCTTCAGCCCATCTCCCGATGGCTGTTGAGACGGCCCCCTCGTGACAGCACCCCTGTGACATCCCTTGTGGCAACCGTCTTGAGCCAGAACCTCGCAGTGAACCGGCGACTGTAATGCCAGTTCGCCAAAATCGGAGGTGCTGGTGCAAAGCGGCCTTGCAAAGGGCTGGTGCAAAGTCTAAAAGGCAAGGTACAAACCCCTGTGGTGCTGTTTCAACCCATGAAGTGCTACTGCAAAAACGGTTTAATAGTCCCGTCGATGACCACGTCGAGAAGCACCGGACGATTGGCGGCTAAGGCCTTTTGCAAAGCGGCCTGCAATTCATCCGGGTCTTCGACTCGGATGCCTTCGACTCCAAAAGACCGCGCACACGCGGCAAAGTCGACACTCGGACCCACGATGTCCATGCCAGGGAAAATCCCCTTTTGCGCTGCGGGGCCGTTCATGCGCTGCAAGCCGCCCTTTAAAATCATGTAGCTCTGGTTGTTCAAGATGACGTATACCACGGGCAGGTTGTACTTGGCCGCGGTCCACAGGGACTGGATATAGTACAGTGCCGATCCATCGCCAATGGTCGCTACTACCCGTTCGTTCGGACGCGCAAGCTGAGCCCCCATAGCGGCGGCAATGCCGTACCCAAGCCCGCCCCCTTTTAAGCTGATGAGGCTGTTCGGGCGGCTCATCGGCAGGTAGCTGTGCACATAACGCCCGGACGTGACGGATTCGTCGACTACAAACGCGTCCTTTGGCAACACTTGGGCTAACTCTGCCACAACGCGGGCAGGGGAAATCGGTTGCGACTCCCAATCCGCTGTCAAGGCGTCTTGCAGTTCCTTTTGGCGTTTTTCCTGCAAGCCAGCCAGGTCTGTCCGGCGTTGCTCAATGCGTCTGCGCAGGGCGTCTGCCTGGCCGGAACTCCCAGTTTCCTGCTGCGAGTCCGACAAAGACAACTGCCGGCGTACCGATTCGCCGATCGCTTTCACCGCCGCTTTGAGGTCAGCCAAAATGGCGCAGTGAGCGTGAGCGTTTTTGCCGAGTTCCCATTCGCTCACGTCGACCTGAATCACTTTGGTTTCGTCGCCAAACACCGGTTCCGCAAAGTACAAAAGCGGAGCCTGACTGGTCACGCCGAGCAAAAGTACCACGTCCGCACCCGACAAAATCTCCTTCAGGTAAGGACCGTTGGGCAAACCCCGTCCAAAAAACAGAGGGTGTGTGTACGGGAAGTTGAACCCGGAACTCTGGTGTTCTCCGTAAACTTTGGCCGCGATTTGTTCACACAGTTCCACCGTCTCGGACACAGCGTCCGTCTGCCCAACCCTGTCGCCGACGATCACGACGCAGTTTTGCGCTTCCATCAGCCATTTGGCAGCCTTGTCTGCCACGGATTGGGAGATTTCCGATGTCTGTTCAATATGTGTCAAGTCCAGCGGCGACACGTTGGTCTCCTGCATCATGACGTTGTTGGGAAGGGACAAGAACACTGGGCCTGTAGGCGCCGTCTGCGCCAGTTTAAAGGCGCGCTGCAGCGCAATGGGCAACTCTTCGGCCTGGTGTACTTCATAGCTCCACTTGGTAAACGGTTTGACCATGTTCACGAGGTCACCGGCCAACGCAGGTTCTTGAATGGCCAGGCGGCTGTCGTGCTGACCCGCCGTCACCACCAAGGGCACTCCTGCGCGGTACGCATCGTAAATGTTTCCGAGCCCATGGGCCAAGCCGGGTGTGATGTGAAGGTTGACGACTCCTACTGTACCGGCGGCTTGTGCGTATCCCGCCGCCATGCCGACCGCAGTATCCTCATGTAATCCCAACACGTACTCTATGTCTGGATAATTCACCAGCCCGTCCATCATCGGCAATTCCGTCGTTCCCGGATTACCAAAGATGTATCGGACGTTGTATTTGCGGAACGCCTCCAAAACTACGTCGCGTCCTCTCATGTGTCTCACCTCCGGGTTTGCAAAACGGGCAGCCAGTTCAGGAGTTCCCCGAACTGGCTGCAGGAAATGGTTTCACCGTTCTCCGCCGTTCACGTAAATGATTTGGCCCGATACGTAGCTGGCATCGTCGCTGACTAGGAACGCGATCACGTTGGCAATGTCAGCAGGCACGCCCACCCGGCGCAGGGGGATTCGCGCCGCCGCACCTTTCTTAAAGTCTTCCGGGTCAAGTCCCATTCTCAAAGCCGTTTGCCGGGTCATCTCCGTGTCAATGAACCCAGGCGCTACAGCGTTGACGTTGATGTTAAAGGGCCCGAGTTCAATTGCGAGGGTCCGAGTGAATCCTTGCAGGCCGGCCTTTGCCGCGGAGTAGTTGGCTTGCCCGCGGTTGCCTAGAGCGGACACGCTGCTGAGATTGACAATCTTTCCGTACTTCTTTTCGACCATGTACTTTTGGGCAGCGCGACTGCACAAAAAGCTGCCCTTCAAGTGGACGTTCATCACCATATCCCAATCGTCCTCCGTCATTTTGAAGAGGAGATTGTCCCGGGTGATTCCGGCGTTGTTGACCAGGATGTCCACTCCGTCGAACTCTTCAGCCACTTTGGCCACTGCAGTCTGCACCTGGTCTGCGTTGGATACGTCGCATCCCAGAGCGATCGCCGTGCCTCCTTGTGCCTCAATCTCGCGCACCGTCTCGAGACACGCTTCCTGATTGAGGTCAATGACGGCGACCTTAGCGCCGTCACTGGCTAAGCGCTTTGCGATGCCCGCGCCAATTCCGCGAGCCGATCCCGTTACGATTGCTGAACGTCCCTGCAAGTTTCCCATTCATTCTTCCTCCTCATATGATGATGCGTTTTCGTACCACGGACCGCTCGATCTGCATTTAAGCGCGTTCAAACAAAGTGGCGATCCCTTGGCCGCCGCCAATGCACGCGGTCAAGATGGCGCGTTTAGCACCAGACCGCTTTATCTCGTACAACAGTTTCGTGGCCAGAATGGCCCCTGTCGCGGCAATCGGATGACCATGCGCAATAGCGCCCCCGTTGACGTTCAAGGTTCCCCGGTTAAAGTGAAGCTCGCGATCGCAGGCCAAAACCTGGGCAGCAAACGCCTCGTTGATCTCGACCAAGTCGATGTCGGAGAGCGTCAACCCCGTCCGTCGGAGCAGTTTTTGCACGGCAGGTACGGGACCAATCCCCATGATGTTCGGGTCGACACCCGCCACGGCCATGGCCTTGACGGTCGCTAAAACTTCTAAACCCAGTTCCTCGGCTCTCTGGCGCGACATCACAACCAAAGCCGCCGCGCCGTCGTTGATACCGGAACTGTTGCCTGCCGTGACGGTCCCACCGGGCTTGAACGCAGGCTTGAGTTTGGCCAGTCCTTCCAAGGTGGTGTCCGGGCGAGGGTGCTCATCCGTGTCAAACGTGCGAGTCTGTTTGCCGTCCTGTATCTCCAGAGGCAGAATCTGTTCCGCGAACCGGCCTTCTCGCATGGCTTTGGCCATTTTGGATTGACTCTCGTAGGCAAATTGGTCCTGCTCTTCGCGCGAGATACTGTATCGCTCGACGAGGTTTTCAGCCGTGATGCCCATCGGCGGATCGCCAATGCGCTCCGGCGCGAGTTGAGGCGTAAAAAAGCGTGGCGGGACGCGGTCAAACGCCTTGCTCGGGCGGGCCATCAAGTAGGGACGGCGGGTTAAGCTCTCGGCTCCCCCTGCGACAAACACGTCACCCGTCCCTGCCATAATGGCCTGTGCAGCCAAATTCACCGCATTCATCCCCGAGCCGCACTGCCGGTCGATGGTAAAGCCTGGCACGTGCATGGGTAATCCGGCTTCCAAAGCGGCCAAACGCGCCAGGTTGCCGCCTCCACCAAAGCAGTTGCCAAACACGACGTCTTCAATTTCACCGGGATCAATTCCCGCTCTGCGCACTGCCTCTTGAATCACTGCGGCGCCCAGCTGGTGAGGCGGCGTGTTCTTCAGCGAGCCGCCTTCGCGGCCTATGGCCGTACGGACGGCCGACACAATCACAGCTTCCACATGCAACACCCCTTCTGCTTTCACGTAAAACTTCACACAAAGCGCTGGTTCTGAAACCCGTTCCACTCGGACAGCTTCTGTGCCGTAGCGCGCAGGATATCGAGAATCGCCGGCTGCTCTTCCTGCTTCAATTGCGTGGTGACGGCAAGGCACGCGAGAACGTGGTTCACCTGTCCGCTGCGGCCGAATATCGGCACCGCGAGGGCGGAAATTCCCGGGATTAACTCGGCGTGAGAAACGGCATAACCGCTTCTGCGCACTTCGGCCAAGCTGGCCAGAAACTGGTCTGCATCGACAATCGTATTGGGCGTGTAAGCCTGTAAGTGCGCGGCAAGCCGCTGCCGTTCGGAAACGTCGTCGTAAGCCAGAAAACACTTCCCGAATGCGGCCCCCGTTACGGGGAGTTCCTGGCCCACCGACACCGTAATGCGAACATCTCCGCCAGGGGGTTCCGCCGAAGCAATGTAGATTAAACGGTCGCTTCGCAGGCGCTGCACCAGCACGGTAGTGAGTCCAGTGCTCGCTGCAACCGCCTTCATCTCCGTCATCGACGCGGCGACCGAGTCGATGAGTTCTGCCGCGCGATTGCCCAGAGGGATCAAATAAGGCCCAAGACTGTATTTTTTTGTCTCTTCATCATACTGTACGAAGTCTTCCTTTTCTAGTGTCCGCAACACTCTCAAACAAGTAGTCTTGTTGACGTTCAACTTGTCGGCCAGGTCCTTGAGTGAACAATTGCGGTACTTGTACCGGCTGAGCAGTTTCAGTATCCGCATTGCCAGAGCGACGGACGGGACGTGGTACTCCATCTGCGACCCTCATTCCATCATTGACGTCACAACTTCCTCTGACTTCGGTCTAAAGGGTCACTACACCCCGCAACAGGAGACGCGGTCAACGTTTGAACGCCGCCGCGCCGTCATCGACAAAGTACACCTGCCCATTGAGAAAAGAGGCCTCACTGCTGGCCAAAAACGTCACAACGTTCGCGACCTCTTGCGGTGTACCGGCTTTTTGGCGCATTTGCGCACGTTCGATTTGCTGCCAGACTTTCGGGTTTTCCTTCCATCCCGCGACAATGTTGGTGTCGATGAGACCCGGTGCAATGGCCACGACCCGGATGTTGTAGGGAGCTAACTCCAACGCCGCAGCCCGCGTCATGGCAACGACCGCTCCTTTGCTGGCGTGGTACGGGAGCTGTCGGCGGTCCGCAATGTAGGCGTAAATTGAAGCCGTGTTCACAATGACGCCGCCGGATTCTTTCATCGCCTGCGCGGCAGATTTGATGCCGTAAAAGATTCCGTGCTGGTTCACCTCAACGGTTCGGTGATACTCTTCTACGGGCAAGTCCAGTACACTAAACGGCGCGTTGCCGATGCCCGCATTGTTGAACATGACGTCGAGTCGTCCGTACGCAGAGACAGTGCCTTGCACCAGCGCTTGCACGCTTTCATACGAAGAAACATCGACCCGAACAAAGCTGGCTTTGCCCCCAGCTTCTAAAATTGCATCCACTGTGTACTGTCCCTGTTCCACATTGATATCCGCTGCGACCACCTGCGCACCGTCTGCCGCAAACCGCTGCGCGCTGGCGCGGCCGATTCCGCTGCCCGCGCCAGTGACAATCACGACCTTGCCATCAAAACGCATGGTGAGTCCTCCCGCTAGCATTGACGTCCTTGCTTGTAAACTGCCAAACTGCCAAACTACCGGCCTGCAATAGGAACGACGGCCACCGTGCACCGCGAGACGCAGATCAACTTGCCGGCTTCGTCCGTCAGCCGTACGTCCCAGACCATTGTCGTCCTCCCTTTGTGCAAGGGTACGCCGGTCCCCGTAATGAGGCCGTCTTTTTTGCTCTTGATGTGATTGGCGTTGATCTCTAAACCAACCGCCGCGTGCGTCTCCCGGTTAATCAAATTCCCGGTCCCTACACTGGCGATGGTTTCAGCCAAAACGACCGACGCGCCTCCGTGCAGGATGCCGTACGGCTGCCGGGTGGGACCGTGCACCGGCATGGTGGCCACCACTTTGTCGTCTGAAATCTCGACTAATTCAATCCCGAGCGCTTCTAGAATCGTGTCCGAAGTTTTCACTGTCAGGTCACTCATGGCGGAAAACCCTCTCCCTTCTCGCTGTCTTTGGACGCCTGCAGCAACGCGACGCAACTAAACGCGGTTATTCGTAGGAGTACCACCCCTTGCCCGTTTTGCGGCCAAGTTCTCCTTGTTCGTACTTCTTGGCTACACTGGCCTTGGGTTTGTCTTTCTCGTCCCCGCTTTCTTGATAGCGCTGCATGCGAACCAAATAGTTCACGTCGATCCCGGTGAGGTCCATTAAGGCAAAAGGCCCAATCGGATGGTTGAGTCCTTTCGTGACGGCAACGTCGATGTCTTCAAACGATGCGATGCCCTGTTCGTACAGGTTCACCGCTTCGTCCATGAGTGCCGCCAAAATCCGGTTGGCGACAAAACCGGAAATCTCTTTTTGCAGTGTAATGGGGACCTTGCCCATCTTCCGGGCGAGTTCGACGGCCGTATCCACCGTGTCCTGAGAGGTGGATTCGTTTCGCACGACCTCCACCAGCTGCATCACGAGGGCTGGGTTGAAAAAGTGCATGTTGCAAACCTTGTCTGGACGCTGCGTCGCATCGGCCACCTTGGAACTGACGATGGTCGAGCTGTTCGTGGCCAGGATGGCGTGTGCGGGAGCAACGCGATCGAGGGCGGCAAAAACATCCCTCTTGACGTCCAGCTTTTCGACGACCGCCTCAATCACAAAATCCGCATCCGCAAGGGCGGCCTCTAAGTCTTGCTCGAAGCTCAGGTTTGAAAAGGCGGCGTCTACCTGTTCTTTCGTCAACCGGCCTTTTTTAACGCGGTTGTCCATGTGCCCTTGCAGCGTTGTTTTCGCCTTTTCCAAACTTTCAGGGACCACGTCTTGCAAAGCCACACGGTATCCCGCCAGTGCCGCAACCATGGCAATCTGAGACCCCATGGCTCCCGAACCGATAACTCCAATCTTTTGAATCTCTCTCGCAGTCACGAAGATGCCCTCACTTTCTGTTCAAGTCGTGCCAGACGCACGTGCGCGGCCTGCGCCCGGTTGTGCACGAAGACAAGGTCTTATAAGAGCCTTACCCAGTGCGGGCCCGCCCTGCCTTCGTTCATTATTTTCCGGTGAACTTGGGCTTGCGCTTTTCGAGAAAAGCCGTCGTCCCTTCGACTTTGTCCTGGGTGGTGAACAAGACGGCCTGCGCCAGGCGTTCAATCAGCAACCCGGTCTGCAAATCCGTCTCCATGCCGGCCTTGACGGCCGTTTTCGCCAAACGCACGGCGACCGGCCCTTTGCTGACGATGGCTGCTGCCGTCTGTCTCACGGCCTCCGACAACTCGCCCGCAGGAACGCTGCGCGACACCAAGCCAATGCGCTCCGCTTCGGCAGCGTCGATCATCCGGCCCGTCAAAATCACTTCCATCGCTCTTCCTTGGCCAATGAGACGAGCCAGCCGCTGAGTCCCGCCGGCTCCTGGAATAATGCCCAGGTTCAACTCTGGCAGACCAAACTTGGCGTTCTCCGAAGCGAGTCGAATGTCGCAGGAAATCGCCAACTCGCAGCCTCCTCCCAGGGCATAACCGTTTACGGCCGCAATGGTCGGCTTGCTCAAAGCTTCAACTTCGCCGTACAACCGCTGCATTTCGGAGGCCAGCGCATCGTTAAAGGTCTTTTTGGGCAACTGGCTGATGTCCGCCCCGGCTGCAAAAGACTTCTCTCCCGCTCCGGTAAAGACCACGACCGTAACCTCGTCGTCTGCTTCCAAATCGGCCATAGCCTGCCTGAGTTCGCGCACGACCGTCGCGTTCAGCGCATTCCTCACCTCGGGGCGGTTCATCGTAATGGTTCCGATCCCGTCCGCCACTTGCACCAACAGGGTTTCGTATCCTGCATGATTGGCCATCACAGTCGTCCCTCCTTACCTCTGCGCGACAACTCCATTAGTTGCCGGCCTCGCCATGATTGAGTGTCTGTGCAAACTCGAGAAAGTACTCCATGGACGTGGGGTTCGCCATCGAATCCACATTCACGGCCTTTTGCGTCGGTACGCCCAAGAGGATCTTTCGCACTGGAACTTCCATCTTCTTGCCGTTCAAGGTTCTTGGGACCTCGGAAACCGCAAAAATGTCGTTGGGAACGTGACGAGGCGAAATTTCGTCCCGAATGTGCCAGTTGATCTTCTGCTTGAGTTCATCGGTCAGCTGTTGCCCAGGCTTGAGCACCACAAACAGCGGCATGTACGAGGGGCGATCCAAGTAACTGAGGTCCACGACCAGGCTGTCCGCCACTTCCGGCAAGGACTCGATCGCGTTGTAGATTTCACTGGATCCAATCCGCACGCCAAAGCGGTTGATGGTCGCGTCGGAGCGGCCGTAAATCACGCAGCTGCCCCGCTCTGTAAACTTGATTAAGTCCCCGTGCCTCCAGACTCCGGGAAAGTCTTCGAAATAGCTGCTCTTGTAGCGCTCGCCGTCGGGATCGTTCCAAAAGTACAACGGCATCGAGGGAACCGGCTCCGTCATCACCAATTCTCCGACTTCGTCCACAACAGGCTGACCATCGTCGCTAAACGACTGAGCCTTGACCCCCAAGCAGGCGCAAGACATCTCTCCAGCGCGCACCGGCAAAAGCGGGCTCGACCCGACAATGACAGAGCAAATATCGGTTCCTCCGCTGCCTGGAGCCAGCCACAGGTCTGATTTGACGTGCTGGTACACCCATTCAAATCCTTCCGGCGAAAGCGGCGATCCTGTATAAGCGAGCATGGCGAGTTTGGACAGGTCGAACTGCTTGCCCGGTTCGAGGCCGGCCTTCATGCAGTTGGTCAAGAAGCTGGCGCTGGTTCCAAACGCCGTCATTTGGCTGTCTTGCGCCAGTTTCCACAAGACGTTCAGGTCCGGATACGCCGGGTTGCCGTCGTACAAGACGATGGTGGCTCCGGACAACAAACCGGACAGCGTGAAGTTCCACATCATCCAGCCCGTCGTCGTAAACCAAAACAGGCGATCCGTCGGTTTGACGTCGTTTTGCAGCGGCAAGGCCACCAGGTGCTTCATTAAAATGCCGCCGTGACCCTGGACGATGGGTTTGGGAAGCCCGGTGGTACCGGACGAATACAGAACCCACAGCGGGTGGTCAAAGTCCACCTGTTCAAAGGTCAATTCCTCAGCCGAAGTGCTTAATGCGTCTTGCCACATCACGACATCGCGCAACGCAGACGCATCGGGCTGCTCGTTCAAGTAAGGAAGTACGATGGTGCGCTGCACGGTGGGCAGCGCCTCTTGCAGTTCTTTGACGACCGACATTTTGTCGAACGCTTTGCCTCCGTACTTGTAGCCGTCCACCGCAAACAAGACCGTCGGTTCAATCTGATTGAAGCGGCTGATCACGCTGGGTGTGCCAAATTCCGGCGCCACGCTCGACCAGATCGCGCCGATACTGGCCGTTGCCAAAAAGGCGATGACCGTTTCCGGAATGTTCGGCATGTAGGCGGCGACCCGGTCTCCCGGCTTCACGCCGAGTTGCCGCAGCGTCGCGGCCAAGGCAGCCGTCTTTTGTTCGAGTTCTTGCCACGATACCTCGCCGAGTTGCCGCAGCTCCGATTGGTGGACAATGGCGGGACGCTCAGACTTATAGCGCAGCAAGTGCTCGGCGTAGTTCAGTTGCGAGCCCTCAAACCAGCGGGCCCCTGGCATTTTGTGATCGCTGAGGACAGACGTGTAAGGCTGCGAAGCCTTCACTTCAAAAAAGTCCCACACGCTCGCCCAAAATTCTTCCAAGTGATCCACCGACCACTGCCAGAGTTCAGGGTAAGTGGAAAACGCGAGTCCGCGATTTTGTTTCAACCAATTCATGTACCGGACCAGAGTCGTTTTGTTTTTAAACTCCTCCGTCGGCTCCCACAACAACGTGCCTTCAGCGACCGGACTCAACGTGTTCACCTCCGCAAAAATGTGGTATGCAATTTAGTTGTATGGATTTCACAGGTCCCGGACCGCCCGCAGGACGGGCAGCCCCACCAGCACTTACTTCAGTTCCAAGCGGGCAACCGCTCTGCGGTGCACTTCATCCGGACCGTCCGCCAAGCGGAGTGTGCGCTGATTCGCCCACATCGCCGCCAGCGGCACGTCGTCGTTCACGCCTGCTGCGCCAAAGGCTTGAATGGCGCGGTCGATGACGCGCAACGCTGTGTTTGGAGCCACGACTTTGATCATGGCAATTTCCTTCTGTGCGACCTTGTTGCCCACCGTATCCATCATGTAGGCGGCTTTTAAAGTCAATAGACGGGCCTGTTCAATTTCCATGCGCGAATCGGCAATCCATTCCCGAATGACGCCTTGTTCCGCTAACGGACGACCAAACGCGACGCGTTCCTTGACGCGTTTGACCATCAATTCCAAGGCGCGTTCCGCAGCGCCGATGCTGCGCATGCAGTGGTGAATGCGGCCGGGACCCAGGCGCCCTTGGGCCATCGCAAACCCTTTGCCTTCACCCCACAGAATGTTGCTCACTGGGACGCGAACGTTTTCGTAGGTAATCTCTCCGTGGCCGTGCGGTGCGTGATCGTAACCGAAGACAGACAGCGTACGCTCGATTTTCACCCCGGGAGCGTCGAGCGGCACCAAGATCATCGATTGCTGCTCGTGACGAGCGGCATTCGGGTCCGTTTTGCCCATGAAGATGGCGATTTTGCAGCGCGGGTCTCCGGCGCCTGAAGACCACCACTTGCGTCCGTTGATGACGTACTCGTCGCCGTCCCGGACGATGCTCGCTTGGATGTTGGTCGCGTCAGAAGAGGCGACGTCCGGTTCGGTCATGGAGAAACAAGAGCGGATTTCGCCGTTTAACAGCGGATCGAGCCACTGGTCTTTTTGTTCCTGCGTTCCGTAACGCACCAACACCTCCATGTTTCCGGTGTCCGGGGCGTTGCAGTTGAAAACCTCCGGACCGATTGCAGAACGTCCCATGATCTCGCAAAGCGGCGCGTACTCCATATTGGTCAGCCCGGCACCGTACTCGCTCTCGGGCAAGAACAGGTTCCACAGACCGGCAGATTTCGCCTTTTGCTTCATTTCTTCCATGATTGGCGGAACAGTCCAGCGGTTTTGGGCTTCGTTCAATTGCTGTTCGAACACTTTCTCGCCCGGAATGACCACTTCGTTCATAAATTCGGTCAATTGTTCTTGCAGGCGTTTAACCTTGTCTGAGTATTCGAAATCCACGTGTTACGCCTCCTTTTGAGTACTTGCTTGTGCTGCTTGATTTCGTTTTTCAAGTTCCAGTTCCTGCAGTTTTCTCCACAGGATTTTGCCGCTGCCGGACATCGGCAGATCCTTGACAAATTCCACCACGCGCGGGTACTTATAGGCAGCCATTTGTCCCTTCGCCCAGTCGATGATGTCCTGTTCCTGCACTTGGCCTTCGGACGACGGGCGCAAGACGATAAACGCCTTGACGGTTTCCCCTCTCCGTTCGTCGGGAATCCCAATCACGCAGGCCTGCTCCACATCCGGGTGTTTATACAAAATCGACTCGACTTCCGTCGGCCAGACCTTGAAGCCGGCTGCGTTGATCATGCGCTTGACGCGATCGACGATAAAGAAATACCCTTCTTCGTCGTACTTGGCGATGTCTCCCGTGCGGAAGAAACGCTTCCCGTCGAATTCGACAAACGCCTTTTGGTTGTCTTCGTCGCGGTGCCAATACCCCTGAAACACCTGGGGGCCGGACACAATGACTTCGCCTTCTTCACCAGGACCCAGTTCACGCAAACTCTGCGGGTCGACGACGCGGGCGTCCACGTCAAACGATGGAACGCCCATGCACTGCAGTTTCGGCCGATCCGGCGGATTGAAATGGGTCTGCGAGATGGTTTCGGACAAGCCGTAGCCTTCCGCATAGCGCACTGAGGTCAATTCGTACAGCTTTTCCCCGACCGCCTGCGGCAGCGGAGCTCCGCCCCCGCCAATGGCCGCCAACGTGGCAAGGTCGTACTTAGACAGGTTCGGATTCGCGAGGAAATCCACGACCATCGTGGCAATGTTGGTCCAGTGCGTGGCTCCGGTCCGCTCAATCAACTCGCCTGCCAGGTCGCGGTTCCAGCGGGTCATGACCACCATCGTGCTCCCAGAGTATATCGGAGCGCTCATGCTGTGAATGAGTCCCGTAACGTGAAACAGCGGCAGCGTAGTCAGTACCACGGCACTTGGGGTAATGTTGGACCACAACACGGCTCCGACCGTGTTGGCCTGCACCGTTTTATGCGTGTGCACGCACCCTTTGGGCCGCCCCGTCGTTCCCGAAGTGTACGGCATGACGGCGATGTCGTTGGACACGGCGCCCACAGAAGACGGGTCGAGTCCAGCCAGCAGCGCCTCGCTCCAGGCCACGACACCCGGTTCGGCAAACGCGCGCCGCGGCTCTTTGGCCACATCAGGAACGGTGTAATCCGCATCGGGAGAAATGTAGTCCGAGTAGGCGCCAACCAGGATGTTTTCCAGCGGTGTCACCTTGAGCAGCGGCAGGATGCGCTCCATCAGTTCCTGGCCGGCAACAGCCGTCTTGGCTTCGCAGTCCTGGATGTAAAACATCACTTCGTCGGTGATATTCATCGGATTGACCGGAACCACGACGCCGCCCGCCAACAAAATGGCGTAAAACCCAATCATGTACTGCGGCGAGTTCTGCATGTACAAAATGACCCGATCGCCCTTTTTAACCCCCAGGTTCTGCTGCAAAAATCCGGCAATGCGGTTGACTTCGTCCCACAACCGGCGGTACGAGACCTCCGTACCGTAGTAGTAAATGGCCGTGCGCGCCGGGTAACGGCGCGCCGTAACAGCCAGGTTGTCGTCGATGGTCGTATCCGGCACCAAAAGCGACTTAGGCAGGCGTTTGGGCCAGAATTCAAAGTGCTTTTCGTTCATCGGTTTCCTCACCCTTCGATGGACAATCTCCAGATTCGAACCCTGCTCGACCCAGCGGTTCGGTCCCGTTATTGAAGCCCGTTTCTCGACGTTACTCAAACAAGTCCGGCTGCTCTTTGGAAATGCGCTGCCACAGCGGCTGAAAGCTAAACCACCCAGCCAATTGCGACCCGACCTGCGTACTGGTGAGGGACGCGTAGTCCGGGTCAATCAAAATAGGCGTTCCGGCAGCCTCAGCCAGCAGTTGAGCTTGGCAGGACCGCTCCATCGTGATAAACCACCAAGCCGCTTCCTCCACACTGCGCCCGACCGTCAACAGCCCGTGGTTGCGCAAAATCACGGCTTTGTGCGAACCTAGGGCCGCACCGATGCGCCGCCCTTCTTCCACGTCGTAAACCACACCGGTGTAGTCGTCAAACAGCGTATGGTCGTTGTAAAATGCGCAAGCGTCCTGGGTGATGGGGTCGAGCAGCCTCCCCAGACTGGACCACGCTTTGCCGTACAACGAATGTGCGTGGGCGGCTGCCACGACGTCAGGACGAGCTTTGTGCACTTGCGAATGAATCGCAAACGCCGCCCGGTTGACGGGCATGTCGCCAATGACGACATCGCCTTCGTGGTTCACCAATATCAGGTCGGAAACGCGAATTTGGCCAAAGTGCAAACCAAACGGGTTGACCCAAAAGTGGTCCGGTTTCTCGGGATCGCGGACCGTAATGTGTCCCGCGACCCCTTCGTTAAAGCCAAAGGCCGAGAACAGCCGGAACGCCCCGGCAAGGCGTTCTTTGCGGTGCTGCCGTTCTTCTTCGAACGTTTTGAACTGAGGGGGTGTCATCCCCCGGTTCGAACCGAGTTTTTGGCTGTTTAAGTTTTGCGAGTTCGCGTTTTGTTCCATCGCCTTTACCTCCTGATGGCTTTTCCTCCCGATGGTGTTGCTTCCAATGGTGTTGCTTCCAATGGTGTTGCTTCCGATGGCATTTTCCTCCATCACAACTGGGGACGACGGTTTGCCCAAGGTTTGACTTCCTCAAAAGCCGCCGACAGAGCCAGCACGGTCGTCTCCGCAAAGCGCCTTCCGATGACCTGCATTCCCACTGGCAAACCTTGAGCCGTCCACCCCGCCGGAATGGACGCGGCCGGATGTCCCGTCAGATTGAGGTGATGCGTCAAAATCCACCCGTGGGACAGGTGAATCGGCTTGCCGTTGATTTCCCGGGGACCTGGGGAATCGAGCGGAAACGGTGGGACCGCCAAAACCGGCGCCAACACAGCGTCGTAGTTGGCAAATACAGATTCGAAAGCCTGGAAGACCAGACTCCTAGCGACTTCCGCCGCTTTGTATTCCATCGCTGGAAGACCCAAGCCTTTGCGAATGATCTGAACCACCAGGGGGTCGAGAAGGTCTTCTTGTTCAGGGAGCAAATGTTGGTAGTCCGCTGCAATTTTGACGGCCCACATCGTAGCGAAAGCCTTGTTGATGACCTTTTCGCTGGGGAACTCTGGGTCTACCCGGTTCACCTGACAGCCCAGACTGACAAAAGTCTGTGCCGCTTCGTCGGCAATCTGCAAAACGGCTGGATCGATCTCGTAATAGCCAAAGCTCGGGCTGTACGCCACCTTGAGCCCTTTCACGGGCCGGTTCAAGGCTGCAAGAGGGTCTTGCCCGTCCGCGGGCAGAGAAAGCGGATCGCTGGAATCTGGCCCTGCCATCACCGAGTACAAAAGAGCCGCATCGGCTACTGTTCTTGCCAGCGGACCGTGGTGCAAAAACGGCGCGAACGACGAGAACGGATTTCCCAACGACGACGCAAACGGCACTCTTCCGTAGGTCGGTTTGAGCGCGACGACGCCGCATGCGCTGGCAGGAATGCGCAGCGAGCCACCCCCGTCGCTGCCTTCCGCGATAGGGACAAGTCCAGCAGCCACGGCTGCAGCAGAACCGCCGCTCGAACCGCCCGCCATGTACTGCGTATTCCAAGGGTTTCGCGTAGGGCCAAACACCTTGTTGTCCGTCAATCCTTTATGGCCGAATTCCGGAGTGTTGGTCTTGCCAAACACAATGGCCCCGGCCGAGCGAATGCGGGTGACGATGGGGTCGTCTTGTTCCGGCACGTTGCTGGCGTAAACTTGCGATCCGTACGTCGTGCGAATGCCTTTGGTGGCCGTCAGGTCCTTGAACCCAACCGGCACTCCGTGCAGGGGGCCCAACTCGTCGCCCTGCATGACCGCCGCCTCAGCGGCCTTTGCCTGCTGCCTGGCAAGGTCTGCCGTGACGGTGCAAAACGCGTTTACGGCGGGATTGACCTGCTCCATCCGCTCGAGCAGGGCGTTCGTCACCTCCACTGGCGACACCAGCTTTTCGCGGATCTGCCTCGCCAACTCGGTCGCCGGCACAAAACTGAACCCGTCGCTTGCTTGATCCATCTTCTCGTCCCCCCTGCATGGCGCCGGACAGCGTTCCCGGCTATTCCATCAATTCGCCGACCTTGACGTGTCCTTTCAACAGGTTTCTCGCGATGATAAAACGCTGGATTTCGTCTGTGCCGTCGAAAATCCGCCACAAGCGCATTTCCCGATACCAGCGCTCAATCGGCAATTCCTTGGTGTAGCCCATCCCTCCGTGAATCTGCAGAACCCGGTCCACCACGTGGTTGGCCATGTTGGCGCCGTACAGTTTGGACATGGACGCCTGATGGCGGTTATCCATTCCCTGGTCGGCCATCCAGGCTGCGCGCAGCGTGATCCACTTGGTGGCTTCAATTTCTACCGCCGAATCGGCAATCATCCACTGGATGGCTTGCCGGTCTGCGATGGGCTTGCCAAAGGTCACGCGCGACTTGGCGTGGTCTATGGCCATTTGCAGCAGGCGCTCTGCTGCGCCGATGCCGCGGGCGGGAATCACCCAGCGCGCCTGGCCAATCCATTGCAGGCCAATCTTAAAGCCGCCGCCCAATTCGCCAAGGATGTTTTCTTCCGGCACGCGAACGTCTTCAAATACCAAAGAGGCGGGTCCCCATTCGCCCATGGTGTGGATGTACTCGGAGCGCCAGCCCATATCGCGATCGACGAGGAAACAAGTGACCCCTCCGTGCGCGCCTTTTTCCTTGTCCGTGACGGCAAACACCATGGCAAAGTCCGCTTCGTTGCCGTTGGTGATGAAAATCTTCTCGCCGTTGAGTACCCAATGACTGCCGTCTTTGACAGCCGACATGCGAATGCTGCCGGCGTCCGAGCCCGCGCCGGGTTCAGTCAGTGCAAAACAGGACCTCTTTTCGCCGCTGATGGTCGGGAGCAGGTATTTCTTTTTTTGCTCTTCGTTGCAGTAGTAGAGGATGTTGTCGGCGGACCCGCCAAACGTGAAGGGGACAAAGCTGCGGCCGAGTTCCATCATGACCAAAGCAGTCATCATCG
The DNA here is from genome assembly GCF_021739485.1 of Alicyclobacillus tolerans. Classification (GTDB taxonomy): domain Bacteria; phylum Bacillota; class Bacilli; order Alicyclobacillales; family Alicyclobacillaceae; genus Alicyclobacillus_K; species Alicyclobacillus_K tolerans_A. The sequence goes on from NZ_JAJFNK010000011.1 coordinate 114,986, forward strand.
AACCAAGGTTTGCGCCGCCGTAATCCTCAGGGGTGTTGATTCCCCAAAAGCCCAGTTCTTTGGCTTTGAGTTGAAGTTCCTTCAGCTTTTCGGGCGCTACTCCGGGCCGGCCTTCGCGTTCGTTGCGCAAAACGTCCGCTTCCAGCGGCATCAGTTCCTTTTTCACGAAGTCCCGGACCGTGCGCTGCACCATTTTTTGCTCCTGCGTGAGTGTGAAGTCCATGTTGGGGTTCTCCTTTCGACGGCCTCGTTGTGTGTCGATTCACTTTTGCGTTGTGTAACTAGTTCTGTAACTAGTTGTGTAACTAAGGGTATTTACAAGCGAGGTTGCGGCCAAAAAAACCGCAAAGCTTATTGTCCGGTGAACTTTGGCGGGCGTTTTTCGACAAACGCCTGAACCCCTTCTTTGTGGTCAGCACTGGATTGCGTCACGGTTTGCGACGTGCGCTCCATCTCCAGCACGGCGGCCAGGTCGGAGACTAAGGCCCGGTTGGCGATGGTTTTGATCATAGAAACCGATCGCGTTGGGCCCGCTGCCAGCTTCTTGGCGTAATTCTTGGCCTCGTCCATCAGTTGATCCGCAGGGAACGTGCGGTTGACCATGCCCCATTGCATCGCTTGCTCTGCTGTAAAGGGCTCGGCGTTAAAAAGAACCTCCTTGGCCCGGTACAGGCCAATCGTCCGCGGCAGGAAGAACAGACCGCCGCCGTCGGAAATGAGCCCGATTTTCGAAAAACTCAACACAAACTTGCTGTCTTGCGCTGCGTAAATGATGTCTGACGCCAAGGCCAGGTTGACTCCGGCACCTGCTGCCCACCCGTGCACTGCAGCGACAATGGGGACTTCCACTTTAGCCATCGCTAAAATGACTTCGTTAAAGTGTCCAATGTGGTCGTAGACCCTTGCAGGGGAAGGGACGCCCATGCTTTTGACATCGCCCCCTGCACTAAACGCCCGCCCGGCGCCCGTCAGCAAAATCGCGCGAATGTCAGGGCTCGATTTGGCCAGTTGAACCCCTTCCAGCAGCCCGTCCATCATGTCCGGACTAAACGCGTTCAGTGAATCTGGCCTGTTCAAGGTCAAGTGAAGTACATGGTCTTCGACATGAGACAAAATGTCTTTGTGCTCCATCCGTTTTACCTCCTCAGTCCGCAAGTCAATTCGGTCTGCCTACTTTACACTAACTGGAATTGCCAACTACAAGGGCCCACTGGAATTGCCAACTTGAATGGTCGGCCGAACCACCTGGCTTAAAACACATCGCATGAAAACGGATACACAGACAAGGGAACGCACCCGGTTTCAACCGGGTCGCCCTGTCAATTCGATAGGTTGTCAACTCGCGGCGCCTGGAAAATTACTTCGCCGTGGTTCCACCGTCAATGGCCAAAATCTGCCCCGTGACGAAGTCCGAAGCAGCGGAAGCAAAGTACAAAGCCGCCCCTTGCAGGTCGCGTTCGCCGCCTACCCGGCGCAGCGGAGTTCCCTTGGTAATGGCATCGCCGCCCCGTTCTAACACCACTTTCGTCATCTTGGTGGGAAAGAATCCAGGTGCAATGGCATTCACATAAATGTTGTACCGGGCCCACTTGACCGCAAGGTCCTTGGTCATGGTCACAATGCCGCCCTTGCTTGCGTTGTACGCCACAGCGTCGAGCGCTTCCGGGTCCGAACCGCGCAGTCCCGCCACAGACGCAATGTTGACGATCTTCCCGCCGCCGTTGTCCTTCATGTGCCGTCCCACGGCTTGCGACATCAAAAACGTTCCGGTCAAGTTGGTCTGCACGACTTTCTGCCAGGCATCGTACGGCATGTCAAGCGCAGGAGCCCCCCAAGAAGCGCCGCTGTTGTTGACGAGGATGTCGATCTTTCCAAACCGGTCTAAAGCTTTGGCCACGGCGTCATTCACGGAGTCCGGGGTCGTGACGTCCAGCGCCAACGCCAAGGCTTCGCCCCCCGCCGCTTCAATGTCCCGTTGAACTTGTTCGCAGTTCTCCACTCTGCGGGAACAAAGCACCACTTTTGCGCCGGCTTCGGAGTAGGCTTGGGCAATCTGCTGTCCTAAGCCGCGGCCACCGCCAGTGACCACCGCCACCTTTCCATCGAGCCGAAACAAGTCAAATACGTTCACAGTCATCACCTCGTGATTTGGGGGTTTACGATAAGTCGTTCCGTGCCGTCTTTGGATTTTGCGTCCATGCTTGGGCGCAAAAGGGATGAAGGCGGGTTTCATGCGGAAGTCGCAGAGCTGTGGAGACCACAACGGCTCGTGCGCACCCCCGGTCGAAAACCACTCTTCAAAACCACTCTTCAAAACCACTCTTCAAAACCACTTTTGATCCATTCCGTTTCAGATCTGAAATCCAGTTACAGATGTATTATGAAATTAACAATAACCTTGCGCCGAAAGCGCTGTCAATAGTTTTGGATGAAAATTCAAAACCTTCCTCAACTCTTGCGTAATTCTCTGCGCAAGAACTTTCCGGTAGCTGTCTTTGGAATTTCTGGGAGAAACTCTACGGCCCGGGGATACTTGTACGCGGCCAGTTGACCCTTGCAGAACTCAATGATGTCCCCTTCTGCGACGCGATCGACAAAATCCGGCTTCAGGGCCACAAACGCCTTGACCGTCTCGCCGCGATACGCGTCGGGCACACCCACTACAGCCGCCTCACGGACCGCAGGGTGCAGGTACAAAACGTCTTCCACCTCGCGCGGCCACACCTTAAATCCGGACGCGTTGATCATGTCCTTTTTGCGGTCGACGACGTACACATACCCTTCCTCGTCCATGATAACGACGTCACCGGTCAAGAAAAACCCGTCGGAAAAAGCTGCCGCAGTGGCCTCCGGGCGATTGTGGTACCCTGTAAAGACCATTGGGCCGCGTACCGCAAGTTCACCCGCCTGCCCTGGCTGCACCAATTGCGACGGGTCTTCCAAATCGACGACCTTGACCTCGCAATTGGGGATCGGGATGCCCACCGACAGCGCTCCGCTGCCGGAGTCAACCGGCGCCTTCGTATGGAGCGGCACGGCCATGATGGGAGAATTGGTCTCCGTCAACCCGTAAATGTTGTGGATGTACACTCCAAAACAGTCCTCAAACTGCCGCGTCAATTCCGGGGCAATCGGAGCGCCGCCGCTGTAGCACTTGGACATCGAGGCAAAATCCGATGGCTGCTTCGTTTCTTCATTGAGTAACGCGATGTACGCTGTAATCGCGGCCACGGTCATGGTCGGGTGCCAACGGCGCATCCATCGCAGTACTTCCTGGCTGTGAAACCGGTGCATCAACACGAGAGGAATCCCTGTCGCCGCTGCAACCGCGGTGTGACCGACAATGCCGGTGATGTGAAAGAGCGGCGCCAATCCAAGGACCTTATCCGATCGCGTCAGCTTCATCCACGTGCGGTACACCTGCGCATTGAACGCGATGTTAGCATGAGAATTCATGGCCCCTTTCGGCAGCCCTGTGGTTCCGGAGGTATACACGAGGTACGCAATGTCCGCTGGCGTCACTGCCGCGCGGTGCCTTTCATTCTCAGCCTCGTCTACAGCTATGGCTGACAAGGTTTGAATCAGGTCCCGGGTTTCTTCAAAGTCGAGCCGTTCGCTGTGCTCAAGAACCGGAGAAGTGTTTTTCCCTTCCGGCAAAAAGTCAAGTTCGCTGGTGGTAAACACGTACTGCACGCCTGTGTTTGGAACTGCGGCCTGCGCCTGATCGCGATACAGGGATTCCAGTGCCACCAGGACCTTGGCCGACGAGTCGTTTAAATGGTACTCCAGTTCTTTCCGTTTGAGCATCGGGTTCAGTGGCAGCACCACGGCTCCGCGTTTCCACGCCCCGTACTGCGCAATCAAGAACTGCGGGTTGTTTTGCATGTACAGAGCCACGACATCGCCTTTTCCAATGTCGAGTTTGGCCAGTGCGGCGGCAAACTGCCGCGCGAACTGGTCCAGTTCGCCGTAGGTGATCGTTTGCTCAAAATAGTGAACGGCGGGAGCGTCAGCATGGGCGGCGACGCTGTCTTCAAAGATATCGATCATGCTTTTGGACGGTAGTGGCATAATGTGTGGCACGAACGAAGAATAATGTTTCAACCACGGCGCTGCCGGGAGCATCGATTCCATCCATGACCTCTCCTTTAACATCACTTGACGCTGTTTTCGTCCTTTGTCAGGCGGTTGTCCCCCAAACCGGGCGGGTCCGTCACCGCCGCGGTCCACCCAGGGCTGGCTCCTCCGGCGTGCGTGAATACCTCAAGCAAGTCTCCATAACGCGTGTTGACCTGTGCCGCAAGGCGCTTTTCTCCGACGTATCGGCTCGCCATGGCTTCGGAGACGCGCAGCACCGGTTGCAAACAACAGTCGGCTTTCGAGGCGAATTCGCTCCATTCGTCCAAGCTGCGCTGCGCAAACAATTCCTCTACCTGGCGGTAAACCGGATTGTCTGCCGAAGCGGGGGTGTATTGATGAGCTAGCCAATCCGGGCGGTCGAGGGCGTCGCAGAAGTTTTTCCAAAACTTTGGTTCCAGTGCACCGAGGCTTACCATGCGGCCATCAGACGTTTCGTACAAGTTGTAACAAACCCTTGTCCCGGTCAGGTCTACGGGCCCGTGCTCGTCCCCGAAGGCCCGCTGCATCAGAGCGTGATTCGTCAGCATTCCGACGAGTGCGTCGGTCATGGCCACGTCGAGGTATGCGCCTCGTCCCGTTTGGCTGCGCTGGACCAATGCCGCCAAAATCGCCTCAGATGCGGCAATGCCGCCAATCAGGTCCGCAAACTGCATGCTCGGCAATACGGGCCGTCCACTTGGATCGCGCACTTGGTCTAACATGCCGCTTAGAGCCATGTAGTTGATGTCGTGTCCACCGAATTCCACCAAGGGGCCGCTTTGGCCAAACCCCGTCAACGAACAGTACACCACACCGGGATTGACGGCTTTGACCGCCTCATACCCGATGCCGAGGCGTTCAGCCACCCTGGGGCGAAACCCTTCAATGACGACATCGGCCTGTGTCATCAGCTCCAGAGCGGCTGCTTTTCCGGTCTCCGTCTTTAAATCCAACGCTACACTTTGCTTGCTGCGGTTGTTCGCCAAAAACACGACTCCCGTCCCGCCTAGCTGCTGGCTCATATAACGGGCCGGATCACCGCCGTCCGCCGCTTCGATCTTGATGACGGTCGCGCCCATATCCGCCAGACGCAGCGTTGCGTACGGTCCAGGCAGCAGGCGCGTCAGGTCCACGACGCGAATTCCTTCGAGAAGCACTCGCTCCACCCCCAATTCGTCAGGTCAAGGCCGCGTCACAACACGCTCTTCGCAATAATGGTCTTCATGATCTCGTTGGTTCCGGCGTAGATGGACATGACGGCAACGTCCCGATAGCGGCGGGCAATCTCGTACTCTTCCATGTAACCGTACCCGCCGTGCAGCTGCAGGCATTCGCCAATGACCGTTTTGGCCATATCCGTCGACCACCACTTGGCCATCGAAACCTGAGTGACGATGTCTTCCCCAGCAATGTGCCGAGCAATCAACTGATCGAGAAACGTTCGCCCAATCTCTGCCATGGTCGCCAGTTCGGCAATCTTAAAGCGCGTGTTTTGAAAACGGCTGATGGGTTGTCCAAACGCTTTGCGCGTCTTCACGTACTCCTTCGTCAGTTCGAGCGATCGCTCTGCCGTCACTTGGGCCGAAATAGCGACCATCAAGCGCTCTTGTTGCAGCTTTTCCGTCAAGTACCGAAAACCGGCGCCTTGTTCCCCCAGCAGATTGGAAGCGTCGACGCGGCAATTGTCAAAGAACAACTCTGCGGTGTCTGAACTGTGCTGTCCGACTTTTTCGAGTTTTCGGCCGCGCGAAAATCCTAAAGAGTCCGCTTCGACAAAGACCAGGCTCATCCCTTGGTGCGGCGGGTTTGCGTTGGGGTCGGTCTTACACACTACCAAAATGAGGTCGGCTTGATAGCCGTTGGTAATAAACGTCTTTTGGCCATTGATGATGTAGCTGTCCCCATCGCGCACTGCCGTCGTACGAATCCCTGCCAAATCCGACCCGGCTCCCGGTTCCGTCATAGCAATCGCCGTGATGACTTCTCCTGTGACACAGCGAGGCAGCCACTTTTGCTTTTGTTCTTGGCTCCCGTACGAGAGTAAATAGGGAATCACAATGTCGCTGTGCAAACCGATGCCCGTCATCCCGGAGCCAATGCGCTCGAGTTCCTCGTTGATGACAGCCGAGTATGAAAAGTCGACACCTGCTCCGCCGTATTGTTCCGGCACACTCGGACAGAGGTAGCCCTGGCTGCCCATCTTGAGCCAAAACTCGCGCGGGATGAGTTTTTCTCTCTCCCACTGCTCAAAGCGCGGGGCAGCCTCATTCTCTAAAAACCTGCGCAAGGCGCGCCGGAAAATCTCGTGTTCTTCCGTCAGATATGCGTGCAAATGTCATGCCCCCTCAGTGGTGCAACTGCTCTAACGATGTCCCAACTGAACAAACGCGTACCAACTGCTCAAACTGCCTATACGTCGTGAAAGTGCGGCCGCAGCAACGGCGCCGGCCGGTCTTACGACCAGCCGAGCCGGAAGTTCCATGGAAGTCAGCGAGGCGCCATCCGGAGGGCTCCATCGAGGCGAATCACTTCTCCGTTGAGCATCGGATTTTCAACGATGTGCCTGGCGAGCAGCGCGTATTCATCCGGGCTACCGAGGCGTGACGGAAACGGTACTTGTTTGCCTAGGGACTGCCGGATCTCCTCAGACAGTGTTCCGAGCAACGGGGTGTCGAAAATACCGGGTGCAATGGTGTTCACTCGAATTCCGTACGTGGACAGGTCGCGGGCAATCGGCAGGGTCATTCCGACAATGCCGCCCTTGGAGGCAGAGTAAGCCGCTTGCCCGATTTGGCCGTCGAATGCGGCAATCGAGGCGGTGTTGATCACGACTCCGCGCTCGCCGTCTTGGTTCGGCTCCACTTTGGCAATTTCGGCAGCCGCCAACCTGATCACGTTGAACGTCCCAATCAAGTTGACCTGAATGACCTTGGTGAACGCCCCCAAATCGTGCGGCCCCTGCTTGCTCAAAACCTTCGAACCGATTCCGATGCCCGCACAGTTTACCGCACCGTGAAGGCCTCCGTACGTGTCCGCCGCGGTTTGGACAGCCGCTTGTACAGCGTTTTCATCCGTCACGTCCGCCCGGACAAAGGTGCCGTCAATTTCGTCCGCGAGCGACCGCCCGGCCTCCTCGTTGACGTCGAGGACAACCACTTTCGCGCCGGACTTGGCAAACAGACGCGCAGTGGCGCCGCCAAGTCCAGACCCTCCCCCGCTAATCAAAAACACCTTGTTTTGAATATCCATATCTGCATCTCCTTTTGCATCGTTTTCGTCACAGCGCCAGGCTCTCCCGTGCGCCAGATATATGCTGCACGGGCGCTCCTTTGCTCCCGTCGACGAGGTGGGCCAGGCGAAAGGGAGTTTTAGTCAAGTCGTTCGATAATGGTGGAGTTGGCCATGCCGCCGCCTTCACAAATGGCAATTAATCCGTAGCGCTTGTTTTGCTGTTCCAGTGCATTGAGCAGTGTGGCACCAATGCGCGTGCCGGTCGCCCCCAGCGGGTGTCCAAGCGCAATGGCACCGCCTTTGGTGTTGACCTTATCCCAGGAAGCGCCGATTTCCTTTTGCCAAGCCAGCACGACGGGTGCAAACGCTTCGTTGACTTCAAACAAGTCGATGTCATCGGCGCTCATTCCAGCGCGCTGCAGTGCCTTTTTCGTCGCCGGGATGGGCCCTGTCAGCATCGTTACGGGATCCACGCCGACCACCGAAAAAGACACGAACCGGGCGCGCGGTTTCAAGCCCAGCTTTTTGGCCATTTCCATAGACATGATGAGCATGGCGCTGGCTCCGTCGGAAATTTGACTGGAGTTGCCGGCCGTAATCAGGTCCAGTCCTGGGAATGCAGGCTGCAAAGACCCAATCTTCTCCAGACTGGTATCGGGACGGATGCCTTCGTCTTCGCGAAACAGGACCGTGTCACCGCTTTCATTTTGGACCGGAACGGGGACAATCTCGCTTTCGAAAAGCCCTTGTTCGCGGGCCTTGGTCGCAAGCTGATGACTGCGGTGGCTGTAGCGGTCGAGGTCTTCCCGGCTAAACCCCCAACGTTTGGCAATCATCTCCGCACCGACCGCTTGGTTGAACCAACCCGTCTGTAATTCATAGCGGTTGTTTAAATCCTGCGTCAGTGGCGCTCCACCGGCTCCTGTTACCGTACTGCCCATCGGCACGCGCGTCATCGATTCGACGCCGCCGGCGATGACGATGTCGTAGGACCCGGACATCACGCCTTGGGCCGCAAAGTGAATGGCCTGGAGGCTGGAACCGCATTGACGGTCAATCGTCGTGGCTGGAACGGATTCCGGCAAGCCCGCTGACAACCAGGCGTTGCGTCCAATGTTGAGTGATTGTTCATTGACCTGATCGACACAGCCAATGATGACGTCATCGACAAGTTCTGGATCCAAAGAGTTTCTCTCTACCACATTTTTTAAAAGATGCGCCAGCAAATCGACCGGATGCGTATTTTTTAATGTCCCCCTGCGTCGACCGACCGGCGTGCGCACTGCATCCACAATGACAGCTTCAAACATTTGTCCGCCTCCTTAGAAAGTTGCGCGATAACATTGGGTAACTGCACCAAATATCCGCAAAACACTCCCTTTAAATTCCACATTTCCTTTTAATCAGAGAATTTTTTGATTAATTCACATTATATTATTATTGAGTGAGTCGCGAAATACGCAATTTCACACCCGTTCCTGCTTGCCCCATTCCTGTTTGACGCGAATCTCAATTTTTCCACGGATGTGCCCGTTTTTGCTCAATTCGTAAGCCTAGGCCAAATTCGCCAAGTCAGAGCTTCCGAGACGGGATCGACCTCCCCTGGAACCCTCGTACTGCCGCGACTTTAGCATTCACGTTGGTCACTGACCGCAGCCCCCAATCTTTTATTCTGAATTTTTAGATGTATCTAAAATATCTTCTTGAATGTCACTCACAATTCGTTCACAATTAATTCCGCGGGACTCGTTCGTCCTTAACACAGGACGAAGAAATGGGTTAGCGCGCCCATAAGATGGCGCGCAATCACGCTCTATCTAGGGGGAGATCGCGGGATGATGCAAACTCCGTTACTGATGAAGTCGCTGCTAGAGCGAGCAGAAAAACTGTTTCCGAACAAAGAGGTGGTGTCGCGTACCGCGAATGGGCTGTTGCGTTACACATACCGGGAGTACGGTCAACGCACGCGCCGGCTGTCTAGCGTTTTGGCGTCTTTGGGCGTTGAGCGGGGAGACCGGGTCGCCACCTTTGCGTGGAATAGCCACCGACACCTCGAAGCGTATTTTGCGATTCCATCGATGGGAGCGGTGCTGCATACGGTAAACATCCGGCTGTTTCCAGAACAAATTGCATACATCGTGAATCATGCCGAAGACAAGGTCATGCTCATTGACGAAGACCTAGTCCCGTTGATTGAAGGCATTCAGGACAAACTCCCCACGGTTTTGGCATACATCATCATGAGTGATAAAGCGGAGTTGCCCGCGACTACACTCCAACCCGCGTACTCATACGAAGCCCTGCTTCAAACCGGCGACCCGAGTTTCGAATATCCGGACGACCTCGATGAAAACGCCCCCATGGGGATGTGCTACACTTCCGCCACCACAGGAAACCCCAAAGGGGTGGTGTACTCGCATCGAGGCATCGTGCTCCACAGTTACGCGGTCGGGTTGGTGGACACGATTGGCATGTCGGAGTCCGACACGGTCCTCCCCATCGTTCCCATGTTCCACGCCAACGCCTGGGGACAGCCGTTTGCGGCAGTCTGGTACGGGAGCAAGCAAGTACTGCCGGGACCTCAACCCAACCCGCACATTCTGCTCGATTTGATGGAACAAGAACAAGTGACACTGGCAGCCGCGGTTCCGACCATTTGGCTTAGCGTGGCCAAATTGCTCGACGAACACCCCCGCGATCTCAAACTGCGCGCTGTGCTGTGCGGCGGTTCCGCGGCACCCCGGGCGCTCATTCAAACCTATGAAGAAAAATACAACATCCCGTTTGTTCACGCATACGGAATGACCGAAACCAGCCCGCTCGCCACCTTTGCCCGGTTAAAAAGCTACCAGCGAAACCTGTCGAAAGATGAAATTTTAGATTACCGCGCGAAACAGGGGTTCTTAGTGCCGGGGCTCGACATGCGGGTAGTCGGCGACCGGGGAGACGTTGCGTGGAACGGAGAGGAAATGGGAGAGTTATTGCTGCGCGGTCCGTGGATCGCGAGCGAATACTACAGGGATGAACGCACGCGCGACGCCTTCAAAAATGGGTGGCTGCACACCGGGGACGTGGCCACGATCGACCCAGAAGGATTCATCAAACTCGTGGACCGGACCAAAGACCTGGTCAAAAGCGGCGGTGAGTGGATCTCTTCCATGGACTTAGAAAATGCGTTGATGGCTCACCCCGCCGTGTTTGAAGCGACTGTCGTCGGCATTCCTCATCCGAAGTGGTACGAACGTCCACTTGCATTTGTCACCTTAAAAGACGCCTTCAAGAGTAAGGTGGACAAACAAGAGCTCATTGAATTCCTCCGTCCTCACTTTGCCAAGTGGTGGTTGCCCGACGACGTTGTTTTTATCGACGAAATCCCTAAGACATCTGTCGGCAAGTTCTTAAAGAGGGCTCTTCGCGACCAATATGCGAGCCACTTTAAACCCAACTAAGGTCTGCAAGACCATACCGTGGGTTGCCGCAAAGCATTTTTGCCGCATCTTGTCCGGATTCGGTAGATTCTTCCTCAACCATGAAATTCATGGTCTCAGGGACCTCTGGTTTCATTAGCTAGCGGATCCTTTTGTATCATGGCGCATACAAGGGTTTTCGCGGCAGGACCACTTTTGCTTGAATGTGAAATATCTGTACAATTAACTGTGTACTCAAAACTGCATAAGATCGCTGAATTTCCGCAGTGAGCGGAAAGCGGGGGACCCAATGAATGGGGTGTATCTGATTCACCGGCATGGTTCAGGTGAATTGGTAGGACAATCTCTTAAGTCCGAATCCGACAGCTAACTTCGCAGGCGTTTAAGGGAGCCGTACTCGTGTGTCCGCTATTGGACGATTGGCACATTATTATTCTTCTATCGATTGAATAAGCTTACCCCTGCAAACGTTTTGCAGGGGTTTTCTGTATCCTTTTGCGCTTGTCGCCTCGCTGGTCGGCCCCGCAGTGAACGCGCGAAGCAGTTGTCAGAGAAGTCGTTGTCAGATGTCCCGCTGGGTTCGGACCGGAGCCTGTTCATTTGGGAGGTGAAGAGCAAGGCCAAGGCGTTTTTAGGCTTTCGCGAAGTGGGACTGAAGTCGCACCTGAGAAACCTGCACAAGCCGAAAATTCCAGTTTCCAATGAACAAGGAGGAGTAGAAGTATTGAATCGTTTATCGAAAGTATCCATTCCTGTATTGGTCGGCACTGCAGCTTTGTTCGCTGTCGCGGGATGCGGAACCACCTCAGCCAGTAGCAACACCCTCTTAAACAAGGTAGAATCCACGCACACCTTGACGATTGCAGAATCCGCTTATGCGCCCGAAGACTTTCAAAACCCCAAAACCAAACAGTGGACTGGGTACGACGTGGACATTCTCAAAGGTTTCGCAAAAACTTTAGGAGCAAAACTTCAAATCGATTCCATGCCGTTTTCCTCGTCCATTCAGGCGGTTGCCGATAAACGGGACGACTTGACCATTGACATTTATTACACGAAGCAGCGCGCAAAAGTGCTCGATTTCAGCCGCCCGATGCTGAACTACAACGACGTCGTCGCCGTAAATTCCAAAAGCCCGGCTATTGCGTCCACTCGTCTTTCATCACTGAAAGGGAAAAAGGTAGCCGTCGTATTGGGGTCCGAAGAAGTCGGCGAAGCCAACAAAATCCCGAATGCGAACGTCAAGCAATACAGCACTGTGGCTGAAAGTTTCCTGGCCTTGTCCAGCGGGCGAGTCGCAGCGGACCTGCAGCCAGATACCGATGTAGCTTGGGCGAAACAACAAAACCCTTCATTGAATATCAAAATTCTCGGACCGGTTCCTTCGTCCATCGCTCCTCCAATCCAGAGCCTTCGCGGCTACTACGGCGTTCCCAAGGGCGCTTACAGCCAAACTTTTCTAGCCAAACTCAACGCCTATTTGAAAAAGATTGCCAGCGATGGAACAGAACAAAAGATCCTCGACAAATACGGAATGACAAATCCAGTTTTCTTGAAAGGCATTAGTTCGGCGCCCAACAGTTATCAATAAGGACGTGAAACACACAAAACCCATTAGAGACATCAAGCCCATAGCACACTGCGCCCAACGGATAAAGACAGAAGATAATCAAAATGAAGTCGGAAAGAAGGGAGGAATGGCCGAATGGTTCAACTTTGGATTCAGTATCTCCCGCAAATGTGGAAGGGGGTCTGGATGACCTTAGAGTTGACCGTGGCAGCCCTCATTTTGGCTCTAGTTCTCGGGTTTGTCCTGGCGTTCGCTCGCCTTTCCCGGTTCCGTGTGCTGAATCTCGTCGCAACCTGGTACACCGAGATTGTTCGAGCCGTTCCCGTATTGGTGATTTTGTTCATCGTCTATTACAGCCTAGGAAACATACTTAAGTTATCGGGCATCCTCTCGGCCGTCATCAGCTTAGGCGCATTTTACGCCACGCAATACGGCGAAATCTTCCGCGGCGCCATTTTGGGAGTGGACAGGGGACAGACAGAGGCCGCTTTTGCACTCGGGATGACAAATCGAACGATTATGCGAAAAGTCATTTTACCACAAGCCTTTTTCTCCATTCTGCCGCCATCGACAAACCAGCTCAGCAACCTCATTAAGGATACGTCTTTGGTCTTTACCATTGGCGTTGCTGACCTGATGTTTCAGGCCTATCAAGCGGCTTCGGCCACATTTCTTCCGTTGGATATGCTCCTGTTAGCCGGAGTCATCTACTTTGTGTTTTACCTCATTTTGTCCAAATTCCTTGCGAGGTGGGAACTAAATGTCCAACGAAGTCGTAGTTAGTGTCAAAAACCTGACGAAGCGATTTGGAAAACAAGTCGTTTTTGAAAACGTATCTCTCGATGTCAAAAAGAGTGAAGTTGTGGCCATTGTTGGTCCAAGCGGCGCCGGAAAAAGCACTTTTATTCGCTGCATCAACCGCCTTCATCCCTTTGACGAAGGGACTCTGCACGTGCTCAATCACCAACTGAGTGCCGGACCCGCGCTCCCGCCGAAACCGGTGTTAAACGACATTCGCACGCGGGTGGGAATGGTCTTTCAGACCTTTAATTTGTTTCCGCATTTGACAGTTCTGGACAATATTATCCTAGCTCCCATGGAAGTGAAAAAAGTACCTCGTAAACAAGCTGTCGAGCACGCTATGGAACTGCTTGACATGGTGGGTTTAGCAAACCAGGCCAAAATGTACCCCAAGCGGCTGTCTGGAGGTATGCAGCAACGGGTCGCCATAGCCAGGGCCTTGGCCATGGAACCCGAGATCATGCTGTTTGACGAGCCGACTTCGATGCTAGACCCCGAGTTGGTCGGCGAAGTCCTCGAAGCGATCCAACGTCTGGCCAAGCGCGGCATGACCATGATTTTGGTCACCCACGAAATGATGTTCGCTAAAGAAGTCGCTGACACTGTCGTCATTATGGCTGACCATACGATTGTCGAAAAGGGACCTGCTCGAAAAGTTTTGGAAGCGCCACAATCACAACGCGCACGGTTGTTTCTCAAGCGCGTTCTCAATCGCGGCAATGCCTCTGGGGACGCAGACCTAGAGGTCGTTGCGGGTCGCGGAGGGGATCGTTGATGCACCTGGTCGGGTTGTACATTAACCCAATAAGCATAGGAGCCCTAAAAGACCTAATCTTGACCGTCGTCTCAACCCTATTGTCCTTTGTTTTAGGGATTTTGTTTGCAGCAGGAAGACTGTACGGACACCCTGTCGTTAAAACGGTCATTGGTTGGTATGTCGAACTGATTCGCGGACTGCCGGCGATTCTCCAATTGTTTCTCATCTTTTTTGGTCTCAGCCAAGTGGGGGTCGATCTATCGCCGCTGACCGCCGCGTTAATATGGCTGGTGGCTTACGGGACCGGATATGCGGTCGAGGTCTTCCGCTCGGGAATCATGGACGTTGCTCAAGGTCAACGCGAAGCTGCCGCGGCTTTGGGATTGAACTGGTGGGTGAGCATGCGAAAAGTGGTGATCCCGCAAGCTTTTACGGTCATGTTGCCAGCCATCACCAGCTTCGTCGTACTGCAGTTGAAGAACACGACGCTCTTATACCTCGTGGGCTACGCGGATATCATGTATCAAGCGCGCCTTGGAGCGGACGCTACAGAGTCGCCCGGCACCCTGTATCTGATGGCCGCTGCCGCGTATTTGGTCATGAGTCTCATCGTGGGATTCATTGGAAACCGCATGGAAAAGCGAGCTGCTGCTTACCGTTAGGCGGCATGAACTGCCCCGGACCGACAGGAACCCGGGGCAGTTTTGACCTTTTCGCAAGCTTCACGGAACAATTACTCAGAATAATCAGATATATACACGGAGATAAACTGTACATCGAGGTCAGTGAACACATATGAAGTCACAGATTACATCCAAAATGGGGTGTTGAATTCCGAGGATCAAAAGAGAAAACCACGGGGGACGTGGGGGATTTCGGTCATCGTTTTGTCGACACACCGGACACACCGCGCAGCAAAAACCTGCCATATCTGAACGCGTGTCCTGCCTCCCCATTCGCTTGCGAAGTTAGCTGACGGGTTCGGGTTGGAAGCTCTACCCTACCTCCAAGCCGCGGCTCTTAGCCGACGTCTTAAAGGATTCACCCCACGTTTGGTTCCCCCGCTTCTTCTCATGGAAGAATTCAGCGCAAAAAGTAGGTCATAACTTATTCTCGACGGTACTTGATTGAATGAACCGGGTTACTCGCCTTGCTTAGGCTGCTTTCCTCTTATTTGTTGACCAGCGACGACTGGCGTGTCGCGATGTGTTCAGGCCTGGGCGCTTGACCGGAGAACGGCTTAACCAGCGCATTGGAGACACTGTTGTACACCATGAACACGTTCCGTCTGGAAAACGGCGTAATGTTGCTGTTGGAGCCATGCATCGTGTTACACTCGAACATGAGTACGGACCCGGCAGGGCCGGTTGGAACGGAAATGCCTCCTTGCTTGGCAAGCCACGTTAAACTTTCGTGATCAGGGACTCCGTATTCTTGCTTGCGTAAAGAGTCCTTATAGTGGTTCTCGGGTGTTCTACCCACGCACGACACGAAGTATTTGTGAGAACCAGGAATGAGCATCAAAGGCCCATTGTATTCGTAGTTGTCGTCCAGCAAGATAGAGAAACTAACCGCTCGCATCCGAGGCATGCCGTCTTCGACGTGCCAGGTTTCAAAGTCGGAATGCCAGTAAAACTCTTTTCCGTTAAAACCCTGTTTGTAGTTAATGCGAGATTGGTGAACGTATACTTCACTCCCCAAAATCTGTTCCACGGCACTTTGCAGCCTGGAATCCCGGGCGAGTGCGGAAAACATCGGGTCGTCCCGGTGGACTGCGAAGATCGAACGCACTTTGTCGCTCTGAGGCTCGCGAATCACCTCGGGTCGAGTGGAACTGCTGGCCTCTTCCCACAAACCGTCCAGTTCAGATTGCATATTTTTCACTTCTTGGTCTGAGAACAAATTCGGCAAAAACAAAAATCCGTTGCTGTCGAAAGACTTCAGTTGCTCTATCGTCAAAGGCCCTGGACTCAACTGCCCCGCATCCGAATGCAGTATGGGATCCTTCCGTTCAATAACTGTAGGCTCACTGTTTATGCGGGACGGGTATAAATCTTCCAATGTTGACACCTCATTTCGGGTTGATTTGCATGGATTAATCTTCGATTAACGGATACGTTCCCTCTTCGTCGTGGGTCTCGCGCCCCGTGACGGGGGGATTGAAAACACACACCATGCGAACGTCCGTCTTTGGGCGAACTATGTGTTTATCGTGTTTGTTCAGAACGTAAAGAGTTCCTGGACGCAGTGCATAGACTTGCCCGTCTTCCAGACTTTCCATTTGTCCTTCACCTTCAATGCAATACACCGCTTCAATGTGGTTCTTATACCACATGGTCGTCTCAGTGCCGGCCTTCATGATGGTGTCGTGTAAGGAAAAGCCAACGTTGTCCTTGCGGAGCAGCAATCTACGGCTGGTCCACGTATCCCCTCTGACGTCATTTTCGGTGTTGAGTAGGTCTTCAAGCCGGCGAACAATCACTCGTCATTCCTCCTAGTGGACTGGACTTTACGTCGAAATGTGCTTGAACGAGTCGACGCATTAGGCGCGTGCGGCTACAGACAAGCGGCTCTGTTTCACTGCTTTGATGCTGCGGGCCAAAATGTCTAATCCCTGGTTCAACGCTTCCTCAGAAATGGAAAGTGGGGGAAGGAGCTTTAAGACCTCGCTGTTCGGGCCTGAGGTTTCAAT
Source organism: Alicyclobacillus tolerans (assembly GCF_021739485.1). GTDB lineage: Bacteria > Bacillota > Bacilli > Alicyclobacillales > Alicyclobacillaceae > Alicyclobacillus_K > Alicyclobacillus_K tolerans_A. Next base: position 131,584 of record NZ_JAJFNK010000011.1, read on the forward strand.
CAACAATCCAGCTTTAAAGGCTGTTTTCGAAACCTCTTCGGCGGCACCCTCTTCGCTGCAGGCAATGCCTTGTATCAGTCCGCGGCCGCGGGCTTCTGCCAGGAATTCGGGATGTTCATCCACTAAGCTGGCAAGAAATTTTTTCACTTTCTCCGCCTTTTTCCCGACTTCTTTGCTGAAGTCCCCGTTTTCCCAATACGTCAACGCTGCAGTAGCCGTGACAAATGCGGGGTTGTGTCCCCGGAACGTTCCGTTGTGTTCCCCTGGAGACCACACGTCAATGTCTTTGTGCAACAGCGTCAATGCCATTGGGAGCCCGTATCCGCTGATAGATTTTGAGAGACACACGATGTCTGGTTCAATACCGGCAGGTTCAAAGCTGAAAAACGTCCCTGTTCGTCCACATCCGACCTGAATGTCATCCACAATGAACAAGACGCCATGCCGATGGCATAGGCGTTCAATTTTCCGCAGCCACTGCATACTTGCCGGATTCACTCCGCCTTCTCCCTGAACCGTTTCAACAATCACCGCAGCTGGAAGAGACACGCCGCTTCCGTTGTCCTCCAGGTACTTTTCCAGGATGACGGAGGTGTCGATTCCTTCACCTAAGTACCGGTCAAAGGGCATCACAACAGAGTCGTGAAGCGGAACTCCGGCGCCGTTTCGCTTGAACCGGTTTCCAGTGATGGCCAGTGACCCAAGGGTCATGCCGTGGAAAGCATTTGTAAAACTAATGACTGTGTTTCTTCCTGTCACTTTCCGGGCAAGCTTCAAGGCGCTTTCAACCGCGTTCGTTCCGGTCGGACCCGGAAACATAACCTTGTAATTGAGCCCCAGAGGTTTCAAAATGACATTGTTAAACTTCGTCAAAAATTCCTCTTTCGCGGCGGTGGCCATATCTAAACTGTGCGTAATACCGTCGCTCGCCAAATACTCGAGAAGTTTCTCTTTGAGCCTTGGGTTGTTATGCCCGTAGTTCAAGGCGCCGGCACCAGAGAAAAAATCGATGTACTTTTTGCCTTGTTTGTCCCAGACAGTGTCGTTTTTCGCCGTTGTGAACACGGTGGGGAAGCTTCGAATGTAGCTCCGAACCTCAGACTCCAACTCCTCAAAGACCGACAGGGAAGCTTCCGACTGTTTCAGGGCATACACGAATTACAAAACCTCCTTTAGATTTACCTTCTTTGAGCCCATTCGCAATGGGCCAATCCGAAACAACGGCTCGGATTCGTGATGTTCGCCAGGGAATACGTGTGCAGGGAAACACTCGGACACTTCACACTGGGTCCACTGTTTGCGGGCGAGACCCTTGAACAGGGATTGTGAAGCGAAGTTTGAGTCGGTAACGGTAGCTTCCACGTAGTGGACATCCCGACAACTCGAGCGAGCCAGAATGGACTCCAGCATCGCAGTAGCTAGGCCGCGCCCTTGATGCGTCTTTGCTACACCGATTTGCCACACAAAAAGGGTGTCCTGTTGAGTAGGGGGTTTAAATGCAGAGGTAAATCCAATGACTTTTGCTTTGTCTACAGCTACAACGGAAGTTTCATGAAACATCTTGCAAACCATGAGATAACTATACGGTGAATTCAAGTCTAGCACGCCGACGTCTTTGACCAGTGACCACATCTCTGGACCATCTTCAATGCGCGGTTTTCGAAACTGAATTCCCTTTAAATCTGCCATAATCCCTGTTGGCGGCGTCAGCAGGTTCTACGTCTGCTGCCCTGGGCGCCAACCCATCTCACCTCCCGGAAAGTTCCAAGCTGTAAATTGTAAGTTGCTACAAGTTCATCTTGAATTATCGCGAGAATTTGTTCAAATCTGCCTATTGCCCCTGACCTGGGAGCAAGCGCCACCTCCCAGCTTGAGACCCACGTGATCCTACCGAACCTCCCAATTCCAATACAATTTGCAGGGTTTTCACACCGATTCGAACTTTCCTCCGTAAAAATCGACAAAATCCGCGTCGAATCGCACTTCTCAATGGTCTCCAAACGCGTACTGAACTGTGCAATCGGCTTCAAAAGTGCCTGGTTTGCAAGGAAATCTTAGTCTTGAGTCCCCCACTGTAAAACAAAGGATCTTTGATAGGCTTGATTTAATCAGCAGAATTATGACATAATTCGATTCGAAATATAATTAATATTATTAATATTAATAAATCGAAAGGGGTATGGGGTTGAAACCATCCGAAGGCAGCAAAAACAAGGGCAAGGTGTGGTACTGGTTACTCGTGGTTCCGTTTATGGGTACCTTGTTTCCGTCGTTTTACGCCTCTGCGACACCGACGCTGTGGGGGTGGCCGTTTTTCTACTGGTATCAATTCATGTGGGTTTTGATCAGCGCGGCTCTGACCGGCATTGTGTACTTTGCAGCAAAGAAATGATAGCGCTTTCATGGGATTGGGATAGTGTCATGTACCGTTGACAGAGAAAATTTAAGACCGCGAACTTGAGGAAAGGATGCGAAAAATGGTTAACTGGACTGCCTTGTCCGTCTTTGTTGTGTTTTTTCTCCTGGTTACCATTATGGGATTCCTCGCGGCACGGTGGCGCAGGGGCGACTTAAATCACCTGGAAGAGTGGGGGTTAGGGGGGCGACGCTTCGGCACCGTTGTGACCTGGTTCCTGTTGGGTGGAGACCTTTACACCGCGTACACGTTCATCGCTGTCCCTGCACTGGTTTTCGGCGCAGGGGCAATGGGATTCTTCGCCATGCCGTACACCATTGTGGCGTATCCGTTTGTGTTTTTGGTCATGCCAAGGTTGTGGTCCGTAGCTCGGAAACACGGTTATGTGACGGCCTCTGACTTTGTGAAGGGACGTTATGGCAGCGGGACGTTGGCACTCGTGATCGCCATTACCGGCATCTTGGCGACAATGCCATACATCGCCTTGCAATTAGTCGGCATGCAAGCCGTTATTGCGGCGATGGGGATTACCGGAAAAGGGTTGGCTGGCGAACTTCCGCTCATTATCGCCTTTGCGATTCTCGCCGCCTACACCTACACAAGCGGTCTGAGAGCTCCGGCCATGATCGCGTTCGTCAAGGACCTGATGATTTACATCACCATCATCGTCGCGGTCATTGTCATCCCGATGAAACTCGGCGGTTTTGGCAATATCTTTCACGCAGCAGCTACGGCTCTGCCGGCGCATAAACCGCCCGGTTCGCTCATCTTGAGTCCAAAGTTGTTTTCAGCCTACTCCACGCTGGCGCTGGGCTCGGCTCTCGCGTTGTTCCTGTACCCACACTCCGTGACCGGCGTTCTGAGTTCCAGCAGCCGCAGCGTGATCAAACGCAACGCCGCCATGCTGCCTGCGTACTCCTTTGTCTTGGGCCTGATTGCCCTGCTCGGATACATGGCGATTGCCGCAGGCGTCCATCCAAAGGTTACGAGCATGGCCGTGCCTTTGCTCTTGCTCAAGGAATTGCCATCGTGGTTTGTCGGCTTTGCGTTCGCAGCGATTGCCATCGGCGCTTTGGTGCCTGCGGCCATCATGTCCATCGCATCCGCGAACTTGTTTACGCGCAACATCTACAAAGAGTATTTCAATAAACATGCGACTCCGGCGCAGGAATCCAAAGTCGCGAAGATTGTGTCCTTAGTGGTCAAACTGGGCGCTTTGTTCTTCATTGTCGTACTGCCCTTGCAGTACGCCATCACCTTGCAGCTTCTCGGCGGAATCTGGATCCTGCAAACCTTACCTGCAGTGGTTATCGGCCTGTATACCCGGTGGTTTCACCGGTGGGGGCTGCTGGCCGGCTGGTTGGTCGGGATGGTGGTCGGAACCTCTATGGCGGGAGCCTCCGGATTTAAGTCGTCAACTTATGCCTTGCACCTTGGCGGAAGTGTCATCCCGGCGTACGCCGCATTGTGGGCGCTCATGGCCAATTTAATCGTGGCTGTCGCGTTGTCAGTCGCGTTCAAAGCCATGGGTGTGGGCCAAAGCCACGACAAGACCTCCCACCACGATTACCACGAGGAAGGCGCACCCACCACGGTATAAGGCGTTCGCACAAGCTGACCCCGCCGCACCAATTTCCCACATTGAGGCGGCGGCTTTTTTGCTCTTTATATCACATCCAGTTTCAGTTCTTGCGCGAGCTTCCGAAGTTCCGTTTTGAGAATCTTCCCGACTCCGTTCCTCGGCAAGGCATCTACGATCGCGATCTTGCGCGGAGTTTTATACTTCGCCAGATGGTCCTGGCAGTAGTCAAGAAGCTGCTGTTCCGCGAGGTCGACCCCGGGTGCCGCGACGACATACGCAACGACTTCTTCCCCCATCCTGGGCGACGGCACGCCCACGACGGCCGCTTCAGAAACAGCTTCGTGGCGGACCAAAAGCTCCTCGAGATCGCGCGGATAGATGTTAAACCCGCCGCGAATAATTAAGTCCTTTTTGCGGTCGACAATGTACAAATACCCGTCCTCATCGACCCTGGCCAAATCCCCTGTGTACAACCAAGAGTCCCGTAGAACGGTGCGGCTGGCCTCCGGGTTTTGAAAATATCCCGGTGTGACGTTGTCTCCACGTACCGTGAGTTCCCCGATTTCGCCGGCAGGCAGTTCCTGCCCTGTCTCGTCGACAATGCGGATTTCCACTCCAGGAATCGGAATGCCAACTGAACCGGGTTTGACCGGTTGCCCGCGCCGGTGCGCAGTCACCACTGGAGCGGCTTCGGAAAGACCGTAACCTTCGTAAACTTCCGCACCGAATTTTGCGCGAAACCCGTCTCGCAACGCCATGGGCAATGGAGCCGACCCGGAACCGACTGACTCCAGCGAGGACAAGTCGTATTTTCCGGCATCGGGATGCATTGTCATGGCGTGTATCATTGCAGGAACGGCTGAAAAGCGTTTTACCCGGTATTTTTGTATCGCTTCAAACACCTTGATGGTGTCAAACTTGGGAAACACCACAATTGAACTCCCAGTGATGTAGCAGGCATTGGATACGGTGAGGCCATAGACGTGGGCGAGGGGAAGCACCCCTAACGTGATCCCGCGTTCCGGATCGCTGTGATAGGCTGAACTATGGGCATTGGAATACAAGTTTTTATGCGTCAACATGACTCCTTTGGGCCTTCCCGTCGTCCCGGATGTGTATAGAATCACGGCTGTGTCGTGTTCCGAAGGGCCTTGGGCGGACTCGTTGAACGACCCTGTGCCCGAAACAAAAACACCAATACCCGCTTCATCAGGGTTCGTACGATGAAGCTCAAGACCATTCCGCTGAGTATCATTGGACTCAATGCTTTCTGGAACTGGGTCATACAAGTTGACAATGCCCGGACGAGTCGACACATCCACGGCAAGGATGACAGGAGGCTTAGACAGGTGCTGGATGGCTTGCTCCACTTTATCCAAGACCAAAGACGACGTCACAATCGCCTTAACTCCGGCGTTCTCTGCAATAAACGCGATTTCATTGCTGTGAAGCAAAAACATCACCGGTACGATAATGGCACCGGCCCGGGAAATTCCTTGGTACGAAAAAATCACTTCCGGATTGTTCGGCATGCACACCATGACCCTGTCGTCCCGCGCAACCCCCACATGACGCAGCAATCGAGCAATGTGATTTGCCGTTTGCCGGGCTTGGAGATTCGTATAAGTCCGGTCTTCACAGTATAAAAACTCGTATTCACCGTAAGTTTCGATATTTTGGTTGAGCAGTTCCGGCAGCAGCATCACGGGTCCTCCCTGTTACGAGTTTTCTTGCTGGCGCAGCACAAACCGCTGAATTTTCCCGCTCGGCGTCTTGGGCAGTGCTTTTACAAATTCCACCTCTCTCGGGTACTCGTGCTTGGACAAGCGGCTTTTGACAAACTCGCTCAATTCTTTGGCCAGTGCGGCATTCCCAACATAACCGTTTGTAAGGACCACATACGCCTTGACCACTTCTCCCTTAACGACATCCGGTTTGCCAATGACCGCTGCTTCCGCCACGGCAGGGTGTTCCAACAGGCTGCTCTCAACCTCAAAAGGTCCAATCCTGTATCCTGCACTCGAAATGATGTCATCCGCCCTGCCCTGAAACCAAAAGTAACCGTCTTCGTCCTGTCGGGCCAGGTCCCCCGTGAAAAACCATTTCCCGACGAATTTCTCGGAGGTTTTCTGCGGGTCTTGCCAATAACCGTAAAACGAAAAGGGAAATGCCGTGGAATCGACCGCAATTTGGCCTGTTTGGCCAAGGTCAACCTCTCTTCCGTCCTCCCTAAGCAGCGCCACGCGGTACCCCGGTGTGGGGAAGCCCATGGAACCGGGTCGAATTTCCATGGTCACGGCGTGAAAGTTGTTGACGGTCATGGCTGTTTCCGTGGCCCCGTAGTGATCGTGAATTTCTAAACCAAAATTTTGCTTAAAAAACCGGATGACCTCCGCGTTCAGAGGTTCCCCTGCACTGCTAAAACGCTTGATTTTAAACTGATAGCGCTTCACCAGTTCCTCTCCCTGGGCCATCATCAGGCGATACGCAGTCGGGGCATACGTAAAGTTCGTGACCTCATAGCGCTCCATGAGTTCGTAAAACTTGGCTGGTTCCAAGGGACCTTTGTACACCACAATCGGCACACCAAAACTCATCGGCGCAAAAATCGAGTTAATCAGGCCGTAAGCCCATCCCGGATCAGCTCCGCCAAAAAACACATCGTCCCGTTCCACACCCAAAGCGTAACGGGTGTACGGGTACACGCTGATGATCAGTTTGTGACCCCAAATTGCACCTTTTGGCAAACCGGTCGTCCCCGACGTAAATTGAATAGCCAGCGCATCGTCCAGGGTCGTCGGCTCAGTTTCGTGCTCGGGCTGCGCATTCTCTAACAGAGACGCAAAATGAAGGCGGTCCCAATGACTCCCATCGCGATCCGTTAGAATCAACTGCACCTCGGCCTTGACGTCGCCAAGCTTGTTCGCCTGTTCGCGGTTCGTCACCAAGACCTTGCATTGGGCCGCTTGCAGACGGTATTCAATCGCCTGCGGACCAAATGCCGTAAAAAGCGGAACGTAAATGGCTCCGATTTTCCACGCGGCAAGAACCGTAATGATGAGGGCCATGTCTTTACCAAGAAGCGCTGCGACGCGGTCTCCTTTTTTCACTCCTAAGGATTTTAAAGCATTGGCGAACCGGTCCGATTTGTCTTTGAGCTGTGCATACGTATATTGCTCGCGATTCCCCGCTTCGTCTTCCCAGTACACAGCAATGCGGTTCGAACCTTCAGCCCACCGATCACAGCACTCGTGAGCCGCATTGAATCGCTCCCTTGGATTCCAATCAAAGGTGTGAATCACGTCTTCCCAAGAAAACGCTTCCACAAGCTGCCGATAGTCCATCTTGTACACCCCAAACTTGTCGGATTCGGTTTCAGTCAATAAAAATATTCAGTTTTTTCGCAGGTATCCCTGCCTGCCCAAGAAAATTCTAGGCCGCACGAAGCTTCAGGTGTTTGGGTTGTTAAAGCTTTGCGTTGGAAAAGAGCGTTCCCTTTTCCGGCACGTCGACAACCGTGCTTGCCTGGCACTCGTTGCATTCGCTTTTAGTCCTTTTAGTCCTTTTAGTCCTTTTAGTCGTGTGATTTAGTTGCTTTGAATCTGAACAAGGCCTCGACAAACCCGGATAATGAAATTACACCAACAGACTGCTTGAATGGATTGAGATTGAGAAAAGAGGGGGGCACGGCGATGAAAAAGTTCTTATATGCCACCGACGGGTCCAAATCTGCCGCAAACGCTGCGATGATGGCCAAAGAAATGTTGGAGCGGTGGCCAGAAGCAAAGTTGCTGGTACTGTATGTGTTTCACCATAAATCGACGTTTACGGCCGATGTCATGATCCCGGACACACTCGTGGAAGCGGAAAAGGAATACGCCGAAGACGTGGAACAACAGGTAATCCATACGTTTGATAAATTTTCAGACCGAGTATCGTTCCGCCAGGTCAACGGGTACCCCGCGGAGGCGATTTGCACTGTCGCAGAACAGGAAAAAGTGGACTTGATTCTGGTGGGAACACACGGAAGAGGGGCCTTTGACCGACTATTGCTTGGTTCTGTAAGTAACGCAGTAGTTCACCGCGCGAAAAGCCCTGTTCTCATAGTCAGATAGTACTCTGACCCCCAGACACGCTGCAATCTCCAATCTCCGAAGGCAGCAGTTGCAAACCACGCGTGCAAATGACAATGCCGCGAACCCTGCAATAGATGCCACGGCGCAGCCAAGGAGATGGCAACGCCGTGGCTGTGTATTGTATTGTGACAGACGGTTGTCTGCGCGGTGGCTAATCACTGCATGCGGCACAATTTCGCGTTTCATTTCCTATAAGCTCAACAAGTACTCTGCACTCTCCAACATTGGCGTACAATCTTTGTGCCCCGTTGAACGCAAGTCAATTTCGTAAATAAAATCCTTTCCCATCAGAAAGTCCTTCACTCGGCGCCAATCGATCTTGCCTTCGCCAAGCGCCAGACCGTCGTGCACCGTTCCCATGCTGTCCACAACGTGAAAGTAGTCAGCATACGGCTGCACACGTTCTAACACCCGAATGAGACCTTCGTTGTCGCCGTGCAGTGCAATAAAGGCATGGCTGATATCCATGCACAATCTAAGGTCCAGCGGTTCCACAATGCTCGTTATCCAATCCGGATTTTGCGTTGAAAAAATCCCTTCAATCGTATTTTCCCACAACAGGACATCGGAACCTCGTTCCTCGAAGTGTGCTATGCGATGGGATAATTCCTTGACCTTATGAGCATCGTGAAAGTTTTTGCTGTCCGTTCCCAGGTAATGCGCGTGAATCACCACGCGGACGTCTTCCGCTCGCGCAATCTCAATCAAAACACGGGTAGACTCATCGTAAAATGTGCGGATGGATGGATCACTGCTAATGATATCCAGAAATTGACCTCGAAACTTGGGTGGGTGGTGGAGGTACACCTTGGGTATCGATGCTTTGAGACTTCGGATGACCTGCACCAGCGGGGCTGGATCCAATACGTCCTGCTCATTCAGATGGAGTTCCAGAATTTCTGGATGGTACTGCAACCGGTCTTGCAGGTGTTCAGGATTCAAGCCGGACTTTACTCGTACATGTCTCACGTGGCTGTCCCCCAATTCGTGCAGTTGTCTTCGCCGGCAATACACATCGCCCTTCTGAGGATAACGTATCCATCCTTTGATGCCAATTGCACGAACGCACATATTAGGCGTTGACTTCGGTCAAAATGCGGTTCAAATCAGTCAGAATGCCGGCTAACTCAAGCCGTGTCCCCACAGCTGTCGCTTTCATGTAGTCCGACAAACATACAGAGGCGCGCGTGTGAGCAATCGCGATCGCAATACCAAGCTGCCTCCCGGCAGACTCGGAGGAACCAGCCACACACTCGCCGTACAGACGAATACACTCCGCAGTTGCTTCCAGCACGCTGCGCAACCCTGTGTTGGTGAGAGTGGATCGATCCAGGTCGGCGATTCCGCGGCCAATGCCCCGAATCTGAATGGTAATCTTCTCGAGCCTGGCTACCGCTTTGGCGAGGTGCTCTATTCTATCCCTGCGTTTTCGATAAAACGGAGTGAAGCGGTAGCTTTGCTCGGTCAGTTTAACCATTCTTGCCGCGTTACTGGTCTCCTGAACGACACTTCGAGTTGCACGCATCGGTTCGTTCACGTTGTGCCCCGTTACCTCCACCAAATGCTCAATATTCCGCACGGTATCCGCCATGAGGCGGCTCAACGCTAAAATAGCCTCTTCAGCCTGTGGAATGACGTTCGGCGGCACCAAAATGGCGTTAATGGCAATGGCCGCCATTGAACCCAACAGGGTTTCCACAATGCGGTCGATCGCGTAACCGGATTGTTGACCAAAAGCGAGCACGAGCAAGGAACTGACACCAACTTGCGAAGTGATTTGGGAATTAAGACGTAACGCGGTGGACAACCCCATCCCAACCAGAACGATGAGTGCAATGGACCATGCGCCAATATGTACAAAGTGCCCCACAACAATGCTTAGAATGACTCCGCCAATAACGCCAGCAAGCCGGTACGTACCCTTTTCCAGTGAGTCTGCCAGGGTGACTTGGCTCGTCAAAATGGCTGCTAACGGTGCGAAATAAGGATAATGGTTCTGAGAAATGTGAGTCGCAAGGATCCAGGACAGCCCCGATGCCAACGCCGTTTTGACAACCTGTAGTGTGAGTCCTAAGCGCGTAAAAATTCTCCCGAACCGCATGGTCTCGTGGCCCTCCCGTTTTAGTGTGTTTCCTTGCAAGAACCCTTCCTGATATTCATGAAACATGCCTCGTTCAAGTTACACCTCATGGAGTTTTAAAACAAGCGGTTTTATTCGTTCTCGCCAGCTTGAGTCATTACGTACCCCGCCGATCCGTGACCCGCTCGGCAGTGCCCGCGGCCCCATCAACACCAAAAAGGCTGCTCCCGTTGTTGGGAACAGCCTCTGGTTTTGCTCTTTCGCCCGGCAACGTCCTACCTTCCCAGGGGTCTTCACCCCAAGTATTCTCGGCGCACCCTTTCGGGTA
>NZ_JAJFNK010000120.1 GCF_021739485.1 Alicyclobacillus tolerans
ATTCCGACGGTGAATTCATACTGCACGCCTCCCAATAAGGTTTTGGAATTAGAGAGTTGGCTACACAGCTAATGTTGGGTTACCTAATTCAAATGGCCCGACTTTTGGATTCGCTCTCGTAGCTCAAGCTCCTTCTGTTCATTCAACTGAATTTCCCAGGGGTAGCCGGGAGCAATTTTTGTAGCCGTAAGAATTCCGCGATTGAGCCAGTAGTAGACGACCCCAGGAGCGACCTTTAGGCGATTGGCGACTTCTTTTACGGATAGGCCACGACGGTGTGAAGTATATCCGGGTATCTTGTGTATGTAGCGAATCCATTTAATCGAGTCCACCGTAAATATTCTGCCGTCTGGTGTACGCGTGCCTGATTCGTTTAACTGAGTTGCAATTTGTTGATCAATCATCGTTTCAGCTAACCTGCGAACAAGCTCAACAGTTTCAGGTAAATGCTTGGTCGCCATATGTGGTGGCAACGGCTTACTTACCCTGAGTTCTTCGCAATGTTGGTTGCGCCATCGCAAGCCGAGTCGTGTGTCCGGGTTCCTCGGTTCAGCGAAAATGGTGATGTCCTCAATAAGCAAACGAAGAATTCGTTTTCGGTCCTTGGGTGTGGTGGATGGCGTAGCCCAGATTCGAGGTAACTCCTTCGCAAGACTCAAGATTTCCATCTTATCGTGTTCGGTAGGGCGCCAACTACGGCGAGTCACATACTGGCTGTACTGTTCTTGAAGCTGCGCCAATTCGGTGAGCTTTTCATTCCATCGTGCCTCAAGGCTGCGTGCTACCAGGCGGTTTTCTGGTTCTACCTGCTGGTATTGTCTCTCTGCTCGGTCTACCTCGTACTGTGCACGCTCGAGGGATAACTTCCAGCCTTTGTCTACTTCGTCTTCTTCGTGAAGCAGTTTGTCCATGACCTGTAGAGCAAGCTCTAATTCGGCTGGTTGCATGGCCTGCAATAGCCGGTCTGAGATGGCTTGGTCGATTTTCAGAGCCGGCACTGTAGTGCAGGTGGCTCGACGCCCATGTTCCCATCGTCCTTTGCATTCGTAGTGTGGAGAGATTCCTCCGTTATTGGTGTAGCGTACACTCATGCGGCGACCGCACTTTCCGCATATAATGAGTCCTTGAAGCAAAGCGGTGCCCTCTCGTGCGGGACCGCTTTTCTCGAGGTTGGTACGGTTCGAATGTAGTTGTTTGAGATTTCTTTCGTATTCCTCCCATGTGATGTAGCCTGGATGATGGTCTGGAATGAAAACCTCCCACTCCTCGCGAGGGAGCCGCACGGTATGATGAATAAACAATCCTTGTGGACTTACACGCTTTTGGTCGCGATACCGACCAAACACGTATGCACCGGTGAACGCAGGATTGTACAGCACTCCTAAAACTCGGCTGTGGTTAAGCGTTCCCCAAACGAGTTTTCCGGCCCACGCACCACCGTAGGCGCGTTTTGGAAACCGAAGGCCGTTTTGGGCAAAGAACTGAACCACACCGTAGGCGCTACCTGTCTTACGAAATGCACGAAATACATTGTGAATGGCTGTTTGCACCTCTTCGTCGGGGTCCAAAACTGTCTGTCCATTTGTATCGTACACATAACCTACAGGCAGCGGAAAACGGAGCTCACCTTTTTTCGCCTTGTTCTTCTTGCCACCGATTAACCGAGCGCGCAAGAAATGCAGTTCTGCCTCGCTCATGGTTCCTTTGAAACCGAGGATTAATCGGTCATTGAAATCTCGTAAATCGTAGATGCCGTCTTCATCCACTACGATTGTGTTGAACAGGCCGCATAGCTCGAGAAGTCGCAGCAGGTCCGCTGAAGAACGCGCCAAGCGGGAAATCTCCAGACCAAAGATGGCACCTACTTCGCCAAGTGAAACTTGAGCCACGAGGTTTTGGAAGCCTAAGCGCTGAGAACGGCCAGACCCCGAAATTCCGAGATCTTCGTCGATCACCTGAATTTGTTCCGGAGTCCATCCCAGGCTGAGGGCTTTCTCCTGCAGGGCATACTGGCGTTCCGTGCTCTCCCGGTGAAACCGGACTTGAGCTAGGCTCGACTGACGGATGTATACAATGGCTAGTCTGTTCAGGTGCTCTGGGTGAACTTTCGACGGTGTTGTCGTCATGAATTGGTTCCTCCCTATGCATTGCCACAAGGCACGAACGCACCATCCCGGCCACGACCGTGATGAGCTCGTCCAAGCTTTGTGCGTCATCTCCGACCAATGCGGCTAATGCTGAACTGGACACAGACATCCCCTCCGACGAGGCCGACGAACTATTCGTTCTCTCGGCGTCGAAGCAATTCTAGATTGAGCTCAGTCAGTTCCGAGAGAATGTCCTGTGCGACCTCATAATTTTCGAGCCCGGTTCGTACCCATTGCTCCCAGGCTGCAGGAACGTAATCCATCTGAGTCTTACCATGATAAAAAGACGACAAGTACAAGCTTGCATGACCAACGCCGGTAGCACAGTGACAGGTTGGCTTGCCACACTTCACATGCCGGGTGATTAGGGAACCGCGAAGAATGTGGTTCATAGGTGGCAACGCCTTTACAAGTTGAAGCTTTCGTTCTTTGAGTTCTTGAGAAGCAACGGATTTAAATCGTCTAGGTGCCTGTTTCTTATCATTAGTAGTCATACTAAGAAACTACCTCCTTGAAATAGAATTGTCAATTAAATTCGTTCTAGAGATTGAGGAATCATCCAAGTTTCGAAGGAATTCAACTAACTCCTTTAAGTCCAACGCGTTAAATGGTGTAACCGGTTTGAAGTCCTGAACACGATATTGATCCGTCCAGGATTCCGGAACACAAATGACAGTGGACTTGGTTTGAAGAGAATACAGAGGAATCCCATTAACGTGTTTCACTTTAAGCAGAGCAAACGTCTGCCCACGGAGAGGGTGAAATGGATGGGTAATAGTTACAGATTCCGAAATAGGATTGAGTTGAAGTGCATTTTGCACTGACCGTCCC
>NZ_JAJFNK010000121.1 GCF_021739485.1 Alicyclobacillus tolerans
CACCCCTCCGGAATCGATTAGGGTTATTATCCCTCTCGCAGAATCTCAGAACGAGGTGTGTTCTATTTGACGCTCACTTATAATTGAATTTATTGCCGCATCCAGATAACGCAAAAAGAGCGACGCAAAGCGATGCAAAAAGATATTTTTTCAATCAAATACCCCTTTTTCTAATAAGACGTTACATTCAACAAATTATATTGTTGTCCTTCCTTGTTGCGTATAGCTGCCTGATTGCGACGGTACAGTAACAACGCCAAAATCGTATATTCATGCAAAATACGACGGGTGATCAGTTATTCCAGATCCACCCCTGTTCAAAAATTAATTCTTCCACCCCCCCACACAATGGAAGTAATATGGTGTTAATTCAGATACGCTTTCCCCTTAATCAAAGACTGAATAATCGCCCAAGCATTCTTGTCAGTAAGCGGATCGACACCCAGTTTGTAGTTTCCAGCATCAAACCGAACTAAAACCAAATGATTGTCTACATCAAATACATACTCGTTTACGCCATGATATTTGTCCGTGTACACCTTCACACCCGTGCCATCAAACGACACAGTTTTAAGATACGGAACAGACGTAAAATACTTGTCAGCATTACGTTGTGGATAGTCAGAAACAGAATACTGTTGCCATTTATGCGTGCCAAGGATTTCCATTTCACTTTTGCCTTTGAATTGAGCTTGTTCTCCTGGCACAGTCAACGACACAAAAGCCACGAATTGTTGTGGTGATTGCTTTCCTGATTTGTACACCGTATTTGTAACCTGTACTTGGTAAGGGGGAAAGCCTACTGGTACAGTTGGTTGTTTTACTTTAAATGTCACGTATTGCTTTATTGCTGGAATTGCTTCCGAGCCTGTGTAGGTATATGTGGTCGATGGGGCTGCGCCTAGCAGAGGGATACTCGATACACTCGATGGGTGTAACACTTTACTCCCTGCATTGACCCCGCCTGACGTCACGTCCTGTGTTTGAGGTGCTTTCGAGGAAGCGAGCCTATTCAATTGTGCTTGGTGATTTATTGTCTGCCCTTGATACACCCACAAACCCGCACCTAAAATGGCAAGGGCGGCGACCCCAGCACCCACTTGAAAGAGCCATGAAAATTGCTTGTTGTGATTCCTGAAACGCTTGTGTGTGCCCTGTACAGATCGCAATACATTCAGTGTCCCCTCTTCTGCATCTGTCGGATAATCAAAATGCGGTGCTTTTCGGAGAAGCTCAACAACTTCATGTTCATTTGATTGCCCCATACAGCCTTTCCTCCCCATCTTCAGTTTCGATTAGCTTTCTTGCGACTTTCAACGCTCGATGGAAGGTAACATTGACACGGACCGTTGTCCATCCGAGCACTTCGGCTGTCTCTTGAGTTGATAACTCGTGAATTCCTCGTAAAATGAGCACATCTCGGTATTTCGCATTTACTTTGCCGAGTAGGTTCAAAATGTGCTTGGTCGTGTCACGAACTTCCATTTGCTCTTCTGGACTCCGATCAGACGACGGTAGATTGAGTAGTTCTTCGTCGATGGCGACAACATGTTTTCTTCTCTTAAAATCCACCGCAAGGTTTCTGGCAATTGCATACAGCCACGTCTTCACGCTAGCATTGTGTCGGTATCCACTTATGCCTTTCATGGCACGAATAAATGTCTCTTGGACTAAATCTTCGACATCGGCATGTCCCGTGAAATAGACGAGGTATGTAAACACATCGCCTTTGTACGCTCTGAACAAATCCTCAATGTTCACATCGCGCTTCAAATCACTCGCTCCTTCTACAGTTATAGACTCACGTAATCCGTGTGAAATTACACGGGACGCAGAAGAAACTTTTGGATATGAAACAAAGAAAGAACCCGTCAGGGTTCTCCGATACTGCGTATTCGTGTTGAGTTCTTCCTAACCACAAATTACATGAGTCGTTCCTTTATTAATCTCTCTCAATGATTTAAAACTCAATCACATATTCAGGTTTCTAGAAGTGGAGCTATTGCGCATAACTTTCACTATGATCTTTCGTTTTCTCCCTCATTCTAGCTCATTCGCAGTATCTCTCATCCGACTCTACAGGTAGGTCTGAAGGATGGCGAGCGTTTGACGGCTGGGATGGATAGATGGGCGTGCGTAAACAGAGGCTATGCCTCATTATCCTAAAATATGGTCGCACATTAGGATGTCCACATGGACCTTGGTGGCTTACCCTCTCAAGTCTCCCAGGGTCTCATCGAGCCCGTGACATTCCATCGTCCTGCCTGCCGAAGGGTGGATGCCGTGTTCTGCTGCCCGCCCGGATCGTTGCCCTCATTAATTCCACATCGTGAAAACTTGTACGATTTGATATACCAATTCAAGATAAAATCTCAGCAATCCACTGATGTGTCAATAAAAAATAGAGTGTCAATTCCGATGGGAATTCACACTCTATTTGCTTTGTTAATTGTTGTTTTGCACCCTAGAAGCGAACCCGTTAGTCCGAGTCATGCATGCCCTTATTTCTCGCATCGTTGGAAATTCGAAGGGCCCACTTTGATCTAAATGAACTTCATTTTTTGTCTAGGGATTTACCACCCAGGTACGTGTTGCCCTTTTGATGGCACAAATGCATTAAACTTTATGGGCGGCTTCATTTTACGGTATTGGCGCAATTCATTTTCGGAGAGGTAGTACGTAATCACAGCACTGTTTACCTGTTCAGTACGATCCGTATCCAGCTTCGGTACGGGCGTGTGCCTACTTCCGTTCATGGCCTTCTCGGTGTCCTCCTCTGTACAGGACGCGCCTAAGCTAAAAATCCAATACCCTTTCGGCATTGGATTGTTTAAGCTCTTTCGCCCGGCAACGTCCTACCTTCCCAGGGGTCTTCACCCCAAGTATTCTCGGCGCTGGAGGTCTTCACGGT
>NZ_JAJFNK010000122.1 GCF_021739485.1 Alicyclobacillus tolerans
TGCAGAAGA
The DNA here is from genome assembly GCF_021739485.1 of Alicyclobacillus tolerans. Lineage (GTDB taxonomy): Bacteria > Bacillota > Bacilli > Alicyclobacillales > Alicyclobacillaceae > Alicyclobacillus_K > Alicyclobacillus_K tolerans_A. Next base: position 10 of record NZ_JAJFNK010000122.1, read on the forward strand.
AAGGGAACAGATAAGGAAAAAAGCCCGTCAAGCAGTAACCGTTTCCGTCAAACCGATTTTCATCTTTCGTGAAATCATGAATTATTTATCTGAACAACGCATCATCGTCCCAGGTTACAGTTTTATTCAAGAGACGGTTGTTGGTCAAGCGATCACCTTCGAACAGAACCGCTTAATCGCCATGATGCAGGACCACCTAAAACAGCCTCATATCGATGCCTTGAAGGCATTGATAAAGGATCCTCAAGGACTGTATGAAGTGACGCAACTTAAGCGTGAACCTAAGGATTTTAGTCTGAAGGAAATCAAGCGTGAGATGGATCGGGGTCAGCAAATCCAGCCTTTGTACCAACTCGCCCAGACAGTATTACCCAAGTTGGGAATCTCGAATGAAAGCATCAAATACTTTGCCTCATTGGTCGATTATTACTCTGTCTATAAACTCAAGAGGCTTGATGAATGGATGGTTTATGTTTATTTATTGTGCTTTGTTTATTATCGCTATCAGCGAATGAATGACAACCTGATTAGCACCTTCATTTACAACGTCAGGCGGTACATAGAAGAAGCCAAATCCGCAGCCAAGGACCAAGTATATGAACGGTACGCAGAAAACCGTCAAAACATGAAAAGAGTTGGAGAGGTACTTAAACTATTTACCGACGACAGCATTGCATCGAACACCCCTTTCCATGACATTCAGGAGAAGGCCTTTTCCATTTTGGAACGTCAGAAGCTTGCCACTGTAGCGGATCAAATTATCATCAATGCAAAATGGGACGAATCGGCTTTTCAATGGGAGCACATTGATCAATTAGCTCGTCAGTTCAAACGACATTTACGTCCTTTAATTCGAATGATTGATTTCACAGCCCCTTCGGGGAATGATTCGCTGGTGGAGGCCATTGATTTTATGACACGGTCTTTTCGTCAAAATAAATCATTGGGGCAGTATGCCTCCGATTTACCCCATCAGTTCCTACCAAATAGCGTAAATCGTTACATCTATCAACAAGATTCCGATGGACAAAAAACCTTATCGGTGGATCGTTATGAATTCTTCATTTACCGCCTTTTACGTAACCGTTTGGAAGCGGGAGATGTATTTTGCCGTGAAAGTATCCGATTTCGTAGTTTTGAGGATGACCTGGTTGATGAAGAACAGTGGCAACAAAGAGAAAAGTTGATGTCCGATGTCGGTCTGACGACCGTCAGGCAACCCATCCGCGATCATTTAGCCGAACTGGAACAGAGACTTGAATCCCGAATTACAGAAGTGAACCAGCGTATTGCATCCGGAGAAAATGAACAGGTACAAATTAAAAATCGCGGCGTACATAACCGTTGGACGCTTCCGTATACTCGAGACACTGATTCCATCAACCACTCCTTTTTCGATACATTAAAATCCGTTGACGTTGGGAGTGTGTTGCATTACGTGAATCAACGCTGTCAATTTATTCAATCGTTCGACCATATCTTAGGGCGGTATGCGAAACAGACCAAGGAAGAACAGGTTCTGATCGCTTGCCTGATTGCTTGGGGAACCAATATGGGACTGGGGAGAATGGGCGAAATCTCTGACATTGGTTATCCCTTGCTTGTGGCCACATCCGATAATTTTATTCGCTTAGAGACTTTAAAAGAGGCCAATAATCGCGTCAGTAACGCGACTGGCCAGCTGTCGGTCTTTCGCCATTTTGATATCAACGAAGTCATTCATTCCAGCAGTGATGGACAGAAATTCGAGACGGGAATTCATACGATTCGTTCTCGTCATTCACCTAAATATTTCGGCCTTAAAAAGGGAATTGTCTCTTACACTATGGTCGCCAATCACATTCCGGTGAATGCCCGAATCATTGGTGCAAACGAGCATGAAAGCCATTACGTGTTTGATATCTTATACAACAACACAACCGATATTCAGCCTGATGTACATTCCACCGATACACACGGAACCAATGAAGTAAACTTCGCCATTCTTCACTTTTTCGGTTATCAGTTTGCGCCCCGTTACCGGGATATCTATGATACGGTCAGTAAGTCGATATATGGGTTCAAACACCCAAGCCAATACGGCGATATACTAATCAAACCGGTCCGAAAAATCAATACCCAGCTGATTATGGAGGAATGGGGAAATATCCAGCGAATCATCTTGTCTCTTGCCCTGAAAACTACTACACAGAGCATTATCATCGGAAAACTAAGCGCTTACGCCCGTAAAAACAAAACCAAGCGAGCCTTATGGGAGTACGACAACATCATCAAGAGTTTGTATTTTTTGGATTACATTGATTCTCCACCACTACGTCGAAATGTGCAGCGAGCCCTGAATCGGGGCGAGAGTTATCATAAACTATGCCGAGCGGTGTCCTATGCCAACTTTGGGAAGCTTCGTTTCAAAACCGAACAACACCAACAAATTTGGAGCGAATGCAGCCGTCTAATCGCCAATTGCATCATTTATTACAATGCCAGTATTTTATCGAACATGTTGGATTACAGAGAAAAGCACGGTCAGGATTCAGATGCGTTGAAGCGAATTTCTCCTGTTGCTTGGCAGCATATAAATCTCTACGGTCGATACGAATTCAAAACATACCCAGATCCGGTTGACATGGAGGCTATCGTCCAGGAGCTGATTCAATCAAAGGTGATTCCAAGTGAGTAATTCTGAAATGAACCTTTTCGGGGGGATGGGCAAAAACACCCA
>NZ_JAJFNK010000123.1 GCF_021739485.1 Alicyclobacillus tolerans
TGGCCAACAACGTTGGAATTGCGGTGGTTCGAACCTACCAATGCCCAGTTATTGGGAGCAACTGCATAACTCATGAATCATGATAACGTAGCAAATATGTATGACGTCAACGGTATTCCTACCCAGGTACTGGTATCCTCGTCAGGTCACATACTGTGGTACCATCAAGGTTTAATTGGGTGGTCGGAGATGAAAGTGGATGTCGAACATGCGCTGAACGGAAAGTGACCTCATATTTTTGTGCCTGTGTATTTATCGAGATTCCGGTATTCTGTATGCATGGGCCTAGCTCGTCTCCACCTTAAGTCGACTCTTAATTATAAGCTGGTAGAAAGAAGTAAATTTGTACCTGGTCATGCAATCGCTGATGGTTCTGAGTTCACCTGAGTATCGACCGCATCGATTTTAATTTTCTCGTTTTTTGTCGGCACCATCTAATAACGGTCACAGTCTCTCCAACGTCTAAATATTGAATAATGTTATGTTTTAACATCAACGTCTTGCCATGGTGGAGTGCAGTGTTGACAATGGCTTCAGTACTTCCTGTCCACCATGGTTATTAGCTTTTAGACATTCGGTCCCTGATTGAGACCGTATCTCAAACAAGTTCATCAAGACGTGAGAAATTTCATCGTTCGTCTGTCTCTGTAGCACGTCAACAGAATCATGGTGATATGCGAAGTATACGATTCCTCTCACATCGTCGGGTCATAAGGTTGACTCCCCCTCAAAAAGCTGTGGCCGTGGTTGCGGGGCCGGTTCATACGTCACCCCCCCACCTGTCGAAGTACCAAAGGTATCCCCATTCCGTAACAAGTAACCTGAACGATATCTTAGCTAAGGCCTCAGCCATTGCTTCAAACAATCGACCATCAAATGGAAGAGAGAATTCATGTGGGTGCAGCCCGACGTTACTCATTCCTGAGAGCCGATTGGGGAGGACGTGTGCCACGATGGTTCAGCCCGACGCCGACAAATTCCACATGATGGTTCACAATTGCTCTATTCCTGAATTGGTCGTACTAAAATGATGTACGCACAGAAAGTATTTGGATATGAGGTAGGAGACCTAATGCACAAAGACCTTTATGGTCTGAGCCGACCTTTTGGAACTTTCCAACCATGTGTAATCGAATGAGAACCAACAGAGCCTACTGACCGACCTAAAAACTCAATTGTGGTATGGGTTATTAGGCTCCCTAATGTCAAACTATGTGTAGATACTCTAGCAAAGAATTATTTGTCTGGCTCAAAATTCCCTGGGTTTGAATCGGAGTGAGGCACACATTTTATTCACAAATCAGGTTTAATATGAGACTGAACAAACTCAATCAATCCAAGTGGCAGGTGAACAAGATGCGTGACCTGACTGAAACGATCCGTAGGCGTTACAACCGGATTGCACCAATGTATAATTCTATGGATACGATGATTAAGCCGATATGGCGTAAAGAATTGCTAGCCGACGCAAAAGGTAAGGTACTTGAGGTGGGGGTAGGGACTGGGGCAAACTTATCTCATTATCCTCCCGGCGTAGAGATTACCGGGATTGATTTCAGTCCACGTATGCTAGCTTATGCAAAGGAGCAATTAGTAAATCTTTCGCAGAACATCCAACTTGAACAGATGGATGCTCAACACCTGGCATTTTCGGATCATAGTTTTGATACCGTGGTCTCCACTTGTGTCTTTTGTTCGGTACCCGACCCCATCCAAGGTTTGCGAGAGATTCACCGGGTGCTAAAGCCAACTGGACACTTATTGATGATTGAACATATGCTCAGTGACAACCCCGTATTGGCGTTCGCACTGCACATGCTAAATCCCGTCACGGTACGAATTTCTGGCGCAAATGTGAACCGAAAAACGATCCAGAACCTACAGATCGCGGGATTTTACATCGCGGACGTAAAAATGTTGGCGTTTAAGGATATCGTTCGAAGAATTGATGCGGTTCCCCATCTATGACCGTGCAGCAAAACAAGCGTAACATCCATAATTATTGATGAAGTAGACTGAATCGAGGTCGCGGTTAAAGTTACTCGCGTTCGTATCGAACAGGGGGCGGTGAAAACCGCCCTGGCACGGGGGAATCTTCCTTGATGCCCAAACACGCAGCCGTCTAGGATTCATCATCGATAAATTGACGAATTTGCTTCACAAGTTCATCCATCTTTTCGTCACCATCCACACCGTGATCCAAAGCCTGAGTCACACAGCCCCGGGTATGGGATTCTAAAACCGATAACCCCACCTGATTGATCGCACTGCTGGCGGCAGAAATCTGAACGAGTATATCCACACAATAGCGATCTTCGTCCATCATTTTCTGAAGGCCCCGAACCTGCCCCTCAATGCGCTTGAGTCTTTGCATAATATTCTCAGCATGCCTGTGTTCGCACTGTACCGGAGGATTCAGCATGATGTCGCCCAACCTTCCTTCGAATCGGAGACAAAGTCCACCCGAAAGAGATTTTGCTTCAGTATACATGTCTGCAAGCAAAGATGTCAGACCCTGAAGGATCTGATTCATGTAGACTACTATCACATCTTTCCATCCATCTTCACTTTCGCCGTTGTTAAGATACACGGTTTAATCGTAAGCGTCAAACCAGTTGCACCTTGAAACATCCAGTTCCATCTGCGAGTATTGAAAAACCCCACCGGCTACCCAGT
>NZ_JAJFNK010000124.1 GCF_021739485.1 Alicyclobacillus tolerans
TGTATTTGTCAACTGAAAATTCCCCCACATGGACATTAAAAAATCCCCCACTTGTAAATGGAAAAGCTATACGAGCTGCTGCTGTTCAAGCCATTCCTTTGTTTCTTTCATGCGATATGAATTCCCATTCATATTTACAATGAATGATTGGTATGTTAGCCTGTCAATCATTGCGGCAGTCATGACTGGGTCTTGAAAGATTTCGTCCCAACGCTCAAAGGACAAGTTCGTTGTTATTATGGTCGACTTACGGCCCGCACGTAGGGACAGATGGGTGAATAGAAGCTCCGATCCCTCCTTGTCAAAAGAGATGTAACCCATCTCATCGGCAATAACGAGGTCGTACTTTTCAAACCGGCTCTCAAATGCCCTGAGTGTCTGCTGTGCTCGGCATTCCTTCATTCTGTTTACGAGTAGAGGTACTGTTGTAAACCAAACTTTGTACCCCTCGAGACAGGCTTTAATACCAAGGCCGATACTTGTATGGGTCTTTCCAGTTCCTGGGTTACCAAATAGAATTACGTTACGGCCCTCACGAATAAAGTCAAGTGTTTTTAATATTTTCAGCTTCTTTTGTGCATCCTCCGGCAAATCCCCAATCGACAAGTCCTCCAGATATTTTTTGTAGGTGAATTCCGCCAAGCGAATTCTATTACGTCGGGACGCTTCCTGCCGCGCATCACGCTCCTTTTGCAACAATAGTCCTAAAAATTCTTCATAGCTCATGTCTTTTTGTTCAGCATCTTTCACGTGCTCCTCGAGATTAGCCCGAACCATCGGGAGTCTTAATTCTTTGCTGTACTCAATAATGGACTGTCTCCAGGCTTTGCGAGGCGATTCGCTCATACGCTCAACTCCCTCACTGGTGAAGTTTCAAACAGCAGGCTGTATTGCCGCAATTGTTCCTTTGCCCATTGTGCAATCTCCTTCGTTTCCTGAGTATTTGCCACAATAATGGCGTTGCGCTCCTTCCTTTTTGCGCACACGACCTTTATCTTGTCGGTTGTTACATGGCTCTTGTGAATCCGGCACAAGCTTTCAATGGCTCGTTCAATCTCCGTCAGAGAGGCCCCATTATCCCGCAGGTATTGCATGAGGGCTACAAAGTCTTTGTCCCTGTTGGTATAATAAGCCTCGTATATGTTTTTAATTTTCTGTTCCGCCTGCTGCATTGCCAAACTTCCGGCAAGTGCGCCAGGCTTTTTCTTTAGCGTCTCCAGGTAATGAGTCAGCTCAAGGTGCCACTCATGGCTCCCTGTCAGCCGTTTGTGCTCGGCAATCTTCTCCGTTTTATGGAAACAGATAACCCGATTCGAGTAGACCTTAACCATTACTTGTTCCCCAACGAGACGGTCGGGAACAGAATACCGATTCTGGTCGATAATAATGGTCGAATACTTATCTACCCGTGGGTGCTCAATGCGGGCCGCGTCGAATTCAGGTTTGGCCGTCAACAGATACTGTCGCTCGCGATCAAAGCTCTCCTTAGCCGTTAAGCCAAGATCCGGATTGGTGGTCCGAAGGTTTATTTTATTGCATATCTCCTGTAAATATAGATTGGCCTCTTCCAGCGTTTCGAATGTGTCTCGGGCTGAAAACGCCTTACGCCGTACGACTTCTACGCTCCGTTCAACATGGCCTTTCTCGTTGCCACTATGGATGTTACAAAAGCGAAACGTAAAGCCGTAGTAAATAGATAGCTGTAATAGTCCCTGTGTCGGTTCCTTCTCTGTGCCGACAAATCGTTTCACAGCAACTCTCATATTGTCATACACCATTTCGCGATATACACCGTTTGTATGAGCAAAGAACCTGGTGTGAGCCTCCTGAAAACATTCAGTAGTCTGCTTCGTGAATAGGTAAGCAAATCGGTAATTCCCGTAGGCCGTTGCAAAGACTGCCAATTGAAACCTCTCCAACTTACCGTTAATAAAGAGCTTTACTTCACCCCAATCAAACTCACAAATATCCCCAGGATTGTATACTCCTTTTATGTAAGCCTCCTTTGTTCGACGTTGCATTGTCCGAATTATACGGAGGACTGTTCTGTAGCTAATATCCGCTCCTTCCTCTGCAAGCGTTTCGTAAATGTCGATGGGTTTTCGCAACTGTTTGTGTTGCCCCTTTTTTACACGCTCCTCATTTTCCGCCAGAAAGCTACGTATTCTTTGCTCTATCTCTTCAGTAACTTTACGCTTTGGTCTCTGACCAACATGGTATTTCGGTTCAGCAACGATGGCATCAATAATTTCAGAGCGCCCTTCACCAGACTGGAGTTTTCCTAACTCTTCCATCCGCCTCTCATACTCATTTATATATTTTCGAATTGTTTTTCTATCCACTCCCGTCATTTTTGCAATTTCCCTTTGTGATCTACCCTCACGCAGATAGGCAATAAGTATATTTTGCTTTTGAATCAACTCAATCATCTCTCCCAAACTCCCCACAGAAATGAAATCTATCACTGTGAGGTTATCAGTAAGTGGGGGAGAATTGAATGACCACGGTGGGGTACTTTTAAAGTATCAGATACA
>NZ_JAJFNK010000125.1 GCF_021739485.1 Alicyclobacillus tolerans
GTAAGCGTCAAACCAGTTGCACCTTGAAACATCCAGTTCCATCTGCGAGTATTGAAAAACCCCACCGGCTACCCAGTGGGGGCTGTTAGCTTGCTTATCGACGATGTCGAACGTGCTCCGGTAAATCAGCGGACCACGGTAGTAGTGCAGTCAGTGGATCCTCGGCAGACTCGTCAAGGTTGGGTAACTGCTCAAAGAGGTACTCCAGATAGGCGAACGGATTCAGACCATTCTCCTTCGCCGTTTCCACGATGCCGTAAGAAATAGAACTGGCTCTGGCTCCGCTGGGTGTGTTACTAAACAGCCAGGATTTCCTGCCCAAAACGAAGGGTTTGATAGACCTCTCGCTGCGGTTATTATCTATCTCCAGATTCCCATCTTCCAGAAATGTCACGAGCTTCTCCCACTGATTGAGGCAATAATTTACTGCCTCGCCCAAAGCACTTTTGGGGAGTACATTGTCCTTTTGGGTATGAAGCCACGCCGAAAAAGCGTCTAGGACAGGGCGACTCTGCTTCTGTCGTTCCTCATAACGTTTTTCTGCATCGGCATCCTTTAATCCACGTTCGATCTTGAAGAGTTTATTGCAAAAATCCAATCCTTCTTTGGCTGCGGATGACCCCTTGTGTTTGGCTGCGGGTAAGGCTTTCAACGCCTCATCATATTTCCTTCTTGCGTGGCTCCAGCATCCCGCCAGCTTCACATTGGGAATGTCATTGTATCCTGCATAGCCATCCACATGTAGGTATCCATGAAATCCTGTCAGGAAGTTCTTTGGGTGTTTCCGACTGCGTGTTTCCTGGTAGTCATAGAGGACGATGGGCGGCCCATCTTGTCCGCTCCGGTATAGCCACATGTAGGACTTGCTCTCTGCAGCCCTTCCAGGCTCGTGCAACACTTGGACCGTGGTCTCGTCCGCATGGAGATACTCTCTTTTCAGCAACTCTTTATGCATGCGGTCATAGATTTTGACCAGCCATTGATTGGCTCCCTTGACGACCCAATTGGCCAATGTCTGTCGAGACAGTGGAATACCCTGTCTCTCGAACTGTTGTTCCAAGCGATACAGCGGCATCCCTTGCACATACTTCTTGTCCAGGATGTAGGCCAAGGCGGACGGAGAAGCCAGACTCTTGGGAATCACGGGGTTCGGCATCTGCGCTTTCACGATGGGTGTGTAAATCTCGTTGTGTTCGCAGTGGCGACAGCCATAGATGTACTGTACATGCTCTACCACTTTGACCTGAGCGGGGATCATCTTGAGGTCCCGCCGGATGTCCGTACTCATTTCATGCATGGGACCGCCGCAACAAGAACAGACCTGTTCTTCTTCAGGTAGACGGTACTCAATCCGTTCTACCGGCAGGTCCTTTAACAGTTCATCCCTCTGACCGGGCTGTTTCTTCTTTCGTTCGTAAGTGATGGTTTCTAGGGTGGGCTCTTCGACGGTAGACTCCGCTTCCTCCTCAGCCTCATTAAACAACCGGGTCTGTGAAGAGTCTAAGTCGGTGCGTTCACTGGAGGAACTGAAACGTTTATGTTGAGCCAGGCGGAGTTTCTCTTCCAACCACTCCACCTTGGACTTCAGTTCGCCTACTTCATGCTTCAATGTTGTATTTTCTTGCTGCATCGCAGCGGTCTCTTCTGGGGTCAAAACTGGCGGTTTTGTCATGCTATATAGTTTCGACAAAACCCTTGGAATTCCTTGTCATGACAGGGGTTTAAGAACTTTTTCTTTGGCTAAATGATGGTCCTTGCCGTGACCTTGGGATGGGCTTTTGTCTGAGCTAACGACAACCCATCCAGTAACCACCTAAGTTCTCGTTGCCCCAGGACAATGGGGCCAGTAAGGGAGGCATCTGGCCATTGGAATCGTCCTTTCTCCAACCTCCGGTAGTGAATCCAGAAGCCGTTATGGTCCCACTGCAAAATCTTCAACTTGTCTCGATTTCGGTTACAAAAGACGAAAAGACAGGGAGAGAAAGGGTCCAACTCCAGAACTTCTTTCACCAGAACAGAAAGTCCATCGATGGACTTTCTCATGTCCGTGACGCCTGGTGCCAAGTAGACTCTCCGTTCTACGTCAAACTCACCAAACATTAGTCTGCCAGCGCCTGAACCACTTGTTTCAGCAGCAACGGATTGAATCCGTCGCGCACCTCGACGAATGCTGACCCCACATGAACAACAAGGACAGACGTAGTATCTTCAGCTGGCTCCTCCACCTGAACCGACAACCATTTCACTGTCGTTACCTCACCGCTATGAGTCGAGTCGTTAGCAAACTTGCGAACCCAACGACGGAACTGTGTTACATTGAGATTACGAGATCTACACCAGGCCGCAGCGGTTTCGCCACTATTTCGGAACTCCTCAACGAGCTCTCTCCACTGGTTTTGCACTTCTTCCTTGGACATAAAAACACCTCTCGGAACTTATTTGAGGCTATTATCTCTCCTCAAAACCTACCCGGCGAGGTGTTCTACATTTGACGCTTAC
>NZ_JAJFNK010000126.1 GCF_021739485.1 Alicyclobacillus tolerans
GAGCCGTATGACGGGAAACTGTGCGCCGTTTCACCAGGCGCTGGATACCTCTTGTAAAGAGGAGAGGCTCGGAAGATTGGCCTTTGGGTTACCCATCCTACCTAAACGCGAAAGCGCAAGGGGAAAATAGCATGGTGGGAAAGCACGATACGTACCGAAGGCGTTTAGGACGTAGTCGTGCAAAACCCGCATGATATGGCGAAGACTGATTGTATGAATCCCAGTCCCCAGCGATGGAACGTTACATCCCCTGACACAACGTCTTAGAGCAGGGTCATCAGTATCAGGCGATTCCGAGTTTTGTCGCCCCAACCTTCCGACTGATGAGCGGTGAACAGTGAGTTTACTTAAGGAGACGAACAGGACGCCTAAGTCATGCTAGATACGTCTAGTGCAATGGGAATGCGGGATTGCCTAAGGGGCGCGAGCCCTATGGTAACGGAGTGTCCATAGTAGTCGTGGGGGTTCTGTCCCACCAAGGCGAGCGGGAAAGCCGCTTACAAGGCGAAGGGACACAGGTGTCTTGGACTCCCAAGACAGGGAGGTATGCAAATTGCAGAACGCCGAAACTGTACTTGGAGTCATCCAGGATTTAGGTAAGCGTGGACTACCGCTGAAACGTCTTTATCGTAACCTATTTAACCCATTCCTATATCTGCGCGCATATGGTCGCATTTATCGTAATCATGGGGCGCTCACTCCCGGCACGACACCAGAAACGGCAGATGGTATGTCGCTAGAGAAAATCCAAACCATCATCAAGGCGGTTCGTTATGAACGCTATCGATGGTTACCTGTGCGACGTACGTACATCGCGAAGAAGAATTCTTCCAAGAAACGCCCTTTGGGCCTGCCGTCGTGGTCGGACAAACTGCTGCAAGAAGTTATACGCTCTCTTTTGGAAGCGTATTATGAGCCACAATTCAGTCCGAAATCACATGGTTTCCGTCCGGGTCGAGGCTGTCACACAGCGCTTGACATGATTCATTCAGGATGGCGAGGTACTACGTGGTTCATTGAAGGCGACATATCCCAGTGCTTTGATCGACTGGATCACACGTTTCTGCTCTCTACCTTAGCAGAGAAAATCCAGGATCAACGCTTTTTACGCCTCGTTAAGGGACTTCTCGAAGCTGGATATCTGGAAGAATGGCGGTACTACGCTACCTTAAGCGGTGCCCCACAGGGCGGCGTTTCAAGTCCAATCTTATCAAATATCTATTTGGATAAATTGGACAAGTTTGTAGAGACGCAAATCCTTCCCAAGTACAATGCGGGAATTCGACGTACTCCGAACCGTGAGTATATGCGAGTTCACCAGCGTATCAGCTACTACGAGAAGAAGGGAAACAAACCGAAAGTTCAGCAACTGCGTAAGCTGCTGCAATCCCTACCTTCTCGAGACCCAAAAGACCCTGAGTTCCGACGACTGCGATACGTACGCTACGCCGACGATTGGTTGTTGGGGTTTTGTGGACCCAAATGTGAAGCTGAAGATATCAAACGTCAAATTGGAGAATTCCTTCACAGTTCGCTTAAACTGGAACTCTCGGAAGAGAAGACTCTCATTACGAACGCGAGAACTGAGGCAGCACATTTCCTTGGCTATGAAATTGTGGTGCTCAACAATGACCACAAGCATGACCAACGTGGCCACCGCAGCATTAATGGCCAAATCGGTCTAAAAGTACCGATGAAGGTCATTCGGGAGAAGTGTAAACCCTACCTGTGCCACGGGAAACCAACTCGACGTACGGAACGCATAGTCAATACAGACTACAGCATCGTAGCTCAATTCCAATCGGAGTTTCGTGGGATTGCGGAATACTACCAATTAGCATTCAATCGTCACCGGCTTAGTCGCTTAAAGTATGTCATGGAACAATCGCTGACGAAGACACTCGCGTGTAAATACCGTATAAGCGTGAACCAAGTCTACCGTCGCTACCGAACAATACTACAGACTGAGCAGGGACCACGAAACGGACTACAAGTGACGATTGAAAGAGGTGAGGGACGCAAGCCACTCGTGGCTCAGTGGGGTGGGATTTCCTTAGCAAGACGAACTATGGAGGTGGAGTTAAACGATTCACCCCCACCCATCTGGAATAGTCAGCGCTCGGAGTTACTACAACGGCTACTTGCCGACACTTGTGAACTGTGTGACTCCAACGACAACATCGAGGTACACCATATACGACACCTAAAAGACCTTAAAGGCAAAGGAAATAGGGAACAACCTGAATGGGTTAAAAACATGGCAGCACGCAAACGGAAGACACTTATTGTCTGCCGTAAATGCCATGAAGACATTCATGCGGGACGCCGATAAACCTAGACTAGGAATGAGGCGCTGGAGAGCTGGGTGCAGTGAAAGCTGCAAGCCCGGTTCGGAGGGGGATCGACGGAAAAGGGCTTCTCTTTAGTACCTCGTCGGCGGTCTACCCTACGTCACGTACGGTTCTGAGGGGGCGAGGGCACCGCAAGGTGCC
>NZ_JAJFNK010000127.1 GCF_021739485.1 Alicyclobacillus tolerans
CTCCTAACCCTTCTATCCCAATCTGTTTCTATTCACATGCTTGACACCTTCAACCCATTTCAACCGACGAAGTGCCATAAAATGGCATTTCTCCGATGCCAGGAACGCTAGGTTGTCTTTTGTGACCTGCAGAGTCCGCGATATATATGGCTTTTCTTGGTTCGACTTGTCAATAGGTTCATGAGTCTGGGGATGTTCTGCCGTTCCACGTGTGATCATCCCGATTGCCCTTGTCCACGTTTGCACAAATCGGTAGGCCATCTAACGTTGAAAGTCCGAAGATGATCTGCTTAAGGTCCGGACGATGGTCCTTGGAATAACCCAGCGCAATTTGAAAGTCATCTTCTTCGTTGGGTTCTTTCCAGCATATTCGCCGATGAGAGAGATGGAAGTCGTGTCGGCGTGAAAGGGCAATAGATCGTCGAAGGGTTCGAGCACTTTTAACTGCTTAGCGGTACGGAGCGCTATCTGCGGATACAGTGTATCCTGAAATATTCATAGCGATGTGAAGAGGGTGGTAAAACTGGATGAGATATGGATTATTTGACAAGGGGTGACCGAGATTCGGTGCTTTTTCGTACTGAGGATGTCCGTACGGCATCACTGTCACTCCCGGAGCTGTAATATGGATGAATATGTTTGGGGATGAGGGCACAATTCCCCCTTGTTTGGTACCGACCTTTTCAAAGGGTTATGTCTGAATAGCATCGTATCAAGTGAATTTGGGAATTCGATTCACGTTGAGAAGGGTTTGAATGAATTCCTTGCGATACACGCATGAACTACACAGTTTCCATGTCCAGTATCGACCGGAATACACCAGCTTCCCTGCGATTTTGACCAGCTTGTTTCGCAAGGTCTCCATTCGGCTGGCGCGCATTTTTCCCGGCAGACACAAACGGCGAAACCAGTTGTTGAAGTTGTAGGCGAGCATGGCAATTTGAAGTTTGACTGCGTTGGACGCAAAGTTTGTACTGCTCATCTTGTCACAAGCAAACCCGTTCTTCGCTTCCTTGATGAAATTCTCCATGTGTCCACGCTGGCAGTAGAAACGAACCACGTTCTTGGGTTGCAGCGTCATGTTGGTCACAATGAAGGTGAACTGAAACAGAAGCTCTCCGGCAGGACGTTCCATCTTGACCACCACTCGGCGAGCTTTTGTCCAACTGGAAGCCTGGTACATAAACTCCCGGTGATAGACTTCACGCTTATGTACGTTGTTCGGGTTGAGCAATGAGTCTGCCATGGTCTGTGCAATGGACTGTAGGCGAGCATTCGACTTGAGACGGATGACGTACTTATGACGCTTGGCTTCTATCAGCTCAAATAGGTCGGGATCAGCAAAACCACTATCCCCTCGGACGACAACCAGTGCATTCGGTGCCCACTGCTCATAACGACTCAGGATGGGGCCCATAAAGCGCACCGCTTGGCGGGAGGTATATACATTTCCAGCACGTAGCTCAGCGCCCAGGCAATCCCCCGTCAATCCGTCAAAGCAAAACAGCGGATGAAACCCATGCCGTTGGTAATGAGCATTGAAATTTGCTCCGTATTGGCTCCCATAGGCCGCGAAACCGGAAGAATCCACGTCGCATACGAAGTACTTCTGGGGATTTATCTCATACACGCGTCGTTGCAGTGTCTGGTTCACATTTTTCAGGGATTTGGCTGTCGAAATGTCGGCTTTTTCAAAGAAACGAGATAGGGTGGGTTGTGAAGCTAAGCGGTCCTTCCCAAACAATGCCGTCAGCAATGGTTCTACAGCCAAATCATCTGAGTGATCATCCGTGTGGTAGCCTGAGAGATGCTGATACACCTTCTGAAGCACCACGTCGCTATTTGGGTGGTCTCGGTGGAAAGCAGAATCATGAACGACGAGCAGATCCCTAACTGCATCCGACAACCCAATTTTCTGATCAAATTCCTTGTAGAGAAGCAATCCAGCATCTGAAGTCAAATCTCCGCCGTCGAAATTCACCCTCATCCTTGGGTTGAAGTCCATGGTGAATTCTTGTACGCTGTTCAATAGAAGAGCCTCCTCTGGGTGTTTAGATTCGGACCTTAACACTACCAAAGGTTGGGCTCTTTTCCTATGCAATCACGTCACCTTTTGGGTGAATCGTTAAATCCCTCATAAAGCCTTGCACCGCTTGTATTCGCAACCCCTTCGGGATCACGCTATGAATATTTCAGGTGTATCTATGTCCAAATCTAATATCCAATGCTCGTCCGAGCGCGTCGTCGTTGAAATCTTCCGCGGTAGTGTCCCGTCAAGTGGTGTAAATTTGAGTGCAACCACTTAGTGTGGGTTATTTATGCAAAACTGACGTTGGC
>NZ_JAJFNK010000128.1 GCF_021739485.1 Alicyclobacillus tolerans
TTCCGCAATCACCCGTGACCACACAAAATAGTTGCCGCTGTGCTGCGTAGGAGAGGCGACCAAGTGTGTCCTCCAGGGATGCTGAGGTGTAAAGCTCGTCAGCTGGTATATCTCTTGCAAAGGGGGTGTGTTGAAACTCGTAATACGATTCAAACATCTCTCTTCACCTCGTTCCATGCTGAGGTGTATGAGATGGCTCTGGCTTGTTGCTCTTTACGCTGTTCATGCTGTTTCTCAGCTGCATCCAATAAGCGAGATGCAGTTGCTGGCTTCGGTCCGAGGTGTTCTGGAAGTTTGGGGCGGTGCCCGGCTCGTTCACCGATAACCAAAGGACGAGCCTGCCACGGTTCATACCCTTCGTATTCAATGGTCACTTGACTGATATCTGCCGGGTCGTAGATAACGTCCACTGTGCAACCAATGAACGGCAAACCCACCTCGTATTTGCGGTCCATGAAACTAATACATCCGGCCTTGTCGACCTTTCGCGTCTCTGCATGCAAAAAGGCGTTAGCCAGGACCTCTGGCTCGACAAACCGCAGCGCCTTACGGTCACTGCGGAACGCTGTCTCGGGACTGATAGACTGGGAGTCTGCAGAGAGTGCGGTGTGTGGCTTGTTTTGATAGCATTCTGACAACCAGACAGCAAACCTTTGGTTTAATTGCTCCAGTGACTGAGGCTTGTCCAGTGCGATTTCGGCTAGGAATGAGTCAATGGTACGGTTAAATTTTTCTACCTTTCCCTTAGATTCGGCCGCATATGGTTTCGCGTAGAGGAGCCGAATCCCGAGCTTGGAGCAGGTTCGTTCCATCCAGCGAGTTCTATACTGTTTGCCATTGTCGAAGTACGTAGCTTCTGGTGTGCCATATTTCTGGATGGCCTGACGGAAGCAGTCTTCTACAATCGTTTGGTCTAACGTGGGGTAAAATTCTGCATGCAATATATAACGTGTGGCGTCGTCGATGAATACGACAAGGTAAACCTGCTTCTTTGCACCTCCTGGCCCAATTGGGAGGTAGGGGCCGAATTTAATGTCGCTTTGCCACAACTCATTTCGATGTCGTCGCTGGAATCGACGTGCCGCTGTACCAGTGGCAGCGTACATCCGCATTTGGCGGGAGCTGTAACCGCATTCAGCCAGCTTCTCCTGCAGGGTGCTACGTTTGACTTGCCCCTCCTTTACATGCCCTTCCCACTCAAGGATCTGGATGATTTGTGAGATACTTCGTGTCGGCACCTCTCGACGCAGCAAGATGGCTTGCTCAAGAACTGGCTGTGGAATTGCATCCTGTCTCTGATATACCTTGGTCTTTGGTTTGAGTCCTGCGAAACTTTTCTTACGGAACTGGGCCAGGTACCGGCGAATGGTACGCTCCGAGAGACCCGTTTGTGCACAGATCTCGGCCCTAATCTGCCTTGCGCGGCCTGCATCCAGGCCCTCCGCCAGTAATGGGGACAGCATTTGTACCCGGTTTACGGCGACCTCTTCCGCTTTTCTCGAATCTTTCATGCCAACTACCTCCATTTTGGTAGATTCAGCATGAACGTACAGCGGATAGAGATGGCCTAAAACGCCGAACGGGTATGTATCCACAAATGAAGATTTACAAGGGGCCGGACAATACGGGCCAGCCAGCCACGCTCATGTCCAACGATGCGTCCGATACGATGGAGTGCGGTTTGTGAATGAGCGGACGAACTCTCCACAGTCCAGTGAAAACGGTGAGCCATGGACTCCAGGCAGCCTGCTGCATAGGGCGCAAAGGCATTGAACCATTGACGCCAGCGACGAATGGTTGATTCCTCAACACATGCAGGATCTGCTTTGTCCACGACAGCATCCTCAATAACTTGCGCCTCATGACGACGGTAGGGAACCAGGAAGTTGGGAAGTTCGTGGTGGATTTTACGGCAGTTCTGACAACGCAATCGGCGAATGACGATCTTTACCTTGTTACCAGAACTCTGAATCCACGTCCGCTTACGACTCCCAATGACTTGGAGTCTACTTTGGCAACAAGGGCAAGGAGCGATCTCCGCACTCCAAACAAAAAACACCGGCTGCAGGCCTCTCAAGAAGCTCGTAATCTGCTAAAATGACCATATCTGAGGTTGTGACGTCCCTGGTGTGCTGTTGGCGCAGCTCACACGAAACAGGGGCGTCTTTCCTTTCCTAAGATACGGCCATTTTACCTAGCAATTTATGGACAGGCAATTACGTCAGCTTTTGGCCATCTAGCGATGGCCAAAACA
>NZ_JAJFNK010000129.1 GCF_021739485.1 Alicyclobacillus tolerans
GAAAGACGGCAAGTACACCGAGCCTAAACTCCCAACGGGTGTTTATGCGGATTTACGAATCCTCATGAACCTGAGAGCCGATGCCAAAATTACTTCTGAGTGCGATCGAGGTACTGGGAAGTACGGTCGAATGGCCCAGAATTTTAGCAGTCGCATCGCGATCTTACCTTATGACTGTGGATTAAATTCGTTATTGGCGAAAATGGGCGCACGAAAGCTGTGGATAAGATTGGCCAGGCGTCTGTTCTGTGGATAGTTGTCGCTATTGAGCCCTTTTTAGGCGACTTCGTGTCCATCCTCGGTTCACTGTTCCTGTTTGAGCGTGGGCGCAGTATGCCATGACATGCATACAGAGCATGCACTGGTCGACGTGTGCCTCGACGGCCTTCCGTCCACGTTTGTGTACACGCCGTAAACTGTATCCGTCTTTGAGCATCCCAATGATCCGTTCAATCCCTGTTCGGAAGTCATACAGCGTATCGAATGTACGACTGTGCTGCGGAAATTCGGGACCCACTTGGGGTGTCGTCGAAAAATCAACCCGAAGCACTCGACCTTGTGTGGCACCGTTGCAGCACTCGATGTGCTTGTGGTGAGGGCAGACAAGACCCACTTGCTTCGCCTGGGGATTGTGAACTGGACAAGTGAATATGTACTGTTCCTTTTTGAGGTCAGACCCCTTTAACTCCATCTTGTGGCCAGCAATGCAGTGAGGTACCCCGTAGCGGTCAATCTTGTCAATGCCACGGACATCGCTCGATTTGTCCTGGCGGCCCCTAGGATTAATGGGAGCAACCAGCTTCGCCCCCAGCACATCCTTTGTTGTTTTCTGGTTCCTTGGACTCTGGTAAATCCCGTCCGCCAGTACATATTGCACAGGCTTTGCCAGTTCCTCAAACTCAGATTTGAATCTCTCAAGTGTTGGCTGCAACGTGAAGGCATCGTATTCCCCGCCCTTGCATACCTCTCGGGTGAGTGGGAGTTGTCCCTTTGCTCCGCTGAGTAACGAAACCTTGTGGCCCACATAGGACACAGCATTACTCTTGCGAACGATGCCTACGTTGTCGTCAGTGGGTACCCTGGGACAATCACAGTCTTCTTTGTGGCCGCAGATTTTCATCTGCCTTCCGTATGTCGCCTCAGCCTCAACATGTGTTGTATCGGCGACTAAGGTATCTTCAACCTCCAAGACACCTTGCTTTAGATTGAACGCAATGACCAGTTGCCGGGCCTTTTCCCATAGTTCGAAGTTGGTCATGATTTCGTCGAAGCGGGCAAATGAGCGGTAACGAGGGAGTTTGCCCTTAAACCCGCAAGCTTCGGCAAACAACGGGTTTGAGCGCACCTGCAGGTAGACACTCTCGACCATGATTTCGACGTATAGCAATCGAGCAAGTTCGAACGCACGCATCATGGGCATAAAGTCGTGAGGCTTTCGTCCTGACCGACTTCGCCCGACTGCTAACGTATCTTCGACCTGTTCGATTGGTGTCGGGAGTTCCAAGTCAAGGGCAGAGTCGTTGGCATGAACGGCTTTGGTTGACCGATTCATCCGTTCTTTACGCAACACGTCGTACAGATGCTGGTAGTAATCTTGTTCGATCTCACAGAAGATGTCCCAGGGGAATGTCAGTGCGGGAATGACAAACGGAACGTCCAAATACCGTTCCCATTGACGAGGAATGAGGGGGAAGGGAACCAACGTAGACTGTGTTGATTGTGATATAATAGGCTTCACCATGGATCTTCTCCTTTGTTGTGAATAGGCTTTGGACGGCTCTATTCTACCAAGAGGGGGTTCCGTGGTGTATTTATGTCCAGCGCCACACCACTGATTTTCATCCACCATGATTTACCTCGTATAAACATCCGAAGTCATCTATGAATATACAATCCGAGTCATTTCGCATAGAAACATAGACCCGTTTTAACGTCTATTTTAAAGTTGTCTCACTCTTCTGATTTCATTTCACGAAATAAAGTGACTAAATTCTTCACCTGATTTATCTGATGTAATGGCGATTATTCAATTGTGGCACCGGCTCTGAGAGAAAAGGTCATGGTGAATCTAGGTCAGGTACAGAGGCGGATACAGAACTGGCTTGACCGGTTCTTTCCGGAATACACCGAGGTGTTCAAGGGCTGGGAAGGCAAAGCATCTCTCATTACACTGCGTGAGTCTCCATTTCCACGGGATCTCGTCTCACTCGGCGCCAGCG
>NZ_JAJFNK010000012.1 GCF_021739485.1 Alicyclobacillus tolerans
GTGAGATGGGAAGTCGAAAAATACGCCATTCCTCCCCGACTTTAGAAGTCAGGGTCTCCTGGCGCAAATCGATGAAGGGAGATATTTGAACGTCGCTCATGAGAGGTCTCAGAACCTCTAACGAACAGAATCTGTGTTATGCAAGGTCGTGGTCTGCGTGTTTCGCACCGCTAAGGAACAGAATGCGCATTATACCCGGCCATGACCCGGGGTTCTGCACCGCTAAGGAACAAAATGTGCATTATGCCTGGGGCCCTCAGTCGGTTGCGAGCATCGCAATCGGGACGGCCTTTTGCTGTGCATTGGAAGCCAACGTTCCCCACGCCATGACACCTCGAACGTCAGTGACGGTGAATTGGTCGTACTCTTCCGCGAGCCGGTAGGTACGGCCGATTTCAATATGGGCTGCAGGTTTTATTTGGTACGACTTAGCGAGGTACCATTTGGTCATTAAGACCTCGTATTCCTGCCAATTTTCGTTGTCATAGGCGGCTTGTCCTTGATCGCGAAGTTTATCGAGTTCCCTCTGGAGCTCATCGGGTGTCATATCACTGTATAGAGCCATGGGTGTACCTCCTGCATCGGCGGGTGCAAGTTGTGGTTGGGATGCCGCCTAGCCTCCTCCGGATCGGTCTGTCTGTGGGCAGGAAGTACGGCGCAGGCACTCCTAACCCGAGTTTTTGGGAGACACGGAAATTCGCAAATACGGCGTTTCATCTACAACCACGGTCAGCAAGCGCACCGTGTATTGTTCGTTGCCCACCATAAAGTCTCTTCCGTCTAGCAGGCGGTAAGGGAGGTCTGGGTGGTCGACGAGGATCTGCAGTTTCCTTCCGACCAAAAACGCGAGCTGCTGTTTCACAAACTGTACAGATTGGAGCTGCGTGATGGAGTCTGGTGCTTTGGCGTCCACTTGAAAGCCTTGAATCACAGGCTCGGGGTCGGTTTGGTGCAATTTTGCAGATAATTGAACGTTTTCTTGCTGCAGGTCCTCGTACTTTATTGTAAGTTGTGAGAGCTTTACGTACAAGCGGTCGACTTCCCGTCCTTGATAACTCAGCATGGCCGCGGAACCTATGAGAACTCCAAGCAGGACGTTCAGAATCGAATTCCGCAGCGTCAAGGGAGGTCACTCCCGGCCAGGCTTCGGATCAGGAGAAATCCAATCTGACACCCTAAAAAGGCTGCAACAAGGTAAGCAAACTGCCGTGCCATCGGAAGTAATTTCCACGCCAGGACACCCGTTTCAATCACTCGCAAAGTATCCATTGTGCCGCCCAAAGTGCTGACCAACGCCCAAATCTTGAGCTGATCCGCTAAATGCAACATGGTAGCCATAGGGGGGGTGTGTCGAAGGAGAGCCCCTACTCCTCCGAGCAGTGCTCCGCCGACAACCATTCCCATGGAAACCATGAAGTCGATGATGAGGGTGGTAACAAAGGTTTTACTGACAAAGACCATATCCATCCCTCCAGGATTTGAATTGAGACAGGGGTGGGGCATGTTCTTTGGGACATGTTCAAGATTTACTGGCCAAGAGGACGAATTATGCATGTGGTTTGGAAACTGGTCTACTTCGCAGGGAGTTGAGGAAGGGTTCATGCGATTCGAGCATTTAGGGGGTATAATGAACAGATAGGGTTTTGTTTGGAACACTTGGCGTATGAATGAAGAGCATGATGAATGCGTCATGACGAAGTGCGGTATGAATGAAGTACATGATGAAGTGCGTCATGACGAAGTGCGGTATGAATGTAAATTGGAAAGACGCCTTGATTTGAAAAGGATGACTTCCCGAGATGGTACAAAAGTCTGTTCAGGTTCAAGATTGGTCAACAAAATTAGGAAGTGCTCAGGTCTGCGGTCGGTTTATTCCGGGGATGTCGTGGTCCGATTCGGGAACCGGCTTGCTTTGGATAGAAGATGCGTACAACACTTCGGAGGCCGTTTCGCAGTTTGTGAAGTGGCTCCAGGTGGAATGCAGCGTGGCTCCGCGTCACTCAGGACAGAATGGGGAACATCTGGTCCTTGGCGGACGGGAATTTTTGACAGCTGTTACGCATTTGGCTCAATCCGCCCAAAAGTGGACTTTGGCCCCGGAACTGGATTTGTATGTCCGGATTTGGAGGCTGGCTTTGGAGTTTGTACGGCGGGGGGAGATCGCAGCGTATGCGGCCCCTGCGGGGATCCGTCAGTCGGATGTCTACGCCTCTTTGTTTCGCGCCGGAAAAGCGGATGAAGATGGATGGGTCGAGTGGAGTTCACATACGGAACGGTACAAGGCAGCTTGGATGCCTGTCTTGACAAGCGACAAGCGGACGGCGTTGCGCTTGGTTTACGTCAGCTTAGCGGATCGGTTGTGGGAAGACGGTTGGGAAGAAGAATACGGTTGGAGTGAGGAAGAACACGGCAGAAATCTGACGGACCTCTGGCTCTGGAGATGCGTGGATGCACTGACCCGCCGGATGCTGAAAGACAAACCGACCGACGATGTCTTTGAACAACACTCGGTATACCGGGTTTCTTATCGCGGTGAGGATGAGGTCGTACAGCGGTGGCAGCGCGCTTTGTGGGCGGGGCCGGACGATGCCTATTTTTCAGCCGATGGTTGGCTGGTATGGCGAATCGTCAAGCAGACCTTTCACGATGCGGGATGGAAAGAACTGAGTGTGTTTGAACGGTCAGGCAAGGCCTTTTACCACTTGGAATTTGAATTGGTGCCGCCGGTGCGGGAAAATCCAGCCGCAGATTGGAAGTTGGTGTACTACATCGCTCATAACCACTTTCCGTATCGAGCTTTATTGTCCGCATGGTGGCAGACGCCAGGGCGAACCTGGCGCGTCGGGAAAGAGCGGCTCGTGTCTCCGGATGTGTGGGTTTTGCCAGCGCTCCGGGCGGCGGGGGAAATCTACGAACCCATCGCGGACAGTTTAAAGCAGGCGGGACCCTCTCAGTGTGTGATTGCACCAGAGGAGGTTTACGACTTTGTCACGGACGGCTTAGTCCGCCTGCGCGCTCACGGGATTGTGGTAAAAACTCCAGAAATCGATGAAAGTCCAGCTGCGGACATCCGCATTCGGGTGCAAGTCAAGCGTATGAAAACCAAGTCTTCGCTCGTCGGAACGGGGCGCAGGACGGAAAGTTGGTTTGATACCCAACAGCTAGTCGACTTTGATTGGACCTTGGTGATTGACGATCACGAAATTTCTGGACAGGAATTTGAGAACATGGTGAACCAGCGGGTGCCTTACTTGCAGTTGGGGGGCTCGTGGCGGCTTGTTCCTTTGCAGGATATTTTAAATCAGGTTCAGGAGTTGGCAGGAACAGATGGGAATGCCAATTCGGCCACCTTGAATTTGATGCAGTTTTCTCGCTCTGTATTTATGGCGGAGGAAGACGAGAACACGCCTTTTCGTCTAGAAGTCGAATACGACCGCGAGGCTGCCGAACTGGGAGAAATGATGAAGGCTTTGAAAGGCGCCAGCGAGCCAAAGGCAGTTGAGCCGCCAAAGGGATTTCAAGGAACCCTGAGGAAGTATCAGGCCGTCGGATACTCCTGGCTGCTGCACTTGCGCCAAATGGAGCTTGGCGGTTGTCTGGCGGACGATATGGGGCTTGGTAAAACGATTCAAGTTTTAGCTTATTTACTCCATCTCAAAGAGCAACACTTGAACCAAGGCGCCCATCTGTTGGTTTGTCCAACGTCTTTGCTGCAAAACTGGAAAGCAGAAATCGCTCGCTTCACTCCAGACTTGTCCATTCACATTCATCACGGGGCTTCCAGAAACCAGGAGGTTTCCGAAGGGAAGTCTCTGCTTCACCACGCGTTTGAGAACTGTGACCTTGTCATCACGACGTATGCCACGGTGATGCGCGATTTAGATTACTTTTTAGAACAAAAATACGACGTATTGATTGTGGATGAGGCACAAAACATCAAAAACGCCCATACGAAGCAAGCGCAGGCTGTGCGAAAGCTGCAGGCTCACCACAAGGTCGCCTTAACGGGGACACCGGTAGAAAACCGCCTTGAAGAGTTGTGGTCGATTTTTCAATTTTGTACCCCGGGATACCTTGGCAGCTTGAGCTGGTTTCGCAAAGTGTTTGCCGATCCGATTTCCGCAAATCCGAAGTCTGCAGCGGCATTAAAGCTGCACCGCTTGTTGCAGCCTGTTCTTTTGCGCAGACAGAAATCCGATCCAACCATTCAGATGGAACTGCCTGAGAAATGGGAGATCCGCGAGCACTCGTCATTGACGGCGGAACAAGCCGCTTTGTACCAGTCCGTGGTGAACCGGTTGTTTGTGAACTTGGGGCAGGGAGAGCAAAGCTTTTCTCGCCGGGGACAAATCCTGGCCGCTTTAGTCCGCTTAAAGCAGATTTGCGACCATCCTTGTCTGGTGACTGGAGGAAACAATGCGGTCAGTCGTTCGGGGAAACTGAAGCTTGTGTTGGATTTGCTCGAAGGCGTGGTTGCCGAGGAGGAATCAGCTCTAATTTTTACGCAGTTCCGGGATATGGGGGAACTGCTGTGCGATGCGATTGAGGAACAATTTGGCTGGCGGCCGAAATTTTTACACGGAGGTCTGTCCGCCAGTGCGAGAGGTCAAATGGTCGCAGATTTCCAATCGAAAAAGGATACGGCCCCGGTACTGGTGCTGTCGCTAAAGGCCGGCGGGGTCGGATTGAACCTCACGCGCGCCAATCACGTGTTTCACTTTGATCGTTGGTGGAATCCGGCCGTCGAGGACCAAGCGACAGACCGTGCATTCCGGATTGGACAGACAAAAGACGTCCAGGTTCACAAATTGGTTTGTTCGGGCACCTTGGAGGAGCGGATCGATGCCTTAATCCACTCTAAGCGACTGTTGTCTGCATCGGTAGTCGGGGAATCTGAAGGGTGGATTACTGAAATGGACAACGAGGAACTTCGCAGTTTGTTCGCTTTGGATGAAGAATCCGCAATCGGGGAGGAAGAATAGTGGCACCGAAGACGAAGCGCAGTCCGGCCCGCAGTTCGTTTGTCGAGTTGAACTGGAAACCTTTTTTAGGCCAAATCGACGGTGCCCGGTTGCGCCGGGGGAAGGCGTTGTCCAAACAAGGTGCAGTCGGCGCCTTTGTGATCAAGGATGGGTATGTGGTTTGTCCAGTCAAAAGTTCTGGGTTCAGTTCGGGTACTTATCAAGTGAAATTCCCGGCTGTAGACTGGTGGCTCCCGTATTTGAACAGCATTGCCATTTGGTTTAGCCGGCGGCCGGATTGGTTGGCGTCCTTGATTGCGGGAGAATGGCCGGAGGAGTTTCTCGAGTTCATGAAAACAGCGGGATTACGGCTGTTTCCCGATGCCTCTTCAGCCCAGCAGATTCAAAGTCAAGCCGTGTGCAACTGCCCTGAATTGGAGTCTCCATGCCGTCACATCATTGCAGCCATTTATAGTGCCATCAACGAAATGGAAGAAAACCCGCTGGGGTCGCTGCGGTTTGTCGGGGTGGAAACCGGCGTGCTCCTGGACTGGGTTCACGAGCAAACGGTCAAAGAATTAACCGACCCAAGCGAAGAGAATTCCTTCGCGAACCCAGACGGCGCAATTCGCAGCGAAGGCCTCAATGACGAAGAAAGCAGCGGCGTCCAAAACTCAGCGTCAGAGGACAGCTTAAACGGGGTGTGGCCCGAAGAACAGTTGGCTTTTGACGAAGAGGAATCAGCCAACGATTCGCGCTGGCAACGGATCGTGCCCGAATTCGACGAGCGAAAGGCAGCAATGTGGAAGGTGACATGATGTTCATCGCGGTATCCCCCTTTTTCAAATAGCACTTAATCTATAGCGCGTTTACCCCCCTTAAACACTACAAATCGTAAATTCAGGAATAAATTCCAACCATTTAATGCGAACATATGTTTGTATTTCGCTTGTGAGTGAATATAATGTTTAATACGAACATATGTTCCTGTTGGTTTTTCAGACGCGATCGCAGCTGGGAAATGGGGGTGACGTCCAGGACCATGAGGTTTTCGTTGTTTGGGCAAGGTGAAGGAGTGCGTTGTCAGGGTCTTGGACCCTATTGGGCCTGCATTTTGAACGGCCGGGTGACCGATGCATCCGTCTCTGCCAGGCGCCAGGGTGTTCGTCCGGGAATCGCGGCGAAGGCGGCAATCGCCATGCTGCCGCAACTGGTGTTGGTTCCCGAACCCGAAGAGGCCAGCCGGACGATGCAAGCGGTATGGGAAACGCTGTGGAAGTTCACCCCTTGGCTTGAGACCGTTGGAAAGTCGGCGTTTTTATTGCAGTTGCCTGGAAACGCCCCGCCTCTTCAAGAAGTGCGCAACTTGCTGTTGGATGTGGAAAAGGTGCTGAGTCCGGAACAAAGGTGGCGTACGGGATTTGCAGAAAGTCCTTTTTTGGCCCAGACCCTCGTGGAATGGAGCCGTTTGGAGCGCGTACCGGGAGCACGCTACTTTAAGGTTCATGAACAAGAACTGATTGTTTCGCCGTACTTGGCAAAGTGGCTGACGCAAAAGGCGAATCCTTCGAGGAACTTAACGAACTTGACGACACAGCACTGGATAAAAAATTGTCCAATCGAGGCTGTGCACAGCGCATCTGAACCGATGCGGGCAAAATTGCCCGGTCTTGGCGTACACCGCGTTCGAGACTTGGATGAAATTTCAGATGCATCTCTGATCCGCCATTTTGGAAAAGACGCTCTGCACCTGCGCCGGGTGTTGGAACCTTCATTGGGGGGCAGCATCCATGTGAACTATCCACGGCCGGAAAAAAAGGTTCGGTGGCAGGGGGAGCCTGGCGATTGTGTTTCTTTGGAGCAGCTTCCGCAACTCCTTGAGTCGCTGATGATCCCGCTCGTCAAAGAATTGGAAAGAGGCGCTGTGGGAGCGCTCAAGGTGATGCTGAAATGGAAGACTGAGCAGGAACAGGGCGAGTTTATCCGAACGGCGAAACGGCCCGTTTGTCAACTGGATTTTCTGCTCGCTCAGTTGCTGCCGGGGCTGAAGAACTGGCGCGGAAACAAGGTCTATGACTTAGAAGTCTGTCTCAGCGAGCTTGCGCCCTTGACTCCCGTGCAAACGCGGTTTGCAATTTTCGAGGCTGCGGTTCCCGGACAGAGGGCGGCTGCAGGTGCAGGTGCGGTCGCGGGAGCAGGTATCCAAAGGGATTGTGGAACAAACACAGAGGATGTACAGGGGAAATTGAAAAGGCTGCTGGAACAGGTAAACCACAAGTTTCCTGAGCGTTTGAAGGTTGGGTTGCGACCAAGCTTTCGGGAGTTGAGGTTAAAAGCATTAGCTGAAACGAACTGAACCCCTTTGTACCTTCGCACGACTAAACTAAAAAGAAGGGAGGGAGCCTGGTTTCAAACCGGCTTGTATCCGAATGAGCAGGTTTTAGAAACCAGGGAAAATCGTTGACGCGGCTGGTGCATCGACCCATCGAGGTGCAAAGTTGGCAGCACTGCGATCCGGCAGTCTTTCGGGATAGGGAACTCACCTATGAAATTTGCTTTGTCATTGATAAATGGAAGGAAACCGGTGAATGGTGGAGTGGAGAAGGCGTTCGCCGCGTCCTGCGGGTAATGACGCAAGACGCCAGCTTGTTTGACTTGGAATGCATTAATCAAAGTTGGTTTATCTACAAGGTTTGGGATTAAAGCGGCCAAGTGGAATTTGGCGCTTGAAAACGTGACGAATGGAGAACGTGATAAATCGAGAACGTGATAAATCGAGAATGTGAGTCTGGGAGAACGAGATGGATTGAGGTGGTGGTCCAAACTGAGTGAATTTGTCCATTTGCACTGCCATTCTCCATTTTCGTTTTTAGATGGAGCGGCAACGATTGAATCTTTGGCAGCGCAAGCGGCCATGTTTGGGATGGGTGCGTTGGCTTTAACCGATCACAACACCATTGCCGGATTGCCAGAATTGCATAAATGGGCGGCGGTGTACGGCATTAAGCCGGTTTCTGGAACTGAATTGGATTTGGAGAACCACTCTCACCTGACCGTTTTGGCAGAAACCAAAGAAGGGTACGCCAACTTGTGCCGCCTATTGACCTTAGCCTATACAGGTGAAGGGCGCCGACAGCAGCCCCGGCTGACTGAGACCCACTTGTTCTTGCACCGCACAGGGTTAATCGTTTTGTCGGGGTGCCGTCACGGACAAATAAACCAACTTCTGTTGCAGCGAAGGTTTGAAGATGCAAGACAAGTCGCCCGCACATACCGGGATGCATTTGAAGACCGTTTTTTCTTAGAGATTCAAGCGGATGACTACCCGCAGTCGGATTGGCTGAATACACAATTAAAGGAAATTGGCCAGGAACTTCAGATTCCATTGGTCGCCACGAGCAACGTCCATTACTTAAACCAAAGCCAGTTTCCCGTTCACGATGTGTTGAGCTGTATCCGGCTTGGCTGCGACGTCCATACGCCCCATCCCAAACGTCCGCTCAATGACGTCCGTTGGCTTCACGACATGCAAGAAGCCGAAACCCGGTTTGCCGCTTACCCGCAAGCCATTGAAAACACCGCACGTATCGCACAGCGCTGCGAGGTTGTCTTGAAAACGGGGGAGTCTTTGTTTCCTTCGTTTGAGCTTTCTTCTAAAGGTTCATCTGAGGGTTCACCGGATTCTGCAGCGCCTTCCGGACCTTTTCGTCCGGAGGGTGAAACAAAGCGGAAAAATGCTTCGCATTACTTGCGCAAATTGGTCTTTGAGGGAGCTGAAGAACGTTACCCAGTGCTGGATAAGACTTTGCAAGGGCGGCTTGAACACGAACTGAGCATCATCGAAGAGCTCGGTTATGTCGACTACTTTCTCGTGGTATGGGACATCGTGCGCTTTGCTCGGGAGCGCCGTATCCGCTGCGCTGGCCGGGGGTCTGCCGCCGACTCTGCCGTCGCTTACTGCCTGTATATCACCGATGTGGATGCTGCCGGCCGGAATTTGTTGTTTGAGCGGTTTATGAGCTTGGAGCGGGCGGAGAAGCCGGACATCGACATCGACTTTGACAGCACTCGCCGCGATGAGGTGATGGAGTATGTCTATCGCAAGTACGGACGCGATCACGTCGCCCGCGTGGCGACCTACCAAACCTTTCGCGGCCGTTCTGCAATTCGGGACATCGGCAAGGCCCTTTGTATTCCAGAGCCCGTGTTGGATCAACTCGCCAAACGCGTTCCCTACATGGCCCACGCCGACAGCCTGCCGGCTTTATTTGAACGGGTTCCGGAACTCCGGGAACTGTCGCGCTACAAGGAGCAGCTTGTATGGCTATGGAAACTGGCCGCTCAGGTTGCCGGCTTTCCACGCCACTTTGGCATGCACGTCGGAGGGATGGTTATCAGCAAAAAGCCGCTTTGGCAGGTGACTTCGTTGCAGCCTTCGGCCAAAGGGGAGTGGATCACGCCGTTTGACAAAGATGCCGCCGAAGAAGTGGGACTCGTCAAACTGGATTTGCTGTCGCTGCGTACGATGGGGGCGATTGAGGGAGCCGTACAGCTTCGGGAACGGGCCGGGCATGCTTTGGACTACGACAACATTCCTCTCGATGACCAAGCGACGTTTGACATGCTAGGACAGGGCGACACCATCGGCGTGTTTCAGCTTGAGAGTCCGGCCCAACGCGCATTGCAAGCGCGGCTTCACCCGGATGGTCTCGAAGACATTGTCGCGAGTGTCGCGTTAATTCGCCCCGGCCCCATTAAAGGGAACATGGTCGATCCGTTTTTAGCCCGCCGCAGCGGACAAGAAGCGGTGTCGTATCTGCATCCGAAGCTCGAACCCATCCTTGGGAAAACATACGGGGTGGTGTTGTTTCAGGAGCAGGTGATTGAGATTGCGACCGCGATCGCCAATTTTACGCCAGGGGAAGCGGACAAACTCCGGAGGGTGATGAGCCACGCCAGGTCGGCCAAGGAAATGGAGGAGATTGGGCGGCATTTTATCGAAAAATCGTGTGCTCAAGGCATTGAACCCGAAGTGGCCAAAACGGTTTTCTCATACATTCAAGGCTATGCCAGTTACGGATTTTGCGAAGCCCATGCTGCGGCTTTTGCGACCACAGCGTACAAAACAGCGTATTTAGTCAAGCACTATCCAGCCGAGTTTTACGCTTCCATTCTCAATCAATACCCCATGGGTTACTATCCGGTTCACGTCATCTGCGCTCAAGCTCGGCACCGCGGCATTTCGATTCTGGGGCTTGACGTCAATCGCAGTACATGGCAGTCGATGGTGGAACACACGCCGCAGGGACAAGGCATTCGCCTTGGTTTCCGCCTGCTCAAGGGGTTTCGCGAAAAGACGGCTGAGGAACTGACTGCAAACCGGCAATCGCAAGGGCGTTTTCATTCGCTTTACGACGTCATACAGCGCATCGTGTCTCTCGATCGGCTGTCCGCAGAAAGGCTGGTTCGCGCAGGAGCTTTGGATTCGCTGCATCCGTCTAGGCGGCAGTTGCTGTGGCAGCTGCCGGATTTGCTGGCTGCGCGCAGTGCGGGTGAGCAGCCGCTGCTCAAAGGGAATCGAGCGAATGAGGCAGCAGAGAAGTATCCAGCGGATTTTACGATGGCAGAGAAACTAGGAGACGAATACCGCTTATTGGGGGTTGGAACGTCTGGTCACTGGATGAGTTTGGTACGAAAAGATTCTCTGCCTGACGGTTATAAAACGGCTGCCGGCATCGAACAGTGCGGCGACGGAGACGAGGTGTTTGCTGCGGGGTTGGTCATTCGTCCGCACCGTCCTCCAACGAAAAGCGGCAAGACGGTCGTCTTTTTTACACTGGAGGACGAAACCGGGTGGATTGACGCGACGATGTTTGAGGATGTATACCAAAATTGCGGCGCATTGCTGTTTACGCCATACGGCAGACTGATTGGTGTCAAAGGAAAAGTTCAGCGCCGCAACAGTTCGAAAGCTGGAATTGTTGTGGATTTCGTCTGGCCGTTGTAACGCTCGTGGTTTGGTTGGGCTTGCGTGCGTTGGGCTTGCGTTGGGGCTGCCAGTTTTGTTGGATGGGCTGCGGCGTGATTGGACTTGCGGCTTTGTTGGATTTGCTGTTTTGTAAACAAGCGTTTTGAAAACAGGAGCCCCCATTTGGTTCTCGAACTCCTTAGCAAAGAACTTGAGGAGCAGTGAACGGGGGGAGTTCCAGATGAGTTTTTGGAGAAACCGGATGGTTCTTTTGTGGACATGCTTGACCATCGGAGTTGGATTCGTTACGGGGTGTTCCGAGGTCAACGCAGTCAAAGCGGCTTCACCTATGCCATCTCCAGTCACGGACCGCGGCATGACACTGGTATGGGGGCAGGACGTCAAAGCCGAGGCCTTGCAAATGATTCAGCACAGCCGCCGGACTTGTTATCTGGACATCTACGAGCTCTCCGATCCCGACATTTTAAATGCCTTAGCATCGGCCAAACAACGAGGTGTAGACGTGCGCGTCGTCGCGGATGCCACAGAACGCCACTCTGTCGAGCAAGGACTGCCGCGGCTTCAAAAGGACGGCGTTTCTAATGCCGCGTTGCAAATCCACCACGGCATTTCCCACATCAAAATGCTCATTTGCGACCAAAACGTCTTGATTGGCGGCATGAATTTCGGAGCACAAAGCTGGAACAACAACGATGCTTCTGTCTACTTGCCCGCTGCGAACCCGTCTTTTCTCGGCGTTTTTCGCTACGACTTTGCTCGGGCGCACGGTCAAGCGGCGGCGGCGCCTGGCTCGCAGCTGCCTTTAATTTACGATCGGAACATTCAAACGCACGTGGTTCAGGCTATCCAAAGCGCACAGAATACCGTGTACATGGAAGCATTCGATTTATCGGATTACGACGTGGTCAACGCTCTCAAAGCCGCGGCTAAACGGGGTGTTGCGGTAGAAGTGCTGCTCGACCCGGGGCAATCGCCAAACCGCAAAAGTTCGGAACAGCTGCGCACAGCCGGTGCCGTCGTGCGATTTTACCGGTCTCGTCAAGGAGAGTTGATGCACGCGAAAATTCTCGATGTCGATGGTGGAAAAACGTTTATTATAGGAAGTGCGAATTTCAGCCACCAAGCGTACACGTATAACCACGAAGGAGACCTGATCTTGCAACAAGTCCCTCGCTTTGACAAGTCACTCGAACAAGACATCGCTGCCCAAATTTCCAGGGGTACGGACTACCCTGTTCGCACGCAGCGCGCGGGAGCGTGAATTTAGACGTGGGCCTTCGCTTGCACTTTCCGGACGAATTAGATGCCAAGGTCATGCACTGGTTCACAGCGCGCTGGAATCGCATGTTTTGGCTGGACGCCACGATGATAGTCTTGGCAAAATGGACTCCCATTGTCATGCTGGGGGTGATTGTTGCTGCTTCCACCGGATTGTTTCTGCCCAAATCCCAACACACCCACGCCTTGTCCGCCGGCATCCTCGCTGTCATTTCAGCGACGTTGGCGCGTGCCGTGAACGAGCCCATTTCCCGGTTGGCCAATCGCCCACGACCTTTTGAAACTTTGGGGTTCCGGCCGCTGTTGACTCACGATGCCGGGCACGCGTTTCCGAGCAATCATGCAACCGGAGCCTTTGCACTCGCGATGAGTTTTATTTCGCTCCCTGGCTACTTTTCAATTTTATTTTGTCTAGCCGTGCTGTTGTCGCTCTCACGGATTTACAATGGACTGCACCATCCGACGGACGTGGTGGCGGGTGCGCTGCACGGAACGGCAGCGGCTTGGTTGGTCATCGCAGTCTTTCACGGCGTATAGAATTTTTGCGGGGGCGCATGGTAGCATGTAGCGCTGTATGCGTTTAGACACTTCGCTCAAATGCTTATTGGGCGGGTGGTATCCAGCAAACGCGAGGCAGTACCTTCAGGAGGCGGAGTCCCTGCTTACGACCACCCACACGATCACCCGAAAAGTCGGTTTACTCACAGGCAGCATGTTTTTGGCCATCGCAGTGGGAATGCCCACCGCTTTGGCACAAACGCAAGTGGAAGTCACCTTACTGGATGGAGCCATTCAACCCCAGCAAATTGTCGCCGCAAACAAGCAAAAGGTTCAAATCGCCGTCCACAATGAAGGAAACCAAGTACACAACCTCGTGATTCCAGACTTCTATGTCTTTACACAGAACCTTCAGCCTGGTGAGAGCGTCAACGTGTCATTTACTCCGGACAAAACGGGAAGTTTCCCTTATTACTCGGATACAGGCGGAAAAAAAGAAGCGGGTATGCAAGGCAAGTTGGTGGTTCATTAGAAAGAAAGTTGTCGTTCGTTAGAAGAAAGCGGGTCGTTCGTCAGAACCCCCGCAGATGCTGGCAATGCGTTACAATAGACATGAATTTATGCAAGACTTGGGGATATAAAAATCAACCGGTGGGCAATGCGAACGCCGGTGTTTATGAGAGAGGTGGATCACTGCATGGAAATGAAAGTTACAACCAACTGGACAGGGAAACGCCACTTTACTTCCAAGGGACCTTCCGGGTTTGAGGTGTCCATCGACGCTGCAGAGAGCGCAGGAGGAGAAAACTCAGGCAATCGTCCTATGGAGTTGCTGCTCATGGGATTAACCGGGTGTACCGGTATTGACATCGCCATGATTTTAGAGAGAATGCGCCAACCCCTCGAAGGGCTCGACATCGAAGCGTCCGGTACAAGGCGCGAAGACTACCCGCAAGCGTTTACGGAGATTCACTTGACGTACAAGATGACAGGGGAGGTCCAGCCGGCGAAAGCCTGGCGGGCCATTGTCCTGAGCGAACAAAAGTACTGTTCTGCTTCTGCTTCTTTACGTGCAAAAATTGTACCTCATCTGATTTTAAACGGTGCCGAAATAGAAGCGCCGAGCGATTCCGAAGACCTCCCGGATTAACCGGGAGGCCAGGAAAGCTGCCGGCCGCCGAGCACGTGGTAGTGTAAGTGCGGAACGGTTTGTTGTCCGTACCAGCCGATGTTCGTGACCATTCGATACCCCTGTTCGTCGAGGCCAAGGTCTTTGGCCACTTGCTTGGCGACGAGGTGAAGGCGGCCGACGAGTTCAACGTCGTCCTCTTCGAGGGTGAGCGCCGATGCAATATGCTTTTTGGGGATGACCAGCACGTGCACCGGGGCTTGGGGCCGGATGTCGTGAAAGGCCAGCGCGTCCTCGGTTTCCAGGACTTTATTGGATGGGATGTCTCCTTTGACGATTTTGCAAAACAAGCAATCGTCCATGCCGTCACCTCCAGGTTGGTTCTTGCACTTTGCTGCGAGAAATGAAGAACCGTCATCAAAGTGGGTTCTTATGGCTTGCCATTATCATACAACGTCTGGTACGAGGAGGGAAAGCACATGCCGATGGTCGGATATTTGAATGGGGAGTACACTGCCGACGGTTTGGCGCAAGTGCCCATTGACGAACGAGGGCACCAGTTTGGCGACGGGGTGTACGAAGTGATCCGAGTGTACAGCGGGAGGCTGTTTCTGCTCGACGAGCATTTGCAGCGCCTTCAACGCAGTCTATCTGCAATTGGTATCGAAAATCCTCATTCCCTGGACGAATGGCGGGAAATCGTCAACGAAGGGGTTCGTCGAAGCATGGAACCCGAAGCTCAGGTCTACCTTCAGGTCACTCGGGGAGTTGCCGTGCGAGCGCACTTATTTCCGTCCACGAGTCCCTCGGTGAGCATGACGGTGCGTCCGGTCCGTGCACCTGACGTTTCTCCAGGTGCTCTCATGTGTCTGCCGGACGAGCGATGGGCGAACGCGTACGTGAAAACCATCAACTTGCTGCCCAACGTCATCGCTAAAGAGGCCGCTCACCGTGCTAATGCGATCGATGCCTTGCTTGTCCGCAACGGTATGATGCGCGAGGGCTCGAGCACAAACATGTGGTTTGTGCGGCAGGGCAAAATTTACACGGCGCCGGCTAATCGCTACATCCTCAACGGGATTACGCGGCAATTTGTTTTGAAATTGGCATCCCAACAAGGATTGACCGTATGCGAGCAGGCTTTGTCCTTCAATGAACTGTCAGACATTGACGAGGTGTTTCTGACCAGCACAACGCAGGAAATCCGGCCTGTTGAGAGGATTTTTGCGGACGAAACGCAAATGGCGTCGTTGACTCACCTCCCAGATGACGCTCCGTCCTCCTTGCTGTACCGGTGTGACAAACCGGTCGAATTGTGGAACCGCACAGCTCCAGGTCCGGTAACGACCCTGTTGCAAAAAGCCTACTCACAAGCGGTCGAAAACTTTCGGTCCTACCAAGAACCGCTTGGAACGGATAATTCACTTTCTGTGCAAGACCAAAACAGCAAAGCTTAAGGCAGGCACAAGCAAAGCAGCAAGCACAGCACGCCGCCGTGTGAAAACGGGCACGGCGGCGTGCTGTGCCTGCACACGGTAAACGCCTGCAATCTACCCGGAAGTTTTGCGGGTTCCAAAGCGCAATTCGTCAAAAAAATGAGGATGCTCTCGAGATTTATAGATGAAGGTCTGTTCAACCGCTTTCGCCTCTGCTATGATAGTAAGGGAAATCTACCGACTGGTCGGAACAGACCCGATCACTTTTGAGGGGGATTGGAAACGTGACACGTCAGATACAGAGGGCGGCTGTCCTCGGCGCAGGCGTGATGGGCGCTGCGATTGCTGCACATCTCGCAAACGTGGGCATTCCGGTACTGCTGCTCGATATCGTTCCGAATCAACTGACCGACGAAGAGCAAGCCAAAGGCCTGACTTTAAAAAGCAAAGCGGTCCGCAACAAGTTTGCGGCAAAAGGCCTGGAGGTCGCCAAAAAGGCGAAACCAGCCGCATTTTACAGTGTCGACGACGCCCGGCTCGTCCAACCCGGGAACTTCGAGGACGACCTGGACAAACTCAAGTCCTGCGACTGGGTCATTGAAGCGGTTGTAGAGAACCTGGAAATTAAGCGGCAATTGCTGCAAAAGGTTGAATCTGCCGTTTCCGATACGGCCATTGTCAGTTCAAATACGTCTGGGATCTCGATTGAGGCTATGCTCGAAGGACTAAGCGGCGGCTTTCGCCGACGGTTCTTGGGAACGCACTTTTTCAACCCACCTCGCTACATGAAGCTCCTTGAGATCATTCCGGGACCGGATACGGACCCCGAAATTCTCAGCTTCATGCGCCAGTTCGGCGAACGGGTGCTAGGCAAAGGTGTTGTATTTGCGAAAGACACCCCGAACTTTATCGCCAATCGCATTGGGACGTACGGTTTGTTGGTCACGCTGGAAGCGATGAAAGAGCAGGGGCTTGGCGTGGATGAAGTCGATGCCATTACCGGTCCGGCTATGGGACGCCCGAAATCTGCAACGTTTCGCACGTTGGACTTGGTGGGTCTCGACACGTTTGTCCACGTGGCGAAAAACGTGCAAAGTTCCGTGACCGACCCTGCCGAAAAGGACGCCTTTGCGGTGCCGCAGTACATCGAACAGATGGTGGCCAATCGCTGGTTGGGCGAAAAGACGGGTCAAGGCTTTTTTAAACGCGAACGCACAGCGCAAGGCAAGGAAATTTTCGCTCTGGACTTAGATACTCTGGAATACCGTCCGCGCAAGAAGTCGAAATCGGCTTCACTCGACGCGGCAAAGGCGGCACAGACGACCGCTGCCAAGCTGCAGGCCCTGGTTTACGGAAAAGACCAAGCGGCGCAGTTTGCGTGGTCTGTCCTGAAAAAGGTGCTTTTGTATACCGCAGAAAAGCAAAACGAGATCGCAGATGACATCGCTGCCGTGGACAACGCCATGAAGTGGGGCTTTAACTGGGAACTGGGTCCGTACGAAACCTGGGATGCCATCGGCGTTGAAAAGTCCGTTGCGCGCATGCGCGATGAAGGAGAAACCATTCCGGCCTTTGTCGAGCAGCTGCTTGCCTCCGGGTATGCGAGTTTTTACGAACGCGCTCCCGGAAAGGCACCCAGTTTTTACGTGGCCGGCCAGGGCTTTCGCGAAGTCGAGGAGCCCAAGGAATTGATTTCGTTGGACCGTTTGCGGGAGTCGGGCAAGGTGATTAAGAAAAACGGCGGAGCCAGCTTAATAGACATGGGAGACGGTGTCGCGTGTCTGGAGTTCCACTCTTTGAAACAGGCGATTGGCGCTGACGTCATTCAAATGATTGACTTCTCGGTACAGGAAGTTACCGCCAACTGGGACGCGCTCGTCATCGGCAACCAGGCGAAGAACTTTTGCGTAGGCGCCAATTTGATGATGATGCTGATGGAGGCGCAAGACGAGAACTGGGACGAGTTGAATATGGCGGTTCACCAACTCCAACAGTCCTTGCTTCGCCTGAAGTACATGCCAAAGCCCGTTGTGGCCGCTCCGTTTGCCATGGCACTCGGGGGTGGAGCCGAAGTCTGCTTCCCGGCTGACCGCATTCAAGCCGGAGCCGAAACCTACATGGGTCTGGTCGAGGTTGGAGTCGGTTTGATTCCGGGCGGCGGAGGCAACAAGGAACTGCTGATTCGCGCGATTGAAGGCGTACCTGGAGACGTGGAAGAACGGCTGGACCAGTTCGTCGCAAGGGCGTTCCAAAACATCGCGATGGCCAAAGTCTCGACCAGCGCAAAGGACGCCAAAAAACTCGGGTACCTGCGGCCGTCTGACGGCATCAGCGCAAATTCGGACTACTTGCTTCACGACGCCAAGCAAACAGCCCTTGGACTGGCGAAATCTGGGTACCAACCGCAGCAGCAAAAACCCATTCCGGTGGTCGGAGAGGCGGGTGCCGCGCTGCTGAAAATTGGCGTATACGGGATGAAAAACAGCGGATACATTTCCGATCACGATGAAAAAATTGCCCATCACCTCATCAACGTGTTAACGGGCGGCAAGGTGGCCCGCGGCACGCTGGTTACGGAGCAGTACCTGCTGGATTTGGAACGGGAAGCGTTCCTCAGTCTGATTGGGGAGCCAAAGACTCAGCAACGCATGCAGCACATGCTGATGACTGGAAAACCGCTTCGGAACTAACCCGTGCCTGACTCAGCCGGGTTGAAAAGTGGAGGAGGGAAAAGCGTGAGAGAAGCAGTCATTGTGGCTGGAGTACGCACGGCCGTCGGGAAGTCCGGCAAAGGGAGCCTCAAAAACGTTCGCCCGGACGACCTCGGCGCGCTGGTCATTGAGGAATTGTTGCGGCGCGCGCCGCAAGTGAATAAAGAAGATATTGAAGACGTGATTATGGGCTGCGCCACCCCGGAGGCCGAACAGGGGATGAACGTAGCGCGCGTGATTGCCCTGCGGGCGGGTTTGCCGAGTTCCGTACCTGGGGTTACAGTCAACCGCTTTTGTTCGTCGGGACTGCAGACTATTGCGCAGGCGGCGCAACAAATCATGTCCGGTATGGCCGACGTCGTCATTGCCGGCGGCGTGGAGTCGATGAGCAGCATGCCGATGGGGGGTTACAACATTTCGCCAAATCCCCATTTGGCAGAAAACTTCCCGGCCGTGTACATGTCCATGGGACATACGGCGGAAGAGGTCGCCCGCCGCTTTGAAATTTCCCGGGAGGACCAAGACGCGTTTGCGGTCCGCAGTCACCAAAGGGCTGCCGCGGCGATTCGAGACGGCAAGTTTAAGGACGAGATCGTGCCGGTGAAAGTAACACAAAGTGAAGTGGGTCCGGACAACAAGTTGGTGACGCGCGAGTTCGTGTTTGATACGGATGAAGGGGTTCGCCCAGGTACGACGCTCGAAGTGCTGGCAAAGCTCAAACCGGTTTTCAACGTCAAAGGAAGCGTGACAGCAGGGAATTCTTCGCAAACCAGCGATGGAGCAGCCGCAGTGCTTGTGATGTCCGCAGAACGCGCACAGGAGTTGGGGCTGAAGCCCTTGGGCGTGTTCCGTTCCTTCGCAGTGGCCGGGGTCGATCCGGACATTATGGGCGTCGGTCCGGTTGCCGCAGTGCCCAAGGCGCTAAAGCTGGCTGGCATCACATTGGACGATGTCGACTTAGTTGAACTCAATGAGGCGTTTGCTTCGCAGTCCCTGCACGTCATCCGGACACTCGGAATGGATGAAGAAAAGGTCAATGTCAACGGCGGTGCCATCGCTTTGGGGCATCCGCTGGGATGCACCGGAGCGAAGCTGACTGTCACCATCTTGAACGAACTGGCTCGCCGCAACGGCCGCTACGGGTTGGTTACGATGTGCATCGGCGGCGGCATGGGCGCAGCCGGGGTATTTGAACGCCTGGCATAAGTGCAAGACCCTTCATAGACCGCCGCGACTCAGTGGGCGAGACACAGCGTGTGAAACAAAACGAAAACAAACACCACGGGTATAGGAGGAGAATCCATGGCCATGCAGGAAAGGCACCTGACGCAAGGAGCAGCCTATCTCATTGAGGAAAGCAGTGCAGAAAGCGTATTTACGCCAGAAGACTTTACGAGAGAGCACCAAATGATTATCGATACTTCGAGAGCGTTTATTGAAGGGGAGGTTTTGCCCCACCAGGAAGAACTGGAGCACCAAGACTGGGATTTGACCGTGAAACTGCTGCACAAGGCCGGAGAATTGGGTCTGCTGGCAGCCGATGTGCCGGAAGAATACGACGGACTGGGTGCCGACAAGGTCACTTCGGCGCTCATCACGGAGTACATGACCCGCGGCGGGTCCTTTGCCCTCAGTCACGGCGCGCATGTTGGGATTGGCTCTTTGCCCATCGTGTTTTTTGGTACGGAGGAACAGCGCAAAAAGTACCTGCCGAAACTGGCCACTGGGGAGAAAATTGCCGCGTATGCTCTGACGGAACCAGGGTCTGGCTCAGATGCACTGGGCGCAAAGACCACAGCCAAACTGTCTGACGACGGCAAGTACTACATTCTCAACGGCAGCAAGCAGTTCATTACAAACTCTGCGTTTGCCGACATCTTCATTGTCTATGCAAAAATCGACGGCGAAAAGTTTTCAGCGTTTATCGTCGAGCGCGAGTTTGAAGGCGTTTCTACCGGTCCGGAAGAAAAGAAGATGGGCATCAAGGCTTCTTCCACCAGGCCTTTGATTCTCGAAGACGTAAAAGTGCCCGTGGACAACTTGCTGGGCGAGCCCGGGAAGGGTCACGTCATTGCGTTCAACATCCTGAACATCGGCCGCTACAAACTGGCTGTCGGATGTGTGGGCGGCATGAAGGCGGCACTGGAAACGGCCGTGAAATACGCGAAAGAACGCAAGCAGTTTAAAACCGCGATTGCAAACTTCCCGCTGATTCAGCAAAAGATTGCGGACATGAACATCCGTTCGTACGTGACGGAAAGCATGTCTTACCGTTCTACCGGCGACATTGACGCGCGCCTCGAATCCCTCGGCGGACATGTCGACGGCCGCAGCGCAGCAAAAGCCATTGAAGAGTACGC
The DNA here is from genome assembly GCF_021739485.1 of Alicyclobacillus tolerans. GTDB lineage: Bacteria > Bacillota > Bacilli > Alicyclobacillales > Alicyclobacillaceae > Alicyclobacillus_K > Alicyclobacillus_K tolerans_A. The sequence goes on from NZ_JAJFNK010000012.1 coordinate 20,363, forward strand.
TCTGGAGTGCTCGGTCAACAAGGTGTTTGCGTCTGAGTCCCTCGATTTTGTCGTCGACGAAGCGGTGCAGATTCACGGAGGGTATGGCTTCATTCAGGACTACGGAGTCGAGCGCATGTACCGGGATTCTCGCATCAACCGGATTTTTGAGGGGACCAACGAGATCAACCGGCTCATCATTCCCGACACCTTGCTGCGCAAGGCCATGCGCGGAGAGATCCCACTGCTTCAGGCTGCACAGGCGCTGCAACAAGAAATCATGGGCATGATGCCGATGGCCGACGAATCGGAAACCCTCGGTGCAGAAAAACACATGCTCGCCATGGCCAAGAAGGTCTTCCTGTTTGTCGGCGGTTCAGCGGTGCAAAAGTACATGCAATCCCTCAAAGACGAGCAGGAGATTCTCGCAGGCCTCGCAAACATCGCCATTGAAATCTATGCGGTCGAAAGCGCGCTCCTGCGTGCCCAAAAGGCGTTAGATGCAGGCAAGAACGCAGACAATAAAATAGACATGGTGCGCATTTACACGCGCGAGGCGTTTAGCCGCATCGAGAGCAATGCCCGCGACGTACTGGCGGCCATGGAAGAAGGAGATATGCTGCGCACGCAGTTATCCGTCCTGAAAAAGCTGACCCGCTACACTCCGGTGAACGCCAAAGAAATTAAACGCCAGATTGCAAAGCGCGTCATTGAAGCCGAAAAGTACCTGGCATAAGTTTTAACGGACAGATTAGTTATGCGTTTTGAGGGACAGATGAGGTATAAGTTTTGAGGGATTTATGAATCGTCGCCCAAAAAGGGGCTGTTGAGCCGGAGTGCTGTCGATGCACTTTTGCTCGACAGCCCTCTCGCTTTTTCGGAAAAGGGAAAGCACAGACTCCGAAAAACGCAAAAGGGCGCCGCGCGAGTCCGGGTTGCTGTTGGACACTGAAACCCCGTTTCGTCTAAACTAAACGCAGGACCGTGCAAGCGCCGCACCAAGGGACGCGGCGACTCTTTGATTTTGTGGGAGCAAGGGGGGAGAACCGCCGTGCTGATGTCAGACAATGTGATGTGGTGGATTAGCCTCATCATCCCGCTCGTCTCGCTCCTGTTGGGATTCGTGCTGCAGGTGTGGCTGAAGCGGTCGTGGCCAGGCACCCTTTTGGTGCTGGGCGGCAGCTTGTTTGCCTTGCACCAATGGTTCAGCCTGGCATTTTGGCCATGGGTGTTAATGTATGTATTTCTCGACTGGCTGGGCGCCTGGGCCGCGTCCAACTACGTCAAGTGGCGCCAACGAAAGGACTCTCCGGCTCAGTAGCTCTTGCAGCCAGGGAGCAACTTTGCGCTCCTTTTCGATCGCGGTCGTTGCTTGCCTGTGCGGCTGTGCGGCTGTGCGGCTGTGCCATTGTGTCCCGAGGTCCCGTGGTCCCGTAATCACCGTGCCGGTTTGTCACTGTGATGGCAACGAGAACGACTTGGGCAGGATAACGACGGGGACGTTTTGCTTGACTCCAAAACGGCGCGCTGTATTGATGTTGTTGTAAAAAACGTCGATGTGGTTGCCGACGATGGCTCCGCCTGTATCTTCGGCGACGCGAAACCCGACGCCTGGGATATAAAGTTTGGTGCCGTAAGGAATGACTCTGGGATCGACAGCCACGGTATAGCCTTGTACAGCGTGTTGACCTGTTGAAGTGATGTCGTAACCCGGGCTGCCTGGGAATTTCCCCGTGGATTCATAACCCGCCGTGTAGGCCGTTAACTCGCAGTACAGCACGCGGGTATCCGTGGGCAGCGAAGCTCCCCGGCCGCTCAAGGCCAAAGCGGGTGCGAACGAAAAGTGTTTCACTGCGGGTTTGGGGGCAGGAGGAGTAAACAAGTTTGCCGTTAGTGAAAAAATTGGGTGATAGATGAGTGTTTCACCCACTTGCAAGAACTTCGGACTCGTAACGTCGTTGTCTGCAATGAGGTCCGCCTGCGGGACGTGCAGCTTTTGTGAAAGGTTCCAAACCGTGTCGCCGGGTTTAATGGTATACATTTCTATCAACGATGACGCGAAAGAGTTGTTTCCAAACGGAAGCATGACGCGTGCGTACGCGATCAAAGGGGCGACCGCGATCACGATGGCGGTCAGCCATGCAGCAAATGAACGGTGCATGGGTTTTATCTCCTCCTCGTGTACCTAGTAGAAAACGTTTAATAGGTGTTATCATCTTGGTCATTCTTGTGGTTTGCTAAACCTGTTAAACTTTCAAAGATAGCGAATTGGATGAGAGCAGGAGTGACGAGAGCGGTGGGCATGTGGCTATTGGTTGGCGTTGTACTCCTAGCAGCGTTGGGGGTGGTGACAGTGTTGCAGCGGATGTCAGAGTTTCAAAGGCGGTTGAAATTTGCTCGGGAACAGCGAAGTAGTCTGGCTGAACGATTGACCAAACTTCAGTCAGAAGCCCGGTTTTCCGAGGTTTTTCAAGACGGTGAAGCCGCGGCGTTGTCCAAACAGATCCGTCAACAGGTCGACTCGCTGTTAACCGAGTTCACAAAGGAAAGCCGTCGCTTAGACCAGCACCACGGAGGCGTTTTCGCCGCATTTAGCATGGATGCTTTCGTTGGAGTGACCCGCATCCTCGAGACCTTTGAGCAGTTGGACAAAGACCTCACGCGCGTACAGGCGGACGTAGACCGCCTCGACGAGTTGCTGCACACGGTGAAACAGGCGTCCACGGGTCTTGAGAACACCTGGAAGAGCCTTAAAAAAGAGCTAGAAAGTGCGCTTGGCGCAGATGTGCCGCAAACTTTTCGGCGCGAATGGCAAGAGATTGAAAGCAAAGTCGCGCAGTTGTCTTTTGAAACCGACGAGGTCCGGCAAACGCTCGAGCAAAAACGGCTCCAAGAAGCGCTGGCAGCCTGGGACAGAAGGCTGTCGAGGCTTCGCACATGGGCCGATTGGAAGGGACGTCAAGCGGATCGCTTTCCTATTCTGGAAGCGACCATTCGCCGCCTGGAGGAAGCTGGAGCCAAAGAGACCACCGCGTGTTCCCATTTGAAAACGACCCTTCTCGACGCCAAGGAATTAGCGTCCTTTACAGCGCTGCAGGCGGTGGAAGACGCCAACGCGGCATTGGTGCAGCGCGTCGGAGCGGATTTAAGCGGACTGCTCAACCGGGCTTCGGTACTGTTGACGTACATGGGCGATTGGAACTTACTCAAACAAGAACGGCAAAAACTCCGCGACCGCGTACGGGCGCTCGTCGAGGACCTGGACAGCAACGACAGCCGGGCGAAAGAGCGAGAAATTGCCCGGTCCTTGCCCGACTGGCAGCGGAGTTATGAAGCCGACAAAGAGAGCTTTCTCTCGGCCGCAAGAGCGGTGTTGTCCGGGTGCGAACGCGAAGCCCAGAGTCCGAGAGAGGCGGTTGTTCAGGCGGACGCGCTGCTAGGGCTCAACGAACAGGGCCTGCAGCTTAGCAAACGGCTCAACCGTCAATGGGAACACAAACAAGAGCATGTGCTGGAACTCGAAGCGCGTTTGCGCGTCCTTTCCCGGCAGGTTGCCGAAGCTCTGGCCAAGTTGGCCGACGCGAACCTGATGGATTCGCAGGAGTACCGCAAACTCTCTGAGTGGCAGCAAGACGTGCACCGCATGCAAGAAAGCAGCACGGCGGATGAAACTCGTGTGGAACGCATGGAAGAAAAGGTTGAGAACGAAATTAAAGTCGTGGAGGCGGCCGTTTCTGCGCACAGTCGCGTCGATTCCTCCTTGCAGGAGCACCTGGACCGTTTGGTGCGCAGACACGAAGGCGGGAGCCGCCAAACGGTTGAAGGCATGCGAAAAGGCGCATTCGAGCCGTTCGAAGACGGTACGGCGAACGCCGCAGTTTGGGCTTCATTGGCGTTGGCCGAATCGGTTTTAGCTGAACAAACCTTTGCGACTTGGGACGATTGGTGAGGAGGCCGGTCCATGGAACGGAAAACAATTTCTCTCCCGCGACTCAGCGGGCTGACGCCGACTTTGGAGTCGACGATGTTGAAAATCACGGAAGAAGTCGGTGAACTCGCCCAAGTCATCGGCAAGTTCCGGGGTCTTTCCGGAGAACGAGAGGTGATGGCGGACGCCGAAGTCGTTCGCGCCATTGTCTCAGAACTGTTGGATGTGGCTCAAACGGCCACGTCGATGATGTTTGTGATTGAGGATATGTACGGCATTGACATGGCCGAAGAGATGGAACGCCACGTCGACAAGCTCAAAGCCAAAGGGTACTTGTGACCATCGGCCCTCCCGTGGGGTCTTGCCGATCCACGCTGGGTTTGACCGGGTTCGGGCGGGTCTGCGGCCTGAACCCGGCACTGCCTATACCGGGAACCCACCCAAACCAGGAACCCATCTGAACCCGCTGCCGATCCCATTTCGCTGATTCTCGTGCACTTTAAGCTACTCTGAGGCAGGAGTGCGGTCGAGCAGCACATCGATTTCGGATCGGTACTTGCCGCCTGGCGTCTCGAGGATCTGTGGAATGTTCCGCAGTGCTTCGTGGTGGACAATGCGGTACAGCGCCTCTTGGCCAATCGAACCTTCTCCGATATTGGCGTGACGGTCTTTGTGCGAATTGAACGGCGTTTTGGAATCGTTGATGTGCGCTACTTTCAGCCGGTTCAGGCCGATGGTGTCGTCAAAACTTTTTAGGAAGCCGTCAAAGTCGTTGACAATGTCGTAGCCGAAACTGTAGTTGTGGCAGGTATCGATGCACACTGCAAGCTTGTCCTCGTGCTTGACCAAGGAAATAATTTCGGCGATTTGCTCAAGCGAATTGCCCACCTTTGAACCGTCTCCAGCCATGGTTTCCAAACAGATGAACACATCTTCGTTTCCCGTTAGGATGGAGTTGAGTGCTTCTGCGATGCGCCGGATCGCGTAGGGTTCTCCTTCGCCCACGTGGCTTCCCGGATGCATAACGATGTATTTGAAGCCGAGGTACTCGACCCGTTGGATCTCCTCCGTCAAGACAGAAACCCCGTATTCCCAGGTTTCCTCTTTGGGGCTTGCCAGGTTGACCAGGTAGGATAAATGGACCACCGGATCGAAGATGCCCTTTTGCTTCATCAACTCGAGCGCTTGGTCGCGGTTGAAGTCCTCAATCGGCCTCGCTTTGCCTCCGCGGTTGCTGCGGGTATAGATCATATAGGTATTGGCATCGTATTGGATGGTTTCTTCCACGGCCGCCATCAGGCCCGTTTTGGCGATGGAGACATTGGCTCCCAGGAGAATTCCTTTGGGGTTGGGTGTCTGGTGGATTGCGGACTCATTCGACGATTGTTCCGTCTTTGGCAAACCCGTAACCTCCCTTGAATTTGACTGCACGATAAGCATAGCAAGTTTTATGGACGGTTGAAAGGCGGAGGGTTTTTCAGTTGACGCGCTCTCATTCGCGGTTTACACTAAAACTGAGCGAGCGCTCAGTCAGGGAGTGAAGCTATGGGAGTCGATATACCCAGCAACGTGAAGGACCCGGAGAGAATTCGCGAGAGGCGGGGCCAAATCGTGAAAGCGGCCGTCCGCTTGTTCTCCGACAAGGGATTTCACAAGACAACTACCCGGGAAATTGCCAAGGCCAGCGGCATTTCCAACGGAGCGCTTTACGAGTACGTGGGTTCGAAGGAAGACGTGCTGTTTTTAGTCTGCCAGCACATCCACAACAAGATGGAAGAACAGCTTCTGTTGCGTTTGACGGGCGACGACAGCGCCGCACAGCGGCTTCGGCAGGCCATTGAGGGTCTGTTGCAAGTCGTATACGACATGCAGGCGGACGTCTTACTTATTTACCAAGAGACAAAGTCCCTTCCTCCGTCCTTTTTGCACGAAGTGTTGGCGAAAGAACAGGATATAACCGGGATTTTCGAACGGTTGTTGCGCGACGGCCAGCAAGATGGGTCGCTGTTGATAGACAATCACTCCATTCCCCTGCTGGCTCACAACATCGTCGTCGGTGCCGAGATGTGGGCATTTCGCAGGTGGGCTTTGAAAACGCTTGCCTTTGAGGAGTTCGTGAAGTTGCAAACGGACATGTTGATGGCTGCGTGCGGAGTTTCGAAACGGGAACCCAATTCAAGCTCAAAGTAAGGCCGCCAGAAACGTAAGTCAATCAGAGACGCAAGTCAATCACGAAAGGGAGGAAATGTACATGGGCACGAACCTCAGCGACGCAAACGTCACTCAGGCGTCAAAGAAACACCTTCCAAACCAAAGCGAAGGCCTTGAGGATACCCGTAAAGCGGCTTGGATCGGACAGCAGGAAACAGCACCTTACCGCCCGCATTATCCGGTTCGCTTTGTCACGGCCTCGAGTTTGTTCGATGGTCACGATGCCTCCATTAACGTCATGCGCCGCATTTTGCAAGCTTCGGGCGCTGAGGTCATTCACCTCGGCCACAACCGGTCTGTCGATGAGATTGTCACGGCCGCTATTCAAGAAGATGTACAAGGCATTGCCATCAGTTCGTATCAGGGCGGCCACATGGAGTTTTTCAAATACATGTACGATTTGCTTTTGCAGCGCGGAGCATCCAACATCAAAATTTTCGGCGGAGGCGGCGGGGTCATTGTGCCGGACGAAATTGCCGAACTCGAAGCCTATGGCATTGTGAAGATTTTTTCGCCGGACGACGGGCGGAAGATGGGGTTGCAGGGGATGATCAACTTCATGCTGCGCGCCTGCGACGTCGCGCCGGAACTAGACCCGAAGCAAGCGCTTGTGGACCTTTCCACGCACAACTGGTCGAGCATCGCCAAGTTGATCACGTACGCGGAAACCCAGCAGGATGACCGCGATGCAACTTATCACGACGTCATGGCCAAGGTTCGAGAACACGGCGGCGTGGCCCCGGTGCTTGGAATCACGGGGACGGGCGGCGCAGGCAAGTCGTCCTTGACCGACGAATTGATCTTGCGCTTCGTGCGCGACTTTCCAGGCAAAACCGTCGCGGTGTTATCCGTCGATCCGTCCCGGCAAAAGACGGGCGGCGCACTGCTTGGGGACCGTATTCGCATGAACGCCATTTACAGACCGCAAGTATACATGCGCTCTTTGGCGACTCGCCAGTCTCGCAGTGAGTTGTCCGATGCCGTGTCAGACGCCATCGCGATCGCCAAAGCGGCCGGATTCGATTTGATTGTGGTGGAAACCAGCGGCATTGGCCAAGGCGACGCGGACGTCGTCTCCATTTCCGACGTTTCCTTGTACGTCATGACCTCCGAGTACGGAGCTCCATCGCAGCTCGAAAAAATTGACATGCTCGACTATGCGGATTTGGTAGCCATCAACAAGTTCGACCGGCGAGGTTCTAAGGACGCATTGCTGCACGTGAAAAAGCAGATGCAGCGCAACCGAAACCAGTTTCAGGTGGCGCCGGATGCCATGCCGGTGTTTGGGACCATTGCCAGCCAGTTTAACGACCTGGGCACGACGAAGTTGTACAAAGCGCTCCTGGACACCCTGGACAAAAAGTCGCACCTCGATTGGCACAGCTCAATTCCTGAACAAGACACATCTGCAGGCCATGCAGCCGTCATCCAGGGAGACCGGGCGCACTACCTGCTGGAGATTGTGAATACGGTCCGCAACTACAAAAAGTTTGTCCGCGAGCAATCGGACACAGCCACGAAGGCATTCCAGCTGTCCGGGGCCGTCGACTTAGTCAAACGGCACTCGCCGGATGCAACCGGGTCGGTTGACACCTTGGCCAAACTCAGTGAGCAAGTGCGCAGTCAGATGCACCCGGACACGCAAAAAGTGATCGACGAATGGGAACACAAAAGACAGAGTTACAGCGGCGAGGAATTTGTCACCAAAGTGCGCGACAAGGAAATCCGGACGCCGCTGTATACGGTCTCTTTATCCGGTACCAAGGTGCCTAAGGTCGTCCTTCCTGCGTACAAGGACTGGGGCGAGATTGTGCGCTGGTCGATGTTGGAGAACGTCCCCGGCGAGTATCCGTTTACGGCCGGCGTGTTCCAGTTCAAACGCACAGAAGAGGAACCCAAGCGGCAGTTTGCAGGGGAAGGGACGCCAGAACGAACCAACAAGAGGTTTCACTACCTGTCCAAAAACGACAAAGCCAAACGCCTGTCTACGGCATTTGACAGCGTCACACTGTACGGCGAAGACCCCGATGTACGCCCGGACATCTACGGCAAGGTCGGGGAAAGCGGCGTGAGCATCTGTACCTTGGACGACATGCGCAAGCTCTATGACGGGTTTGACCTTTGCCATCCGATGACGAGCGTATCGATGACGATTAACGGACCTGCTCCCATTATTCTTGCGATGTTCATGAACACGGCTATCCTGCAGCAGGTCGACCGCTTTGTCGCCGAACACGGACGCGAGCCAAGTGCCGAGGAACGCGATCAAATTGTCAAGTACACCTTAAACACCGTCCGCGGAACCGTGCAGGCGGACATTCTAAAAGAAGACCAGGGCCAAAACACCTGTATTTTCTCGACGGAGTTTGCGCTGCGAATGATGGGGGATATCCAGAGCTACTTTATCGACCACAAGGTACGCAACTACTATTCGGTGAGCATCAGCGGCTATCACATTGCCGAAGCCGGTGCGAACCCCATCACGCAGCTCGCGTTCACCTTGGCCAATGCCTTTACCTACGTCGAGTACTATTTAAGCCGCGGCATGAACGTCGACGATTTTGCGCCCAACCTGTCGTTTTTCTTCAGCAACGGAATGGACCCGGAATACAGCGTGATTGGCCGCGTCGCGAGAAGAATTTGGGCTGTCGTGATGAAAAACAAGTACCATGCGAACGAACGAAGCCAGAAATTGAAGTACCACATTCAGACGTCTGGCCGCTCCCTGCACGCCCAGGAAATTGACTTTAACGACATTCGTACGACGCTGCAGGCCCTCATTGGCATTTACGACAACTGCAACTCGCTGCACACCAACGCGTACGACGAAGCCATTACCACTCCGACCGAGGAATCTGTCCGGCGCGCGATGGCGATTCAAATGATTATTAACCGGGAGTTTGGACTTGCGAAAAACGAGAACCCCTTACAAGGCGCCTTTATCATTGAGGAACTGACCGAACTCGTGGAAGAGGCTGTTCTCGAGGAGTTCATGCGCTTAAACGACCGAGGCGGCGTTCTCGGTGCCATGGAAACGCAGTACCAGCGCAGCAAGATTCAAGAGGAGTCTCTGTATTACGAGCACATGAAACACTCTGGTGAGCTGCCGATTATCGGGGTGAACACTTTCATCAACCCCAAAACGCTCGATCCGTCGTTCGTCCCCCCTAAGATTGAACTGGCCCGGGCGACGGCCGAAGAAAAGCAGCAGCAAATCCGCAACTTGCAGGAGTTTCAGCAAAGGCACCAAAACGAGGCCTCGGCGGCTTTGCGCAAGCTGCAGGAGACGGCACAATCGGGCGGCAACATTTTTGCGGAATTGATGGAGACTGTCAAAGTGGCCAGCCTTGGCCAAATTACCCGGGCCTTGTACGAAGTCGGAGGCAAATACCGGCGGAACATGTAATTGATTGTTTCGGGCACACTAACGTTCGATTGGCCGTTCCTTGGTTTAAAGTGCAGGATGCGGCAAACGAAACGGAGGTGTGCCCATGCGTCATTTGCAGAAAATGCAAATTGGGATGGCTGTTTCTGCATTGATGCTTTGCATGACGTCGCTTGTTCCCGTCAAGCAGCAGGTTTCGCGGACTACGGCGGAAGCGTCTCTAGACTCTGTACAGGTCCTATCTGCAGCGTGCCACGTCGACGCATTCAAAGATGACCGGATTCAGGTCCTTAAGTATTCTTCTTCGGCCAAACTCCCGATTGTATCCGTGGCACGCGACAGTTCCAAGTATCACTCCATTGCAGAGTCTATCAACCAAGCCATCGCCGTACCGGAAAAGCCGGAATTGTTAAAACTGAACCTGCTCTTTCTCCGACGGGGCAACGTGCCTGATTTTAAATTGGCGGTCACGGCGAGTGGACTTTTGCGCGACGAACGCACTGGAAAGACCTTTTCAGCGGATTCGCGGTTCATGACCTTTATCCGGCCGTACCTGAGTTCACCGGCACGGCAGGAGGTGGGAGGGTGAAGCAACCTGTACACCGCATGGGGAAACAGGCGTGGTGGCTGCTTGCCATTAGCGGTGTGTTTTCGCTGTCTGTGGGGCTGTCCAACACCTTTGTGAATGTTTACCTGTGGAAAATCGACAAATCGTTTGCGTCCATCGGATGGTACAACCTGTTCGTGTACACGGTTTTGCCTTTGACCTTCATCGCCGCAGGACACTTATCCAGAAAGTATCACAGCGTTTGGTCGATGCGAATTGGAATTGCACTGCATGCGGGATTTTACCTCCTGACTCTGCTTGGCGGCGTGCAAGTCGCGAAACTTCCGGTTTTGCTGGGCGCTGTCCTGGGTATGGCCGCGGGCTTCTATTGGTTTGCCTTCAACACGTTGAGCTTTGGATTTACGGGTTCAGGAGAACGGGAGCGCTTTTATGGGCTCAATGGCGTGATGGGCGCCGTCGCTGGGATGGTCGCACCACCAGTGGCGGGCTTTTTGATTGGGTACGAAGACCGTTTTGGCGGGGTCAGCGGGTATCACCTGATTTTCTCGTTGTCTTTGGCCCTGTTTGTCATGGCCGTATGGTTCAGTTGGCGCCTCAAGGGAGAACGGACCCAGGGTAATTTGCACTTGTTCAAAGCCGCGTCTGCACTCAAAATCCGGCCGTGGCGGAACATTCTATTGGGGTGCTCAGTCTATGGGCTGCGAGAAGGCGTATTTTTATTTTTAATCGGCCTCTTGGTGTACATAGCGACGGGGAGTGAACTCCGGTTGGGCGAGTTTGTGCTGCTCCAAAGTGCCTTGTCTTTTGCTTCGTTTTTTTTCGTCGGGCGTTTATGCAAGCCAAACAACCGCATGCGAGTCATGGCGGCAGGCGGTTTGGCGCTGGCGTGCGCAGCCACGCTTTTTTTACTGCCTCTGAGCGCGAAAGTTATGATCTGGTACGGTTCCCTGGCCGCGCTCGCTTTGCCTCTGTTTTTGCTGCCCGTGCAAGGGCTTGTTTTCGATGGAATCAGTAAACTCGATGCGCAAAACCAAGACTACATGGAACACGTCATTATTCGGGAGATTTTTCAGAATGCAGGGAGAGTCGCCGGAATCGCGGTGTTTTTGTGGTTGGCTTCAAACTCCATGGATACGCGCCGTCTGACCGGTTTCGCGATGGCTCTCGGATGCGTTCAATTGGTGAGTTGGGTGCTGATGAAGCTGGGGAAAAGCGACCGGTTTGTGCAGGGCATGAAGCGGGTGTCTGAATTGATTCCCGGACACCTTGGCACAGAGCGCCTTGAGACCGCGGTCCGGAAACGAAGGGTACAACCTTGATGTCCACATCTATACAAAGCGGGAAATTCTTTCTCTCGAGAGAATTTCCCGCCTCAGATATATCTCATAGGACTTTCCCAATAAGAACGGGGTTTAGCAATGACTCGCTTGGATTACTTCTGGAAGAATTCGCGGTTCTTTTCGATGAACGATTTGTCTTCGTCAGGCACAAAATCCTCTTGGTAAATGGCGGAGACAGGGCAAACAGCTTCGCAAGCACCGCAATCGATGCAGGTATCCGGATCGATGTAGTACTGGTCTTCTCCTTCGTGAATCGCATCGACTGGACACGTCTCAACACAGTCAGCAGCTTTTTCACCGATGCATGGTGAGGTAATAATAAACGCCACGAAAAACTCCTCCTCAAAAACAAAATGATGCGATGCTAGAAACATCATATAACAGGGGCAAATGCTTTTCAACATGTGCTAAAAACATCCACTATATGTGTGAAATCTTTCCCAAACTCATAAAAACCGGACCTAGCGGCCGGAAAATCGGTCTAGACGCCGTTTATTCTCGTTGACTTGAACCCCCGGACTGTTAATATGGATTAGGGTTTGTTAGTACGTTTGTGTTACAAATCAGTCTTTTTGGACTAGAAGTGTTTAGCACGTTTTCCTAGTTATTTTACTAACGTTTACAGGTTTTGGGTTCGTATCTACACGTTTTGTGTTGGGTAACGCGTGGATGAAGTGTGTGCGAATGACACACGCCGTGTTGGTGCAGCGCGATCGCGCTGGTCTACGGGGTAACTCGCTTGATACGTATTCTACAGAAATCGGGGAGAGAAGCACATGGCTAAGCACGTTGTGATTTTAGGTGCAGGTTATGGCGGTATCCAAGCTGCGTTGGAGACGCGGCGGGGACTCACCGCAGACGCGGCGAAAATTACCATCGTAAATCGAGAACCCTTCCATCAGTTGATTACGGAATTGCATCAACCTGCCGCAGGCAGACTTCAGGAGAAAAACATCACCATTCCTCTGGATAAGCTTTTGTCCGGAAAGCGAATCGGCGTGTGCCTGGGCGAAGTGGCCAGCATTCAGCTCGACAAGCGCACTGTAGCCCTCGCAGATGGTTCCGAGTTGAAATACGACATCTTGGTTGTGGCTTTGGGAAGTGAAAGTGAGTACTTTGGCATCGAAGGACTCAAAGAGAACAGTTTCGTCTTGAAGTCGGTCCACGATGCCACTCGCATTCGCAGCCACATCGAGGATTGTATCGAACGATATAAAGTGACAGAAGACCCGGCGGATTTGACGTTTGCCGTTGGCGGAGCCGGATTGACGGGGATTGAGTTGATTGGTGAACTGGCCGACATGATCCCTATCTTCTGCAAAAAGCACGGAGTAGACCCAAAGAACGTCAAGCTGTTGTCGGTGGAAGCTATGCCGACGATTTTGCCAGGGTTTCCAGAATCCTTGACCGACCGCGCTAAAGCGAGTTTGTCTGCACGGGGCGTGGAGTTTTTGACCGGGGTTCCGCTCGTCAAAATGGAACCGGACCAAGCGACACTCAAGGACGGGCGCATCATCCAAACCCATACGATGATTTGGACGGGCGGCGTTCGCGGACATTCTGTCGTACAAAACTCAGGTCTTGAAGTGGAACCGAGGGGCCGCGCACGCATCAACGACTCCCTGCAGGCCGAGGGCCATCCGGAAGTGTTTGTAATTGGGGACAGCGCACTGTTGTTGAACAAGGAAACCGGCAGACCTTATCCGCCTACGGCACAGTTGGCTGGGCAGATGGGTATCCACTGCGGTCAGCAAATTTATTCGCTGCTCAAGGGCGGTGAACTGGAACCCTTCACTCCGCACACGCAAGGCACACTGGCATCGCTGGGTCGCAAAGACGCCATTGGCATGGTCGGCGAGCGCAGACTGGAAGTCACGGGAAAACCCGCGGCTTGGCTCAAGGAAGGCAGCAAACTGCGCTATCTGACTCAAATCGGAGGTCTGTTCGCCCGCGCCTAAGGCGCAATTTCGAAGCTGTACCCCCTGCACACTTGGCTTGCAAGTCGCATAGAATGCCACAGATTGACTTGCAAGCTTAGGTTTTGGGTATTGTTTTGGGTATTGTTGGCTTTGCTCACCCTGCCCGAGAGGGTGTTTATATAAGGGGAACCTGGGCGCTCGTCTTTCATCTCGGGTGGACCGAACGCCGGGTCCCCTCCCCGTTGGTGGCCCAAAGAAGTGTCAAAGCGCTTTCATGATCTGGCATACCGCCTTTCGTTGGCCCATATGAATGGAACCAAACCGAAAGGAAGGGATGTCATGTTTCAATGTCCGATTTGTGGCGAGTTGATGGAAATGCTGACCAACATTCATTGCGTGAAACGCCATCAGACAACCCGCAAGGAGTGTATTGAACTGTACGGCCCCCCAAAGTATGTCACCCCTACTATGAACCGCGAAATTCAACGCTGGATCCGGGATTCTCAAGTAATTTCCAAATTAGATTTCGATATCGCTCAAGCCGCTGCGCGCAACCAGCTTCGCCGCCAAGGGTGAGTGTGTTGGATTGCAATTTTTTTAATTGCAATTTTTTTAGCGGGATTTGATATTGTGTATGGCTTTCGTCAATACTGGGACTATACAGGGCACATGCCCTTTTTTGTCGACCCCAAGCCGGGGATGGAAGACTCCGTGTAGGGGATGAAAGGGGTGATTCGATGGCAAACTTTCAAACGTTCAGTCAAGGCCGCTTATTCGTACATATTCTCTCCACTCAACAGTTCCAAACTCGGCATATTAGCATCAAGCTGGCGCGGCCCATGGTTCGCGAAGCTGTGACTTCCACGGCGGTGCTGCCTTACCTGTGGATGGAAGGAACCAGAGAGTTTCCGTCAGCTTTGGCGATTGTCAATCGCGCCGACGACTTGTTTGGTGCCGTACTTCGGACGGGGATTGGTAAGCGGGGGAATTTGCACGTCGTGGAAGCGTACGGCGGTGTTCCGGAGGAGTCCGGTCTCGAAGGTGCGAGCGGGCTTTTCGAACGGGTTCAAGAGTTGGTCTTGCAATTGGTGACGGATCCTTTGACGGAAAACAACGCGTTCCCCAAAGCGAGCGTGGACCGGGAGAAGGCGCTGCACCGCAAACGGATCGAGAGCATTTACGACGACAAGATTGCCTACGCCATGGAACGCTGCATGGAAGAGTTGGGGAAAGGGGAAGCATCCGGTCTAGCGCGTCTGGGATACCTCGAAGATGTCGACCGCCTCAGCCCGGATGAGCTGTGGAAGGTGCAGCAGCGGCTGCTTGGCGAGGCAGACATCCACGTTTACATGGTCGGCAATATTTCGGACCCGAAAGCAGCTTCCGACCGCGTTTTCGAACAGGTGCAGAGCAAGTTGGGCTCGACTTCCACTCGCGGCCAGGAGGCTTTTACCGTTTCTCCGCTCGCTTACCGCACTGGGGAGGTTCGGCGCGTCGAGGAAATGCAGGAGGTCAATCAAGGGAAACTCAACCTCGCGTTTCGCACCCACGTGGCCTATCAAGACCCTGTTTACCCGGCGTTGTTAGTCGCGAACGGCGTCCTCGGCGGTTTCCCGCACTCCAAGCTGTTTATCAACGTCCGCGAAAAGGCGAGTTTGGCCTACTACGCATCCAGTCGCTTGGACGGACTGACGGGTGTCGTCGCTATTCAGACCGGCATTGACCCGGCGAATTACGAAAAGGCGCTGTCGATCGTTTTGGACCAGGTCAAGGTGATTCAACAAGGGAACGTGAGTGAAGAAGAGCTGGCGTTTACGAAAAACGGAATCCGCAATCAGTATTTGCAGGCCTTGGATCAGCCCATGTCGATCGCGGACGTTCACTTCAGCGGAGTTTTGACCGGAGTGAACCGGGAAATTCCCGATTTGCTCAAGCAAATCGAGTCGGTTCAAAAAGACGACGTAGTTCAGGCCGCGCAGACATTGAAGGAAGACACGGTTTACTTCCTGGGGAATCGGGAGGTGACGACCCATGGATAAAATGGATAAAAAGGAGTACAGCCGCATTGGCGCGACGCTGTACAGCGAGACCCTCGACAATGGACTGACCGTGTATTTGATGCCGAAACCAGGCTTTCAGCAGGTGTTTGCCACGTTTACGACCCACTATGGCTCCATCGACAGTGTCTTTCGCCTGGCTGGACAACCGGATTTTCTGACGGTTCCGGACGGGATTGCACACTTTTTGGAACACAAGATGTTTGAATCCGAGACGGGAGACGTGTTTTCCCAGTACGCCAAGTACGGCGCCTCGGCGAATGCCTTTACGTCGTTTGACACCACGACGTACTTGTTTTCCTGCACCGAAAACGTCCGGGAAAACACTCAGGTTTTGCTCGATTTTGTTCAAGACCCTTACTTCACCGACGAAAACGTGGAAAAGGAAAAGGGCATCATCGGACAGGAAATCAGGATGTACGAGGACAATCCGGAGTGGAGGTCGTTTTTCGGACTGTTGCGCGCGATGTACCAAAGCCACCCGGTCCGCATCGACATTGCCGGAACGGTAGAGAGCATTTCCAAAATCGACAAAGACACCCTCTACCGCTGCTATGAGACTTTCTACCACCCGGCGAATATGGTGTTTTTCGCAGTCGGGGGCTTTGACCCCGACGAGTTGATGGAATTGATCCGAACGAATCAGTCGAAAAAGTCGTTTTCCAAACTTCCAGGCATTGAACGCAAGTATCCAGACGAACAAAAGCAAGTGGCGACTCCGACCGCTACGGCGCACCTCAGCCTCAAGGAAGCGCGCTGTTTAATCGGCTGGAAAGACGATGAGGTTGGGTTGCGAGGCAAGGACTTGTTGGCTCAGGAAATGCTCACTGGCGTCGTCCTGGATACCTTGTTTGGACGGGGCAGTTCGCTGTATCACAAATTGATTGACGAAGAGATTATCGACCAGCAGTTTTCGTGGGAATATGAAGTGACGCCTTCCTACGGGTACTCTCTCGTTGGAGGCAACTCGTCGGATCCGACGCGGTTGGTGGACATGGTCAATGCGAGGTTGGAAGAGGTATTGAAGTCCGGATTGTCTGAAACGGAATTTGAACGAAACCGCAAAAAGGCGATTGGACGATTTATGTCTTCGTTGGACTCTCCAAGCTACATTGCCCGCAGCTTTACGGCGTACCAGTTCAAAGGCGCGGATTTGTTCGACACCATCGACGTGCTGGAGTCGTTGTCTTTAAAAGACGCGAACGAGCGCATGAAATCGCATTTTAAACCTGGACAACAAAGTGTATCGATGGTGCTGCCCAAGCAGTAAAAGGGGAATGGCCTACGGCCGAACGCGCAACGCCCAAGGTTTAAGCCAGCCAATGTGGCTCGCGACCTTGGGCTGTTTGTCGTTTGGCAGCCTGGAGCCTCGCAGCCGTCATGTCTTGACCGGCCGAGCGCTGGGCGTAATGGCTCGCTGCGCGGATGGCTCAGAGGACATCTACGCCTTGGGGCACGACTGCGGATTGAGGCGCGTTTACGGCTCGGGGTAGACGCCGAGCAAGTCGTGAATCACGACGCTGGACAGGATCAAGCCGACGACGGAAGGCACGTACGGCACACTGCCCGGCGGCCGCTTTTCTTTAGGTATTTTGGACGTCTGGAGCTTTTCCGGTGAAACGATTTCGTTCAAAACCTCTTGTTTTTGCAGCCGCGGGGACTCTGTGGAAGAGACGGTTTTTACGCCCTTCTCAATCCCAAACTTCTTGAGTTCCCTGCGCAGCACTTTTGCCATCGGGTCTACCCGAGTGTCTTTCAAATCGACGACGCGAAACCGGGTCGGATCGATTTTGTTCGCAGCTCCCATGCTGCTCACAATAGGGATTTTTCTTTCTACGCACTCTTTAATCAACAAAATTTTTGCGCTGAGGGTATCGATGGCGTCCACGACGTAATCTAACCCAAACTGAAACAACTCGTCTTTGGTTTCCTCCAGAAAAAAGCTGCGAAGAGCGACGACTTCACAGTCAGGGTTGATGGCGGCGATGCGCTCTTTCATGACGTCGACTTTGGCGCGCCCGACGGTCGTGTGAAGGGCCGGCAGTTGGCGGTTGATGTTGGTGACATCGACCTCGTCTTTGTCGATGAGAATGAGCCGCCCAATTCCCATCCGGGCAAGGGCTTCTATCGCAAACGACCCCACGCCGCCTGCACCCAGGACAGCGACCGTCTTTTGTTTTAACAATTCCATGTTCTCTTTGCCAAATACCAGTTCTGTCCGTGAAAATTGAGTCAGCACCTGATACAGCCTCCATTGAGTTGAGTCAAATGAGTTGAGTCAAATGAGTTGAGTCAAATGAGTTGAGTCAAAGTAAACGAGTCAACTTGCAAACCGGAACCCCTGCGTGTTCTACCACATTACTATACAAAAAGGCAGATCAACAAATCGAAACCTCACCGGGTTTCCTGGGTCAAGCCGCACAGGGGACCTACCGCTCGAAACCGCCGCTCACACCGGAGTCTTTGACTTCTTCAAGTTTGAGTTTGAATTTTTTGGAATCCTACAGTGCACTTGCAGTATAATGAAAAAAGCATCCGTCACTTAGTAGGGGGTTATGCGCGTGATTGTCGTTACAACGGAAAACCTGCCGGGATACGTCATCGAGGAAGCGCTCGGGAGTGTGTTTGGACTCGTGGTGCGAAGCCGCGGCCTCGGCGGAAACATTGCCGCGGGGTTTCGGAGTTTGGTCGGCGGGGAGATCAAAGAATACACCGAAATGCTGGAAGACGCCCGCAAGCAGGCGATCGATCGATTGGTGGCCAATGCCGCAAAAATGGGAGCCGACGCTGTGACCATGATGCGGTTTGACTCGAGTGAAGTCGGGCAGACCATGTCCGAGATTGTCGCGTACGGCACCGCTGTCAAGGTTCGTAAGGCAACGTCATGAGTGCATGGTTGGGCGTTGCGGTGTTATATATCTTGATCATTGCGCTCATTGCAGTCGCTGCGTTTCGGTACACAGCCTGGCGACGACGCAAACGAGTGGAAAAGAAGCCTGCAGGGGTGCCTCCGGGGTTCGTTTGTTCACGTTCAGCGGGTCTGGTACCATCCAAAAACGGGTGAGCGCTACTACGAAACCGTTGAAACGAACGAAAAGCCTTAAAAAGGTAATATTTTGGAATTAAACCTTTGAAGTAAGGCCCCTGAAGTAAAACCCTGAAGTAAAGCCCCTCAAACGCCTTCCGCCGTTAGCGATGGGTTGCCGCTGCGTAAACCCCTTTCCATTTTCCTTTCCCTTCCATGGTGTACCACTGCCCGTTCTCTTTGACTTGCAATAGGCTTTTTTGACCACTGAACACGAAGCGCACGCTTTGTACCGGTCGATCCGGCAGGTTGCCCGTGATATCCGACCAGTGTTTCCCGAAGTCTAACGTAGCGTAGACGTGGCCCGGCGCCTCGGGAGTGGCTGCACTGTATCCAGCAAAACCGATCACGGCAACAGCCCCAGAAGCCTCAGCAGGGTCGATCGCTGCGGCCGAAACGGTCCTTTCCGGCAGAATAGACACAGTCTGACTCCATGCGCGGCCAGGTTGTTTGACTTCGACACCCCCTGTCAGAGTTCCCACGTACCAAGTTCCGCCTTGTTCGGCTGCCGCCGTGATCCCGTCGATTCCATACCCAGGGGAGCCGACCTGATTGTCCTGCGTTAAGTCCGGAGAAATGGGTTCCCAACTTTGAACGGATGGATCCCACTTTGCGATGTAGTGGATGGCCCGGTAAACCTGGCCCGAGGGCGCCTTGAGGTACAGCGGGTTTGGACCGTTTTTTAGAGGTTGGTCGTGAAAGCTGCCAGCCCAGGTCGACTGCGATGCCACAGGGGGAGTGGAAACAGTTGGGTTTTGGACTCTCTGCAGCGACAAGCCTTGCGGGACATTTGCCGCCAACTTGGTGTTGTGGCGAATGAATTCTTGACGCTGGCGCGGCATGTGCACGGTGTGTCGTAACACGGTGCCTTCTGCGAAGTGCCACACGGCCAGACCTGCCAGCGACGCAGCCAAGACTCCAGCAAGGATGTTCAACGGCACCTCCATGGATTGCTTCATCCGGTAATCCCCCCTTCTCATTCCAAGGGTAAGGTACAAAGCCGAAGAAATCTGTCACAACCTGGCAGATAAACCCTCAAAAATTTCTACAACATTCGCCGCCAAGAGTACTTTTGTGTGACGAATTCATTCGCGGTGCGGATTGCCACATAAATTGGTTGGAACCAAGGACGCCGGGTGCACCAGTTTTCGATCGCCTATTACCGCATTTACACGCGCAATCTCAGCCCTGGAGAAGCGTCAGACATCGAATTTTCACCGTGGACATCCGGGAGTTTTGAAGTCGTATCCGACCCGTCCGGCAACAATGACGCGGAATTAAAAGCTCAATTCGTCGTATCCAAAGGAAACGGATGAGGGCGCGCATAAAGCCCTCCTCTACGGCTAATTACAACAATATTCCGTTGAAAGCGCTCTCTTTAGTACGGTATAATTTGGCTGCAATAGGGTGGACGCCTGTGTCGACCGGACGGTTGGTTTGAGGATTCGGGTTTCACGACTTCTGGCAAATTTTTACGAACGAGGAACCACTGACGGGGGATGAAGTGAGCATGGATTTCAGTTTGCCGGACGAAATTGTAAAAATGCAGGAAACCATCCGGGACTTTGTGGCCAACGAAGTAGAACCTTACGCCATGCAGATTGAGGAAGAAGACCGCGTCCCGGACGAGATCCTGGAAAAATCTAAGGAACTCGGGCTGTTCTCTCTGAGTATTCCGGAAGAGTACGGCGGTATGGGCCTGAACCTCGTGGGAAAGTCCGCCATCTTCGAAGAGCTTGGAAAGACCATTAACGGGTACACGACCATCTTAGGAGCCCACAACGGCATCGGGTCGGTCGGTATTGTTGAACTGGGGAACGAAGAACAAAAGCAGAGGTATTTGCCGAAAATGGCTGCCGGCGAGTGGATTGGCGCGTTTTCCTTGACCGAACCCGAAGCTGGGTCGAATGCGGCGAACCTGAAGTCCACCGCCGTGAAAAAGGGCGACAGATACATCTTGAACGGGCAAAAGATCTACTGCACGAATGCGCCAATCGCGCGCGTATTTACGGTTATGGCCGTGACAGATGCCAGCCTTGGAGCCAAGGGAATCACTTCGTTTATTGTCGAAAAGACGTTCCCCGGGTTCCACGTTGGCAAAATCGAGAAGAAAATGGGCCTTCACGGTTCTCATACAGCGCAGCTGTATTTTGAGGACCTGGAAGTGCCTGAGGAGAACGTCCTCGGCACACCCGGACAGGGATACGTGAATGCCCTGAAAATTCTGGCCAACGGGCGTGCTGGTTTGGCGGCGAGATCGCTGGGTTCGTGTCAATACCTTTTAGAAAGGTCAATCCATTACGCGAATGAGCGGATCCAGTTTGGCAAGCCGATTTTGGATCAGCAGGTGATTCAACACTACCTTGCGGAGATGGCCACGGAAATTGAGACGTTGCGGTGGATGGTGTACCGCGTCGCGTGGATGGCGGACCAGGGAATGAACGTGATTAAGGAGGCGGCCATGGTCAAGCTGTACGGTTCCGAGGTGTACAATCGCGTGGCCGACAAGGCAGTGCAGATCCACGGCGGCCTGGGCTTTATTGCAGAGTATCCTATTGAACGGTTTTACCGCGATGCCCGTATCACGCGAATCTACGAAGGCACTTCGGAAATTCAGAAGAACATCATAGCAAGCCAATTAAAAACACAATACCTTGGTTAAAGAAAGCGAAGGCGGGGTGCCCGAACGAATGTGCGGGCACCTAAACGTTATATCGAGTCGAGTGGGGGAACCGTGGATGAACGACGTAAAAGTGACAGTTGAGGAGTCGGTTGCGACCGTGACGTTAGCCCGAAGCGCAAAGCGCAACGCGCTGACTTCGGAAATGATTTTGGAGTGTCAGGAAGCGCTTGAGCAAGCCATGGCCGACAAGGATGTCCGCGGCATCATCGTCACGGGGGAGGGTCCAGTCTTCAGTGCCGGAGTGGATATTTCCGAATTCTCCCGGTTGACGCCGGAACTTGCAATGACGTTTATTCGCCTTCTGAAAGGACTTTGCGAAACGGTCCGCCAAGGCGCGAAAGCTGTTGTTTGCGCCATTCAAGGACATTGCGTCGGAGGCGCTTTGGAATTTGCATTGGCTTGCGATTTGCGCGTGGCGACCGGAGACGCCAAATTTGTCATGCCAGAAGTGCAGATTGGGCTGCCTTCCGTCATTGATGCGGCTCTCTTTGTACCTTACATCGGTTTGGGAAGGACGAAGGAACTGCTGTTGACCGGCGACCCGATGACAGCCGATGAAGCCCTTCAATATGGACTGATTAACCGCCTGACCGATGCGGACAACATGCTGACAGAAGCTCGCACGCTGCTTTCGAGAGTGACCCGACATCACGAGACCACGATTAAACTGCAAAAAGAACTGTTTGAAGTCTGGTTGAACAAGGGGTTGGACGCTTCGATCGATTACAGCGTCGAGACGTTCGGGGCCGCTTTTGAAGAAGGGGTGCCTCAAAAATTCAGCCGGCGATGGTTGGAAAAAAGAAACTAGCAGAAACAGCAATTGGTGAAACGAATTGCAAAATCAAAGTCGAACAGAGAAGAGCGGGGGAGCGGTCTGGGACATTGACAGACCGTTGTCTCCTAAAAATATCAGAATAATGATACTATTATTAGACTGAACTCTCTAACCGAACTTTGCCTGATAGATCGACTGACCGCAACTGAAGGAGTGTTGGTATGGACCCGGCGGTAATGCTCACCGTAGAAGACAACGTGGCTTTGGTAATGTTAAACCGGCCAGAAACCTTGAATGCCCTGAGCGATTTAGTGAAGGAAGAACTGATGAGGGCCATGGACTTCGTGCGCACGGACGATTCCGTAAAGTCGGTCGTTCTCGCAGGAACTGGGCGGTCTTTTTGCGCCGGAGGGGACATTTCCGGCATGGGGAAGCGAACTGCCGTTGAATCCCATCAGCGGTTAGGCGAAATCAACGACATTGTGACGGCTATGGCCGAAACGGAGAAACCGGTGATCGCCGCGGTGCAAGGCCCCGTAGCGGGCGCCGGGGTCAGTCTGGCTTTGGCGGCCGACGTCATTTTTGCCTCAGATGAGGCGCGGTTTATTTTCAGCTTTTCAAAACTTGGGCTGATGGCGGACGCCGGAGGAATGTATTTTCTTCCGCGGGCCGTCGGAGTTCATAAGGCGAAGACGCTTTTGTTCTCGGGAGGCATTCTCACCGCCCAGGACGGCCTGAATTACGGTTTTGTGCACGAGGTTTGTCCGAGGGAAAGCTTGCACGCCCAGGCTCTTGCTTACGCCAAGGAACTCGCGCACGGGCCTACCCGGGCTTACGCCGCGATTAAAGGGATTGTAAACCGTTCCCTCGAGTACGACCTTCGCACTGTACTCCAGTTGGAGCGAAGCCAGCAAACCGTCTTGCAGCAAACCCGGGACCATAAAGAGGGCGTTGACGCATTTCGCGACAAACGTCCGCCAAAGTTTCAAGGAGAGTAAGGTTAAAAAAGGAGACGAGGGATCGCGATGTCAGTCGGGATTGAAAGGATCCACGCGTACATTCCGAGGTATCGAATCCGCGGCAGCTTGTTTCAATCGGTCTGGGGAAAGCCGGCGTCCGGTGCGCGCGCCGTAGCGAACTATGACGAAGATGCCTTGACCATGGGCGTGGAATCGGCTTTGCCGCTTTTGACCGCTGACCTCAGGGAACATGTGCACTCGGTGACTTTTGCCTCGAACACCCCTCCTTACACGGATAAGTCTTCCGCGGTACTGCTTTCTATCGCGTGCGATTTAACCAGCGATGTGGAAATTGCGGATTTTAGCTGCAGTCTGCGCGCAGGCGGCGCGGCGTTGAGAACTTTGTTGGACCGTGCAAATGCCACTGGCACAAATGCCATCGGCGCAGATGTTTCCGATGCCGATGTGTCCAGTGCGGAGGCCGCCACGGGGGCTTTGAGCCGGGGTGCGAGTGGCAAGGCACTGCTCACGGTGTCTGAGATCCAAGTCTGCGAACCCGGAGAAGCACTGGAACCCGGCTTGGGAGACGGCGCGGTCAGTCTGGTGATTGGGAGCGATCCCTTTGCTGAACTCGTCGGGAGGGTCAGTTTCAGCGACTGGATTTACGACCGCTGGACCGTCTCGCAACAGCGCTTTGCCCACACCGGCGATGCGCGCTTTGCTTCGGAGTTCGGGTATGTCAAAGTGCTGCAGCAGGCGTTTGAAAAGCTGCTGGCGCAGTGCCAAACGACGCGATCGCAGATTAGCAAGGTCGTCTACTCCGCACCGGATTCCAAGGTGCACAAAGACGTACAGACGGCTTTGGACCTGCATCCGGACCAGGCTTTTGGCCGGAGTCTCGCCCATCAAATCGGTATTGCCGGCGCGGCCTATCCGTTTCTGGCCTTGGCGCAGGCGTTCGACGCGTCTCAACCCGGCGATCTCGTTGCGCTGTTGACGTACGGAGACGGCGCGGACGCGTTTTTGTTTCGCATTAACGACAAAATCGCACACAGGCGTCCTCAGACAAACCGGTTGCTGGCAGAGAGCTTCGACTTGGCTCACTACGGACACTATTTGAAGTTTCGGAACCTCGTTGCGCAAGAAGAACTGCGGCCGTTTTCTTCGGAAGTGCAGACGTGGCGCGAACTGGCCGTGGACATTCGCAGACACGGGCAGAGGTGCACCGTCTGCAATGAGGTCTCTTTTCCCAAGCGGAGAATTTGCCAGACGTGCAAGGCCAAGGACCACATGGAAGAGGTTCGGCTGCCCGATGTCGGTACCGTGGTCACATTCACCCGCGATCGCGTCATTCCGTCGCCGGTCGGGGAAATTTGGATGGCCGTCGTGGACTTTGAACAAGGGGGCCGCTTTTACGGCCAAGTCACAGATATCGAAGGGGAGTCTTTGCAGACTGGCATGCCGTTGCGCTTTACGTTTCGCCGGTTCCACGAGGGAGGAGGTTATCATAACTATTTCTGGAAACTGAGGCCAAGTGCGGTCAGGGAGGGTTAAGGATGGGGATGCTGCACGACGTCGCTGTGGTTGGGTACGGTCAAACCCGGTTTGCCGAGAACTTTGACATGGATTATTTCGACATGGTGATTGAGGCAACCTACAAGGCCTTGGACGATGCGCGGCTGGGGCCGGAAGACGTGGACGCGGGGTGGCTGGGGACTTGTTACGCGTATTCCTACAACACGGAGGGAAACGCCGGCACGTCTTTGGCAGAACCATTGGCACTCGACATTCCCGTCACCCGGGTGTCGAATTACTGCACGACCGGGATGGATGCGATCCGCAACGCAGCATTTGCGGTTGGAGCCGGAGAATGCGAAGCCGCGTTGGTGGTGGGTGTGGAAAAGATGAGGGACGTCGAACCCAGGGGGAGTTTGGTGGCTCAGCATGTGGGGCTTGGACACCCTCTGTACGCGAAGGGCCGGTCGGCGCCGGGAATGTTTGCGCTGATGGCAAACCGGTACCGCGAGGTTTACGGCAACCCCCGAAAGGCCATGACGGCAGTGGCGGTGAAAAACCACTTCAACGGGTCGCTGAACCCATTGGCGCACTTTCAGTCCAGGATTGAACCCCAACGCGTGCACAGTTCTCCAATGATTGCCGATCCGCTGACGCTGTATGACTGTTGTCCGACCACGGACGGAGCAGCTGCCGTCGTGCTGATGCGCGCGGACGCGGCGCGCAGACATAAGCTCAATCGCTACGCTGTCATTAAGGGCATGGGATTGGCCGTCACCAATGGCTATTTTTCGGCCCAGTTTAACAGCAGCTGGGATTTCCTCGGCTTTTCCGCGACTCGCGAAGCCGCACGAAAAGCGTACGCACAAGCCGGAATTGTTTCACCGTACAAGGAGGTCGACGTGGCGGAGTGCCACGATTGTTTTACGATCACCGAAATCATTAACTACGAAGACCTCGGATTTTGCGAGCGAGGACAGGGAACGCGCTTTGTCCTCGAAGGGGAAAGCAGCCTTACAGGGAAACTGCCGGTCAACACCAGCGGCGGCCTCAAAGCGCAGGGCCACCCGATTGGGGCATCCGGGGTGCGCATGGTCGGAAACATCTACGAACAACTGTTGGAGCGCTGCGGTCCGCGCCAAGTGAACGGAGCCCGCACGGGTCTGGCTCATACGCTGGGCGGCCCAGGCTCCGTCTCGTGCGTCATGGTGCTCGCCGGAGCGTAATCTTACCCAGGCTTCAACGCGAGTTCCTGCAACGTCATCCGCAGGGATTTCAGTATGGATTTCAACAACGACTTTAAAGTGTGGATAGGTGATGAAATGGCGCAACAAATTACAGCAACAGAGGCGGCAGCGCTGGTGCAGCCAGGCATGCGCGTAGCTCTCGGTTCCTTTTGCGCTGAGCCGCAAACCCTCGCTCAGGCCTTGACTGCGGACAGTGCCCGACTGAACGGCGTCAAGCTGTACGTATCGGTACTCGGCAGTGCATGCCCGTATGCCCATTCGGATTCGTTTCGGATAGCAGCTTTTTTATCCAGTCCAAGATTGCGCAGTGCCTACACGGCTCAAAGAGTCGATTACATTCCAATGGACTTGTCTGCCATCCCGACTTTTTTTCAGCAACACCCGGTCGATGTCGCCATGGTTCAATGTTCGACTCCGGACGGCGAAGGAAATGTCAGCTTAGGGGTCTCGGTCGATGCCGTGCGAAGTCTCGTGCGCCATTCGCGCATCGTCGTGGCCGAAATGAACGCGCAAATGCCTTGGACCTTAGGCAGTGCTGTAGTGCCGTTGTCCGAGTTTGACTTCTATGTCCCCACAGACCGCCCGCTGTTGGAAGTCCGCCGCGGCGAGCGCCGGCCTGTCGAAGAACAAATTGCCCAGCATGTGGCAGAGTGGGTACAAGACGGCGCCACGATTCAGATTGGAGTAGGAAGCCTGTCTGAAAGCATCCTGGAAGCGTTGTCGACCAAACAAGACCTCGGGGTCCACTCGGGAATGTTCAGCGACGGTGTGATGGCGCTGATGCAAAAAGGCGTGGTGACAAACCGGTTCAAGGATTTCGACGTTGGGGTATCCGTGGCCACCTGTGTGGTTGGGACCCAAGAAGTGTACCGGTTTGTCCACCAAAACGAACACATCCGGCTCATGGAGTCGAACTATACTCACCACCCTGGAGTTCTGGCGAGACTCTCAAAATTTGCCGCGATCAACTCTGCGTTGGAAGTCGACTTGACGGGGCAGGTCAACGCCGAAACGGCAGGGCCCTTCGTGCTTGGGGGAGTCGGTGGACAGTTGGACTTTATGAGGGCAGCTTCACAGTGCCCAGATGGCGTGTCGATTGTCGCGCTGCCCTCGCAAAGCAAAGGGATTTCCCGCATTGTCTCGGGTCCCGTTTCTTCGGTGACGACGCCAAGGGCTGAGGTGGACGTCGTGATCACGGAATACGGAGCGGCGGACCTGCGGGGGAAAACCCTCAAAGAGCGCACAGAGGCGATGCTTCGGATTGCTCACCCAGACTTTCGTACACAATTGGAGGAAAACACATGCCTGTAACGGGAAACATGCCTTTAACGGGAATCAAAGTACTCGACCTCACACGCCTTTTGCCTGGACCCTACGCGACGTTGATGCTGGCCGATTTTGGTGCTGATGTCATTAAGATTGAAGAACCCGGCCAAGGGGACTATGCCCGGTGGTACCAGCCGTTGATCGGCGGCAAGGGATCTCGCCACTTGTTCATCAACCGCAACAAGCAAAGTGTCACACTCAATTTAAAAACCGAGGAAGGCAAAGAGATTTTTCACAAAATGGCCCACGACGCAGACGTTGTCATTGAGAGCTTTCGGCCTGGAGTGGTGGACCGCCTCGGGATTGGGTACGAGGCGGTCAAAGCCCACAACCCGGGGGTAATTTACTGCTCCTTGACGGGCTATGGGCAGACTGGACCCTATGCGCAGGTTCCCGGACACGACTTGAATTACGTCGGCTACAGTGGTGCGCTGTCTCTGAATGGCACTCCAGAAAGCGGCCCAACGATTTTAAGTGTGCCTATCGCAGACCTGGCGGGCGGTGGACAAATGGCGGTGATCGCGATTTTGTTGGCGCTGCAGGCCCGGCACCGGACTCAACAAGGGCAGTATCTAGACGTCTCGATGCTCGATGGGGTCGTTTCTTTACTCTATACGCTGGCTCCGGACCACTTCGCCAAAGCGGTGGTGGAGCGAGGCCGGATGCCCCTCAACGGCCGTTTGGCGTGTTACCAGGTGTACCAGACGGCGGACGGCAAGTACCTGGCTTTGGGGGCCCGGGAAGCCAAGTTTTGGCGCAACTTCTGTACATGCCTGGGACGGCCGGACTTGATTGAACGGCAAAATGGACCCGACGAGGAGCAGGCAGAACTAAAGCGAATCGTCCAAGACATTTTGTGGACCAAAACCCAGCAAGAGTGGATGGACATTTTTTCGGGGCGCGACACGTGTTGTACGCCCGTGAACGACCTCAATGAGGCGTTCTCCGACCCGCAAGTGCTCGCCCGGGACATGCTGCAAACGGTCGACCATCCCAAAGCGGGTATCGTGGAACAAATCGGGATCCCCATCAAGTTGTCTGAAACACCGGGAAGCATCCGCACGGCGGCTCCGGAACTGGGTGAACATACGCGGCTTGTGCTGGAACAGTTGGGGTACTCAACGCAGGAAATTGAGGCTCTCAAAGGCAAGGGCGTGGTCTAAGGGACAAGCTCCTGGCTAATCCTTGCAGCGCTCGTCAAGCCTTGCAGGGCTCGTCAAGCCTTCGATGCGGCGGATCCCTTACAGTTCCAGCATTCAACCGGGACAAGGATTCAAACCTCAATAGGATTGAAACCTCAATAGGATTGAAACCTCAATAGGGGAGTGTTACCATTTGAATACAGCTACGGATAGGCCTGGCAGGTTAACAAAACAGCTAGAGCAACAGCAGTACTAGGGAGGAATGGGAGCGTTTCATGACTTCTGACCGGTTGGTCGACTTGGCCAAAAAGTTCGAACAGTCCAATTTTTGGAGATTTATGGGTTTGCGCGTCCATTCCTTAGAACCGGAACGCGGTGTGATTCGGTTGTCTCCTGCCGCTGAACTTGAAAACCTGAACCACACTTTGCACGGCGGCGTCATTACGTCTCTCTTGGATTCAGCCATGGGGCTGACGATTCGCAGCATCACCGACGTGCCGATCGCGACTCAGACCATGACCACCCAGTTTGTGCGGGCTCCGCAAAACGGCCGCACGTTATACGCGTCGGGCGAAATCGTCAAAAGAGGGCGTCGCACCATATCCATGCAAGGGCGGATTGTGGAAGAAGGAGAAGACAATCGCCTCATCGCGATCGCGTTAGCCACCTTTGTCTATCTCAATCCCGCAGATTGACTGTACCTACAGGGGGGACTCTGCCAACCGCGAAGGCAGGCCCGACCTGGCAACCGCGAAAGCGGGCGGACGAGACTCTGCCAACCGCGAAGGTTTACGGGGAAAACGTTGATACGGTTTCTATCACTTTTTTGTTCAGTTCTAACGCAAAGGTTCCGAAGTGTATCTGACAGGGGGGTTGACGAATGGATTTAGCCGGATTTCAAGCGTTTGTTGGAAAAGCGTCCCAACCCGTAAAGAACGAAGTCGAAAAAGGGGCCATTCGCAAGTTTGCCGATGCCATTGGCGATGACAACCCTTTATACCGCGACGAGGAATTTGCAAAGTCGAGCCGCTACGGACGCATCGCAGCCCCGCCGACGTTTAGCCGTACGTTTGACTACGGCGAAATTCCCGGTCTTCACTTTAAGCGCGAAGGCCTGATTCACGGCGAACAGTCGTTTGAGTATTACAAGCCCATCTTGGCGGGCGACGTGGTGTACTGCTCCACGCAACTGGCGCAGGTTTACGAAAAAAGCGGCAAGCTCGGGAAGATGATTTTTCTCATTTACGAACAAACGGTCTCCGACGAATCCGGAGCTTTGATGGAAAAGTCCCAGTCGACCGTGATTTACCGGAGCTGATTCCTGGAGCTGGCAACTAGCTGGCAACCTGAACCCTAGCTCATTACTGGATCTCAGGAAGGGAGGATTTGGATATGGCACGCTTTCAAATTGGGGAGACTATTGGCCCATTGGTCAAACCCCCAGTGACCCAAACCCAACTTGTCAAATATTCCGGAGCTTCCGGAGACTTTAACCCGATTCATACTGTCGACGAATTTGCGGTCGAAGCCGGACTCGGCGGCGTGATCGCCCACGGGATGTTGACGATGGCGTTTGTCGGGCAAATGTTGACCGATACGATTCGGGCTCAGGGTGAAGGGGACCTCAGAAAGTTTAAGATCCGCTTTGCGGGAATGGTGCGTCCAGGGGACGTCATCACTTGCGAAGGCCGCGTCACTGAGGTGTTTGACGACGGAGCGATGCAGAGGGTGACTTGCGACATTTGGGGACAAAACCAAAAGGGAGACAAAGTCGTTACGGGACAAGCCGAGTTCGCTGCTGCGGTGTAATACGGCGAGTTTCCCGGTGCAGTTTGCGGCTTATGGATTTGCGTTTTCCAAGTCAAGGTGGAGGTCCCCTGCGGTTTGTTTGCACCGGACTGGGGACTGACTTATTCCCGGAATTCAAAATCTTACATTGATGAATACCCCGTCCCGTGATATCATTCTGAATATTATATCGCAATAATGCATAGAGTATGAAGTTTTGCTCGTGGCATGATTGTGAACGCAGGAACAAACAACACGACAAAACAGCTGGAACAACTAAGTGGATTGGAATCTCGCAGAGAAAGGTTGAGTCAGGGGCCATGAGCGTTCAAGGATTGCCTCCAAAACAGGGTCTTTACGATCCGCGGTTTGAGCACGACGCCTGCGGAATCGGATTTGTCGCTCACATTAAAGGGCAAAAATCCAATCGTATCGTAAAACAGGCCCTGACTGCACTGCGGAATATGGATCATCGCGGAGCGCAGGGTAGTGAAGTAAATACAGGCGATGGAGCCGGAATATTGCTCCAAATCCCTCATATTTTCTTTCGGCAAAATTGCCTCAATCTTCAAATCGAACTTCCGGAACCCGAGTATTACGGGGTTGGTATGGTGTTTCTGCCGCAAGACGAGCCGCTGCGCCGGAAGTTTGAACAAGTTGTCGAAAAGGTCATCGCTGAAGAAGGTCAGACGCTGCTTGGTTGGCGAACCGTTCCGGTGAACAACCAAAGCCTCGGAGACGTGGCGAAATCTGGGGAGCCTTTTGTGCGCCAAGTTTTTGTCGGACGCAGTAGTGATTTGTCTGATGCTGACGCATTTGAACGCAAACTGTACGTGATTCGCAAACGCGCCGAACACGCGATCCGGAGGCCTGAGACGGCAGGGCGGCAGTTGTTTTACGTAGCCAGCCTGTCGTGCAGGACGATTGTCTATAAAGGAATGCTGACCACCAGCCAACTGGAAGAGTACTACCCTGAATTGCTTGACGAAAGCGTAGAAACGGCCTTGGCATTGGTGCACTCGCGGTTTAGCACCAACACGTTTCCGAGTTGGGAGCGGGCTCACCCCAACCGTTTTTTAATTCACAATGGCGAAATCAATACGCTGCGCGGCAACGTCAACTGGATGCACGCACGGCAGGCGTTGTTGGAATCTGACTTTTTTGGGGACGACATCAACAAGCTGCTTCCCATTATCGACGAGGACGGCAGTGACTCCGCTATGTTCGACAACACGCTGGAGTTTTTGGTACTCGCGGGACGATCACTGCCTCATGCCGCGATGATGATGATTCCAGAACCCTGGTCCAATCACGAGACGATGAGTCCCGAGAAGCGGGCCTTTTACGAATACCACAGCTGCTTGATGGAACCTTGGGATGGTCCGGCCGCCATGGTCTTCACCGATGGGAAGCAAATTGCCGCGGTGCTTGACCGCAACGGACTGCGTCCGGCCCGCTATTATGTGACCAAGGACGACTTGATTGTCCTCGCGTCGGAAGTCGGGGTTCTCGACATTCCCGCGAAAGACGTCGTGCAAAAGGAACGACTTCACCCGGGTCGCATGCTGCTCGTCGATTTGCAAGAACAGCGAATTGTCTCCGACGACGAGGTCAAAGAAAAAATTGCCCGGGAATTCCCCTACCGCGCATGGCTGGACGAACACCTGGTGCCGCTTGACGAGCTGCCAGACCCTGTGCACGTGCACGGACCGGATCACAAAACTTTGCAACGCCGGCAAACCGCGTTCGGGTATACCTACGAAGTGCTCGATAAAATGGTGAAGCCCATGGCACAGGACGCCGTCGATCCGATCGGTTCGATGGGCGTGGACGCGCCTTTGGCCGTCTTATCCAAAAAGCCCCAGCCTCTTTACAACTACTTTAAGCAGTTGTTTGCGCAGGTTACGAATCCGCCCATCGATGCGATTCGCGAAGAGATTATTACGGCGACGACCACGACGCTGGGACCGGAGCGAAACCTGCTCGACCCGCAGCCGGAAAGCTGCCGGCAGATTGAAGTGAAGACGCCGATTTTGACGAATGAGGAGTTTGCTAAACTCATCCACTTAGACAGTGACGGATGGAAGTCGCAAGTTCTCTCGACGCTTTTTGACGTCCACCGCGGTGGACAAGGCCTCAAACAGGCTTTGGACGACTTGTTTGCTGCGGCAGATGAGGCGGTTGATGCGGGAGCCAACGTCTTGGTGCTCTCCGATCGGGGCATCGACGAAGAACGCGCCGCAATCCCGGCGCTTTTGGCTGTGGCCGGCGTACACCACCACTTGATTCGCAACGGCAAGCGCATGAAAGTGGGTCTTGTCATTGAATCCGGGGAACCCCGCGAAGTGCATCACTTCGCTTTGCTGATTGGTTACGGAGCCAGCGCCATCAATCCCTATTTGGCTTTGGAGTCCATTGACGACATGATTTTGCAAGGCGTTTTGACGGACCTCGACTTTGACGATGCAGTCCACAACTACGTCAAGGCGGCCACGAAAGGCGTGGTCAAGGTCTTGTCGAAAATGGGGATCTCCACCATCCAAAGCTACCACGGCGCACAGATCTTTGAAGCGGTGGGCCTGTCCCAAGAGGTCGTGGACCGGTACTTCACTTGGACGCCTTCGCGGATTGAAGGCATCGGCTTAGACGAAATTGCGCAGGAAGTCAAAATGCGGCATCAGCATGCCTTTGCCCAGAACGGCGACGTGGCTTTGGATTCGGGCGGACACATGCGGTGGCGGCGCGACGGCGAAGCGCACTTATACAATCCGCAAACCGTCCATATGCTGCAATACGCCTGCCGGACCGACGATTACAACGTGTTTAAACAGTACTCTGCCCAGGTCAATGACCATTCGGCAGAACACTTTACCCTGCGCGGATTGCTGAACTTAAAACCGTCCGGGAATTCGGTGCCTATCGACGAAGTTGAACCGGTGGAGTCCATCATGAAGCGCTTCAAGACCGGTGCCATGTCTTACGGCTCCATCAGCAAGGAAGCACACGAGAGCTTGGCTATTGCGATGAACCGCATCGGAGGCAAGAGCAACACGGGTGAAGGCGGAGAAGACCCGGCCCGGTTTGTCCCGGATGAAAATGGGGACCTTCGCCGCAGCGCCATTAAACAGGTGGCTTCCGGAAGGTTCGGCGTAACGAGCAACTACCTCGTCAATGCAACCGAGATCCAAATCAAGATGGCCCAAGGCGCGAAACCGGGCGAAGGTGGGCAGCTTCCGGGCCGGAAGGTGTACCCGTGGATTGCCGAAGTCCGCCACTCGACGCCGGGCGTTGGGTTGATTTCGCCGCCTCCGCACCACGACATCTATTCGATCGAAGACTTGGCAGAGCTCATTCACGACCTGAAAAACGCGAATCCTCAGGCTCGCATCAGCGTGAAACTGGTTGCAGAAGTCGGCGTGGGTACGATTGCAGCCGGTGTTGCCAAGGGCAAGGCGGACGTGGTGCTGATTAGCGGACACGACGGCGGCACTGGAGCCTCGCCGTTGACGAGCATTTACTACTCGGGACTGCCCTGGGAACTCGGACTGGCGGAAACCCATCAGACCTTGGTCTTAAATAACCTGCGCGATCGCATTGCCGTAGAGACGGACGGCAAGTTGATGACAGGCCGCGACGTCGTGATCGCCGCACTGCTCGGAGCGGAAGAGTTCGGCTTTGCGACGGCGCCGCTGGTGGTACTCGGCTGCGTCATGATGCGCGTCTGCCACCTCGACACGTGTCCGGTGGGTGTGGCCACGCAAAACCCGGAACTGCGCAAAAACTTCGCGGGTGACCCCGCCCACGTCGTCAACTTTATGCGCTTTATCGCACAGGAAGTGCGCGAACTGATGGCGGAACTCGGTTGCCGCAGGATTGAAGAACTGGTCGGCCGGACCGATTTGTTGGAACCAAGCCGCGCTGTGGACCACTTTAAAGCGCAGGGCGTGGATTTGTCGGCGGTTTTGTACCAGCCGGAAGTTGGCGCCGAGGTCGGGCGGTATTGCCAAGTGCCGCAGGACCACAAGCTCGATGACTCCCTCGATCGGCAGGTCTTGATTCCAAAAGCTATGCCGGCTCTAGAGGGGCGGGAAAGAGTCGACGAAGCCATTTCGATTCGAAACACCAACCGCGTCGCAGGCACATTGCTTGGCAGTGAAGTGACGCGGCGCTACGGGGCCGAGGGCCTCCCCGAAGACACCATTGTCTTCCGTTTTTCCGGCACTGCGGGGCAGAGCTTTGGTGCTTTTGTGCCGAAAGGCATGACCATGCTGCTTGAGGGTGATGCCAACGACTACGTGGGCAAAGGCCTCTCCGGAGGAAAAATCGCCGTGTATCCTCCCGAAAACGCAAGCTATGTAGCGGAAGACAACGTGGTGATCGGAAACGTCGCCTTGTACGGCGCGACTTCGGGCGAGGCGTACATCCGCGGCGTTGCCGGCGAGCGCTTTTGCGTGCGCAACAGCGGCGTACGGGCGGTCGTGGAAGGCGTCGGCGATCACGGTTGTGAATACATGACGGGAGGCCGCGTCGTGGTGTTGGGACGCACGGGCCGCAACTTTGGGGCTGGTATGTCTGGCGGCATCGCCTACGTCTACGATGAAGCTGGAGATTTTGACGTTCGGTGCAATACCGGCATAGTTTGGCTCGAAAGCCTGACAGACCCGGAAGAAATCGACGAAATCAAGCAGATGATTGTCAATCACATCCGCTACACGAACAGTGAACACGCCAAGCGAATCCTGAAAGACTGGGATGTCGAAGTCCATAAATTCGTCAAGGTGATCCCGAAGGACTTCAAGCGCATGCAAGAGGCCATCCAGGAAGCGGAACGCATGGGCCATACCGGAGCCGAAGCCATCATGGCAGCGTTTGAACAGAACAAAAACGATGTGGCCCGGGTTTCCGGCAACTAATTCGCTGGCTGGGTTCGGGTTTTACAACGGAGTGAAAGGAGTATCGCGATGGGAAAGGCCACCGGGTTTGTGGAATACAAGCGCCAATTGGCATCGGATCGCCCCGTGCGGGAGCGTATTTCGGATTGGAACGAGTTTCACGAGCACCTGACTGAACAAGAATTGCAAATTCAGGGTGCACGTTGCATGGATTGCGGTATTCCGTACTGCCACAGCGGGCTGATGCTCGGAGGAATGGCGGCCGGCTGCCCCGTGAACAACCTGATTCCTGAATGGAACGACCTGGTTTATCGCGGGATGTGGCGAGAAGCTCTGGAGAGGTTGTTGAAGACCAACAACTTCCCCGAGTTTACGGGCCGCGTGTGTCCGGCCCCGTGTGAAGGGTCTTGCACGGTAGGGTTGATTGGCGAGCCGGTTGCGATTAAGACGATCGAGCAAGAAATTATTGATCGCGGATTTGCGAACGGCTGGATGACAGCCGAGCCCCCTGCAGTTCGCACCGGCAAAAAGGTTGCCGTCGTCGGTTCCGGCCCGTCGGGATTGGCGTGTGCTGCACAGCTGAACAAAGCGGGTCATACGGTGACGGTGTTCGAGCGCGCCGACAGGGTCGGCGGATTGCTGATGTACGGCATTCCGAACATGAAGCTCGACAAAGCGGTGGTTCAGCGGCGGGTCGATTTGATGGCTGAAGAAGGCGTCCAGTTTGTGACGGGGACGGAAGTCGGCAAAGACTATCCAGCCCAGAAGCTGTTGGCAGAGTTTGACTCCGTCGTCCTTTGCGGCGGAGCTACCAAACCGCGCGACCTGCCGATTGAAGGCCGCGACCTCAAGGGCATTCACTTTGCCGTAGAGTTCTTGCATCAAAACACCAAGAGTCTGCTGGATTCGAACCACGAAGACGGCAACTACAACTCTGCCAAGGGATTGGATGTCATTATCATCGGGGGCGGCGACACAGGCACCGACTGCGTCGGCACGTCCATTCGGCACGGCTGCAACAGCGTCACGCAGTTTGAAATCCTCGACAAGAGTCCTGTGTCTCGCGCAGCCAACAACCCTTGGCCGCAGTTTCCGCGCGTTTTCAAGGTCGATTACGGCCAGGAAGAAGCACAGGTTCTCTATGGAGATGACCCGCGACAGTACGCCATCATGAGCAAGCGCTTTGTGGGCGATGAAAACGGCCGCGTCAAGGGCATCGAAACCGTCCAAGTCGAGTGGAAAAAAGACGCCAACGGCCGGATGGGTCCTGTTGAAATCCCGGGGAGCGAAAAGTTTTGGCCAGCGCAGCTCGTGTTGTTGGCGATGGGCTTTTTAGGCCCCGAAGACCAACTGTTGGCGCAGCTTGGCGTCGAACGCGACGCGCGGTCGAACGTGAAGGCGCAGTACGGTGAGTTTGCGACCAGCATTCCCGGCGTATTTGCTGCGGGAGACATGCGGCGCGGGCAGAGCCTGGTCGTCTGGGCCATCAACGAAGGGCGCGCGGCAGCACGGGAGTGCGACCGCTTCCTGATGGGAGAAACCCAGTTGCCGTAAGGATTTGGGTGTCCCTTAGGATGGGAAATCGGAAAAAACGCGAAGCAACCGGGTGTGCCAGGGGTTAACCTAAGGCACCCGGTTGTTTTTTTGCCAGCGGCCACTGCAGTAAAAACGCCCATGCTCCAATGAGGGCCAAGCTGCCACCGATCGCCAAAAGCGGCAACGCCCAATGGCTTCCAGCTCCAGCGTCGAGCAATCCGAACGACAATGCCATCAAAATCACGCCAACAGTGGAAGCGGCTGCCTGAAGCAGCGGGACTAGGGTACTCGGCGGACGGCGGCCGAAGAGCACGGGGAAAAACGCGTAGCCGATTCCGTATACCAGGCTTGTTATCCATCCTAAAAACAGCAAGTGCAAGGCCAAGGCAGACAGCGGGGTCAGACCCATGGCCAGGTGCACTCCTAAGACCAAGGCAAATCCCCAGCCGACCCACCACAACAATCCCGTCGGATCGGAGAGAGATGGAAACGCGCGTGGCATGACCCACAAAAAGCTCCCAGCGGTCCAGATGAAGGCGATGCCTAAAATGCGAATTCCCAAGTCGAAAGCCCAGTTGGAAAAGTGGACTCCTGCGGCGGCTGTGACAACTCCAAGCAGCCACAGTCCCTGCCCAATTTGCGCCTGCGTTCGGCTGGACACCGAAAAGCCAGCCAAACGCGGGTATAGGTGAAGCGCGACCGATAAGACCGTTCCGGCAATCCATCCGTAGTCCACAAGAATTGTGACCGCTGCAGGTTCCGAATACGGGAAGTTCAAGGTGGAGTCAAAAACGTTCCACAACGCAATAAAAACCCCAGCTAAAAACAGCATCAACGAGATGTCCGTTCCGCGTTGGGCCACCTTGTCGGTTTCAGCTGCTGCCGTAGAAGGCCCGAATAAACGCTGTAACACGGTCTGTGCGGGATTCAGTACCCAAGCCGCTCTCCCCGATTTGGTCGCCAAGAGGCCCTCCTTAGATTGCGGCAGAGAAGATTGCGGTCGGGATTCGGGTTCCACTGGGTTCGCCGCATCCGACACTTCGCCGCTTGCACCGACCTCGTTGGCAGCTCGCTTCTTGCGTTTGGCGGCCACGGCCGACAGGATGTTGAACATGAACAGGGCTGGCGCTAAGGTTTGAAGCACCCACCCCAGGAGAAGCACCGCACCCAAATGGGTCCCAGCAGCCACTGTAATGGCCGCGATGCCCAGTTCTGCTGCTACAAGTTGAATCCAGCCGACGACGGGAAACGGCGGTTTGAGGCCAGCGGAAAGGCCGAGAACGGCATAGGTCATGCCGTAGATCATCATCGTCAACCATCCGTACGGATTTAGTTCTACGTGAATCGGCAGGATATCCGATATCCAGTTTGGGTTCAGGGCCATGAGTCCCCCAAGCAGTGCACCTACCGTGAAATTGACGAATGCCACAGCGATGAATGCGCCTGGCAGCTTGCCAACTTTTTCAAGGATGGAATGCGCGATGACCGGATTTTTTGGACCTGGACCGACACTTGCAGAATGCTCAGTGACTGGATGCAAAGCAGGTCCGTCGAGATGCTCTTTGGTCATGTTAACCTCCTAGCCGGGTGGCGGGGAAAACGGGAGTTCCTGTCTGCCCGCAAAAGTTTTCGTGACGAACATAGCACATGCGCCCTGTCTGAGATGTGCGGAGAATCATATTTCAGTCCACAGGCATTTTGGACAACGCGCGGCCGTACCTTAATCATGATGCCATTCCCTGACGAGAAAAGGAAACCTGCAAACGAGGAGGAGCCCACAGTGAAAATCGCAATCGCGGAAGACTTGTGGATGCCTGTCCCTAAGTGGCTGCAACTAAACCACCACGTGGTTTATAACCAGAGGTTGTTTGAGGACCAAGCAGCGCTCGCCACGGCCGCCCAGGACGCGCACGCGTTGATTGTCCGCAACAAAACCAAGGTCGATGCGCAGCTGCTTAAGCGCCTGACCAAACTTCAAGTCGTGGGCCGATTGGGCGTCGGATTAGACAACATCCACCTTCCGACGTGCCGCGAACGCGGGATTACAGTGATTGCCGCCAGGGGGTTCAACGCAAACTCCGTCGTGGAATACGTCATGGCGTCGATGTTTCACCACGCGCGTTTTCTCAGCCGGTGCGACCGGCTGACCAAGGGCGGGCTTTGGAACCGGGAACTTGCGACCGGTCGCGAGATAGGGGGCAAGACGCTTGGGCTGATTGGCGTAGGCGACATCGGTCAACGTGTGGCGATGCGCGCAAAGGCGATGGGAATGCACGTTTTAGCCTACGACCCCGTATTGCTTCGGTCTCACATGCTTGTCCAAGACTTTGATGTGCAACTGGTCAACCTCAAAAAGCTGTGCGAGGAATCCGACTACGTATCCATCCACGTACCCTTGCTGCCCGAGACGCGCCACCTCATCGGCGAGAGCGAATTAAACGCCATGAAGGAAACGACGGTGATCATCAACACGTCACGCGGCGGGATTGTCGACGAAAAGGCTTTGCTGGACAGCTTGCAGCAGTGGCCCCAGCGCTTTGCGGTTCTGGATGTGAGGGAAGTGGAGCCACCCGCTCCAAACGACGCATTCAGACAACTGGAGAACGTCCTGTTAACGCCCCATATTGCCGGCATCACTCACGAGTCTTCCAAGCGCGTTAGCGAATTTGTCTTGGAAGAGGTCGACAAGAAGCTGCGCAAACTCCCGTTTCAAGGAGCGGTCATCTGAAAGTCAGAGGAGGTTTGCGCGCATGCAGTAACACGACATTCCGTCCATGAACACTGGGAGATAACCCAGTTCAATAAGTTCTGATAGACGTTCGTTCAAAGAGATTCCTTCCTCTTCCAAGCCTGCAATGTCAAAGTGGACCCATGCTGGCAGGTCGCCTTCTGCCTGATTTGTTGTGGACTTCATGTTGCCACCCTCCCCTTTGTGCTGCAAAGTGCCGCTTTGGCGCCTGCGCGGACGCCGTGCGTTTGACGCTAAACTCCCTTTCGCCTTTCGACGTTTTACACTATGCTCCCGGTACACTTGCCGTTATAGAAACCACGCTAAGCATGGGGGTGTTTTGATGGGGGTAAAATGCGTTTGGGTAATTGCGATGGGATGGGGCATCCGCAGCCGGCGTCTTTCGCAACGCGTCGAGCGATTGCAAATGAGGGCAATTCTGCTAGTATGAAAAACAGGTAAGAACCGCCAAAATACGGGTTCGAAAGCCAATCGCGCGGCAAACGCGTGACGAGCGGAGGTCAAATCATGGTAGAACATATGGTTATGATTAAGTTTGGCGAACAAACCACGAAGGAACAAAAGGACGAAGTCATTTCGCGTGCACGCAACTTACAAAATCTCATCCCCGGAATCATCGACCTTAAAGTTGGCCACAATTTCAGCACTCGCAGCCAGGGTTATGACATTGGCTTGACAGTCCGTTTTGAACGCCGCGATCAGTTAGAAGCCTACGGCCCTCACCCGGAGCATCAGAAACTGGTGGCCTATATGAACGAAGTAGGAGCACACCCGCCACTTGTCGTCGACTTCGAGACGGAGTGAATGACTAGAAGGGAACGGCAGCATGATGTGGATTGCAGGAATTCTGCTGATTTTCGCCGGAGTCATACTGGCGATCGCGGCGTGGATTGCGGCGCGTTACACCCGACTGAGGAGCGATTTTCCCAACCCCTCGTACAAGGAGGCGCAACTTCGACCTAAGGTCCAGTCCTTTTTGGCGGACGACGTCAGTGTCACCTGGATTGGGCACTCCACCCTCTACATCAACTTGTTTGGCATCCGCATCCTCACGGACCCCGTGTTTTCGGAAAAGGTCGGGGTGTCCGTGGCGCGTCTTGCCACCGTGGGTCCAAAGCGCTATACGGGACCAGCGGTGGCGCTTGAGGATGTGGGTCC
The DNA here is from genome assembly GCF_021739485.1 of Alicyclobacillus tolerans. Taxonomy (GTDB): domain Bacteria; phylum Bacillota; class Bacilli; order Alicyclobacillales; family Alicyclobacillaceae; genus Alicyclobacillus_K; species Alicyclobacillus_K tolerans_A. The sequence goes on from NZ_JAJFNK010000012.1 coordinate 60,605, forward strand.
TGTCGACGTGGTCTTGCTGTCTCATGCACATTTAGATCACTTTGATTTGCCAAGTTTGCGACAGATTGCGTCGGGTCAGACGGAAGTGGTGACGGCAGAAGCCACCAGCCGGCTGCTTCGGCGCTTGCCGTTCCATAAAGTCCACGAAGCTCACCACGACCAGGTTTTGCAATTGCGAAACGGGTTGAAGGTACTGCCGGTTCCAGTCCGGCACTGGGGGCGGCGGTATCCGTGGAACAAAGACTATGGCTGGACAGGCTATTTACTGGAGTATCGCGGAGTGCGCCTGTTTTTCGCGGGGGACACCGCGTACACTCCGGATTTCCAAAGGCTTGTCGAACACGGGCCGATTGACCTCGCGTTCATCCCCATCGGAGCCTACGCGCCAGACAACTTTCAAAGGTCGCACTGCACTCCGGAACAAGCCTGGCAAATGTTTTTGGACAGCGGTGCAAAGCGGCTGGTGCCGATTCATTGGAACACGTTCGTACTTTCCAAGGAACCTGTCGATGAACCGCTGCAAAGGCTGCTAACCGCTGCGGGCGACGCCGCAGACCGGATTGTGTTGAGGGAGCCCGGCGCTGTATTTCGGCTTTCACAAGACCCATAGAGATACCCCTGCTTGGTCTAGAATCTGTCTGTCAGCATCCAACTGTCACCATCAAAGCGCATTTAAATGAGTGCAAAACAAAATCGCGATCGGACCCACCGGGTTGCTAAGGCGACCCGGTTTAGTGTCACGGGAGACCCAGGTAACGTGTTTCTACCTCCATCAAAAAACATAAATTTTAGATATTTTCAGTATTGTGTTAGCAGACTTCCCATGATAACGTCAAAACCATAGAGTTTTATGCCAGTTTGGCGTGACGGCAGCCGCCCATCCTGTTTGTAAGCGCTGTCAACCGTGGTCGGTAGTTTCGACAACAGACGGAGTAAGGCACGATTTTGGTCAAATGAGCAGGGGGGGAGACAACTTGTTGGAATACCCGAGTTTTTCTTTGGAGGGAAAATTGTCCCTCGTCACCGGCGGATCGAAAGGCATTGGCTTTGGCATGGCCATGGGGCTGGCGCATGCTGGCAGCGACGTGGTCATTTTGGGGCGGGATGAAGCCGCCGGCGAGCAGGCCAGAAGAGAACTGGAGCAACATGGACACCAGGCGTGGTTTGTTCAGGCCGATGTGAAAGACGACGCGCAGGTCAGACAGGCGGTTTCCGGCATCGAACAAAACATAGGTGCCATTGACATACTTGTCAACAACGCGGGAAAGAACGTTCGGAGTTTAGTGGAGGAATACGCGACTGAAGATTGGGATGACGTGATTTCTACCAATCTGCGCGGAATTTTTCTGGTTGGGCGGGAGGTTCTTCGCCATATGAAGCAGCGGCAGCGGGGGAAGGTTATCAACATCTCCTCGGTCTTCGGCGGAGTAGCCATGCCGTATCAAACCGCTTATGCCGCATCCAAGGGCGGAATTGCTCAGATCACGAAAGTTTGGGCCGTTGAACTGGCATCGCAGGGCATTAACGTCAACGCCATTGCACCTGCTTACGTCCGTACTCCGATGACCGAAGGGTGGTTGTCCGATCGCGATCGACTGGAGCAAATTATGATGAGAACACCCGCTGGGCGCCTTGGAGAGATGAAGGACGTCATTGGGGCTGCCGTGTTCTTGGCCTCCGACGCTTCGGATTACATCCACGGCCACACCTTGTACGTCGACGGCGGCTGGTTAGCCCAGTAAGCAGCGGTATCCGAACGGGTCAGGTCATCGCCGAGGCCGCAATGCGGGGGTCCCACCCGGTTAACGAACGGATGTGCGTCATGTGAGACGGTCGTCAGGAGGTTTAACACGGGGATTCAGAAGGGTGTGGCACGAGTGTTTAACCGCTACTTTGAGGACTTTCAAACTGGAGACTGCTGGAGTTCGCGCGGGCGGACGATTACGGAGACAGACCTGGTTTCTTTTGCGGCCTGGAGCGGCGACTGGTATCCACTGCACACAGACCAGGAATGGGCCCGTAACACTTCATACGGTCAGAGGATTGCTCATGGCATGTTGGTGCTGTCGGCAGCCATCGGCTTGACACACCTAGAGCCTGGTACCGTGGCGGCGTTTTACGGGTTGGATCGCGTACGGTTCGTGGCGCCCACCTTTATCGGGGACACCATTCACGTCACTTACGAGTTTGTGGAAAAGCAAGAACGCGAGAACGACGGGATCGTCACGGCGAAACTCGAAGTGAAAAAGCAAACCGGACAGACAGTGGCGGCAGCTGTTGTGAAGTTTTTGGTGAATAAGTGCCCCGTATCCCAATAGACCCGGTTTCACTCAAGGGCTCTACTGGGGTCTACTGGGGTCTACTGGGGTCTACTGGGACTGGCTCATGTTCTGCCAGGTCTCTTATAGGAGAGTCCCACCCTCTCACTAGTTTCTGAATTAAGTGATATATTTGACGCTATCTATTGTTAGGAACTGCCTGAAATGATAAGATAACCTTGGTTCATCCAGTTGCGCCAACGCTTTTTTCTATCAATTAAGGCGTGCTGTTCAACGCATGCAGCGGGGGTGCCGCCCGAACGGGGGTGGCTTCGTCGTAATGCCTTCCACACAGCGTTTTGCCTCGAAGTTACTCTGACTATTCAATTGTTTTAGAAACGTACGTGAAATCATATCCTTTCAAGGTGTACAGACTTGTGGATTGACACAAAGAGAGGAGTGATGCTGGTGAAGCTCGAGTATCGGCATACTTATGACTCACCCCGCGAAACCGTTTGGGCCATGTTGCAGGACGACTCTGTACTGCTTCGTACACTTCCTGGCTGCAAGCGGCTTCAGCCCGTCGGCGACGGCGTCTACGACACAGAACTCGGGCTGGATGTAGGTCCTATCAAGGGCTTGTTTCAAGGTCAGGTCCAAATTTCTGATGTCCAACCACCTTCGCATTACCGCCTCCAACTACAAGGCCGGGGTAAGCCTGGCGAACTTACGGCGGATTCCCACATTTCTTTGACAGAAGAAAATGGAGTGACGCAGGTAGTGTGTGAGGCTGAGGCTCAAGCAACCGGGTTGCTGGCGTCGGTTGGCCAACGCGTCATGGGAAGTATTGCCCGATTGTTGTTAGGACGTTTCTTTAAAAACGTCGAATCTGAACTCAAAAAAGCCGCAATTTAAACGCCGCAATTCCAGGGGTTGTATTTCATTCAGGAGGTGTCTGGGCATGAGCGAGAAACAGCAGATTCGCATCACCGTCAATGGAATTGAAAAGCAATTGGAAGTTGAACCGCGGTTGCTGCTCGTACACGCGTTGAGGGATGAACTTGGCTTGACCGGAACGCACATTGGGTGCGATACCAGTCAGTGCGGCGCATGTACGGTGCTGCTTGGGGGAGAAGCCGTCAAATCTTGCACGGTGTTAGCGGTTCAAGCCGATGGCATGGGGGTGACCACCGTCGAAGGACTCGGTCAGATGGGAAACCTTCATCCCGTGCAGGAAGGGTTCTGGGAAAAGCACGGCCTGCAGTGCGGTTACTGCACACCCGGCGTCATGATGACCGCGGTGGGACTGTTACAGCAAAACCCCAATCCGACCGAAGAGGAGATCCGGGAAGGCCTAGAAGGCGTCATCTGCCGCTGCACCGGATACCAAAACATCGTCCGCGCTGTACAGTATGCCGCGGACCGGATGAACTCCGCAAACAGTGAAGCCGAAGTAGCCGCATCCGGCAGCGGCGACCAAAAGTAAGGAGGGCGAAGAGATGGCGAATGTGTTTGGAACCACGGTAAAGCGCCGCGAAGACCCGCGGTTGATTACAGGAAACGGACAGTACGCGGACGACGTTCAACTGCAGGGAATGTTGTACGCCAGCATCCTTCGCAGTCCCCACGCCCATGCCAAAATTGTCAGCATTGACACGGCCAAGGCCAAGCAATCGCCTGGGGTCGTTGCCGTCTTCACAGGGCAAGACTTGCTGGGGAAAGTGGGATTGATTCCGACAGCTTGGCTCCCGCCGGAGTCGGACATTAAAACGACGGCTCACCACGCTTTGGCCGTAGACAAGGTTCGCTATGTGGGAGACGGAGTCGCGATGGTGGTCGCAGAAAGCCGTTACGCGGCTCGCGACGCAGTCGACTTGATCGAAGTCAAGTACGAAGTGCTGCCTGCGGTCGTCGACCAGGAAGCTGCCATGCAGGCGCAAGCCCCGGTGCTGCACGACGATGCACCTGGGAATGTGGCATTCCACTGGCAAGCCGGCAATGCTGCGGACGAAGTGTTCGAACAGGCCGAGGTGGTGGTTCGCCAACGCTTCCGTCAGCAGCGCCTCATCCCCAATGCGATGGAACCGCGGTCGGCTGTCGGACAGTACAACGCCGGGACGGGCGAGTTGACCATGTGGCTGACTTCGCAAAACCCGCACATTCACCGCTTTTTGTTGTCGGGCATTTTAGGCATGGCCGAACACAAAATCCGGGTGTTATCCGTGGACGTAGGCGGAGGTTTTGGTTCGAAAATCGCCTGTTACCCCGACGAAGTTCTCGTCGGTTACGCGGCCAAGACACTGGGCCGTCCCGTCAAGTGGACCGAAGACCGCCGGGAGAACTTCCTGATTACAACGCATGGCCGCGACATGACTCTGGATGTGGAGTTTGCCGGGAAGAAAGACGGCACTTTCACCGCCATTCGCGTGAAAAACGTCGCAAACATGGGCGCTTACCTTTCCACTGCAGCTCCCGGTGTCCCGACGATTTTGTTCGGATTGATTGTCCCTGGCGCCTACAAAATCCCGTATGCAGGCGTTGACGTGTACGGCGTGTTTACGAATACGACGCCCACAGACGCCTACCGCGGAGCAGGCCGTCCGGAAGCCACGTACTTGCTGGAGCGCATGGTCGATTTGTTTGCAAGAGAAATTGGAATGGATCCCGTCGAGGCTCGCAAAAAGAACCTGATTCAAAACCACGAGTTCCCGTACAACACGGCGATGGGCCTGGAGTACGACAGCGGAAACTACGAGCTGGCTCTTGGCAAAGCGCTGGACATGGTCGGTTACGATCAGCTTCGCGAAGAACAGGCGAAACTGCGGTCTCAAGGGCGGCTGCTCGGAATTGGCGTCACCACTTACGTGGAGATTTGCGGTCTTGGGCCTTCGCAGGTGGCCGGAGCCGTCGGGTTCCAAGGGGGACTTTGGGAAAGCGCGACGGTTCGCGTCCATCCGACGGGCAAGGTGACCGTCTTTACTGGGGCTTCCCCGCATGGACAGGGCGAGGAAACCACGTTTGCACAAATTGTCGCCGAACGCCTTGGCGTTGCGGTGGACGACATCGAGGTGGTCCACGGCGACACCGACCGCATTGCGATGGGCTGGGGCACGTACGGATCCCGGACGACGCCCGTCGGGGGCAACGCCATCGCCATCGCGGTGGATAAGGTGATTGAGAAAGCCAAGAAGATTGCCGCGCACATGTTGGAAGTTGCCGAAGAAGACGTCGAGTTCCAGGACGGTTCGTTCCAGGTCAAAGGTGCACCGAGCCGCAAGGCGAGCATTCAGGAAGTCACCTTACAAGCCTACCTGGCATGGAACTTGCCGGCAGGAGTGGAACCGGCCTTAGAGGGTACGGCGTTTTACGACCCTGCGAACTTCGTCTATCCGTTTGGCACTCACATCTGCGTGGTCGAGATCGACAAGGATACTGGGGAGACGAAAATCCTCCGCTACGTGGCCGTGGACGATTGCGGACGCGTCATTAACCCCATGATCGCCGAGGGACAGGTTCACGGCGGCATCGTTCAGGGAATCGGCCAAGCGTTGTGGGAAGGAGCCGTTTACGACGACCAGGGCCAACTTGTCACAGGTACGTTTATGGACTATGCGATGCCCAAAGCGCGCTTTTTCAACAACTTTGAAACGGCCTTCACAGAGACCCCGGCGCCGCGCAATCCGCTGGGCGTGAAAGGCATCGGGGAGACGGGCACGATTGCGTCGACTCCCACCGTGGTCAACGCCGTGATTGACGCTTTGTCTCCGTACCAAATCAAGGACCTTGACATGCCGATGACGCCAGAGCGGGTCTGGCAGGCCATCCATAAAGGGAGGGATGCGCAGTGATTCCAAGCACATTCGCGTACGATCGGGCCGAGTCCGTCGCTGAAGCCATTGAAAAACTGCAGTCTGCTGGGGGAGACGGCAAGCTGCTCGCTGGAGGTCACAGCTTGCTGCCGCTGATGAAGCTAAGGCTGACATCTCCGGCAAAATTGATTGACATAGGAAGAATCGCCGAACTTCACGGCATTGCACAGGTGGGGGACGCGATTGCCATTGGCGCATTGACGACTCATGCCGCAGTGGCCAGCAGCACTTTGGTGAAGGAGAAGCTTCCTGTCTTGGTCCAGGCGGCAAGCCAGATTGGCGACATTCAAGTTCGCAACCGGGGGACAGTGGGAGGCAACCTCGCGCATGCCGACATGGCATCGGATTTGCCAGCGGTGGCTTTGGCTCTCGACGCGGAGTTTGCTGTAGCGACTCCGGATGGGAATGAAGTCATCGGCGTGGAAGACTTCTTCATCGGGCCCATGGTGACGGCGCTGCCCGAATACAGCATGGTCACGAACGTCAAATTCAAACTGCCCCCGGCTGGGGCGATGCAGGTCTACGAAAAGGTTCCGCATCCGGCGTCCGGCTATGCAGTTGTCGGTGTAGCGGCCGTCGTGGCTGTCGCCGCCGACCAAACCGTGAATTACGTCCGGGTCGGGATGACGGGTGCTGCCGATGTGGCGTACCGCGCAAAAGCAGTCGAAGACGCTTTGATGGGCCATGCGTTTACGGAAGCTGCCATTGACGAAGCGGCCAAATTCGCCGCGGTGGATGGCAGTATTGCCGGGGACTTGTACGCTTCTGAAGAGTATCGCAGGAACCTCTGTGTGGTGCACACTGCCCGCGCGCTGAAGCGTTTGTTGAACGCATAACAAAGCGTTTAGGCAGGGTCGCCGGGGCGTTGACCCTGGCGGCCCTGCGCTTTGTTTGCCGTGTGTTTTGCGTGGCGCTGCTGCGGGAAAAGGGAGGAATGGTTCTGAACAATCCGTTTCGCGATGTCGATGGAGTGGGTCAAGTCCTGGCAGAGCACGGCTATATTGCGGACCAGGCGCTTTGCACCACATTGTTTCTGACGCTCGCCCTGGAACGTCCCTTGTTTCTTGAGGGCGAGCCGGGAGTCGGAAAGACGGAAGTCGCCAAGGTGCTTGCGGCGGCTTTGGAAAGGCCGCTGGTGCGTCTTCAGTGCTATGAGGGACTCGATCGGCAAAGTGCCCTGTACGAATGGAATTATCAAAAGCAGTTGCTGCATATCCGCGTCAACGAGTCCGCACAGCAAAGCCTCGCGAATGGAGAAGATGCGGATGCCCGGGCGCAGTGGACACAGCGGTTGGAATCGGAGTTGTTCGGACCTGAGTTTTTGCTGCGGCGCCCGCTGCTGCAAGCGATTGACCCAAGCGGCCCTGCCCCGGTTTTGTTGATTGACGAAGTGGACCGCAGCGACGAGGAATTCGAAGCATTTTTGTTGGAACTGCTGGCGGAGTTCCAAGTAACCATTCCTGAGCTCGGTACGGTTTGCGCCGCGGAAAAGCCGGTTATCGTCTTGACGAGCAACCGCACGCGGGAAGTCCACGACGCGTTGAAGCGGCGCTGTTTATACCATTGGATTGAATATCCGGATTTTCACAAGGAGTATCAAATTCTATTAAAAAAAGTTCCTGAATTGACGGCGGAACTCAGCGCCAAGGTGTGTGGCTTCGTGCAGCGCCTGCGCGAGGAACCCCTGTTCAAACGCCCTGGGGTCGCGGAAACCATTCACTGGGGGCAGGCTTTAGCCGCTTTGGGTACGACGAATCTCGACCCCAACCGGGTGGAGGAAACGCTGGGGTGCCTGTTGAAGTACCGGGACGATTTTGATTTTCTGCTCAAACCAAGCCCTTCCGGAGGTCCGACGGTCAAAAGCCTGCTTCAGGAAATCGGGGTGATTTAGTTGGAATCCCGTTCTGATGTGGCTGGCGTAAACCCTGTCCACCGCGATGACCTTTCGATCCACAACCTTTTGGCTTTTTTGCGGGCCCTTAGAAAATTGGGTTTTGCCCTCGGGCCGGACGAGGAACACCTTGTGTTGGCAGCTATCAGCCAGGTCGGCCTGGAAAGCCCCGCGGTGTGCAGGGATGCGGTCGCGGCTGTGGTCGTCCGGCAACCTCAGCAAAAAGAGCTGTTTGAACTCGCTTGGCAACAGTTCTGGTTGTGGTTGAAGTCGTCGAAAGACCCGTGGCTGGCCCAAAATACCTTGATGGCCAACGTCATGAACCGCCGTTCCGAAAAACACCGCCGCCCGGACGTCATCTGGATGGGGCGCAGGGATACGCCGGAGCAAGGCCATGGGGACGAAAGCGATCCGTTTGAAGTCGTGCTCAAGGGCGCCAGCAGCCGCCAGGAAATGCTGCGGACAAAGGACTTTGGCCAGATGACCCCCGCGGAGCTGGAAGAAGTCAAACGCTGGCAGTTTACCATGCCGCCTTTGCAAAAGCGCACACGGCGTGAACAGGTCAGCCGCACCGGGCGCACCTTTGATTTGCAAGCGACGCTGCGGCGGGGAATGACGCGAGGAGAGTACTTTGAAATTGCACGGCGTCGTACCTTGGTGAAACCGCGTCCGGTTGTCATCATTTGCGACGTGAGCGGTTCGATGGACCCCTATTCCCGGATGTTGCTCCGGTTCGCATATGCGATGGCCATGGCGGGCACGCCTGTAGAAACCTTTGTGTTTAGCACTCGCCTGACGCGTATTACGAAGGCTTTACAGGCAAAAGACGCCGACTCCGCGTTGGCTTCGGTCTCGAGTGCGGTGCCGGATTTCTCGGGAGGAACTCGTCTGGCTGAAGCCATGGCCGATTTCAACATGAACTTTGCCAAACAGGCGCTTCGCCACCACGCGTTGACACTCATCGCATCGGATGGATTGGATACGGGCAACTTGGAGCGCCTTGAGTCCGAAATGGTCCGACTGGCCCGCCTGTCTCACCGGATCGTCTGGCTCAATCCCTTGTTGGGGGACCCCGGTTATCAGCCGATTGCGCGCGGCGTGAAGGTGTTGGAGTCTTGTGTTGACGAGGTGTTTCCCGCACACAATTGGGCAAGCCTGCAGAGGGTTTGGCGACACCTAGAGCACCATCACTCCCGTCGAGAGGTTCGACGCCAAAAGATGGAGGTATGACAAACATGAATGAAATTCTGGAAGCCATCGAAAAAATCCGAAACAACAAAGGCCAGGCTGTATTGGCGACCATCGTTGCCGTAGCAGGGTCGGCATACCGCCGAGAAGGCGCGAAAATGCTGTTTTTGCAGTCCGGCCAGTACAGAGGAACGCTGAGCGCAGGCTGTTTGGAAGCGGATTTGGGGCTGCGCGCAGAGCAAGCGCAAAAGGACGGTCAACCGTTTGTGTTCCAGTACGACATGACGGCTGAAGACGACCTCACCTGGGGGAGAGGGGCAGGATGCAACGGAATTATCGACGTCTTGATTGAACCGTTGAACTGGTCCGCCCAAAGTCCTGCCACCATGTATTGGACGCAGGTGCTCGACGCTTTGGGCGAGGGCAAAACCGTCTCGACCTTGCGCCGCCTCCACAAAGAGAAGGGTCCGCGCGCGGGGTATCTGATGTACGACGGCGAGGCCTTTGTGAACGCGTTCGGCGAAGAAGTCAGTGACACGTTTCTCACCTTTGCGAAGCAAGAACTTGAGGATTTCCACAAGGGCAAACAATCCAGTCGTTCCTTACGAGAAGAAGACGAGCTGATTTACCTCGACCGCCTGCTTCCGAAAGAGCGTATGTTTGTTTTCGGTGCCGGTCCGGACGCTGAGCCTATGGTCGATCTGTTGGCCAAAATCGGCTTTGAAGTCACGGTCGTCGACCACCGTCCGGTTCGCCTTGACCAAGCCCTTTTTCCTGCTGCAAAACGCCTGGTGGACAGCCGGCCCGAACAAGCTGAACAACGCGTCGACGTCCCGTCTGGAAGTTATGCGCTGGTCATGACGCACAGTTTTCAGTCCGATCGCGTTTGGGTCAATTTCTTGCGCGCCAAATCGCTGCGCTACCTGGGAGTACTGGGCCCGCGCCTGCGCACGTCGCGCCTGTTAGAAGTGGACGAGGTCCCAGGCGACATCCATTCGCCAGTCGGGCTGAATATCCGGGCAGACGGCCCCGACGAAATTGCCGTGAGCGTAGCCGCCGAGTTGATTCAACTTCGCCGGGCACAAAGCGCCGGTTAAGGACTGCCTTTCTCAAAGACCTCCTGAGCGGTTGACCACTGCTCTGGGGTATCGATGTCCATCCCCCAAAGTTCGTTGTCGAACGGGACGTAAGCCACGCGGTCCGCTTCGCGCGCGATGAGGCTTCGCGCTCCTTCGTCTCCGGTGACGCCGAGCAACGAAGGAAACACTTGGGCGTCGAACAAGACTGGGTGACCTGCTTGGTTTGCGTAGCGGGGGCGGACGATGCGGATGCCCTCTTGGCGCCGCTGACGGTAGGCATGTGTGAGTTCGGCAATGACGAAGTCCGGGATGAACGGCTGGTCGGCCAAAAAGACAAAAGCTGCTTCGATTGAGGCTGCTGTATCACGGGACGTTGCGGTATCAGGGGATGTTGCTGCCTCAACGGAGGCTGCTGCGGCAAAGGATTCGTTTTGAAGTGCGCGGATGCCCGCGCTTAGAGAACTTGCCATACCGCTTTCGAACGATGGGTTTGCTGCGAGCTTGACTGGCAAACCCTGTAGGTGTTGCGCCAGTTTGTCTTGATGCGGCCCAACGACGACAACGATGGGACTGAGTCCGGTTCTGTGCGCCAGTTCAACGGCGTGAACAAACAAAGGTTTTCCACCCAGTTGCATGAGTTGTTTTGGATGTCCCATCCGTTTAGACATACCTGCTGCGAGGATCACGGCGGCAATTTGCGTCATGGTGCATCGCTCCTGTAGGGTTTATGTATATTCTGACGGAAGCATCGCAACCATTCAATAGAAACGCGAACCATAAAACTTCGATCCGTTAAAACTTCGTTCCGTTGAAACGCCGAACCATAGAGATGTCGGTCCGTAGAAACTCAGAACCATAGAAACTCAGATCCTATAGAAACACCGATCTGTAGGCATATCGAAGGAGGGGGCTTACCCGGATGAAAGAGGTTCACACCATTGTGGACGTTCCAGGGATTAGGGTGGGACACGCCCAAGACGACGCGGCTTTGACGGGGTGTACCGTCGTACTCATGGACGCGCCTGCCGTTTGCGGGGTAGACGTGAGAGGGTCAGCGCCGGGAACGCGGGAAACCGACTTGCTGTCTCCGACGAACCTGGTCAGCGAAGTTCATGCCATCTGCCTGTCTGGAGGGAGCGCCTTTGGCCTCGATGCCGCTACGGGCGTCATGCGTTACCTCGAGGAACAAGGAATTGGGCTAAACACCACATTTGCAGTCGTCCCTATTGTGCCTGCAGCCGTGCTGTACGACTTGGCCATTGGGGATGGACGGGTTCGCCCTGACGCAAACATGGGCTACCGAGCGGCTCAAGCTGCGAGTTCAAGTCCTGTGCTGCAGGGGAATTTCGGGGCGGGAACGGGAGCGACGGTGGGTAAAATGGCTGGATTTGACCGGGCGATGAAAAGCGGACTCGGCAGCGCTGCGATTTCGCTGCCAAACGGCTTGGTGATCGGAGCCATGGTGGCCGTGAACGCCGTAGGGGAGGTTCGCAATCCCAAAAACGGAACCGTCATTGCGGGTCCTTTGGACGACGAGGGCCGATTCCTCGACAGTACGAGGGTGTTGGCAGCGCAGTCGTTTGCGCCGATTCCACCGGGATCGAACACGACCATTGCCGTAGTGGCAAGCAACGCGAACCTCAATAAGACGCAGGCCAATAAGGTGGCACAAATGGCGCACGACGGGCTGGCCCGGACCATTTATCCGGTCCATACCATGTATGACGGGGACACCGTATTTGCGGCTGCAACTGGAGGCATTGACGCCAGTGTGGATGCGGTGGGCGCTTTGTCTGCGGAAGTGTTGGCACAAGCTGTAATCCGCGCCGTCCAATTTGCGTCGAGCGCCGGCGGGTTGACAGCGTATTGCGACTTAAAGCGACCCGTGCGGTAGCAGGATGGCCCCTGAACCGATCGGCGCGAGGGCAGGCCGGGCACCGGCTCAACATCGAAGCAACGCCGCCAAATGCCGAAGTCAGCGCTTGAATCAGCGCCGGAAAAAGAAAAACTTGACGATTCGAAACAGAATGTAGAGCAGAATCAGGTCAAAAAGTCGCATGCTGCGTTCCATGCAAAAAGTTCACAAACAAGCAAAAGGTTCACCGCTCTGGACAGCACTGCGGTGAACCCTCATGGTTTAAAAAATCCAGGGTTTGAAAGAATCTGTGGCCTGGAAAAATCCGCGTCCGCCCCGTACGGATTGACTGCGGATGGGCTCTCGCACTCACGGGCGATGCACCCTGTATACGTACCCTCCGCACCCGCATTGGTCGATAAAGCGAATCCTCAGGTCGTCTCCCAGGCGTTGCCTGAGAGCCGGGACGAGGTAGTCGTCGGGGTTGCCGTGGTTTGGTGCGACAGCCAGGTTTACGAAATACCCCGGACCGGTCTCGAGAATAGCTGAGACTGCGTCCTCAACGATTAAGTCCCGGTTTTCAACGTATTCTTCCGTTTCCAAATTCACGGACCAGTTGCTCATGCTAACCCCTCACTTCTCTTCTGCCAACACCGATTGCGCCTGCGGGTACAACGCGGCCATTCCCCCGTAGAGGGTGTAAAAGAACCCGTCCGGTGCATCCAGCGAAAACGACGTATACTCCCGGGGGTCCATTCCCAGCATGCGCTGGAACAACTGTGCACTGTTGTAGGCGTAAAAACAGAAATTCGTGTAATCGAACAACGGCATTTTCTCGTAGATGACCGCGATGTCGTGGGCAAAACCTTCGACGTTTGCGGCCGCCTCGTTGACCATGGACAGGGCATCCGGGATGTCCACCGAAATTTTGATAGCCGTCTCACTGAGTTGTAAAATGTCGGCCAACCCCATTACCCCCTTGTCTGTACGGCTTCGACATCGAAATACTGCTGTTTGACTGCTGCTAAGTAGGTCTGTACGTCTATCAGATGGTCCAGCGATTCTGGACGAGGACGGACGGCGAGGTACCCGTCGTCACTGGCCTGCCAGGCCTCTTCACTGAACAAAAGGTCGATGACCATCGAGAGGCCAAGCAGCAAGGACGGATCGGACACGCCTGCGTCACCCGCTTTTTCCATGGCCCGGTATACCAATTCGTACCCCATTGGGGCAATAGAGATGACCTGAGACGGTGCACCCTCTGCAGTTACGACGAAGACTCGCCGGTAGCCATGGGTTACATGGCCTACCGGCAACCATTGAATGCGCGCCATTAGGCGTTCACGCGCCCAATCTTGATGCGAAACCACTCCGGACCGCGCTCAATGTATTCCCACGTGAACAAGTCAGGCCGCTCGAGCTTGAACTGGTATTGCAGAGGGACTGGGTCGTGGTCGTTGACGAGCAGCATGGTTTCTCCGGGATTCAAACCGTCAAAGGTTTCAAAAATGACCTTGTGTTTCAAGTGCGGCGGATACTCGGTTGCGTTGACTGTAGATTTAAATTCACTCATCGAATTTTTCCTCCTGGTTCATCCCATAAGGATGATGTAGTAGTTGACGTTTGGTTCGTCATTTATCTTCGCCATTGACGATACGCTGATTGTGGAGTGCAAGATGTGCAATTTGTCACACCGGCGACAAAATAATAACGCTTACATCGCTTGGGAATGTGGAATCGCACGTTGCTTGACGGCATATGTTTCGTTATAATATTTTCAATTGTGGAAATAGGAAAGCAATGAAGAGAACGAGTAGACTGGTAAAACTGCCAGAGAGCGAGACGAAATGGTGTGAGTCTCGACTGTGACTGCCAGTTGAAAATCATCTCTGAGCCGCTGCGTGATGGCACCCAAAGGTGCAGTAGCGCCAGCCGGGGACTCCCGATACAGAGTCGAGGTTATTGTAGTTTAGTGACCTCCGGTGGTATAGCGAAAGAACGTCTTTCGTCCGGGTCGGATGAAGGGCGTTTTTATTTTTGAAAATTCTGTTTTTAACCGGAGCGCACACCCGATCAGACCAAACAAAGAGGTGACCAAGTGGACAAAGTAATCGTGTACGACACAACATTGAGAGACGGTTCGCAAGGTGAGGGCATCAGTTTCACGGTTTCTGATAAATTGGAGGTCGTCCGGCTTTTGGACGATTTCGGAATCGATTATATTGAAGGAGGATGGCCCGGTTCTAACGAGAAGGACCTAGCGTTTTTTGACAGGGTCAAAGACCTGCCCTTAAAGCACAGCCGTGTGGTTGCCTTCACGAGCACTCGACGCAAAGGTCAACGCATTGAAAACGACGTGCACACGCAGATGGTTCTTCAGACAGGGTTGAAGCACTGTGCGGTGGTGGGGAAGACGTGGGATTTCCACGTCGAGGCAGCCCTGCGGACGGACTTGGATGAAAACCTCGCCATGATCTTCGATACCATTGAGTTTTTAAAGCAAAACGGGATCGAAGCCATCTTTGACGCCGAGCACTTTTTTGACGGGTACAAGCGCAATCCGGAGTACGCGCTGCGCTGCCTCGATGCTGCAAAACAGGCAGGGGCCGATTGGTTCGTCTTATGCGATACCAATGGCGGGTCATTGCCCGACGAGGTCGCCAAGATTGTCGAAGAAGTTGCCGCGAAAGGGTTTGGACCGCTCGGCATTCACGCGCATAACGACAGCGGCGTCGCTTTGGCGAATTCCTTGGCCGCGGTGAGAGCGGGCGCAGTTCAGGTGCAGGGGACGATTAACGGGTTTGGAGAACGCACCGGAAATACGGACTTGTGCGGGCTTCTTCCCAACTTGGTGCTCAAGATGAAGGTCCCTTGCCACGTGCAGGAACATCAACTGCAAGGGTTGCACGAAGTGTCTCAGCGTTTGTACGAGATCGCCCGTAAGACACCCGTTGGCAATCAGCCGTTCGTGGGGCACAGTTCATTTGCGCATAAAGCGGGCATTCACGTCAGCGCGATTCTGAGGAATCCTGAGCTGTACGAACACATCCCTCCTCAATCCGTCGGCAACGAGCGGCGGGTACTCGTGTCGGAACTGTCCGGCGAAAGCAATGTACTGTACCAACTACAGTCCTTTGGTTTGACGGCGCCGCCCGCAGCTGTTGCTAAGATCCTTGCCCGCATCAAACGGGCGGAACTTGACGGCTTTTCGTTTGAACAAGCTGGGACGTCCCTGGAACTGCTGATTCGGGAGGAATTGGGCCTTGCGCAAAGGTATAGCGAGGCAAGGGCAACCGCGACCTCCGTGGCAGACGGAGTTGCCGTCTCGATGCAGTGGCAGGACGGACAAAGCCAAAACCACTCGGCCAAAGGACACGGCACGACTGCAGCTGCTGCCATGTGCCAGGCTCTCGGGCTCTTTCCCAAGCTTTCGCTGCTGAAAGAAGATGCGGTTTCGTTGACCGCAGTCGATGGCACAGTCCGCTACAGGGCCATCCTGGCGGCCAAGTGGCAAGGGATGGAACTCAATACCTTGGGCGTCGCACAGTCACAAAACGATGCGATGGCTGAGGCGGTCTTACAGATGGTTTACTATCTGGCGGCAACCGCCGACCGCGTCATGACGCAGCAGGCGTAGCCCGAGAATTGGAGTGATCAGGCCGGTGACAAACGAGGCGTCGGTGGATGAGCTCAAAAGGCTGCTTTTTTCCAGCCGTTCCGTCGTGGTTCTCAGTGGTGCGGGAATGAGTACGGAGTCGGGAATTCCCGATTTTCGTTCGCCAACGGGGGTGTGGCAGGACGAGGACCTGATGGAGTCGATGTCTGATGGGTATTTGAAAAGACACCCCGAGGAGTTTTGGCCGAAATTCAAGTTGGGATTCATGAGTGAAGAGTACCTGTCGGCCAAGCCAAACCCTGGGCACCTTGCATTGGCGGACTTGGAGAAAATGGGCAAGGACATTGCGATTTACACCCAAAACGTCGACGGCTTGCATCAGGAAGCGGGCAGCCGCCACGTCTACGAGCTGCACGGCAGCATTAAAACGGCGTACTGTCCGCGCTGCCGTTCGGAATACGGTCTAGAGTACATTTTGTCCGAAGAGGTCCCACGGTGCCACTGGATGAATCCGAAGGGTCAGGAGTGCGACACCATCTTGTTCCCGGACACGGTTTTGTTTGGACAAAACGTTCGCCATTACGAGTACGCCGCCATCTCCGTTCAGCAGTGCGATTTGATGCTGGTGCTTGGCACGTCCCTGACTGTGTATCCAGTAGCGGACCTGCCGGAGTATGTCCGGCGCGATAAGACGAAGTTGGCCATTGTTAATCTGGATGAAACGGATTTTGATTCGAAAGCCGACGTGGTCATTCACGGTAAAGTCGGTGAGGTACTGTCGCAAGCGGTAAAGTTTTGACGGGGCCTCGCGGGTTTGTCGAACCCGACGATGAGCTATGAGCGGCTGGGCCGTTGGTTTTGTTTCTGCTCGTGATAGTACAAACTAACATGTACAGACAGGCGGCTCTTGGGGTCGCGCAAGTCGACGGGAAGCAGTTTTTCAATCTGCTCCAACCGGTGATACAGGGTTTGGCGGTGAATGTACAGAGCGTCAGCGGTTTGCTGTTTGGACATGTTGCAATCAAGATAGGTTTTCAGCGTTTGCAACAGGTTGGTCTGGTGCTTTTGGTCATAGGCCACCACCGTCGCGAGGTCGCTGTCCGCCAGATGGAAGCTTCCTTGCTCCGGTTGAAAGAGGGCAAACCAACGGTAGATGCCTGCTTCTTGAAACGCAACGATATTCCCGGCCCCGGTCTGCACTGCGGATTGCGCCGAGCCGGGTTCCTGCCTCGAGAGATGGAAGCCTTCTGAATCCAGGGAACGCTCTGCAATGTACAGAGCCAAAAGAGCCTCCTCATAGCTTTGTTTGATGCTTCCGGGGTCTTTGGCGGCTTGTCCAATTCCCGCAGGGACGTGCTGCGTCATTTGTGTTCCGCTTTGTCTCAACGCCTCTTGGAGGTGCTGGATGGCGCGTTTCACTTGCGGTGTGGGGTCTTTACCCAAAGACTTTGCGGGTGACTCCACAACGACGACAATGCGCTGGCCGCGAATTGCCACATACGGGCGAAGTTCTTGGCTTTGAAAGGCAAGACGCGCCGTCATGGACAGCTCGGTGCGCAAAGTGAACCATTCTTCGTCGTTGGACTCATGGAGATTTGGCGGGATCAGGGCTGCGGAGATGACGGCGACGCAATATTGCGGGACGCCTTTTGACCGCATGGCGGACCCGTGTTCACGCCGATCACCCTGAAGTTCAACCTTGTAAGGAAGGACGTTCGTCTCGCCCCTGACCATTTGCTCGACCAAGTCCTGTTCAAAAAACAGCTGTCTTTCCACGAGGGCCAAACGGTGAAACTCGTCCTGTGCCAGTGCGCTGACCGCCTTGTCCAGAATGAGCAGCAGGTATTCGCCGACGGTATCCGGATCGCTGACAAAACCGAACACCCCGCGCGTCATGCCAAGGACCACCACGGGCTGTACGACCAGTACGCGTTTATCGGTGCTGTCTTGCTGCCAGTGTTTCGGCAGCTCGACAACGCTTTGCGAAAGCAAGGGGTCCGGGATGGACAACTCGCTCAACCACGCGTCATCGAGAGGTGGGAGGGTGCGGCGGGAGTCCACTGTGATGGGCGGGTGTCCGAAGCGTCCGTATAGGACAGGGGCACCCACCACTTGCTCAAGGAACGCCAACATGCGCTTGACACTGCCCGTATGTACCGTGAACCGCTGCAGTTCCCGGGCGACTTGTTCAAGGTCGTCGAGCAGTTTGTGGTGGCGGCTGAGAATCAGGCCATGAGCGTCCTGGGTAATGTCGACGAAGCGGACTTCGGTCGGGAAGACGATCAGCGGAAAGTGACTGGAGTCGGCTAATGCCAGGATGGGTTGAGGAATGCCGGCAATGTTGTCGCCCAGTTCAATGCAAAGGCCGGACGCTCCCGCGTCAATCAATTGCTGCAAATAGGCGCGAAACCCCTCCACGCTGGCGCCAAAGCCGATGCCGGTGGTGAGGACCAATTCGCGCCCGTGAATCAAACTGCCCACATTGGATACGTCGAGAATGTGAACCCAGCGAACTTCCCGGTCCAATCCATCCTTTCCAGCTGCCAACTGAGCCTTTTGAAACACGGGTCGCGCAAGCAAGTCCGCTACGCGAATGGGTCCATTCATCCGTTCCATTCAGCTACACCCAACCGTTCCATTTAACCACCGACCGTTTCATTGACCCACACCAACCGTTTCGTTCAGCCACACTGACCGTTTCATTGAGCCACTGACCGTTCCATTGACCCGCACTGACCCGTTTCCGCCACCGGAACCCGTTCTCGTCCAGATTGAATGGGCTACTGCCATGATAGCAAAACGAAAGGCCTCAGGTCATCAGACGGAGCGCCCGCCATCCACTTCCAAGTCCACTCCTGTAATCATAGCGGCTGCGTCCGTGCACAAAAACAGTGCGGCCTGGGCGATGTCCATGGGCTGCGCCAGCCGTCCAAGCGGGATTGTGTCGAGGAACCGCTGCCGCCCTTGTTCAAGATCCTGATTGCCGATGAAGCCTTTTAACATGGGTGTATCGGTCGCAACCGGATTGAGGCAGTTGACCCGGATTCCGTACGGCGCGAGTTCCAGAGCCAGTGCCTTTGTCAATGCGAT
The DNA here is from genome assembly GCF_021739485.1 of Alicyclobacillus tolerans. GTDB lineage: Bacteria > Bacillota > Bacilli > Alicyclobacillales > Alicyclobacillaceae > Alicyclobacillus_K > Alicyclobacillus_K tolerans_A. The sequence continues at coordinate 79,451 of NZ_JAJFNK010000012.1, forward strand.
GACGGCCCCTTTGGATGCCGAATAAATGTTGAGACCTGGCCGCGGTCGGGGTCCGGCTGTAGAAGCCGTCGTCAAAATCACGCCGCGTCCGGCCTTTTTCATCAACGGCACGACGGCCCGGCTGCCCGCAAACACGCCTTTGACGTTGACAGCCATCAGCCGGTCGTAATACGCGTCGTCGACTTCTTCAATAGGTGTGAAGGCCATCGGAATTCCCGCGTTGTTGTACATGATGTCAATTTTGCCGTGTTTGGTGTAGACGCTTTCGACCATCCCCTGCACTTGGCTTGGTTCGGTGACGTCCACCCCGTAAAACTCAGCGCTCCCGCCATTGTCGCGAATGGCCGCTGCCACTTGCTCGCCTTGGGAAGCCGGCAGGTCGACGATGACGACATGCGCACCTTCCTGGCTGAACAATTCAGCCGCGGCTTTGCCCATGCCGGACGCCGCACCCGTGATGATGGCGACTTGATTTTGCAGTTTCACAACAGACCCTCTCCTTCCATTCCATCCAAAATCAAAACGCGCAAATCCGTCATGGCTTCGACGGCGTAACGCGGACCTTCCCGGCCCAAACCGCTGTTTTTGACGCCGCCGTACGGGGCCAAGTCCGAGCGGAAGGTGGACGTATCGTTGATGACAATGCCGCCAAATTCGAGTTCTTTCCACGCCTTCATAATGGCGGGCATCGAGCGCGTAAAGACGGCTGCTTGCAGCCCGTACGCGGTGTCGTTGGCGATCGCGATGGCTTCGTCAAGGCGGTCAAAGGGAATCAGCACCGCGACTGGCGCAAACACCTCTTCGCGGCACACGCGCTGCTGCGGGGACACATCCGTCAGCAGGGTAGGGTAGAAAAATGCCCCGTCCTGGCGATTTCCGCAAATGACTTTGGCTCCGTCAGCAACGGCTTCCTCCACCCACTGGCGGGCCCTGGAGGCTTCTCGTTCGCTGATCATGGGTCCAACATCCGTTTGCGGGTCTGACGGATCCCCCACTTTCAACTGGTTCACGACTTCTTGCAACTTGGGCACAAAGGCGTCCCAGGCACTTCTTTGAACGAGTATGCGTTGAACTGAGATACAGGCTTGTCCTGCAGCGGTAAAGGCCCGCTTGCCGCACAAGTCGGCCGCAAGGTCGAGATCGGCGTCAGCCAAAACGATGTTGGGCGAACTGTTCCCGAGTTCCAAGACCACGGGGCGAAGGCCGCTTTGCGCTTTAATGTAAGCCCCCACGAGTGCGCTTCCGGTGAAGGTGTACATGCGTACCGACTGGTTTTCCAACAAGGCTTGGCCAGGTGCAGCACCACCTTGGACGAGTTGCACGTGATTTTTCGGCATGCCGCATTCCAGCAGCCCTTGCAGCATGAACGCCGCACTGAACGGAGTGTTCGGGGCGGGTTTCAAAACCACCGTGTTTCCTGCTGCAATGGCTGGACCCACTTTGTGGGCAGCCAGTAAAAACGGGTAGTTAAACGGGGTGATGGCCGCAATGACGCCCTTCGGAACGCGCATGGCAAATCCGGTTTTCGATTCGGCTCCGGGAATGGCATTTACCGGCAGGACTTCGCCGCCGATGCGCTTGGCTTCTTCAGCTGAGAATAAAAAGGCTTGCACGGCCCGGTCAATTTCTACTTTAGTGTCTTTGTAGGTTTTTCCAACCTCGGCAATCAGAAGGCGAAGCAGTTCCGGTTCGCGCTCTCGAATCCAGTCTGCCGTCTTGCGCAGGAGTTCGTAGCGTTCGAACGGGCTCAGCCGGGTTTGCTGAAACGACTGCTCGGCAAAAGCGACTGCGGCGTCGACTTGCTCGCGGTGGGTTTCGTCAATGCGTCCGATTTCCGCACCGGTAAATTTGTCCTGAACGGGGATGCTGCTGCCCGTTGACCACTGTCCGCCAACATAAGTGGATGGTCCAGAAAATACTGCCTGGGTGGGCACTTGAGATTCACGCCCTGCCATAGGCCCCCCTCCTTTTCGACTCCGGGGATCGGAGTTCTCTATAACAGATAAAAGCAATTTTTGTACCAAATTTTCTGATAGGATTTGCAGAAATGCCGAGCTGGGGTGTGCGTATGCACTCAGTCAAACTGGGGCCGTATTTATCCGCGCTGCAATGAGCCGACGACGTGCCCAACTAGTGCTGATTCGTCTCCATGTGAAACAAGCGACGCCAAATCGAAACACGACAGAACTCAAAATGCAACAGCGACCTCTGGGGTGGGAAAATTGGGAGTGCCTGTGTTGCGGTTCTTCTTTTATACTAACTGTGATAGTATATTCGGAATACTATGATGACTTACAAATCGTAACTGACGACGAATGACCGACGACGAATGACCGACGACGAATGACCGACGATGAATACTCACAAATGGGGTGTGTTGAAGTGTATGCAGATGTCTTGATTCGCAACGGCCAGGTTCTTACGATGAACAAAAACAACGACGTGAAGTCGGCTGTCTCCATGGTCGGGAACCGCATTGCAGCCGTGTTGGACGAGGAGGAGACAGCAAGTTGGATTGGCCCTGAGACGACCGTTATTGACGCCTTAGGAAAAGCGGTTTTGCCTGGGTTCATCGATGCCCATTTGCACTTCACCATGTACGGGACCAATCAACTCAGTGCAGATTGCAAACACAACGTCGAGTCCCTTCAAGACATTTTCGACCGGCTGGGGCGCCAGGCAGCGTCGACTCCCCCAGGACGCTGGGTTCGCGGCTGGGGCTATAACGACACGAAATTGCTCGAAAAGCGCCATCCGACGCGCTTTGAGCTCGACGCGGTATCGACGGAACACCCTATCATTTTGGTTCGCACCTGCGGGCACATTTCTGTGTGTAACAGCAAGGCCTTGGAATTGGCCGGCATCCGCGCCGACACGCCCGACCCCGAAGGAGGGAAAATTGAGCGCGCCGAAGGCGGCGAACCCAACGGCCTGTTGAAGGAAGCCGCTCACATGCAGATGTTTGAAACGGCGGGCTTTGACGAAGACGAGTTGATGGAAGGTTTAAAAATCGCGGATGAACACTTTCACCGCTTCGGGATCACGTCCGTTCACGAGGCGGGGGGATACGGACCGTCTCACCATCGCGTGCTGCAGCGCGCCGCCAGCGGGGGAGAGGTGAAAACCAGGATCTACGCGATGTATTCGTCGCTTAACCACTCCGATCAATACGTCAACGACATCTTGAAAACTGGAATTCACACCGGCCTTGGCGACGAACGGTACCGCATCGGTCCGGCCAAACTTTTTTTGGACGGAAGCAGCAGCGGGCCGACCTGCGCTACCCGTCAACCGTATACCAGCATGCCGGATTACAGCGTGATCCAGTACTATCCTCAGGAAGAAGTGAACCGGATTTTGGGGCAGGCCCACGAACAGGGGTGGCAGATCACGGCGCACGCCATCGGGGACCGTGCCGTTGAAATGATGATCGACTGCATCGAACAAGCCATTGCCAAGTCGCCCCGCCCGGACCACCGCCACCGCATCGAGCACGCGGGCATGGTCCCGCCGGATTTAATGAAACGAATCAAGGCCCTTGGCATCGTGCCCATTCCCAATCCGGCGTTTCTTCACGAGTTTGGCGACGGTTACCTCAAAAACTACGGGGAAGAGCGCGTTTTGACCATGTTTCCGACCGGATCGTACGTCAGGGAAGGCATTGTGGCCGCGGGTGGGTCCGACGCGCCCATCACAAACGTCAACCCTTTGCGAGGTATTGCCACGGCCATGACGCGGATGACCGAATCGGGACAAAGTACGGGGGACAGTGAAAGGATTTCCCTGTTCGACGCACTTCGAATGTTTACAGTGCACGGCGCGTACGCCAGTTTTGAGGAAGGCATCAAGGGGAGTCTAGAGACCGGCAAATTGGCCGATGTCATCGTCCTCGATACGCCGCTTTTGCACTTGGAACCTCATCAAATTGCCGAGGCGCAAGTGGACGTCACCCTGATTGACGGCAAGGTCGTGTATCAGCGGAACGGATAAAGAAGCGTGGCGTGAACCCTGCCGAGAGCTCAAACGGACCGCGAAAAAATGGCGTGTCTGACGACGAAATGTATGAAGTTTTATAGTTACCGCCATACATTGTGTAGGTATTTTCAAGCGCTTGAGGTGAGTTACGATAGAGACAAATGGGAACAGTGCCCTTGGGGAGGAGTCGCTATGATGGAAACGCCGTCTCGCGCACAGGGATCGGACAACGAGTTGGATGCCAAGGAGTGGGTGGAAAAAGACCGCCGCTTTCTCTGGCACCACATGCAACCGTATGCAGCCAGTCAAAATCCGATGGTGGTGACCCACGGAGAGGGGGCTGTCATCACTGACCTCGACGGCAACCGCTATGTGGATGCCATGTCCGGATTGTGGTGCGTCAACCTCGGTTACTCGGAAAAAGAACTCGCAGATGCAGCGTACGAACAAATGCGCCAAATGCCGTTTTACCCGCTCAGTCAAAGCCATCTGCCTGCCATCCAGCTCGCGGAGAAACTGTCGGAGTGGCTGCAAGGAGACTACCGGGTGTTTTTCTCCAACAGCGGGTCGGAAGCGAACGAAACTGCGTTTAAGATGGCCCGCCAGTACCACATCCAAAACGGCGAACCGTCGCGTTGGAAGGTGATCTCCCGTTACCGCGCCTATCACGGCAACTCCGGTGCGGCTTTGGCTGCGACCGGCCAAGCCCAGCGAAAGATCAAATACGAGCCCCTGTCCCCTGGATTTGTCCATGTGGCACCTCCGTATTGCTACCGCTGTCCGTTCGGACAGACGTACGGATCATGCCATACCGAGTGCGCATCTGTGTACGACCAAGTCATCAATTGGGAGGGGCCGGAAACGGTGGCCGCCGTCATTATGGAACCGGTCATCACCGGCGGCGGTGTTATCGTTCCTCCTCCCGAGTACATGAAACAAGTCCGCGAGATTTGCGATAAGTACGGGGTGCTTCTCATCGTCGATGAAGTGATTTGCGGTTTTGGGCGGTCCGGCCAGCAGTTTGGCCACCAAAACTTCGGGGTGACTCCGGACATCGTCACCATGGCCAAGGGCATTACCAGCGGATATTTGCCGCTTTCGGCAACCGCGGTACGTGCAGAACTGTTCGATTCGTTTACGGAACCCGAACCGTATGCGCACTTTCGCCACGTCAACACGTTTGGCGGCAACCCCACATCTTGCGCCCTAGCGGTGCGGACCTTGGAACTGATGGAAAAACGCAGCCTCGTGGCCCGGTCCCGGGAATTGGGACGGCAGTTGGAACAACTGCTTTTGCCCTTGCAAGACCATCCAAACGTCGGCGACGTACGCGTCTTTGGATTGCTCGCAGGCATCGAGTTGGTCGTCGATAAACAGTCCAAGACCCCGGTTTCTCCTGGGTTTATCGGAGAGGTTATCGCTTCATGCAAGCGTAAAGGAGTGCTCGTGGGGAAAAACGGGGACACCGTTCCGGAGTTCAACAACGTGCTGACTCTCAGTCCACCGTTTATCATCAGTGACGAGGAACTGCAATTTATTGTTCAAACGGTGATTGGGGCGCTAGATGAAACTTCAGCAATACATCACCAGAAACCTGAGACAGAAGGGATGGCAAGTTCATGACGGCTCAAGCTCAAGGAGCAAGCGTTTTAAAGAACTTTATCGGCGGAGGATGGGTGGACAGCACGGCCGCCGTGACAGAAGCCGTGCCAAACCCCGCAACGGAAGAGACGCTCGCTTACGTTCCCATGTCGACCCGCGATGACGTCGACGCTGCTGTGGCAACGGCCAAAGAAGCGTTCAAGACTTGGAGTACGACGCCGGTGCCAAAGCGAGCGCGCATCCTGTTTCGGTATCAACAACTGCTCGTCGAGCACTGGGACGAGCTCGCACGCCTGATTACCCTTGAAAACGGAAAGAGTTACAAAGAGGCTTACGGTGAGGTGCAGCGCGGCATCGAATGTGTCGAATTTGCCGCCGGCGCTCCGACGCTCATGATGGGGACGCAGCTTCCTGACATCGCGACAGATATGGAATCGGGCATGTACCGTTATCCGGTCGGCGTCGTCGGCGGAATTACCCCGTTTAACTTTCCCATGATGGTTCCCGCCTGGATGTTTCCTTTGGCCATCGCCTGCGGCAACACGTTTGTGTTGAAACCGTCGGAACGGGCTCCGCTTTGTGCCAACCGGCTGGCCGAACTGTTTACCGAAGCCGGGTTGCCAAACGGGGTGTTCAATATCGTTCACGGGGCGCACGACGTGGTCAATGGGATCCTCGAGCACAAAGACATCAAAGCTGTGTCGTTCGTTGGTTCTCAGCCGGTAGCCGAGTACGTGTACAAGACGGCCGCATCTCACGGCAAGCGGGTTCAGGCTTTGGCCGGCGCCAAAAACCACACCATTGTCATGCCGGACGCCGACCTTGACCAAGCCATTCCTCAGATTATCAACGCGGCTTTTGGTTCTGCCGGAGAACGCTGCATGGCTGCATCCGTCGTGGTGACGGTCGGGAACATTGGAGACGAGTTCGTGCAGCGATTGGTGGATGCTGCGAACCAGGTGAACATCGGCAACGGACTCGACGAGGATGTGCTGTTGGGACCCGTCATTCGGGCATCTCACAAAGAGCGGACACTCAAGTACATCGAGACCGGAGCGGAGCAAGGGGCCTTGTTGGTCCGGGACGGACGGGCTGACGATGCGACGGACGGAAGCGGCTATTTTGTAGGTCCGACCATCTTCGATCGCGTCACGCCGGAAATGAAAATCTGGCAGGATGAAATTTTTGCGCCGGTGCTTTCCGTGGTTCGGGCCAACGACCTCGCTGAGGCCATTGCGATTGCAAACCAATCCGATTTCGCGAACGGGGCCTGTATCTTTACGGACAGCGCTAAGGCCATCCGGCAGTTCCGGGAGGAAATCGATGCAGGCATGCTCGGAGTCAATGTCGGTGTGCCGGCACCCATGGCGTTTTTTCCGTTTTCGGGATGGAAAAAGTCTTTTTACGGGGACTTGCATGCCAACGGACGCGACGGAGTGGAGTTTTACACCCGGCGCAAAATGGTGACTGCTCGGTTTTAATGCCTTGCACTTTCTGGTTTCGAGTTCCCAGCTGGGGCTTGCATTCGCCAGCCTGCCGCCGATGGTGCGCCAGGCTGGCGGTATTGTGGTGGTGCCGCCTCTTTAGCGGATCCTCGTTGTCGTGCAAGGTTATCGCGACATGGGATGGGGCAAGGTTGTCATGATAAGAACGCAAAAATATATACTTGAATAAAGTTTGCGGATAAATAAAAATCGAAAATACGTTGTATTCCTCAAAGTTTCATGTAAAATGTATGGACGAATCCTTTGCTAGGTTACTGAATCGACAAAAACGGCACCGACAAAGAGGATTTCAAGTCGAAACTGATAAAAAACCACAAGGAATCTTAACAATTATATTTACGATTTTGCGAATTCGAGTATAATAAGGTTTAAAAAAGTGTCACATTCACTTCTGCACTACAGAGTTTGCTGGTATGACAGAGAAATGGCTCGAACAGAGAGACTCAAAGACAGACAGAACTAGAGAGAGACTAGAGATAGAACAGAGACAAAACAGAGACAAAACAGAGACAAAACAGAGACAAAACAGAGACAAAACAGAGACAGAATTACAATAGAGAACGAGAGAGTCTTCCCTCGACTACAACAAAGAGAAAAAAGCATCCTAAAGACATTGAAGGCGTTGTGAGAGTCGTTGAACTGACCGCACATAGACATTTCAACTACGAGAATCCCCTTGTACGTTCAGTTCCCAACGATTGGAAAATGTTCAATAAGCGCGTATGAGAGCGTTGCAATTGGCATGTCCTTTGAGTTTGCCAAATGGTGCAACTAGTTGCTTGCGGGCTGTTGAACTATATAGAAAATTTAGAAATTAAAAACTTGAAAATTTGTGCGCTCCTAAACCCTGTGCCGCTTGTGCTAAAGCGACTGAGTTTCTTTAGCAAGGGAGGTGATGCTTGAGCACGGCATTGATTTGTTTTTGCTCAAACTTGGCACAAAAGGAGGGGGCACAGTGTTTAAACCCGGAAAGGTGTCCGTACTCGCCGGCACGATTGCACTATTGGCGACAGGGTGCGGAGCCATGCCGCCGACCTCGAATTCACGCTGGATGACGATTGACCAGGCCACTCAGACAGTGACCCTCAACGTCGTCGCTGGTTACAACTCTGCCAACGCGTACGCGAATTTGGATGGTTTCGCGAACGGGCAGTTAGTCTTCACCGTGCCCCAAGGTTATACGGTGAAGCTGGACTTTACCAACAGCAGCGGAATCCCGGCGGATATTGGCGTGTATGACAAGCAAGGGAATTTGGCCTTTAAAGGGGCGGGAGATTCCATTTCGAGCATTCTGGAGAACCCGACGCCCGGACTGTTGCCAGGGCAATCGCAAACTTACAAGTTTGTGGCTGGCCAGGTAGGTACGTATCGGATCGACAACCTTATCAACCGCTTTCCAGAGTTCAAAAATACCCAACAAGATATCGGTATGTGGGTAGAACTCAAGGTAGTGCCTAGTGGTACGCCGACAGTCCAAACTACGTGAGGAGGGGAATCAATGGCTGACGAAGTAATAAAACAACCTCATCCGGTGGATTGGAGCAGGCGCCAATTTCTGGTTGGTACGGGCGGACTCGCCGTCGTCGGCTTAGGAGCGCTGTTTGGCAAATCGGTCATCGGTCAAGCGGTGCAGGCGATGGCCGGAACTCCCGTGAGTACGGGTCTGGTCCACGTATATGCCGGCGATTATTACTACGTGCCTAATCACATGAAGTGGCGCGTAGGGGACAACATCAGTTTGCTGTTCCACAATCACAGCCCCAATCGCTTTCACGAAATGATGATTGGCCAGGGCTTTGACACCGCGCCGAGTGAATTTGGGCCCGTTCGACAACAGTTCCACACGGATTTTTGGGACGGCGTGCATGTGACAATTTCAGAGGCCCATGCGGTAGATAACCTTGCGACAAACAAGGCGATTGTCAATTGCGAAGTCAACCCTCACCCGTGGTTGATTACCGCACCCGGGAACGGCAATTTCAGTCCGACGTTGATGCCGGGAGGGTACATCCGCTTGGACTTTACGGTGCCCAACAAGCCTGGGCATTGGCAGTACGCGTGCTTCGTCCAAGGCTTTGTCCACTATCGAGCGGGGATGCTTGGGAACCTGACCATTCTGCCTGCTTAACCGGTGCGCCGGAGAGGTATGGAACCACTGAAATGAAACCGTGAACTTGGTGCGAAACGAGAGGGTGTGAGAAAGTGCGAGACTCAGTTGTGTTTGGCGTATTGTGGGTTGTGCTCAGCGCTGTTTTAGAATGGTTGCTCCACCCCTTGGCCACACACTTTTACATTTACGTCGCTTCCAACACAGCCGTGAGTGGTCAAAAGGCAGCAGCGTTCATCTTCTCGATCGCGTTGCCCATCTTCGTGTTTGTCGTGTTGATGCTGATTTACGGAGCCGCGCGTTTCCGACGCAAACCCGGCGAAACAGGGAACAGCAAACACCAGTTTAAGACCAACAAGGTGTTCATCTTGTTCTGGTTCGGTTTGAGCCTGGTCGCAAACTTGTTCTTGTTTGTCCATCCGACGGCATCTGCCGAACAGTACTATTTCAGCACGATCAACCAGCCTGGGCCAAACGGTCAACAACCGCTCATCGTGGATGTGACGGCGAGGCAATGGGAGTGGTTTTTCAGTTATCCCCAATACGGCATCACTCAGGCCGTCGACAGCAACGGCAACGACTTTCTTGAGCTGCCGGTCAACCGTCCGGTGAAGTTCGTGCTTCGCAGCTACGAGCCCAACCACACCTATGACCCGCAAGCCGATGTGATTCACAGCTTCTGGATCCCGGCATTCGGCATGAAGACCGACGTTATCCCAGGGTTGACCCGCTATGAATACGTCACCCCGACTAAGATCACGTCGACGCAAGCCAATCAGATGGCGCGCGTGCAGTGTGCCGAGGTGTGTGGACCTGGACACCCTTGGATGGAAGCGGATATGGCCGTTGTGTCGTCCGCGAATTTTGCCAAGTGGATTCAGCAAGAAAAGAAATTGCAGGGATCTTGACCGTACTGAGCACTTTCGCGGCACGTGTTGAATCCTGAGCAAAGGAGGAAGACGAATGAGCATGATGCCCGCTGTGGAATCACAAACTTCAGTAAACCGTCCCGTCGGCAAAATGCCTCCGGTGATTCGAGGAGCCATTTTTGCGGCGATCGGTTTCCTCGTGGTCAACACGCTCGTTAGCCTGCTTCATCCGAACCCGGTTCACACCTACGTCACACAGGTGTCAGTGACCTTTGGCTGGTTTGCGGCCATGGTGGGCTGGATTTTGGGGGTAGGAACGTGGGATGGCGTGATCCGGCCGACGTTCGGGTTGCCCGCAACCTGGACCGAACGGGCTACGGGTTGGCGCAGATACTGGGAGTACAGCACGAATCACAAGGTGATTGGTCTGCAGTACATCTTCTTTTCCGCATTTGGATTCTTGTTGGCCGGTTTGGCCGCAATGCTGATGCGCGTGCAGTTGATGTTGGACCACATGTGGTTCTTCACCTACCCGCAGCAATACCTGACTACGGTCGGAATTCACGGCACCATCATGATGTTTTCGTTCGGTACGGTCATCATGGTCGGCGGGTTCGGCAACTACTTTATTCCGATGATGATTGGTTCGAACAAGAGCGCTTTTCCGCGCCTGTCGGGTATCAGCGTGTGGTTTCTTCCTTATGGTTACCTCACTGTTGTACTCAGCCCCTTGCTTGGTTATTGGACAACGGGCTGGCGCGGTTACCAGCCTCTGGCTTCGCAGGACGCAAACGGTATCGTGTTTTATTACCTCGGCGTTTTTGCGATGCTGCTGTCAACGCTCATTGTCGCATTAAACCTCACGGCCACCATTATCTTTAACCGGGCGCCGGGACTGCGTTGGAGCCGGCTGCCGATGTATGCGTGGGCCATGTTGGCAGTCAGTATCCTCAATATCATCTGGGTGCCGGAAATCATCATGACGTTCATCCTGGGACTGCTGGCGCACATTGTGCCTTTGCCCTTCTTTACGGCGGTGGGCAGTCCGTTGACGTACTTGCAGCTGTTCTGGTTGTTCGGTCACCCTGAAGTGTACATCGTAGTGCTTCCGGCCTTGGCAATCTGGCAGGAAATCCTGCCGGTCATGGGCAAAAAGTCGCTGTTTGCCAGGCAATGGGGCATCATGGGTCTCATCTTCGTGATGATCCTCAGCGGCATGGTTTGGGCGCACCACATGTTCCCGACGATGCGCAACCAGGAAATCCTGCCGTTCTCGTTCTTCACGGAAATGATCTCGATTCCCACGGGCTTTGCCTACATGGTGAGCATCGGAACCCTGTGGAAGTCGAGAATGACCTTAACCACCCCGTCCCTGTTGGTGCTGATGAGCATGTTTAACTTCTTGATTGGCGGATTGACAGGGTTGTTCCTTGCTGACCCCGCTGTCAACATGCAGATTCACGACACCTTCTTTGTCGTCGGACACTTTCACTACACCATCATCGGCGGCATGGTATTTTCGTTCTTTGCCGGGTTGTATTACTGGCTACCGAAGTTTTCAGGCCGCATGTATAAGGACAAGTGGGGAATGTTTGGCGCGATTTGGATTTTCTTGGCCTTCAACGCGACCTTTGCACAGTTCTTCCTGATTGGACTGCGCGGCATGAACCGCTGGGTGCCCATCTATCCGCAGTACTTGCAAGGCATGAATTTCGAAATCTCGATTTTCGCCTTCTTCCTTGGCGCAGGATTTTTGTACAACTTGATTTACGTCGCATGGGTTTGGGTCAAAGGGCCTAAGGTGGAAGAGAATCCATGGCGCGGTAAAACCCTCGAATGGGCGACTTCTTCGCCTCCTGGAGAAACCAGTTTCGAAGAAATTCCAACCGTTGTTGCTGGATTCTATGACTACAGCGACGATGCGCCGAATCCGGTTGTGTTCAAAGGCCAAACGGTGTGAGTAAACGGTGTGTTGAGGACTCGACCTTAATCCGTAAGGAGGGATGAATGTGTCCGTCAATCAATCTGCAGCAAAAGCGACGATGCCGGAGGCACCGGAAAAAATTACTGCAGCAGATCACCGGAAACTGCGCGGAGGCTTAACGTTGGTGTTGCTCAGCGCGATGATGCCGTTTCTGGTGATGATCGACGTCCGTTATCTGTTGACTGATGGGTACGTTTCCCCTGAGGCCAACCAGGCGATTGGACTGATTAGTGCGATTTTGATGCTGTTAAGCGGCATCTGGATCGGCGGTGCCGTCCGTGCGGGGCAAAAAGGAAATTTGCTGTCCTTCCTGCGCCACTTGGCGACGACCTTCGTACTGGGTGCAGCGTCGTTGGTTTTGACAGGCGTTCAGCTTTTCAACCATTCCGTAGATATTGTCTCTCACTATGGAGAGACCTTCGTAACGACTCTCGGTTTGATGGACGTCTACATTTTAGTGGGTTTGATTTCTTTGTTGGCTCTGCGCATGCGGGTCAAGCGCTTGGGTACCAGTATGGATCACTCGTGGGGCATGAAGGGCAACATGATTGCCTGGCGCTTCATCGTCGTTGCCTGCTTGGTCATGTACGTCCAACTGTACCTGCTTTAAGAGGATCGCGAACTTGAGTACGGTGCGAAAGGGGAGAACGTAAGTGGAGCACTTTTGGCCGTCATTGCCATACCATATACCCCCCAGTCAGGGGATGAAGATGTGGTGGGATATTTTTTGGTGGATTTTCCAGATTGTTACCATGACCACCATCATCGTCCTGCTTCGCACATGGGCGTTGCGGGAGGACAAGGACAAAGACCAAATCGCCGAAGCCACGGCTCCGGGCGCCGATTCCGATGTCAAGATGTAGCGGCAAAACCCGCTGAGTATTACCACTGTACGGCACTTTGAGCTGGACGCGTTCTGGCGTGGGGCCGGACGAAGGGAAATGACCGTCCGCAGCTTCCTTTGCTCCGGTTCCCCAAGTACGGTGGAAGTTTCCTAAAAGTGGAGAGGGGTGCCTTCATGTCACTTGCCAAGGTTGAGCCGAAACAACCCGTTTCCGCTTCCCCTGCTTTGCTGGGATTGCTCGAAGCGCGCACGGTGTTGTCCGACTATGTGACATTGACAAAACCAAGAATTATGGTTCTTCTGCTCTTTACCGAATACGCAGCAATGGTCGTAGCCAGCAAGGGACTGCCGGGGCTTCGCGTGACGGTGTTCGGACTCCTTGGTCTGATGCTTTCAACGGGCGGGGCAGCCGCGCTGAACATGTGGTACGACCGAGATATCGATGTATTAATGGAAAGAACCAAAGGACGACCGATTCCTGCCGGAAGGGTGAGTCCGGTCGGAGCCCTCGCGTTCGGGCTTGTATTGCTGGTTTTGTCTTTTGCTGTCTTGGGGTTTGGGCTCAATTGGTTCAGCGCGTGGCTTGCATTGGCCGGTTTTATCTATTACGTCGTTATCTATACGATGTGGTTGAAACGGAGAACTCCGCAGAACATCGTGATCGGCGGTGGTGCAGGCGCTTTTCCTCCTTTAGTCGGATGGAGTGTTGTAACGGGCCATTTGGCTTGGCCGGCCGTCTTGATGTTCCTTGTGATTTTTCTGTGGACACCGCCGCACTTTTGGGCCTTGGCTTTGTATAAGCACGACGATTACAAACGGGCACACATTCCGATGATGCCTGTGGTCCGCGGTGCAAAGACCACCAAGTGGCAGAGTCTTGTCTACACCGTCTTGCTGCTGGCGTCATCCATCCTGCTGTATTACACGCACGCTGTGGGATTGGTGTATCTAGCTGCTGCAATTTTGCTCGGAGTTGGTTTTGTCATTTACACCGCGATGTCGCTGCTTGAGAAATCTCCGAATCTCATCTGGGCGAAGCGGACTTTTAAGTTTTCCTTAATCTATTTGTCTGTGCTGTTTGTGGTGATGATCCTCAACGTACACCGCTAGTTTGAAACACCAAGGGGGAAGAATCCGATGAAAGCAGCAGCCGTACTGATTGGTTGGGTTGGCGGACTTTTGGGCATCGGGGTGGCACTTGTGATTCGCGGCGGTCTGCTTGGGGACCCGCTTTTTGGGCTCCCGGGACAAATCAATATGAGCCGGTTCGCGCTGACGGTGGCTATCGTCGTGTGCGGGGTGCTCGGTGCCACTGCGGTCCTGCTTCACGCTCGCATTGGGGCGTGGCTTACCATGGCGGCGACCATTGCTGGCGCTGTCGTCACAGGTGTGTTGTGGCTGGCCCCCGGAAGCTTTTTCTTCATTGCTGCCGTTCTTGGTTTCTTTGTTCCGAAACGACCTGTTGCGAGGCCTGGACGCACTGCGTCGTAATACGCGGCCGTACTGCAGGTGGTGCTGCCATCGAATCGAACGACTGGCGGGGTGATCAAAATGTGGCAAGGACATGCTTTAACTTCTGTGGTAAAAAGAAATAGTGAGCCTTTAGAGAGCGTTCGGGAGGCCGCGGTGGTTCCCGGGGCCTCGGCGCTCAGGACGGGGCTCGGAGTTTTGTGGCTGATTGCGGGCATTTTACAAGCGCAGCCTGCCATGTTTACGATGCAGTTTTATATTCACTACCCCGGTTCGCTCATGGACGAAAGCGTTTTACAGCAAGCAGCAGCCAGCCAGCCTTCTTGGTTGAGTCCGTGGCTGCACGCTGGAGCGGCGGCGTGGGGGGCGCACGCCGTGGTCTTTAATTCCTTTGCCGTGTTGTTGCAACTGTTGTTCGGTATTATTTTGGTCTTTCCTAAACTGCGTCGCTTCCGCCGGACGGCGTTGTGGACATCGATATTTTGGGGACTTCTGGTGTGGGTGTTTGGCGAAGGTATAGGAAGAATTTTCGCCAGCGGAGGGAACTATTTTACCGGTTGGCCAGGTTCGGTGGCTCTGTATATCATCTCCGCGGTACTGTTGTTGCTCCCTTCGCGCGCGTGGTCAAACGGAGTTGCAGGGAACGTCATTCGAGGTTTCATGGGACTGTTTTGGTTTGTAGGTGCATTGTTGCAGGCGTTTGGGAGCACGAATTTTTGGAACGCTTCAGGGATCATGTCCATTTTTGCAACTGCGTCGTTTCAACTTCAACCGTACCTGCTGTCGTTGCCCATGCAGAATTTCTCGATTTGGGCGGGCAACCATGCACATGTTTCCAACGCCTTTCTTGTGTTAGCCATGTTGGGTTTGGCACTGGGCAGTGTTTTTTGGATATCACACCGCTGGTTTTTGACAGCCGCTTTGTTGTGGCTGGCATGGAGCTGGTGGTTTGGCCAGGACTTTGGCGATATATTCACAGGACTTAGTACGGACGTCAATACGGTTCCTGTGATTGGAATCTTGACCTATACAGCGTGGTTGCTGTTTCGAAAAAGGAGGGTATCCCGCAATGCGTCTTAACTCGTTTTCTGGGGCTTTTATCGGTGCCGTCGCGTTGGCGGGGTTGGCATACGTGTTTCCAATGCGCACGTCGCTCGGGCAGGGAATCACTGAGAACGTGCTGACAGCATGGGTTGGAACCTATGATCCTGCCAATCACATTTACGAGTTGAAAATGGAGTATGGGGATGGGACGTCCACCGATATTCCGATGGCTGCTCTTCCCATGAGTGATTTTACAAACAGGTCTTCATCGCGTCTTTGGTACACGCAAAACGACCTAACGGCCGCGTTAGAGAGAGCCCATCAACAATCTCCCAGCGGCCTTGAACAGCAGTTGGGCACTCACGCAAATGTCGCGGCCTTTGGCAGACCGTTTTCGGGATCGCCGGTTGCATACTCGACGGAATTCTTAAAGGTACTGCAATCCAAGGGCATCAACCCCAAACAGTTTGGAGGTCCCGACATCCCACCCGGCACCGTAGATTACGCAAAATTGCCTGACGGCATCCTGCATATTGACACCTTGGCTGACGGCAATACCATTCATCAATTGCTTCCCGGGCAGATTCCTCCGCTGCTGTTAAAAATGAATCCATCCGTTAGCAGGTGATGAAGATGTCATCGAATTCTGCAGTCTGGCGCCGCCGCAGTCGCGGGCTGTTCGTACTTGGCCTGTTGTCGACATTCGGGATCTTCTTTGTGAATATCATGGGATTCGTGGACACCTATACGGGTTCCACGATGGGGTGCGGGCCGGACTGGCCCCTGTGTAACGGTCAACTGATTCCTACAAGTATGAATCCGCACACGCTGATTGAATTTGGGCACCGCGCGATTGTCGGACTAGTTAGTTTCATGCTGCTGTTCCTCTCGATGTGGGCGTGGCTCAGGTACAGACGCAGCCGCCAAGTCAAGATTCTGGTGCTGGTGTCCCTCTGTTTTGTCGCAGCTCAGGCATTTCTCGGCGCAATGGCCGTCTTTTTTGTGAATCCTCCCGCGGTTTTAGCGCTTCACTTTGGCTTTTCCCTGCTGGCTTTTTCTGGCGTTTTGCTGCTCACGGTCTTCATTTATCAAAGCGAGTATCAAAATGAGAGACGGACAGCACTCGTCGGGAGCGTCTCAGGGAGTTACGGCAAAAGCGGCTCCGACGCCTTTTCGCCCCTTCCGAAAGGGTTAAAGAGGTGGTTTTACACGACATTTGTTGCGGTGTATGCCGCGGTGTATTACGGCGCTTACGTCTCGAGTACGGGTTCTGGAGAGGCCTGCACGGGTTGGCCGCTGTGCAGTGGTCACTGGTTTGTTCCGCTGCAGGGGTCGGTTGGACTCGCGTATGCCCATCGGTTGGTGGCCATTGTTGTGCTCTTGCTGGCCATAAACCTGGTTTATCAGACGCGGTCCCTGCGCACTGGGCGCCCTGACGTTTATCGAGCAGCAATACTTTCCGTGGTGCTTGTCGTGCTGCAAGGCGCTTCGGGAGCATATCTGGTTCTCAGTGATATCAAATTGAATGCATTTTTGCTGCACGTGTCCATCATGTCCCTCCTGTTCGGAGTGTTGAGTTATCTCGTTCTGCAGGCTCTCAACTCATCGGAGTACACCGAATCTTTTGCAAAAGTGGTATGATGAGTCTGTAAAGTCTGACAGAAGAACTGGGAGAGAACACAGCAGATGAACAAGGTGTACGTGTGGATGAGCAAGGAGGAGATCGACTCCGAACGGTTGACTGGGCATACCGCAGTGGTCATGGACGTTCTGCTGGCTACCACCACCATGGTGACGATGGTGGAAAACGGGGCGCGCCGGGTGTTTCCCGCGGCCAATATGGAGGAAGCCGAATCCCTGTCAGAGTTGTACGCTTCGCCTTTGTTAATTCGCGGCGGAGAGGACGACGGGAGTCCGATTGCCTCGTTTGACCGCGGCCCGTTTCCAGCGGAATACAACAGGGAATCCATCGCAGGCAAGGATGTCGTGTTTCTGACGACGAATGGAACGCGCGCTGTTCGGAAGGCTCAAACAGCGAAACGCGTTCTTTTAGCATGTTTGCGAAACGCGTTGGCCGTAGCGGATTATGTTTTGTCATCCGATACCGACGTGTTTTTAATCTGCGCCGGGTCGACCGGGCACGTTTCTTTGGAAGACACGCTTTGCGCCGCGTTAATTGCCAGCCGTTTCGATGCGAACAAGTGGAAGTTTAACGACGCCGCGGTGTTGCTGCGCGAACTTATTGCAGGAAAGGAAGGAATGGTTCGTCCCTTTGTGAACCACGGACGCGTTGGGCGGTGGTTTAACCGCACAGGTGAACAAGCGGTGCTCGATTTCGTGGCCGAGGTCGGTGCGAGCAGTACCCTGGTTGACGTCAAAGACGGGCAGCTTCGAGCGCTGGAATACAAGGCACTGTGACACTGTGAATACGAAGGGGGAGCGTTACGACGATGAATCAGACCAACAGGAACGTACCGGGGACCATTCCAGTGCGCCCCGGGGAGGAATTTGACACCGCCATTGTCAAACAGTATCTGTCTGAACACGTCCCGGACTTGCCTGACGAGCCCCTCGAAGTGGTTCAATTTCCCTCCGGGGCATCTAATTTAACCTACCTGCTTCGCATCGGCGAGTGGCAGGCGGTGATGCGCCGTCCGCCGTTGGGTCCGCTGCCGCCGAAGGCTCACGACATGAAGCGGGAGTCTGAATTTCTAAAACTGCTGAATCCCGTATTTCCGCTTGCACCGAAGCCGCACGTGTTTTGCGAAGACGCAGCTCTGATTGGTACGCCCTTTTACGTGATGGAGTACCGCACAGGGGTCGTGCTGGATGGAAAGTTTCCGGAGAGTGTTCATCCGACTCCTGAGACTTGTCAAAACATTTCATATGCTGTAGCCGACACCTTGGCGCAACTGCACCAGGTTTCCATCGAGTCGTCTGGCTTGTCTGCCTTTGGCCATCCGCAAGGTTTTATGGAGCGGCAGGTCAAAGGATGGATTGAACGCTATCAGCGCGCCAAAACCGACGATGTTCCGACGATTGACCCAATCGCGTCCTGGTTGGTGGAGAAGTTACCCGCCTCCCCTCCTGCGACGGTCATACACAACGACTTTAAGCTGAACAACATGCTGCTCAGTTCAGATTTGAGCAAGGTGGATACTGTCGTGGATTGGGAGATGGCAACCATTGGGGACCCGCTGATGGACCTCGCGATCGCGTTGGGTTATTGGGTGGAACCCGACGACCCGGCATCGCTCAAGCAGATGCTGCCTGCTGTGACGACGGTGGATGGATTTTTGAGCCGCGCGGATATGTTGCAGCGGTACGCTGTAAAAAGCGGCAGGGACGTTTCGAACATGGACTTTTATATGGTTTTTGCGTATTTCAAGCTCTCCGTGATTTTGCAGCAAATTTACGTGCGCTGGCGTCGCGGGCAGACACAGGATCCAAGGTTTGAACACTTCGGCAAGCGAGTGAATGAGTTAGTTGCGCACGCACAGCGTTTGATAGACGGACAACCTTGGTCAAACAAGCTCAAATAGTCTAGCGCAGACGAGTGCAGGTGGGTGCAGGCGAAAGAGACAAAAAAAATGAGGAACACTATGTGTTCCCCGAGGAAGGTGTTGTGTGGAGTGATGAACTATCCTTAGTATGCATCGCTTCGCAAAAAGGCAATAGAGCAGAACTGACTAACTTGGAAATAGGTCAAATGACAAATCAAACGGTTCATTTGGACTATGTGCCTGAACCGGGGCTGAACGAGTCCATAGAAACCGGTGAATGTCGGGAACGAGTGAATACCAGAAATACGCGAGGAATGTACCAGGAATGTGCAAGGAATATACCAGGAATCGGTGAATGAAGAATTGACAGACCTTCAGTCAATTTCCTATACTATCCTGTGGAATACCCAAATGGGTATAAAAGGCAGCCTACAGGTTTTGCTTGTTGAGTTTTGGGTACCGAGTTTGCTTTGATGAGTTTTGGCTACAGAGTTTTGCCTGTTGAGTTTTGGAGGATGGCCATTCGATGCCTTTCGGATGAAAGGGCGAACGAAGTGGAAGATTTACAGAAGGGCAAAACCGCTTCATCCACGTCGTCATGGTTCGAGCCAGAATTTTAAAGTGTGTCGAGCAGTTTGCGAGCCTTCAAACCGTCGACGGCACCAATTCTACACTGAATGAAGGAGCGAATTGCGATGAAGGAATGGACAGCGCAGGAAGTTTGGGATCGTCTGAAAAAGGGAGAAAAGCTGAGGATTGTGGATGTGCGTGAACCGGGCGAATTCGCTTCAGGGCACATCCCGGGCGCAGAACTGATTTCCATGGGGCAGATTCCAAGCTCACTAAACTTGTTTGACAAAGATGAGCAGGTGATTTTCGTTTGCCGCTCAGGCGGACGCAGTTATCAGGTGTCCAGCTACATGGATTCGTCCGGATTCAAGAACGTGATCAACATGCAGGGCGGTATGCTGGCTTGGCCTGGTGAAGTGGAATAAAGACTAGAGGTTGTGTGGAGGGATGACATGTTTCACTACACGGTATCCACTCAAAAATCCGTTGACGATGCTGTTCAATCGTTAGCCAACGAGTTGAAGCAACGCAGTTTCGGAGTCCTATGGGACTTTGATTTGCTAGGGAAGTTGCAGGAAAAGGGCGTGGACTTCAATACGCCTTACCGGATTTTGGAGGTTTGTAATCCGCATCAAGCAGGCCGCGTACTGAGCGCGGAATTGGAGGTCGGGTATTTTCTTCCCTGTAAAATCGTGGTCTACCAAGACCATGGGGTGACAAAAATGGGCATGCCAAAACCGACCATGCTCCTGACGCAGGCTTCTGAGGACCAGGGGTTGCGCGGCTTGGCGCAGGAAGTCGAAAACGTCCTGATGGAAGCTATGGACGCGGCGAAGTAGGTTTTTCTGAAGTGCTCAAGGGATTGCCCGGAGACCTCATAGGTTGATGCTTTTTCTCTGGAGCGCGCGGGCGCAAAGCAAAAGGGACTGTCTCCAGCGCAATGCTGCTTGAGAGGCAGCCTTTTTTGCTTTCAGGCAACAGCCTCTTTTACTTTCAGGTAATGGGGGGATTAAGAACCGGGCTGGGAAGGCTCCATTTTCGCCCGGACCGCGTGTTATGCCTGGCGCCGACCGGTGGGGACTGCAGCGCCAATGAACGAAATGCCGCCTCTTCCAATGGCCCTGGGACTGTCCCCTGATTTTTATTTGAAAATCTATCGCATTTTTCTGCCCGTCCATGTAATCTTTGGAATGAAAGGTGTAAGTAAGTCACAACAAACAAGCCACATGCAGGGAACTCACATGAACAGAACTCACATGAAAACCCGTGCCATAGTATGTACAGTTTCGCAGTATGAGCTCGAGGTGCCTATGGCTGAATGGACCACCAGTGAAGGGGTGTTGGCGTTTGGAAGAGATGCTTCAAGGTACGATGATGGAAGCGCTTGGCATGAAATTTGAGACCTTTGAACCGGATTTGGTCGTGATGACGATGCCTGTTACGTCCACCACCAAACAACCGTTTGGTCTGTTGCATGGCGGAGCCTCTGTGGCGTTGTCGGAGTCAGCCGCGAGTATGGGGACGTGGTTAAACATCGATCAGCAAAATCAGGTCGCTGTCGGGATTGAGATCAACGCGAACCACATCCGTTCCAAGCGCGACGGAGTCGTCACAGCAACCGCAACGCCTTTGCACAAAGGGAGAACCACTATGGTCTGGGACGTCAAGATCCGCGACGAAGAAGGCCGGCTCGTGTGCGTTTCGCGGTGTACGGTTGCCGTCATCCAACGCGATCCCAAATAGAGAGAGGAGATTGTACGTGAAATTCAGCATCGACATCAAGATTCGGTTTGCGGACACAGACATGTTGGGACACGTCAACAACAGTTCGTACTTTACCTATATAGAGGAGGCCCGAATCGAATTTTTGCGGCAAGTCCTCGGATTAGATTCTGTTCCCTTGATTATCGCCTCGGCAAAGGTCAACTTTCGCGCCCAAGCGTATTTCGGACAGACGCTCGAAGTAGAATCGTGGATTTCCCGCGTCGGCAACAGCAGCTTTGACGTCACCAGTCAGATTCGGGAAAAGGAAACCGGACAGACGGTGTTCGACGCCGTCGCCGTTTTGGTGCATTTCGACTACGCATCGCAGGCCTCACAGCCATTGCCTCAGGTATTTTTGGAGAAGATGCAGCCGTACATCGAGCTCGCGAACGAGGAACTTTACCGCTGACGCGGTCCAAGGTGTATCGTAAACTCCCACACTGCACAAAACAAAAAGGTCTGATATCACGTCTGTGGGAGATGACCTATGCACGTTCACTGGTTGTTCCTGACCATTAGCACTATATTGACGTTTGCGCTGCTGTTGGTGTTGGTTCGTTGGATTGGAAGCACGCAGTTGACCCAGTTGACTTTTTTCAACTGGGTTGCGGGTGCGAGTATGGGGAACATTGCAGCGAACATGATTGACGCTGACAATACCAGCGATTTTTTTGCGAATTCATACGCGCTGATTGTGTTTACGGCCTCGACCATTGTGGCTGCGTTCGTAGCGCTGAAAAGCCGGCGTTTCCGGCGCGTGACGAATGGCGAGCCCATCGTGTTGATTCACAAAGGTGACATTCTCCGAGAAAACCTTCGCAAGACCAAGATCAACGTGGACGTGCTCATGATGATGCTGCGGGAAAAGGGCTATTTCGCGTACTCGGACATCGAGTTCGGCATTCTCGAACCGACCGGAAACCTCAGTATCTTGCCGACGCCCGAGTCTCAGTCTGCTTCCAAATTGGACCTGGCCGAAGGTCCAGACTTGTCGGACAAGGGGCAGGGTCCTTACGTGGAATTGATTGTCGACGGGGAATTGGATCGCGACAAACTGTCCAGCACCCACCGCGACGAGGCGTGGGTTGCCGCCCGGGCGAAGAGCTATGGGGCAAAGGGGATAGAGGACGTACTCTATTTTGCCGTCAACAAGGAAGGGGAAGTGATTGTAGACCTCAAGAAGGACAAAGAACAGGGAGATATCAACTTGTTAAACTAGCCTTCCTCCCAAATATTGAATAATCAGAATAAACGGACCTGTATGGTACAATAGCCTTAAAATGCAGGTGAAACGCGCATAGAACCGCATAGAACTTGAGAGTGGATTGGCGCGTAAAGCCCGCTTGTTGCTGCGAAGATGGGAGGATGGACGTGAACGCTTCGAACTCTTCAGGACTTGGTCCGTTGTCTCGCGAAGTGGACCGCGCACGACGCAATACACTCGGGGACTTGCTGCACCGGACGCGCATGAGGTATCCGGACAAAATTGCACTCGTTTACAAATCAGAACGGTTGACGTATGCCCAATTTGACGACAGAGTCAACCAGACAGCCCGCTCTTTCGCCGAAGACGGAGTGGTCAAAGGCGCCACTGTAGCCGTGCTCTCCCGAAACAGCCTCGATTTTGCCATCGTTGTGTTCGCGTTGGCCCGAATTGGGGCCGTGATGGTTCCTGTCAATTACATGCTGACTGTGGGCGACGTCGCATACATCTTGGGCCATGCCAAAGTGAGCGTCTTCGCGGCTTCCAAGGAGTTTGCACGGACTTTGGACGAGGCGGCCCAAGAAGCGAGCTGTGCAGTGACACTAAGGTACTTGATGGATGAATCCGCCGCCGACCCCGAATTGCCCAATTGGGCAGCACTAGGAAAGCGCATTCGCGACAGTTCACCGGAACTGTTCGAGGGAGACGTTTCCGACCAAGACGTGGCGCACATTCTGTACACCAGCGGCACGGAGTCGCGTGCCAAGGGCGTGATGCTTTGCCACGACAACCTGGTTGCGGAATACGTAAGCACCCTCGTAGACGGCAGGATGGAGGCTGGGGACATCGCCATCCACGCCTTGCCGCTGTACCACAGCGCACAACTGCACTGTTTCTTGGGACCCGGAGTCTACATCGGTTCGGGCGGAATCATCTTGCCTGGGGCGGCGCCAGACATCATTCTGGAAACCGTCGAGCGCGAGCGGGCTACTCAGTTGTTCTGTCCGCCAACCGTGTGGATCGCGTTGCTCCGGCACCCCGATTTTTCGAAACGCGACTTGTCTTCTCTAGAGAAATGCTACTACGGTGCAGCCATCATGCCTCGCGAAGTCCTCAAGGAACTCTCCGAGCGGCTGCCTCAGGCCAAGTTTTGGAACTTTTACGGTCAAACAGAGGTTGCCCCTTTGGCGACTGTCCTTCAACCGGAGGACCAGATGCGAAAACTGGGATCGGCAGGGCGTCCCGCATTGAACGTCGAGACGCGGATTGTCGACGACTACGGAAACGATGTTCCGCCCGGTACGATGGGAGAAATCGTTCACAGGACTTCTCATGCCATGTTGGGGTATTTGTTTGATGAAGAGAAGACCAACCAAGCGTTCCAAGGCGGCTGGTTTCACAGTGGAGACCTCGGGGTTATGGATGAAGAGGGATACATCACGGTGGTCGATCGCAAAAAAGACATGATTAAAACAGGCGGTGTCAACGTCTCCAGCCGCGAAGTGGAGGAGTTTATCTACACCCTCGACGGGGTTTCTGAGGTGGCTGTGATTGGGGTCCCGGATGACTATTGGATAGAAGCCGTCACGGCAGTCGTCGTGCCAAAGCCAGGCAGCCATTTGCAGGAAGGCGCCATTCTCGCAGCCTGTAAGCAGCAGTTGTCCAAGTTTAAGGCTCCCAAACACGTCGTTCTGACGGACGGACTGCCTAAAAACCCGAGCGGAAAAATCCTGAAGCGGGAACTGCGGGACATGTACCGGCAACTCGGGCAACCGGCAGGAGACGACCGTGCCGACGGCGCCATAAACCCCTAGGCAACGGCGGCTGGACGACGGGGATGCCTCTCACAGCCTCGTCGGTTGCTGCCTCGTGCAAGGTGTTAGTCCTGCCGCAAAATGCGGCGGGACAGTACTGCCTCGTGGGCTTTGAGTTCCAGTGAATCGTCCAGCGGCTCGAGAGGGACGTCTATGTGCGCGTAGGACAAGGCCGTTTCCAGGATAAAGTCCGCGAGCCGCGGGTTTTTGGGGAGCAGCGGCCCGTGTATGTACGTTCCCAAGACGTTTTTGTAGCGAACGCCTTCTTGTTTGTCTTCGCCGTTATTTCCGTGGCCTTTGGTGATGAACCCGAGTGGGGCGTGCTGGTGAGTCGTGCGGCCTCCGTGGTTCTCAAAGCCAACCACCGTTCCGAACTCCGGGGATTCAATGGCAATATTGCCGATTAAACGCGATGTCCCGGCCACCGTGATCAAATCCAGCACTTCAAGCCCGGGTACCTTCCTGCCATCCGGCAATTGGTAGTACTCTCCGAGCAACTGGTAGCCGCCGCAGATGGCCAAGAGCGGGAGTCCCGATTCCACGGCCGACTTCCACTCCTTCCGGACTTCCCGCAAGGTGCGTCCGACGAGCTCCTGTTCGCGGTCCGATCCCCCTCCGAGCAAAACCAAATCGTATTGGCTCAAATCGAGCGTATCGTGGATCCCGACCTTCGTAACGGCGACGGGAATCCCTCTCCATTCACAGCGCCGCACGAGGGTTTGGATGTTCCCCTTGTCCGCATACAAGTTCAAGAGTTCAGGATACAGATGCGCGATACTGAGGGTTTTCGTCATCAGTGGCTTGCCTCCGCCTCAAGATTTCTGCCGCTGGGTACAAGGCCGTATACGTAGTGACCACAAAAACCGGAAGACCGCCCAGTTCGGTGGAGGCCGAAAACGCAGCGTGAATGCCAGCTTCCAGGTTGGAAACGACATCGATGTCATCGATCGGATATCCGGCGTACTTTAGCCGGATGGCCATGTCTTCAGCGCGCAGGCCAGTCGCTATGCAGCGTCGAAAGTTGCCGCTGTCTGGGACCAGTTCAAAATCGGCGTCCCACAGCCACGACACATCGCGCCCGTCTGCGGCCAGGTCGTTGATGGCGACACAAAGGACCTTTTCTCCGGGTTCGGCACTGATGGCCTGCAGGACGCTGTCGCAGCCAGTCGGGTTTTTAATGAGGTTCAAAATTGACGACGGCTGGGTCGCATACACTTGCATGCGGCCCAAAGGCGAATGAAATTCCATCAAGCCGCTTTGAATCTGCGCTTGATTCAACCCGTAGACCCGGGCAGCTGCAATCGCGGACAAAGCGTTATACACATTAAAAACGCCCCGCACGGGCAGTTGAAATGACACTTTTGGCAAGTCGCCTTGCATCAGTTCTAGAGAATCGCCGGAAAACGAACCCATAAAATCAGGATGAGGCCGCAGAAAATCGCATTGGGGACAGCGGTACAATCCGAGTTGTCCGTAAAAAAAACCGTCGTATTCCAAGGCTGCGCCGCATTCCAGGCAAAACGCCCCGTCGCGTATTTGAGTCCGGTCGGAGTCGCGGACGTTTTCCCTGGACATGCCAAAGTAAAATACAGGCCGGCCGCTGTGCAATCCGATGTGTCTGGCCAACGGATCGTCCCCGTTTAGCAGTACAGTCGCTTCGCTCTTCTTCAAACCGGTGAGGATTTTGTCCACGGTGGTGTCGAGTTCGCCATAGCGATCTAGCTGATCGCGAAACACATTGGTGACCACGGCGATTTGCGCGGGGAAGGCGTCGATGACCATCGGCAGGGTCGCTTCGTCGATTTCGAGTACGGCGGTTTTGCACTTTAGTTTCCCGAACCAATTCACGTGGTGGATGAGGGCAGAGGCAAGGCCTTGTTCCATGTTTGCCCCTTCCTCGTTGTTGATAACCGGTTCGTGTTTCCCGATAATGCCCGAGATGAGGGCGGATGTGGTCGTTTTGCCGTTTGTTCCTGTGATGACAATGCAGCGCTCCAGTTTTCGCCCCAATTTCCACAACAGACGGGGAGAGAAGCGCAACGCGATCTTGCCTGGGAGGCTGGTAGCGCGCCTCCCGGCAAGACGCAACAACAGCTCTGCCATTTTTCCTATCCAAAGAGCCAGCATGGATTCTCACCCCCAAAAAAAACGAATTGACCGTCCGCCAGCTTTTCCGGTCGGCAACCCTGCCGCCGAATTTTCCGGCTGGACCCTTAGTTGTCTTTGGACCGCATATAGGCTAGGACACGCCCGTCGATCAGTGGCTTTTCGGTCCATCGCTCGTCAAAGTTTTCCGTCAGATAGTAGCTGTGTAAAGCCTTTTTAAAAGTGTCGTCGTAATGGGGCGCTGTACCTGGGTCATATCCTGCGGTTTTGAGTAACTGCTGCACCTCGGCCAAGAGTTCACCTTGAAGCGGCAACAAGTCCGAGGACCGAGAACGTTCAAAGTACAGGCGGTGTAAATGGAGCAGTCGCTTCAGTTCGCCAATCGGGTCTGCGTGGTCGTCAACCCGCAGGTCGATGTAGCGGTCGTTAAATCCGCCATAGCCACCGCCGGGTTTTGCGACATAGAGGGCTGCAGACTGCATTCCACGTCGGTCCCCCCCGGCAGCTTGTCCCGCCGCAAGGGCCGCTAAGAGCCGGTTCGGAAGCGCATCGGTACTGCTTTGAAACACTTTCGCCATGTCCGCCACCACGTTTTCCCCGGCCAAAATGTTGCCTTGGGCTGCAAAGCCGTCGCCTGCGATGCCGCCGGCCCAGTCAAAACACTCGCTCCCCGTGAAGGTTGCGCTGCGTCCGTCCGTATCCACGATGCCCACCTGGCGCTGTTCGCGGTCCGGGTCATTGGCCAACAACTCCTGAAGGACTTGCTGCGGGTCTAGGCCGGAACGCAATTTGGCCAGCCCGAGCGGCCCATACGAGGTGTTTGCGAAAGACTGGGTGGCAATTGCGCCCGCATCCGAAGAAACCCACGGTACGGCTGCACCAACCGCCAAAAAGCGCGATTGGACGGCTACGCCGATCTCTTGGGTCTGCCGGTCGCACCCGACAATGGAGAATGTCGAAATGGCGGGCAAACCGCCGGAATAAATCCATTTCGCCACTGCCTGAACCTCCTTGAAGTGTAGGTCTTTTGTGGTTTATCACGCACGGCCGTTCTCCCGCTAGGCCGTTGTCATACACAGGTTGTTTATCACAGTGGATTATACTATATATGTGAGGCAGGCCGAAATTGAAAAACAGCATTTTGACACAAGGCAGCATGACCTGCGGGAAAGAGGAGAAGACCGTGTTCACGCACAGTGAGATTGAAGCGCCTGATTTGGAGGCATTTTACATACAGGTGTCTCAACAAGTGGAACATCTGATTGCCGGGGAACGCAACGAGTTTGCGAACCTGAGCAACGTGTCAGCCCTGCTGAACATGCACCTGCAAGACATTAACTGGGTCGGGTTTTACCTCTGGTACGAAGCAGAGCAGGAACTGGTGCTTGGGCCCTTTCAGGGCAAGCCGGCCTGCATCCGCATCGGGATGGGCCGCGGAGTCTGCGGAGAGGCCGTCAAGGACAAACGAACCCTGGTCGTCGAGGATGTCTTGAGTTTTCCCGGCCACATCGCCTGTGACGCGCTGTCGCGATCGGAAATTGTCGTGCCTTTGTTGCGCGGCACTCAGGTGATGGGGGTACTCGACATCGACAGCCCTAACCGTGGCCGCTTTGGTCCCCAGGACGCCCAAGGGCTGCAGCGCATTGCCGCCATTGTGGCGCAGGGAACTGCGTTTGCTCACGCCGGCGAATAGCTCAACTGGAATAGCTCGGCGAAGCGAATAGCCTGGGAACTGCCGAGCACGAGTCATTGTACATTATTTTGAATCACCCTAGGATTTGGCTGGAGGAGTCCAAAATGGAGTTTTACGGATACAAAAAGTGCTCAACCTGTCGCGACGCGCATAAGTACCTGGTCCAGCACGGCATCGATGTGGAGTTTCAGGACTTTGTCGTCAACCCCCCTTCTGTGGATACGCTCAAGAATTGGGTGACGCGGCACCGCGGAGACGTCATGCCTTTTGTGAACGTCAAAGGCACGAGGTTTCGCGAGTTGGGTCTCAAAGACAAGCCCATGACAAAAGAGCAGTGGTTGACGTTGCTCAGCACGGACGGAAAGCTGCTGAAAAGGCCGGTTCTCGTGACAGAAGACGACGTGATTGTCGGATTTGACAAAGCTGCGTACGAGAAACTTGCCAGTTCATTCAATCCATAGGCTGGGGAGGAACGCATAAATGGCGAGGTGGTTCTTCGGCATTGAATTGCCGCCGTCCGTCAAGCAGGCATTGGGGCAACTTCAAAGTGAATGGCAGTCGTCTCCTTGGAACGTCCAGGCGGGAAACTGGCAAGGGCAGGATTTGTTTCATTTGACGGTCGTGTTTTTGGGGGAATTGGACGAGGCGGCAGCCTCCCAGTTAGATGCCGTTGGCCGCGGGGCTGTATCTGCCGTTTCGCCGTTTGGCCTGTCTCTGGACGCCCCCGGCGTGTTTGCCCGCAACAAGGTGCTGTGGGTGGGCATCGATGCCAAAGGTAACTGGGACGAGATGGACCAGCTGTATCGCAGCACCCGTCTTGAGGTGATGCAGCGCAACATTGCCAAAGTGGAGGATAGGCCGTTTCGCCCGCACATTACCTTGGCGAGAAAACTGGTGGTATCGTCGAGTGCAAAGCTTCAAGAACAGTCTGTCGATTGGCAGAAAAGCCTTCGCGACATTCACTTCGAAGTGAGCGCCTTGAGCTTGTTTGAATCCACGCGCATCCAAGGGAGACTGGTGTATCCCGTGCGGGCCCGGTTCCCGTTCGGCGGAGGCTTGGAGAAGCCCTGAGCAAGGGAGCGTGAAAGCATCGTCCGACAGCATTGTCTGACACGTTTGTCCGACAGCATTGCCCGGCAACTTGTGCGACAGCTGCGCTTGGCGGTGTGGACTTGCACCTGCGCTAGGTTTTGGTTGGCTGCGGCTATTTGCTGAGAGACCTGCGGCGACGTTCTTCGTAAAACAAGAGGCCCATGGAGTCCAGCATGATGTCGCCCTGAAGCGCGGACAGGTCTGACGGCACCTTGTAGCCTTGCTGTGCCAGGTACTCGGTGAGCCAGGCGCGAAACAGCGCAAACAATTGGGATTCGCTCATCCCGGGTTCGTAAGCTTCTTCGATCCACTTCGCCATGGCGTCTCCGCTGCGCTCGGTGGCCTCAATGGCTTCCTCTTTGCCCGATTTGCCAAAGTGGCCGTGATAGACCCATTGAAACGGCACTTTCTTGAGCATGTTGGCCGTGTGGTGGATGGCTTCCGGATCGAAATCGACCGGGGAAGTCGAAGGCAGGAGCCACTCGAAGTCAAACCCCGTAAAGCACTTTTGGTAGTGAATCCCCAGTGCATCTCCGGCGTACAAGACGCTGGCTGCCGGGTCAAAAATGGTGAAGTGGTGTTTTGCGTGGCCTGGTGAATCGTAAAAGGTCAAAGTTCGCTCGCCGATATTGAGCGTTTCTTCGTGGTCCTTAATGAGGACGCGGGAACTTGGCACAGGTACGACGGACCCGAACAATGGGCTCAGTAAGTCGCCGTAAACTTGTGCTGCGCCGGACCACAGTTTGGAAGGGTCAATCATGTGTTTGGCTCCGCGCGGATGAACGACGAGGGTGGCGTTTGTGGCCTTCTCCATCAGTTGGCCTGCGCCGCCGGCGTGATCGAGATGTACGTGGGTGACAATCACGTAACGCAGGTCCTGTGGAGTCAGACCCAACGCAAAAAGCCCCGACAGCAGCGCCTCGTGGGACCTCGCAGAGCCGGTTTCCACGAGAGTCAACTGTTTGTCCATAATCAGATACCCCGCGGTCCGGCAGGGTTGGCCTTGTTCATAGAGGTCAATCATGAAGACGTTTTGCCCCATGTCTACGGGTCGAGCGTTGCTTTGTGTCACGGCTTTACCGGTCCTTTCCAAAGAGTCTTCGTTTTGGCTTCGCGGATTGCCCCTTAGACGGTTGTCCAGTTGGCTTATTTCTCTCGCGCCACGACGAACCGCTTCTTGTCTCCATGGATTGTTCCCGGGATTGTTCCCGGCGGCGCGTACCTGGGCTCTGCCTGGCAGCGGCGACCTCCCGGGCTGAGCGCCGCGATTCCCGCGCTGCTTCCTTGGTTTGGTTCCGGGAAGAGCGCGAGGAACCAGACCTGGAGTACCCGGATTCAAACGTTTGCACGGTCTTTTCAATGCGCCCGGTTTGCCCGGTTCGTCCGGCACCCCAAGGTTTCGCCTGTGAGCGGGCCAACACACTTTCGCGGTGTTTGCGTACTTCCTCGACGGGAACAACGTCCGCAAATTGATCGGATTCAGGTTCGTCCTCGAGTGTCGTGCGGGAGATGCTCAGAAGCATTCCGACCGCGCCGAGGTTCACAACCAGGGAGGTTCCTCCGTAGCTGATGAACGGCAACGGAATGCCCGTTACGGGCATCAAACCGGTAACGGCTCCCAGGTTGATTAAGGCCATTATCGTGATCATACTCGTCAGTCCAATGGACAGCAAGGCGCTGAAGCGGTCTGGAGCATGACGGGCAATGGCAAAGCCTCGCCAAATCAGGACCCCAAACAAAACTAACAACGTGATGGCGCCGATGAGGCCCCATTCCTCGACAAACACGGGGAATACAAAGTCCGTTTGCGGAGCCGGCAGAAAGCCTGTCTTTTCCAGGCTCATGTCAAATCCACGGCCGAACCAGCCGCCAGCCGCAACGCCCGTCAGCCCCTGAAGCAGCTGATAGGATGAACCGCCGCTGTGCGCAAATGGATGAAGGAACGAAGTGATGCGCTGCGCCCGGTAGCTGGAGCTGAGGGCGAGGATGGCAAGGACAGGGACCATACCGAGCATCGTCAACACGAGTGGTTTAATTTTGGCTCCGGAAATGAACAAAACAACGAGAGACGTCCCGAGCAGCGTCATGGCCGTCCCCATGTCCGGTTCCACCAGAATGAGCGCGAAATTCAACGCAACAATCACTAAAGCGGGCTGCACGCGTTTGAAGTGGCTAATGACCAGCGCCTTTTTCGTGAAGAAAAACGACAGGTAAACGGCCGTCGTCACAATGGCCAGCTCAGACGGTTGAATATGGTAAGAACCCGTACCGAACCAGCGTCGGCCTCCGAGTGCCTTGTGCCCAATTCCGGGAATCAAAACAAGCAGCAACATGAGCATATTCAGCAGCAAAAAGAGTACAGACTTGCGATACCAGAAGTGGTGCGGGATTCTGCTGAGAATGGACATCACCAGTATTCCGGCCATCGCCGCCAGGAATTGCCGGTCCGCGTAATAGGAAGCAGGAAGGCCGCTGTGCAGCGCCAGCACCGTACTGGCGGAATACACCGTGATCACGCCTACTGCACTGAGAACCACGACTGTAAAGAACAAAATATAATCTGGTTGGTGTCGTTGTTCTGTCAAGCGCGTCACCTTCTCTAAACGATTTCGAAAGGCAGATTCGGGAAACCAGTGAAATGTTCGACGCGCGAAGCCATTTCCCTGCACACTTCACAATTTGAATCCAGTCTCTGCCCTTCTGATTCGTGGCGACGCTCGCAGTAAGCAAGGCCAGGGTGCGGTTACCACCAATGCATGCCGACTACCGTGATGCCTAAGATAGCAGCTAAGGGAATGGCCATGTGCCAGCCTCCGCCTCCTCCGCCCCCTGGACCTGGTCCTTGAGGCCCCATGGGTCCACCTGGCCCGGCAGGCCCACCCGGTCCTGGCCCCCAACGCACTTCTTCGTGCATGGCGGATTCCATCGCTCCAGGGTATTCCTGGGAAAGCGCCGGTGCGAGTATGAGGTGGTTGCTTGTGGAATGGACGATGACACCGTGAAACGTCCCGTAAACGGTATGGCACTGAACGTGCTGGCCGAGCAATTTTTGCGCGTGGCGGTGTGATATCATAAAAACGCCTCCTCTCTATTCAGCTTCAGTCTATGGGGCAGTTGTCACTGTCGCCCCGGCGAATGCACAGATTGTCCCAATGCATGAATGTGGCAGTGCCCGTATAATGAAGTCGGTGCCGATATACTAAGAAGGAAAGCAAAGCCTTGAATGAGGAGCAAAAGCCTAACGGATGAGCAAAGCCTTGATGAGGCGGTTCAGTCGACAGGCTTTGTGATGCGTTTGCCAACCAGAACGGATGTGGAGGATTGCGATTGAAAACAATTCACCCGTACTTGGACAGCGACATTCCGATGGTGCTGGCTCACCGCGGCGACAGCGCGCACGCTCCGGCGAACACCATGCCTGCCTTTGTCAAGGCAGTTGAGGCTGGGGCGGATGCCCTTGAAACGGACATTCATTGGACCAAAGACGGCCATATTGTCGTATGTCACGACGACGTCGTGGATTTGGTCAGCGACGGCACTGGGGCCATTCGAGACAAAACCCTTGACGAGCTTAAACAACTCGATTTTGGCTATCGTTTCACCCCGGACTCAGGGCAGACGCACCCCTACCGAGGTCAAGGAGTCACTATTGTGACGTTGCGAGAACTGCTTTGTGAGTTTCCAACCGTACGCGTCAACATGGACGTCAAGCCGAAAGAACCTGTTTCGCTGAAGTCCTTGATTGCGGAAATCTACCAGTGTGAGGCAGAATTTCGAGTGCTCGTCGCCTCGTTTCATCAAGAGGTACTGCAACGGTTTCGTCAGATGAATGCCCGGATTGCCACCAGCGCTGCAGTTTCCGAAGTCGCGCGGTTTTGGCTTCGCGTGCAGTTTAACCTGAAGCCTTCGCACAATCTGCCGTACCAGGCGTTGCAAGTCCCAAATAAAGCTAGTCGGCTCAAAGTGGTCACGCCGCGATTTGTCAAAGCAGCCCACGCTTCTTCACAGAAGGTGCACGTGTGGACTGTGGATGACGAATGGGAAATGAAGCAGCTGTTGGCGCTTGGCGTCGACGGAATCGTTACGAATGACCCCCAGTTGGCCGTGCGCGTGCGGGACCAGCAACTCCTCAGTCAAGCCATATCGTAATGGAGCCCGGATGGCACTTTTGGCTGGACGAAGGTTGTTTGTGCCCTTTGAGAAGTGTTCGTTTTAATCCCTGAAAGTGTTTGTTGTCACTGCGTTTGTTGTTTGTTTTCATTTTGGACGTTCGTTCGATTCGGGAGGTCACCCATGGAAGTACTGCGCCGGAATTTTCGCGAATTGGATTTTAGTCTGCTTGGCGTCCTGCTTGTCATTGCCGCATACAGCTGTATCGCGCTGTTGGCCGCAACGAACGGCAAGAGCGGCACCGATGTTCCTACGCACATCGTCTCTAAACAGGTGTTGTTCGAATTTATGGGTATTGTGGCGATGGGATTCGCTGCTGCGTTCGATTACCGGTCGCTTCGCAAGTTCCGGTGGTGGCTGTACGGGGGGACGACGTTTTTGCTGATCGCGGTGTTCGCTATGCCGGCTCACCAAGGCGCACACAGTTGGATCCCGCTTGGGTTGTTCGGTTTTCAACCCTCCGAGTTTGCCAAGCTGGCGATGATTATCGCGATCGCTGCGTACATGGCCAATATTGATGAACAAGAGTTCCCGGACTACTCCCTAAAAAGCTCTTTGCCCATATGGGGGATGTTTGTCGTCCCGTTTTTGCTGACCCTCAAAGAACCGGCGTTGGGGCAGGCACTCGTCATGTTTGCCATTGTCTTAACTATGTACACGGTCTACGCGAAAAAGACCCACTTCTGGGTGCTTACTGTCGCTGTGCTTATTTTTGTCGGCCTTCTCGTCGTGGTCGTGGCCGCTTATTCGACCCAGGCTTCCAACTGGCTCATCAACATGGAAGAAGTGCTCGTTAAGCACAAGTTGATGCACGGCTACCAACTGGATCGCATCATCACCTGGCTCAATCCAAACTACGACTTGTTAAACACTGGGTTCAACGTGCACCACGCCTTTTTAGCGGTCGGCAGCGGGCAGGTCTTTGGAGAAGGCCTGTTCAACGGATCGCAGACGCGCGGGGGCTGGGTTCCCAACCAGTGGACGGACTACATTTTTACGGCGATTGCCGAAGAGTTTGGGTTTGTGGGCTCGAGCACGTTGGTCCTGTTGTTTCTGATGCTGATTTACCGGTTGGTCAAAGCGGGCGGCTCCGCCCAGGACAGTTTTGGTACTTACTTAGTCATGGGGATTGTGGGGATGTTCGCGTTCCAAGTGTTTGAGAACATCGGTATGGACATGTACATGAGCCCTTCGACAGGCATTACACTCCCGTTTGTCAGTTACGGAGGAAGTTCGCTGATTGCCAATTACCTGGCGGTCGGGTTGGTCATTAGCGTCTCTATCCGCAAGAAGAAACTTCGATTTTCGTAGGCTCGAACTCAGCACGGGCGCCGGGTATACCAACGCACACTGCGGAAAATCCTAAAGCAGTCCGGACGGCGCCTACTGTCCGGCAATTGGCGCTGATAAATTGGCAATTGGCGATGGACCATACCTTGTGGAGGTGAAGACAGTGTGCTGAGTTTCGGTGGCATGCCTATGCGTGAGATTCATGGACTTCCTTACACCCTGCATCAAGTCGGGGAAGACTCCTGGCAAATTGTCATCGATAACTGCCAGCGACATCCGGCCGGCTATACGTTTAAACCCGTCTACTCGTCTTACCGGGACGCGCTTCGTGCGCTGGCTCAGTGGCCCGACCCTTCCGCGGACGGCTACGACTACGGTGCACAGGGGGACAGCGCCGGTTCGGAAGACGAGGCGTTTGCCGGGGATGACACAGGCACGGTGTACCTCAATTCGCTGGATTTGTGAGGCAGGATTGCCTGTCCGATGAAAATCGTGGACAATGAGACTTGCAGTTCACTGACAATTTGGGAGGGGCGGCAACATGTCACAACCCATGGCCGACCGCATGAATCGCTTGCCCAAACAGTTTTTTGCCAGTCTCTCGCGAAAAGTCGACGAGCGGATTCGGTCCGGGCATGACGTCATTAACCTTGGACAAGGCAATCCAGACCTTCCGACGCCTCCAGGGATCGTCGAGGCGCTCAGGGAGGCCGCGTTGGACCCTTCCACGCACCGATACTCCGCGTTTCGGGGCTTGCCTGAACTGAAACAGGCAGCAGCGGACTTTTACCGCCGGGAGTACGGAGTCCATCTCGATGCGGAGACCGAGATCGCCATTTTGTTTGGCGGGAAGACGGGGCTTGTCGAGATCAGCGAAATCTACTTAAACCCTGGAGACATTGCGTTGGTGCCAGACCCGGGATACCCGGATTACTTCAGCGGCGTCGCCTTAGCCGGAGGCCGCATGGCAAAAATGCCTCTGCTGGAGCAAAACGGGTTTTTGCCGGACTTTGACGCGGTTCCGAGCGATGTCAAAAAAGCGGCGAAGCTGATGTTTTTGAATTATCCAAACAACCCCACTGGGGCAGCCGCCGACCGTCAATTCTTCGAAACAGCTGCCGAGTTTGGACTGAGAAACGATGTGATTGTCGTTCACGACTTTGCCTATGCGGCCATCGGTTTTGACGGAGTTCAACCTGCATCTTTTTTGAGCGTGCCGGGGGCTAAAGAAGCTGGTATTGAAATTTATACCTTGAGTAAGACATTTAACATGGCAGGCTGGCGAGTGGCCTTTGCGGCGGGCAACCGCGAGGTGATTGCCGCACTGAATTTGCTTCAAGACCACTACTACGTGTCGCTTTTTCCAGCCATCCAAAAAGCGGCTGCTGCAGCCTTGACAGGACCCAGGGAATCGATTGAACAGCTGGTTCAGGTTTATGAAAATCGCCGCAATGCCTTCATCGGCGAGTTGCAGTCTCACGAGTTCATTTGCACTCCGCCAAGAGGGTCGTTTTTTGCCTGGCTGCCGGTACCGGCCGGATTTACATCTGTGCAGTTCAGCGATTACCTGTTGGAAGAAGCCGATATTGCCGTGGCCCCAGGAGTCGGATTTGGCGAATGCGGGGAAGGGTTTGTTCGCATTGGCCTGTTGACGGGGCAAGACCGGCTGCGCGAGGCTGCTGCGAGAATGGCACAAGCCACGGCAGCGCTCCACCGCTGACGAAAGTGCCGCCGCGATCCTGCGTCAGGAGCCAACGCGTCTGAGTTCGGAACCTGAGCGGGTTC
This sequence comes from Alicyclobacillus tolerans, assembly GCF_021739485.1. Lineage (GTDB taxonomy): Bacteria > Bacillota > Bacilli > Alicyclobacillales > Alicyclobacillaceae > Alicyclobacillus_K > Alicyclobacillus_K tolerans_A. The sequence continues at coordinate 115,842 of NZ_JAJFNK010000012.1, forward strand.
ATCTCAGTTCGAAGTGTCTAACTCCCGAAGTGTCTGACTACAATTGCGTTAAGAAACCGGGTTTGCATGGTAAAGCCCGCCTCCATGGGTTGCGAGGCGGGCTGCTTGTTTTTGCTTTTCACTTTACGGCCGCTCCGGTCCTTCCCCAGGCTGTGTTTTGCTGCGGAACCGATCGGCCAGTTGAATCAGGTACAGGCGGTGATAAGGAACTTGGTACAAAATGGGCTCGATGCGGGTGTCACCGGGACCGAGCTTGTACATCCACACCGTGGTTTCTGTTTCATACCCTTCATGCATGCGAATGCCCATGTGGATGGAATCCCGGTACCCGTTTTTGTATGCGATCACGGCCAATTGTCCATGCAGTTCGGCAACAAGGGGGAATAACCGGGGATTGCGGAAGACGGGCGCGTCCACCCAGGGCGTGTAACCATTCTTGTCGGTTCGAACCCTCTGTTCCGTCTCAATAACGACGACTTCCGCACCAGACAGCGGTTTTTGCGTTCGTCCGTCGATGACCCGAACCCGCAGTTTGGCTGTTGGCCAGGGAAGGTTGGGGTTGAAGCCTGGCGGCACCGCATTGGGTTCGGCCAATGGCGGTACGGGCGAACTTGGAGCTGCGTTTGGGTCGACCGGCGCCGAGGGTGCCGGCATCCCGCCTTGCACGGACCCCGGTGGCTGCTGCAATTCTCCGTTTCCCGGAGGAGTCGTTCCCGGAGTTGGCTGCTGAACCTCCGGTCGCGGCGAAGCTTGAGGTCCTGCACCAGGCGCCTCTGAACCAGGTGTTTTTGGGCCAGCGGGTGCAGGAGTCGCCGCACCTGCGCTTGCACCTGGACTTGGCGCACCGGGTTGTGGTTGCCGCGGCCGTGGAACTGCCGTATCTTTTCCAGTACCACCTGGGGTTCCAGAATTCCCCTGGATTCTGGGGCTGTTTTGACCCCCTGCACGCCCCTGGGCTCCGGGGCTGCCTGAGCCTCCAGCATTTCCTTGGGTTCTGGGGCCGCCTTGGCCTAGACCGCCTTGCCCTCCCGTGTTGCCGTGTTGGACAGGCTGGCTGCTTCCAGACTGGTTTGCTCCAGGCTGGCTTGCTCCGGCTGCAGGGTTCGTTGGCTGGGCTGGGCTGGAAGCGTTGCCCGTTGCCGGCACAGTCGGCGGGGGAAATGCCCCCGAGTCTTGGGCGAGTGGCACTGCTGCCAAAACGGGTGAGGCGGCGAACAGCAACAGCAGGGCAGCCGGCCCCAAGACAAGACTTGTAATTTTTAATGAAGAAAGACGTTTGTTCAAAATACAGTGCACCACCTTGTCTTTTGCCGCTTGTCGTCAGCGCATGGGAACGAGGACTCGGTCCATGTAGTAAAACTGCAAAATTTGGCTATAGTTGCGTCCGCGTTCGGCCCAATACTCAGAACCCCATTGGGCCATTTTCTGGGCGTTTCGGTATTGCCAGTTCGGGTTGTTGGCGTATCCGGCCCGGTAGTTCAGCTCAAAGATCTCGCCGTCGGCTTTGGTATACGCGTAGCGGTTGATAGCCCAGTACGCCCGGTTGGTCTCTGGTTGATCGGATAAGTACCGGAAGGCTTGGAAATTCGTCGTATTGTCCACGTCAAACGTAAATCCGTCGATGGTTACGGGGTGTAGATGGTGGTACCAAGCGAACATTTTGACCGCCATGGCGCCGGCCTTTAAGGACTCTTGGTTCCAAGAAGGCATCCATTCGTTGGGCAGCACGTCGCGGCAGTATTCGTCGAACGGCACGCTTTGCACCCAGGTAATGCGCCCGCGTGGGTCCGCTTCTCCGCTGGGGTTCATCGTGCGGATGGCCACCCGTATCACAGCGGGTTTGCCTGTGTTATTAATCGTGTGCAGCACTTCGGCGTGGACCGGTGGTGAAGGAACAAAGCTTCCAACGAGGAAGGCTGTCCCAATGGCTGACAGCAGTTTTTTCATCGGTCTCCCCCTACTTTCGCAAATAGTGGACGGTACGCTTACCTTTACCTACAACCGGGCAATCCATGCATTTGCAAGTGGCGTTCCTCGGGGTAAAATGTACGAAGTAACTCTGTGGCTGAGGGAGGCTGGGCATGTGGAAAAATTGAGTCTAACTGGGAAATCAAAACACAACACCGATGAGTCTATGCGGGGATTGTCCGCTGTTTTGGTAAACGGTAACGATATTTTTATCGACAACGGGGCTATTCATGCCAAGAGCCGCCTGGAACGCGGTTTGACTTACGTCAAACGACGGGAAGAAATCGAAAATGCTCGGGAGGTCATCGGCTTTTGGATCACGTTGCACCGTTTTGATCAGGGCCAAGGATACTATGGCGCGATGCCATTTCGCTTGTACATTGACGAAGCTGCCCAGAAAGTTTACAAGTCGCTCGCAGAACAGGTGAACGGCATGGATAAGGCTGTGCATGGGCAGGTTCAAGTCGAGGACGTTCCTCAGGAAGTGAGGACCCGCGTTGGAGAGTTCCTCAAGACGGTTCGTTCCGACCTGTGGGAACAAGCTCAGGACACTTTCCGAACGGCATTTTCCGAGTAAACGGCACTTTCTGTGTCAAGCACAGTTGAGCAAGAACGATTGCCATGGGGTGTTTGGTTTCAACAACTGAGAGGGGAAAGGGCATTGAGGCAAGAAGAGACACCGCTGTACAGCAAGCTGTTGTCGCATATTGGCAGACAACCCATCCAATTTCACATTCCCGGCCATAAAAGGGGACGGGGTATGGAGTCGTCGTTTCACGAATTCGTCGGCGACAATGCCCTTTCCATGGACTTAATCAACATCACCCCACTGGACGACCTGCATCATCCGAGCGGTCCCATTCGGCTCGCGCAAGAGCTTGCGGCAGAAGCTTTTGGCGCGGATGCGACGTTTTTTTCCGTACAAGGAACGAGTACGGCCATTATGACGATGGTTTTGGCTGCCGTAAAGCCAGGCGAAAAAATTCTGGTTCCCAGAAACGTCCACAAATCTGTCCTGACGGCGATTATTCTTTCCGGGGCACGCCCGGTTTTTCTCCACCCGGAGCTGGACCCCAATTTCGGGATTGCTCATGGGCTGTCCTTGAAGACGGTGGAAGAGGCCCTGCAAGAACATGCGGATGCCAAGGCCGTGGTCGTCATCAATCCAACGTACTTTGGCGTCGCGTGTGATTTGGAGGGGATTGTAGAAGCTGCGCATCGCCGAAACATACCGGTTTTAGTGGATGAAGCCCATGGGGTGCACACCCGTTTTCACGAAGCCCTTCCGATGTCTGCGATGCAGGCCGGTGCAGACATGGCCGCGACCAGCGTTCATAAACTGGGAGGGTCGATGACCCAGTCGAGCGTCCTGAATGTCCAAGGTCCTCGGGTGGACCCCCGGCACGTGCAAGTCATCCTCAGTATGCTCACCACGACGTCGACTTCCTACCTTCTCCTGGCGTCTTTGGATGTGGCTCGAAAGGAATTGGCCCTGTTCGGTCGCGAGCGGTTGGACAAAGCGATTTCCCTGGCGAATTATGCCAGAGAGGCGATGAACCGCATCGATGGACTGTACTGCATGGGTTCAGAGGTTCTGTCAGGCAGTGCGACGTATGCGCTGGATCCGACCAAATTGACGGTTTCCGTAAAGGACCTCGGCGTCACCGGCTACGAAGTCGAGCGCATCTTGCGGGAACAGTTCAACATCGAAGTGGAACTCAGCGACTTGTACAACATCTTGTGCATTGTTTCCTGGGGAGACGAGAAATCGGACATCGATCAACTGGTAGAGGCTCTGCGCTCGATTGCCGAAGAGCGAAAGGACGCGATCGGCAAGCGGCCCATCTACGTGGAACTCCCTGCGATGCCAGAACTTAACATGTTTCCGAGAGAAGCTTTTTATACCGCAACGGAGACGGTTCCTTTGCGAGATGCCGTGGGCAGAACCATTGCCGAGATGATTATGGTGTACCCGCCGGGAATCCCAATTCTGTTGCCTGGAGAAATCGTCACCGAGCACAACGTGCACTACATTGAGGAGAACCTCAAGGCAGGTCTTCCGGTGCAAGGGCCGGACGATCCGGAAATTCGCTTTGTCAAAGTCGTGCGTTCATAAACGATGACTTAAGCCTGTAAGCACGAGTTTCCCGAGTCTTCTGAGATGGGTATACTAGCTGTGGAGTATCCATTTGCAAAAACCGCTTGCAAAAACCACAAAGGAGGGAGTCTGAAATGCCAAGTCTTGAAGCAGGACAAGCCGCTCCGGATTTCACGGTGGCGAGTCATACAGGCGAACAAGTCTCGCTGCACGAGCAAAGAGGCAAGATTGTGGTGTTGTTTTTTTACCCCAAAGACGATACCCCTGGTTGAACCAAAGAAGCGAGTGCGTTCCGCGATTTGAATCAGGAATTTGCGGACGCAGGCGCCGTCGTGTACGGCGTTTCCCGGGATAGTGTCGCCTCCCACCAGAAGTTTGCACAGAAGTACGGCCTGAACATGCCGTTATTGGCCGATGTGGACAGTAAGGTCTGTGAGGCCTACGATGTCTTGAAAGAAAAAAACATGTATGGGAAAGTTTCTATCGGAATTGAACGCACCACCTTTGTGATTGACCGGGAAGGCAAAATTGCCAAAGTCTTTCCCCGCGTCAAAGTCGACGGGCACGCCGAGGCGGTTCTCGAGGTCGTTCGTTCTTTAGCGGAATAGGCTAGGGCCGATTTTTCGCCTCCAAAACGGCGTCTTGCGCTATAATAGCGATAAGGAGGCGAGTCGATTGGTTACGTTGACGGATAACGCCATTCGCGTATTGAAGGAAATGACGGAGGATCGCGGGCCGGAAGAGGGCGCGCTTCGCATTTACGTTAAGCCCGGGGGCTGTTCAGGATTTAGTTACGGCATGGCTCTCGACGCAGTCAAAGGCAATGACACCGTGTATGAAGTCGACGGAATCAAAGTCGTCGTCGACCCCGACAGTCTCGAACTGGTCACGGGCTCGGAAGTTGATTTTCAAGACGACCTGACCGGACAGGGGTTTAAAATTTTTAACCCGAATGCGGTAACCGTATGTGGCTGTGGTTCCAGTTTTCGCACTGCGGAGAACGCGGGTCAGCCTGGTTCGTGTGACTGATTCCACTTTCGCAAAGAGCCCGTAGAGTCTGTGACTCTTCGCGGCTCTTTGTGCGTATCAGGGCCGGGACGAGCTTTCGAACCACGAACGCAGTTTGCGAGCCTCAGGAGGGTTGGCTTGTGGCCTACTTTGAAAAGGTCTTGAAAGACCCGGTACACGACACCATTGTCGTCGACGATCCGTGGATCTGGCGGCTGATCAACGCGTCTTCCGTACAGCGCCTGCGCCGCATTCGGCAGTTGGGGACGTCATACCTGACTTTCCACGGAGCCGAACACAGCCGTTTTACGCATTCCCTCGGAGCGTATGAAACCATGCGCCGGGTCTTGGAACAGTTGAAAGCTGAGTTCGGCTGGCCTGTCGACGACCGGGATCGCAGGCTGGCACTCGCTGTCGCCCTCCTGCACGACATTGGCCACGGGCCGTTCTCACACACCTTTGAATCCATCTATCCCGTTCACCACGAGCACTGGACTCGCCGCATTATTCTGGAGGATGCCGAGTTGGCCAGCATTTTGGCCGAGGTAGACCATCAATTAGGGCACGACCTCGTCGGAATTCTGGAGAAAAAAGACGGTCATCCTCTGATTCAACAGTTGATTACCAGTCAGTTGGACGTCGATCGCATGGATTACCTGTTGCGAGATGCTCTGATTACGGGGGTTTCGTACGGCCGTTTCGAGTTGAACCGGATTCTGCGGAGTCTGGCTCTGCACGACGGCCAATTGCTGTTAAAAGCGAGTGCACTGCATACCGTAGAACAGTACATCCTTGCCCGTTACTTTATGTACACCCAGGTGTATTTGCATCCGGTGACCGTAGGCAGCGATGTTTTGGTTCGGCAGATTCTTTTGCGGGCTGGCGAGTTGTGGCGAGAAGGCCGCTTAGCGGACATGCCCTTGGAGCTTCGCGTGTTTGTGGACGAGGAAGGCCCTTCCGTTTCCGTGGCCGACTATTTGGCGGTGGATGAATCGACGCTGCTCTATGCCTTTCGGATTTGGACGCGAGCTGGGGACAAGGTATTGAGCGATCTCGCCCAGCGCTTTTTAAACCGCCGTCTGTTCGCGCCAATCGTTCTCCCGGCTGAACCGTCGCAGGAACAATGGGCTCATTTGCGGACCGCTGCCCGAGCGCTTGGACTCCATCCAGACTACTATGTTTCCGGCCGCGAATCGGCCATTGCGGGGTATGTTTATCTTGGACAAGGCATTTCGATCTTAAGACCAGATGGAAGCGTGTCGGAATTGAGCCGTGAGTCCCGCATCGTCCGGTCCCTGGTTCCGGATACTGAATACCGGTTGTTTTTACCCAAGGAAATGATTGAGGGAGAGGGACCGGTTTGCGAACGGGTTCGATCCGTTTTAAAGCTGCCTTGAACGGGCTTCTTAGGCCGTTTTGTTTCGGCGTCGTCCAAACCAGAACCAGATGACTGCTGCAACGAGGGCTAAGGCGCCGATGTATGTAAGGGGTTTAATGTAGCCTTCCACCGCAGACCAGTTTTTCCCGAGTTCAAATCCTGCCAACGCCAGCGCGAAGTTCCACGGCAGTGAACCCAGGAGCGAGAACAGCACGAAGGACCCCAAGTTCATTTTGGCTACGCCTGCGGGAAGCGAAATAAACGTCCTTAAAGCAGGCAAAACCCTCGCAAAAAACACTGTGGATTGCCCGTGTTTTTCAAACCAGGTTTCTGCGCGTTTGAGGTGGTGCGGATTCAACAAAATGTAGCGGCCGTAGCGGACGATAAACGGCCGGCCGCCAACCTTGCCAACGTAGTAGGCAATCAAGCTTCCAACGACGTTCGCGATCGTGCCGGTAATGACCACCGACCAAAGGGACAGGTTGCTGGAAAAGGCAAGGTAGCCGGCGTAGGGCATAACGACTTCGCTGGGAACGGGTATGCATGCACTTTCAAGGGTCATCAAAATAAACACGGCAATCAAGCCGTACTGAGACAGGAATGCACTGATTTGAGCAGCCAAGCCGTAACCTCCTTAGAATTTTGACAACCTCTAAGCAGGTACATCGTACCCGATCTGCGGGCAAATGTGAATCCGTGACGGCTCTTGACTCTGGGGAATTTTGCAGTGGACCGTAAAGGGGCTTTACCTCCGCAGGAACCGAGAGGACCGAAGGCGCCAGCAAGGCGCCTTTTTCGACAAACGGCTGTTCCGGACGGCCCATCGCCGTTTTCTGGGCGGCCAAGCCGCCTGCCGTTTATCAGTAACGCCGAGAAACATAGAGTGTAGGAGATTAGGATTGTTCCGATTGCTTCATGAGTACCAGCGCTTCCCGGATGGGCATGCCAGGTTGGATCCCTAATTCTTCTGCCGCTTGAGTGCACGACTCTACGGTGCCGTTTAAGAGGTCATCCAGGGTTTTTACACCCACTGCGCGTGCTGCGACAATGTGGCGGCTCGCGAGTTTCTCGCGCAACAACGTGACGTCCAGCGCACCGCACATGACATACCCAGTGTCGGATTGAATCACGAGCAGGTTCGTTTTTGGCAGTCGAACTTCAATGGCCACAAACGGATAGTCTTCAATGGTGAGTGGATGAACTTCGATCATCAGCCATGGCTCCTTTCCAAACGTTCGGTGTAGCATATGGCCAGCTAAACCCTTTCGTCACACGTGGTCACGCCCGAAACGAGAGATGTGCGTTTGCCCTAGGTCTCAAACTTGCCGTAGCAGTCCGACGGAGTTGAGGCGTACCGCGGCTGGCGGCAGACAACTTCCTCAGGCGGCTTACAATGTTGAAATGGATTGTGATAACATGGGATTGGTCGAGTCAGCAAGACGGTTTTGAAGGTCGTTTTGAGGAGGCAACAGATCTTGAGCAATCCACGGCTGGAAATGATCAAAGCACTGTCTGAAGCGTATGGAGTTCCAGGACAAGAACAGCAGGTTCGCAAGCTGTACCAGACCTATCTTGAACCTGTCTCCGAGGGTCTTGAGAGAGACAATTTTGGCTCCATTGCAGGGGTGAAAACCGGAGATGCCAATGGACCGAAGGTCTTAATCGCGGGCCACCTCGACGAAATTGGCATGATGGTGACATACATAACGGACGAAGGGTTCATTAAATTTCAAACCTTGGGCGGCTGGTGGTCGCAGGTCATGCTGTCGCAACGCGTGGTTATCCAGACGCGCAAGGGAGAAGTCATTGGAGTCATTGGTTCGAAGCCGCCGCACGTTCTGCCTGCGGAGGAACGCAATAAGGTTGTCAAAACCCAGGACATGTTCATCGATATCGGCGTGCAAGACAAAGCCGAAGCCGAAGAAGCCGGAATTCGCCCGGGTGATGCCATCGTGCCTTGGAGCCCATTTACGCCGCTGGCGAATGGGAAGTACTTCATGGGCAAGGCTTTGGACAACCGACTGGGTTGTGCGACTGCGGTTGAGGTTCTCCGCGAATTGCAGTCGATCCATCACCCCAACATCGTCTACGCCGGGGCTACGACTCAGGAAGAGGTCGGTTTGCGCGGGGCGCAAACGCTGGTCAACCACATTAAACCGGACATCGCGATTGCGCTGGATGTTGGAATTGCGGGGGACACCCCGGGGATGACCAAAACGGACGCGTTATCGCGGTGCGGAGACGGACCGATTGTGGTCATTTACGACGCCGCAACGGTGCCAAATCCGAGGCTGCGCGACTTCATTTTGGATACGGCTCAAGGGGCCGGAATTCCAGTGCAGGTGGAAGTGATTCCCGGCGGCGGAACGGATGCGGGGCGTTTTCAATTCCAGGGTTCGGGTGTGCCCTCGGTGTCGATTGGGTACGCAACCCGATACATCCACAGCCATGCGGCCGTTTATCATCAAGACGATTTTGACAATGGTGTTCGGCTTCTTGTCGAAGTCATCAAGCACTTGGACCGGACGATGCTGGAGGAAATACGGCAGTTTTAACTGGCCGTACAAATGGGGAGGGGCTGAGAGAGGCCCCTCGCGATTTGTCTGAAGGCGTGGGGGATGTTTATGAAAACGGACTTAATCCAGTTTTTATTGGGACTGTGGGGAAATGCCCCTTTAATGGGGGCCTTTACCGCCATTTTGCTGACCCAGGTCACAAAAGTGCCGATACACTATTTTGCGCACCGGACTTGGGATTTTCACAAAGTCATTGATGCCGGCGGCATGCCCAGTTCCCATGCAGCAGGTGTTACTGCGCTCACTGTCGCCCTCGCGTACGTGGTCGGACCGCAGTCCCCCATTTTTGCCACGGCTGTCGTATTTACAGCCATTGTTATGTACGATGCCGGCGGTATTCGAAGGCACGCCGGCGAACACGCTGTGCTCTTGAATCGCTTAGCGCTTGAGATTGCGCAGTCCGGGATGGCCGTAGAAACGTCAGCGGCTGAGGAAGGGGAGCGCTTGAAGGAGATCCTTGGCCACGAACCCAAGGAGGTTTTGGTCGGGGCCGTGATTGGCCTGCTCGTTGGGATCGCGTTTGGAAAGTGGTGGTAGGTCCGCACTTCGAGGGGGTCTGCCACCACTTTCGTTCTGGTTCTCAAGCCATAAAACCCGAAACGATAGACTGCGATACCACGAACTTTGCCGCGAGACAAAGGGCAAACGAAGGCGCGTTACTCTGTGGGCGGTTCAAAGCGGTCAAACCCTTGCCGGTCGATTTTCTGAATCAGCGCGGCGAGGGCTTTTTGAGCATTGGGCAGCATGTTTGTGCCATAGACCACCAACTGTTCACCTTCGCGCGGAATCCCAATCGCGTAGCAGGTGCCGTCCTGGTTTGTGAATAATTCAATGTCGTAGACATTGTCCGGTGTTGTGTATTCGTACAGGTCTTTTTTGCGCAGAAAATGAGATTCCTTGGTCTTCACGTCTTGAAAAGGCAAAGAGGGTTCGTTTTCACTCACGCTTTACAAATCTCCTTTGATACCCCACGTCGGGCGCAGGTTCATGGCCAGGACAATCCACACTCCGAGGGCTGCCAAAATTCCGACCAGGTCCAGCAGCATCGAGATGCCATGCATCATGCCGAATTTCTGCACCATCGTAGGACTGGCTTTGGAAATCGGGCCCATTTGTGCGGTAATGGTTTCGATGCGCGGCAGCAAAATAAACCGGTTGACCAGCATGGTCGCAGCGCCAATCAACGCACTTGCATGTCCCCAACGGGAACTTGTGTTTCCTGCGCGAGTGCTGCGTGTAAAGAACCAGTACAGCAGCCACCCCACCACACTAAGTCCAGCGAGCAAGCCGAAGTAAGATGGGAACAGAAGGGCGATGACAGCACCCGCTTGGTCGACAGGAAGGCCGCCAAAGATTTCATTGGCCGCAAAAAATGAAAAGTACACTGCGGACCCAATCCAGACCGACAAGTCCAGAAAGAGCAAGAGCAACGCAATTTTTTTAAAAACAGGACTCACCTCGTTTGCACGCTTTGGGATGGAAAGATACACTGGGACATGGCCCTTTGATTGTAACATTGAATGCGGGGCCGCGAAAACCGCTGTATGGTCGCTGTTGCGTTGCGTTGGGTTGGGTTCGGTTGGATGCAGCGCAGCACCTGCGTACCATGCGGGCACGAGCGAGGGGATCTCATGTATTCCAGAGCCTTTGACATACATACGAATTCCGCTCAATCTCATACGCCGTCTTCTGTACTGATTTTTGCCGAGTTCGACGAGCACCTGGTTTGGGTGCGCCATCCAAAGCGGGGATGGGAAGTTCCCGGGGGGAAAATCGAGCCCGGGGAATCTCCCGAGCAGGCGGTGGAACGGGAAGTGTACGAAGAAGCGGGGCTCCGCCTCTCACAGCTGCAGTGGATTGCAGAGTACGCTTACTGGGATGACAACGGACTCAAACGGTTTAAGTGGGTTTACTTCGGCCAAGTCGCAGAGGCTTCCAGTCGTCCGCGCGATTCGGAAATCGTCGATGTGCGGGTGTTTCGCCCTCACGTCTTACCAGCGCAGGCTCGTTTGCGGCAGGATGTCAGCTTTATCATGAAAGACGACGTCTACGAGTTGTTGTGGCCGGTCGTCCAACGCTGTATGACGCCTCCGCTGACATCCTAAATACGAAATGAAAAAAGACGAGAGCGGCGGGTGAACCCGCGTTCTCGTCTTTTTCGCCAAGGCCCTGCCCGTCGTCACAAGACGGAGGCTTTCGCGAATTCCTTCGCTTTATGCGAATTCCTTCACTGCCGCCTCAAACACCGCTGGATCTAGAGCGATTTCATCGTTGACAATCGGCGTTTGCTTGTAGCCCGGAATTTGGTCTTCGTAAGCGACGCGGTTGTCGTCCCGGTAGATAAGACCCGTCAACAGGCCGTGGGTTTCGATGATCTTAGCCATGGCTGCTGCGCGGTTCGTCGGATCGTAACCCGTTTCCTTTTCCAGGTTATAGACGTGTTCTTTATACCAGTCATACGTATTGATCTTGTTGTAGGTCACGCAAGGACTAAACACGTTGATGAGAGAGAAGCCCTTGTACTGAATGCCTTGTTCAATGAGTGACACCAATTGGTTGACGTCGCTGGAAAAACCTTGCGCCAAAAAGCCAATCCCTGCAGCCAACGCAATTTGGGTAGGGACAAGCGCGTTCTCGATGTTTCCCTCAGGCGTCGTCTTGGCTTTGAAGCCATGCGCGCTGGTCGGAGAATGCTGACCTTTGGTCAATCCGTAGATTTGGTTGTCCATGACGATGTAGGTGATGTCCATGTTGCGGCGCACGGCATGCATGAAGTGATTGAGGCCGATGCCAAATCCGTCGCCGTCTCCGCCGGCCGCAATCACGGTCTGATTGCGGTTGGCCAGCTTGACGCCTTGAGCCGTCGGCAAAGCGCGACCGTGTACGCCGTGGAATCCATAGCTGTTAATGTAGCCCGAGATGCGGCCGGAGCAGCCAATGCCCGAAATCACCGCAACCTCATGGGGTTCTTTTCCCAGTTTTGCTAAAGCGCGCTGAATCGATGCTTGTACAGAAAAGTCGCCGCAGCCGGGGCACCAGTTTGGGCGCACATCGTTGCGGAAGTCCTTTACAGTTGCCATGTTAAATCAGCTCCTTGCAGTGGTTGTACAGTTCAACCGGCAAAATGGCAGATCCATCGTATTTCAGATAGCTGGAGATTGCAGGATGCGACACGCCGAACATGTTCATCAGGCGATGCAGCTGGCCAGTCGCGTTGTTTTCGACCACGACGACTTTCTTGGCTCCGGCAATCGCGTTCTGAAGCATCTGGGTTGGGAATGGGAGAATCGCATGAATGTGAGCATGAGCGACCTTCAATCCTTCCGCCTGCAGCTTTTGTACCGCTTCACCGATGCCGCCGACGTTGGAACCGATACCCACCATAATCACATCTGGATTCTCATCGCCCGTGCGGACAACGCTGCCTTCGATCTCGACGCCTTCAAGCTTGCGCATGCGTTTTTCCATCATTTTGGCGCGATTGAGCGTGGTTTCGTTCGGGCGTCCAGATTCCACGTGCTCCACGCCAGTGACGTGGTGAATGCCGCCTTTTTCTCCAGGGAACACGCGCGGCGAAATTCCGGATTCCGTAAACTCGTAGCGCTTGAACTCTTCACCCTCGGCTCGAGATGTAATGTCGGCTTCGGATACGATGTTGCCGCGATCGATTTGAATTGCACTGAGATCGAACGCTTCGGTCGTTTGTTTGCTCAAAGACAGTGCCAGGTCCGTCATTACAATGACAGGGCATTGGTACTTTTCAGCGAGGTTAAACGCTTGCCCCATAATCGTAAAGCACTCTTCGGTCGTTGCCGGGTTCAGAACAATTTTGGGGATTTCGCCATGCGTACCAAACAGGGCTGCCAACATGTCGGATTGTTCCTGCTTTGTCGGAAGTCCTGTGGAAGGGCCGCCGCGCTGTGTGTCCACAATGACGACGGGGGTTTCCGTCATGCCTGCAAGGCCGATGGCTTCCATCATGAGCGCCAGGCCCGGGCCGGAAGTAGCGGTCAAAGAACGCGCACCGCCGTAAGCTGCGCCGATGGCCATCGTCATTGCGGCGATTTCGTCTTCGGTTTGAACCACGACACCGCCGACTTTGGGGAACTTTTTGATGAGGTATTCCATGACGTCGGAAGCTGGCGTGATGGGGTAGGCAGGCATTACGCGCGCACCTGCTGCTAAGGCACCCAACGCAATGGCGTCATTTCCCATCATAAAAAGACGGCGGGTTCCGTCGGCCGGCAGCAAAGCGAACTCCGGATCCATTCCGCCGATTTCCTTAATATAGTCATAGCCGCGCTTGACTGCCTCCATGTTTTGATCGACAATCTTTTGTCCCTTGCGGCTGAAACGTTCTTCAATCACTTCCGCAAAGATGTCTACAGGCAACCCCAGCACCGCAGCCGAGGCGCCAAGCGATACCATGTTCTTCATGATCGCTGACCCGCACTCTTCTGCAATCTTCGTGAGAGGTACAGTCAGAAGGCGAACGTTGTCGGGAGCCGTCGGGTTAAACTTTGCGTCTGCAATGACAATGCCGCCCTTGCGAACTTCGCCGACGTTGAAATCGATGGACTCTTGGTCAAAAGCCAACAGTACATCGGTGTAGTCAGCACTCGCACGGTAGCGCTTTAGGCTTACGCGGACTTTGTCATTCGAGTGGCCACCTTTGATTCGAGAAGAAAAATGCCGGAATGAATAGACGTAGTAGCCGCGTCGGTTGAGCGCAATCGCAAAGGTTTCTCCGGTGCTCTCAACACCTTCCCCCTGTTGCCCGCCAACTTTCCAAGAAAGTTGCTCTAGCATGTAAAATTCCACTCCTCTGTGAAACTCTGCCCTCGCCACTGCAGCATTCCCCGTCCTGAAATGCGCGTCGGAAGAGGCGCTCATATGGGCAAGTCTAGGTGTCGGATCAGAGATCTTCGAACCAACAGTACCATCAGCTTGCCGGTGTTCGGCGTCCTGGCGATGTCATTCCATCGGGTATGTGATCCAGGTCAGAGGTGGTAAGGTATGATGATTTCATTTACCCACTGTGTTCCATTATACTGTACTAGGATCGTCAAGGAAACTTTAGTTAAACAAAACATTGTCCCAAATACGATCGTGAGCGGCGCTAAAAGTCCATCTGGGCTAGTTTGCGCACGAACTTCTTCTATTATGAGTGTTTTAGTGGTCAAGTGGGGGGATAAAAGTGTTTGTGACAAAAAAATTACAAGAGCAAGTGAACGAGATTCTGAATGAACTCGACGTTTACGCGGAGTGGTTGGAGGCTTGTGCAGCCCGTACTGGCGATTGGGAGAACGACGTGACGGTCCGTTGGGCTGCTGAACGGGCACTGCACATTGCGGTCGAGTGTGCCACGGATGCTGCCAATGTCGTCATCGACGCACTTGTCATGCGCGATCCCGGGGGATACTCTGATATCATTCGGGTGTTAATGGAAGAAGGGGTGGTTCATCCAGATTGGTTCCGGCAGTTTGAAGGCGCGTTAGAGTTGAGGAACCGTTTAATCCACCAGTATACGGACATCCAGGCGGAGGAAATCCGGTTGGGCGTTACCCGCTACGCCCCTTTGTTCAAGGAGTACGCTGCCAAATTGAGAGAATACTTGGCCGGTTAGTCCTCAGCCATGACGGGTTGGAGCGATTCCCCGGGAAACACCGAGTAGACGCGAATGTGCCGTTTGACGCCGAAACGGTACGCTTCGCGCTCTGAGTTGAGCAAGACGTCGATGTGTCTTCCTTTCACGGCTCCCCCAGTGTCCTCTGCAAGTCGCCAACCGAGGCCTTCGATGTAGATGGGTGTACCAATCGGAATGACTCTTGGATCGACGGCCACGGTCCGGTTTACTTTCGCCCGCGTTCCACTGTACGTGATTCCAAACCCCGGCGACCCGGGTGTTTTTCCCGTGGAATGCTCGTCCAGAGAATAAGCCGTGAGCACGAAATCGCCGATGACGTGGTGTGAAATGTGATAGATGTTTTGATGGCGCACCTGCTCAAATACGTCGTCCGGCCGCTCCGGCGAAAAAGCTGGCACCACCACCGCCGGTTGGGGCACTGCCGCTGTGGCCTGGGGCACCACCGCCTGCTGAAGTGATGCTGTGGCCTGGGACTTTACCGCCGATTTGGGCGCTGTTGTCGGCTTGGCCACCACCGCAGACGAACCGGAGACAGTACCCGGCTTCGGCTTCGTGGACTGGGTTTTTCCGTACAGGCTTTGCCAGACGTTTGTGCCCGAAGCACTCCGGACAGGTGCGGACCCGGATTCACTCATGGCGGGAACGGCAGCGGCGGGAGCAGGCGCAGTTCTTTCAGCCGCGTGCCAGCCGTGTTCCAACAACGTCAAAGCCAACGATACGGTTGCAATTGTGTATACTGCAGATCTTTGGATTCCGTTCATGACGAATATTTTCTGTCCGGAAAATGTCGTTTATACACGAATATGTACGAAACGTGTCGTACCGCTCTGCGTGTTCACGCCTCATGGAAAGATTTTTGCTTACTCGAATCCGAGCAAAGTTGCTATACTTGAACGAGACCAAGCGGCTGCTTCAACTGTTTTTTCACGGTATAGGAAATTATATGAAAGTTACAGAAACCAGAGAGAATGTTCCGAGAAGAGGTGTCCGGGTATGGCAAATGTTTTGGAAGTCAACAATTTGCAAATACAATTTCGCATCGACGAACAGTACTACAGTGCGGTTCGCGACGTGAATTTTTACATTCGCGAAGGGGAAACGCTCGGACTCGTAGGAGAGTCTGGCTGTGGCAAGAGCGTCACGTCGCTGGCTGTCATGCGCCTCTTGCAAGATCCGACAAGGGTTTCAGGAGAAGTGAACTTTCGCGACAAGAACTTGCTGGATTTGCCGGAGCGGCAGATGCGCTCCATTCGCGGCAACGAGATCAGCATGATTTTCCAGGAACCGATGACATCGCTCAATCCCGTCCACAAAATTGGACGTCAGATTGGCGAAAGCTTGGTGCTCCACCGCGGCCTATCGCCGAGGCAGGCCAAACAGAAGGCCATCGAACTGCTCACCCAAGTGGGCATTCCCAGACCTGAACAAATTGTGGACGAGTACCCCCATCAACTTTCCGGGGGCATGCGGCAAAGAGTCATGATCGCCATTGCGATGGCTTGCAATCCGAAGCTCTTGATTGCCGATGAGCCGACGACCGCCCTCGACGTCACGATTCAAGCTCAGATTTTGGACTTGATGCGAAAACTCAAGGACGAATTTGGCACGTCCATTTTGCTCATTACTCACGACCTGGGCGTCGTTGCCGAAACCTGCGATCGCGTCGCCGTCATGTACGCAGGCCGCATTGTCGAGCAAGGGCCCGTGAAAAAGATTTTTAGAAACCCGCAGCACCCGTATACCATTGGACTCTTGAACTCCATCCCGAAGATCGACGGCGAACGCCAGCGGCTGCAGCCGATTGAAGGAAATGTGCCTTCGTTGCGCAACATGCCTGAAGGATGCCGGTTTGCACCGCGCTGTCCACACGCGATGGACATCTGCCGACAAAAAGACGCTGACTTTTATGAGACCGAGGCGGAACACCAAACGCGCTGCTGGCTGCATGCTCAGGTAAAGGAGGCGCAATGATGTCTGAAGTGTTGCTTGAAGTCAAAGACCTTCGCAAATACTTCCCGATTAAGCGCGGGTTGGTCAGTCGCACCGTGGGTCACGTCAAGGCTGTGGACGGCGTTTCACTCACGATTCACAAGGGAGAGACCTTAGGCGTCGTCGGAGAGTCTGGGTGCGGCAAGTCCACGATGGCACGCAGCATCTTGCGTTTGATTGAACCGACGAGCGGCAGCGTTGAATTTGAGGGGAAAAACATCTTAAAGATGTCCCGCGGTCAAATGCAACAGATGCGCCGCGAGATGCAAATTGTCTTTCAGGACCCGTACGCTTCTCTCAATCCGCGGTTCAGCATTGCGCAGACGCTCATGGAACCCATGGTCGTGCACAAACTGTACACCCCTGAAGAGCGCAGCGAAAAGGTTCGCTCTTTGCTCGAACGTGTCGGACTCGACCCGGATTACGCCAAGCGCTACCCCCACGAGTTTTCTGGAGGACAGCGCCAGCGCATCGGGATCGCCAGGGCTTTGGCTCTCAATCCGAAACTCATTATTTTGGACGAGCCTGTCGCGGCTTTGGACGTGTCGGTTCAGTCTCAGGTCTTGAACCTGCTCGAAGACTTGCAGGAAGAGTTCGGGTTTTCGTATGTGTTTGTGGCCCATGACTTGAGCGTCGTGCGGCATATCAGTGATCGCGTCCTGGTTTTGTACCTTGGCAAGATGGCCGAGCTGGCCGACTCCGAAACCTTGTTTGCCGAGCCGCTTCACCCGTACACGAAAGCGCTGTTGTCCGCGGTGCCTGTGCCAGACCCGGAATTCAAACGGGAACGGATCATTTTGCAAGGGGATTTGCCAAGTCCGGCGAATCCGCCGAAGGGCTGCGTGTTTCACACGCGGTGTCCGGTGGCGATGCCGGTTTGTTCCGAGAAAACGCCGGAGTGGAAGGAAGTCAAGCCCAACCATCACCTGGCTTGTCACCTGTACTGAGGGTGGATGCATCCATGACAAGACAAAATCAGCAGAGAGGTGAATCCGGATGGCGGTAAAAGAATCCAACCTGTACGTTCCACCCACTCAAGCGGCGCAAATCAAGAAAAGTGCGTTTTGGAAATCGGTGAGACAATTCCCGATGATCTACGTGGGGGGACTCATCATTGCATTGTTGATCCTCGTGGCGGTTTTTGCGCCTGTGATTGCAACTCACAACCCCATTCACCAGTTTTCGAATGGCTTAAACCCAGACGGTACTCCGGTCGCGCCGAGCCGCAAATTCATTTTCGGCACCGACGGCCTGGGAAGAGACGTTTTTTCCAGGGTCGTCTACGGAGCCCGGGTTTCCTTGATCGTCGGCGTGGTTGCCACGGCTGTCAGTCTGCTGATCGGCACGGTGGTCGGCTTGGTTTCCGGCTTTGTGGGCGGGTGGATTGACTATGTTTTGCAGCGTCTGACCGACGTCATTTTAGCCTTTCCGTTTTTGCTCTTTACGATGGCTCTCGTGGCCATTTTGAAACCAGACCTTCAAAACGTGATTATCGCCATTGCCGTAACCGGTTGGGGCGGCATGGCCCGTATCGTTCGCGGCTCGGTGCTGTCTGCGCGGGAGTTCGAGTACGTCCAGGCGGAGCGCGCCATAGGGGCATCCATCTGGCGCATTATGTTTCGCGTGATTTTGCCGAATATTTTCGGGCCCGTGTTGGTTCTCGCTACATTAAATGTAGGGTTTGCCATGCTGACTGAAGCCGGCCTCAGTTATTTGGGCATTGGGGTGCAACCGCCGACTCCGAGTTGGGGCAACATGATTCAAGACGGTATGCAGACGTACCAGTACGCGCCGTGGACCTTGTACGCGCCAGGGATTGCTTTGGTGCTGGCAGTGCTTGGGTTTAACTTGTTGGGCGATGGTTTGCGGGATCTGCTCGATCCCCATAACGTCACGCACGGATAAGGAGGGAACTGCATGTTTGCTTATGTCCTGCGCCGTTTAATTGGTGCCGTTATCGTGCTCTGGGGCATTTCAGTGATTACTTTTTTCATGATCTTTGCGGTCCCGTCCGATCCCGCCTTGATCATCGCCGGACCCCACGCGTCCCCGGCCACTTTAGCGGCCATTCGCATCAAGTACGGATTAAACCAGCCGGAACCCATTCAGTACCTGCACTACATGGGACGGCTGTTGCACGGGAACCTTGGGACATCTTACGTCTATAACCTGCCTGTGGCGCAGATGATTTGGCAGCGCTTTGGCCCCACGGCCGAGTTGGCGCTTGCAGCCTTTGTCGCAGAACTGCTGATTGGCATTCCTTTGGGAATCTATACGGCAAAACACGCGCGCAAAATCAGCGACTACTTCCTCAGCGCCCTGGCATTGGTCGGAATCTCGCTCCCGGTCTTCTGGCTGGGCATGATCTTGCTGTATTACTTTGCTTATCAAATTCGAATTTTTCCGCTCGGCGGCACGGGGGGAATCCAGTACGTCATCCTTCCTGCACTGACTTATGGCATTACGGGCGCCGCAGTCTATCTGCGGCTTCTCCGAGCGTCGATGTTGGAAGTCTTGAACCAGGATTACGTCCGGACTGCCCGGGCCAAAGGCGCTTCTGAGCGCCGCGTGACCATCAACCACGTTTTGCGCAACGCGCTCATCCCGGTCATTACGTTTGGGGGCATGGACATTGGAGCCCTGTTGTCCGGAGTCATTCTGATTGAAGCGACCTTCAACTGGAACGGGCTGGGCGAGCTGGCCTATCAGTCGATTTCTCAGTTAGATACTCCGATCATTATGGGCACTGTGATGTTTGCAGCGACGTTCGTAGTGCTGTTCAACCTCATCGTCGATATTCTGTACGGCTTTATTGACCCCAGAATTCGATACGACTGAGCAGTAAAGCGCTGAGACTGGCAGACCTGCACTTTTCGATGGCTCAAAACTTGCGATTGAGCGAGAACCTGATTGAGCAGAACCGGATGGAGCAAAACCGCGCTCAACCGGATGGATGCCACAAACCAGGATGGGTGGAAACCTTCGGGAACACCCTTCCTGGTTTTTTTTTGTGCGAGTTTCAAGTTCAATATCGTTTGAAAGCTTGTCCATATCAGTTGAACGGGAGATCTGTGAGCGATATAATCGGAAGGGTTCAAGCCCTGCCTATCGATTCTATCAAGTTTTGGGAATTGGAATAAGGGTTTAGGGTCTGGGCAAGATACAAAGAACGCAAGTCCTGCGAGTTGCAGCGACATGCTGACTCGCCCTTGGGCAGTGCGCGGAGACTAGGTTGAAGTGAGAAAAGCAAGGGGGTCAATACGAGTGAGTTCAAGTCAGTGGAAGAAAGTTCTTGGAGTCGCCGCCTCCGTGTCCGTGATGGGCACGGTCTTGGTTGGCTGCGGCAATGCCGGCACCGCGACAAACAACACAGCGGTGAACAATCAAACCAGTCAAAAACCGGTCATGGGCGGAAATCTGAACCTGGATTTTTCAAATGCCCAGCAATCCATTGATCCGGCCATCGCGTACGACACGTCGTCGGACGAATTGGTGGATCAAATGTATGACCGGCTCTTGACCTATCAAGGCAGCACCAATAACCTCGTTCCGATGGCTGCCACGGCTATGCCTACGGTGAGCTCGGACGGCTTGACGTACACGTTCCACATCCGCAAGGGCATGACGTTCTGGAACGGCGATCCTGTGACCGCACAATCGTTTGTCGACGAGATTCAGCGCGTCGACTCGCAAAGTGTCGGTTCACCCGGCGTCACCTTCATTCAAGGGGTCATCGTAGGTGCCAACGAGTACTACAACAACAAGGCAAAGACCATCAGCGGCATCAAAACGCCCGATAAATACACGTTGGTCATTAAGCTAAAACAACCGGAACCGTTCTTCCCGATGGTCATGGCCATGCCCTTTTTCTCTGCCGTCGACCAAACCTGGGTCAACAAGGTCGGGAACAAGAGCTTTGGCATCGACAAACCGATGGGCTCCGGACCGTTTGAGCTTCAGTCCGCTTCACCGACCAAAGTTGTGTTGAAGAAAAACCCGCACTATTGGATGACGGACCAGTACGGCAATCACTATCCATACTTAAACACGGTGACGTTCAATATCGATCAAAACCTTCACCTGGACGCCATGAACTTCGAACAGGGGAGCACGGCCTGGATGGGTCCATGGAACTGTGCCATTCCGTCGTCGGACTTCCCGCACTTCAAGACCGACCCGACCTTGAGCAAGGAGTTGCAGCACATTACCCAAGTTGCCACTTACTACCTGGGTCTAAACACGAGAATGGCGCCGTTTAACAATGTCAAAGTCCGTCAAGCGGTGGAGTACGCTATTGACAAGAAACGGATCATCCAAATCTTCAACGGCCGCGGTATCGTCGCGAATCAGCCAGTGCCGCCGGGCCTGACCGGATATGTGCAGAACCTTCCCAGCGACGTGAACTACACCTATAATCCGACCAAGGCGAAACAACTGCTTCAGCAAGCTGGCATGAAGTCGGGCACAACGATTACCATCGAGCAGTACAACGACCCGGAGGAAATGAAGGAAACCCAGGTCATCCAGCAAAATTTGCAGGCTGTCGGATTTAACGTGAACCTAAAGACCGTCACTTGGGGACAATTCGTCAAGTCCAGCAACCTAGGCCAATTGGCCGTTTTCCCGTCCGGATGGAACGAGGACTTCCCAGACGCGTACGACTTTTTGATGTTGTTCACGACCCAACAGATTCCGCAAGGAAGCCAAATGAACAACAACGATTCGATGTATTCCAATAAACAAGTGGACCAATGGGTCAGCCAGATTCAGCACTCGACCGACCCCACAGCTCGCAACAAGCTGATTGAAAAGGCAACCGTCCAAATCATGAAAGATGCACCGTGGGTTCCGATTTACTACCCAGTCGTGTATTACATCAGCCAGCCCTGGGTGCATAACTTCTACCTCAACAACAACGTGGAAGACCCCATTTACCAAGTGTGGGTCGACAAGAGCCACGCTAACGGTTGACGGATAGCGGTTTTGACCTTTTAGCCGCCAATCAAGCGGAATAGGCAGTGGGCAAGTGGAAGTGGGCAAGTGGAAGTGGGCAAGTGGAAGTGGGCAAGTGGAAGTGGGCAAGTGGCCAGCAAGCAAGCTGGGGTTGGCTGCTTGCCCACTTAGGTTTTTCGTTTGGGTTTGCGATTGTGGCATTGGATTTGTTGTAGAACGTGTCCCAATGTGGTATACTACCAACTGTTGCGGTACGGGAGCCATTAGCTCAGTTGGCAGAGCACCTGACTTTTAATCAGGGTGTCCCGCGTTCGAGTCGCGGATGGCTCACCAGGTTTTCTCAGTGTTTGCACTCTTGAGGTTTCCTGGTTCATCTGGGTTGCAACACAGGTTTTATTCGTAGGGATTGTAACGTGACTTGGTGATTGTAATCTAGAGTTTCGTGCGGAAGTGGCTCAGGGGTAGAGCATCGCCTTGCCAAGGCGAGGGTCGCGGGTTCGAATCCCGTCTTCCGCTCCAAAGGTCGCGAAAGACGGAAGTCTCACCCAAGGGTTCTCCCCAGAGGGGACTTCCTCCGGTCGGAATCCCGTCTTCCGCTCCAAAGGTCGCGAAAGACGGAAGTCTCACCCAAGGGTTCTCCCCAGAGGGGACTTCCTCC
>NZ_JAJFNK010000130.1 GCF_021739485.1 Alicyclobacillus tolerans
CACTACAACGAAGCCGAATTCACTGCTGGACACGGCTGAAAATCCATGTTAAGGTGGAGGAGGGATTCGGTTGTTGGGCATTCTTTCGGAACAGGACGAGTAGACCATGGATGCGATGTGGACAGATCAACGCCCTGTTACGGGCAGCCTGAAAGATTTGCAACCTTTGTCCTTTGTCCTTGTCAATGGGACCGAGGATGAAGCGGTCTGGGACCACATGGTTCGTACATGGCACTATCTTGGCTATCAAAACATGATCGGCCAACGGGTAAAATACCTGGTACTGTCCAACGGGATGCCCATCGCTGCGATGAGCTTCAACCGAGCATCATTTCATGTGGGTGCGCGCGATACATGGCTCGGCTGGAGTGAGCAAGGTAGGCAGAACCTCCTGCAACATGTGGTCAACAACAACCGTTTCCTCATATTACCATGGATTCGCATCAAGAACTTGGCTTCTCACATCCTGTCTCTCTCCTTGCGTCAGATGAAAAGTGACTGGCTCCGGCTGTATGGAGTGGAACCCTATGCAGTGGAGACGTTTGTCGACTTGAACCGTTACCAGGGCATCTGTTACAAGGCCGCCAATTGGCGGTATGTCGGGGAGACCCGCGGTTTTTCCAAGATCGGAAAGGCATTTGTGTATCACGGCAACCGCAAGGGAGTGTTTCTATACCTGTTGGATGACAGACTATTTGACCTGATGTCCCGGTTCCAACCACAACCGAAACCCCAATTGGTATGTGTGAGGTCATGGGACATGATGCTGAGCCAACCGGACTGGAGTCCTGATTTGTTCATTGAAGTGGGAATCAACGACCAGACAGTTACAAGACTAGGAGCGCTTCTCGGAGAATATTTGGATACATACACGCCTTGTTACACGCACCCGGCGCAACAGAAAAACTGTGAGACATACATCAAAGGACTGCTCAGCGACTTGGATCGGAAGAGCATCGAACCCATTGCCCTGCGTTATGAAGATGAAAGAGCGGTGCGTACAATGCAGATGTTCCTGAAGGATGCTCCATGGGACGAGGGGCAGATGAAACAGGCCTATCAGTCTCGGGTCTGCGCCACCGCAGACGATCCGCAGGGCATGATCACAGTAGATGGGTCCGATTTCCCCAAGAAGGGAACTCACTCAGCGGGTGTTGCTCGCCAGTATTGTGGTCGGCTGGGGAAGGTCGAAAACTGTCAGGCCGGCGTATTCATTGGCTACTCCGGAGTGAAGGGCTATGGTCTATTGGATGCCAGACTTTATCTGCCCAAAGCCTGGTTTGACGACAATCACAAGGCGCTTTGGCCGAAGTGTGACATTCCACAAGACACGGAGTTTCGGACCAAACCGCAGCTCGCGTTGGAAATGATCGAAGAGGCTGTCCACAACTACGATTTCCAGTTTCGGTGGGTCGGGTGTGATGGTGCATTTGGCAGTGATCCTGAATTTCGTAAAGGACTTCCGGAACATACCCTGTTCTTCGCAGATCTCCACAGCAACCAACGAGTTTACCGAGAACGTCCAACCTGGTCTGTGCCCGTGCAAAAAGGACGTGGCCGACGCCCCACGAAACAAGTTTCCTCGGTCCGCGCAGTGCCCGTGTCCGTAATTTCCGAGGATGAATCCATGCCCTGGCAAGAAGTCGTGTTGATGGTGGGCGCGAAAGGCCCCGTTCGCACCTGGGTCAAATACTGTCGTGTGGTCGAAATGGTGGATGGCCAGGATGGGGAAGAACTGTGGCTATACATCCGGAAATACGAAGACGGACGCATCAAGTATGCTTTGTGCAATGCACCAGCGGACATCGACATTCAGGAGCTACATCATGCTGCAACGCTGCGTTGGCCCATTGAACAGAGTTTTCAGGAATGTAAGGGCTACTTGGGAATGGACCAATATGAAACGAGATCGTACATCGCCTGGCATCGGCACATGTTGCTGGTCATGGTAGCACATCTGTTTGTAGTAGAGGTGAGGTTCAGATTTCAAAAAAAAACGCCATCGGTTCCTGTTCCCCTATCCTGACACTTCCCCAAGCGCTCATTCTCATCAAAGCTGCAATCCCTCAACCGATTTGCACCCCGAAAAGAGCCATGCGTACCGTCGCATACTACCAAAAATCCAACGCAAAGGCTTTTCGCTCTCACCAAAAACGGCGTTTGAAAAGCTCTGCTTGACGCGATTCGTTAACTGCGTTGTAGTA
>NZ_JAJFNK010000131.1 GCF_021739485.1 Alicyclobacillus tolerans
CAACATTAGCTGTGTAGCCAACTCTCTAATTCCAAAACCTTATTGGGAGGCGTGCAGTATGAATTCACCGTCGGAATACCTAAAGCGCGCAGTTTTCCGTTTTTCTTTTGGATGTACACACGCCGTACCGGAAGTGGCTTTTTTCGGATGTCTATGAGTTCGCGAAGTTCCTGTCTTTGTTTTGCGGTAATATAGGTTTTTCCGTCAACACCGGCTGTACGTCTTCCACGGTTCTCTTGCGTCACGTGCCGAATGGCTAGAAGTTTTGCGTGGTGACTTGTGCGGATAAGCCACTTGAAGTGGCGGACAGCTCTTCGATTCCCTTGTTCGACTGCGTTGACCAGTTGTCTTTGTAACCTGAGAACGTGGCGCTCGATTTCCTGCCAGTTTGTCTCTTCATCCAAAGTTTGCTCGCTGGTGTCAGTCTCTTGGGCTTCTATCCAAGCTCGCATCACTTTGTCTTCATAGAGTTCTGACCGTCTCTTGCGAATGCGGTCTGTTGGCTCGTCATAGACGGATATTTGGTTCATAACAGACCGCTCCTTTCGTCTCCTGCTAAAAGATTTCCGGTTGGATGACCATGGGTAAGTCTGCACGCTTTCGCGTCAGGACATTTCTGTCGTCCCTATCCGCCTCATTACAAGAACGGCATTCGCTTTTTACCCACTCCGTTACCCCCTAGGGAGTTCGGCTTCACTCACGCTCCGCTTACTGTCAGAAATTCAACAGACCCCATGGGGCTTACCATGTTTCTACGGCAACCCTCTTTTGAAATGTTTAGGTGCCCCGACTCCCGCGATAGCCTTTGGAACTGCGAATTAGTGAAAAGGGAGCACTAATTCCGGCTATATGCCTTTTGGCTCAAGCGTCTCAGAGTGGTTTCGCTTGTTCGGGATAACGCGGTTTATATGGGGTTCACTGGTGTTCACCATGCACTTCTAACCTAGCTCCGGACCGAATTCACTCTCTCAGTTCGCGGCTACATTGTCCCGTGAGCTTCGCAAGACAGCGTTGCCCCTGTCCCACGTCACGGTGGGTTCGCGCTCGCAGTTCAGAGCGGGTGGGTTTTCACCACATGATTACCGTTTTCTTTCAAGTCACACCCCCTTAGTCCCGTAGCAAGGGGATGTTCTTGTGGAAATATTTATGCAGTAAGAGGCTGTATCTCCCTCTCGCACATCAGTCCCGTTAGTCCTATAACAGCTAAGTTTATTCATCCAAAACAGGCAAGGCAAAAAGTATTACCGTGCTAATCCAAGACAGAAAGATACCTCCGACAATCCACCCAAAAATACTCCTGTGTTTCCGCCACGCTAGCATAACGTTCAACACAATACACAGAATCCAGACAAATCCGACCACGTACTTGATAGTATTCATAGCAAAACTTCACCTCTCATTACACAATGCCATGCATCTTGCACATTACTGCCCTATAACGACACACCCTAAAACGCCCACAAATGAATAATTATGTATCTAGGCGAGCAAATTCTTCTCAGACATAAGCCCGCATTCAGGAAGGGCTGATTTACTCTGGTTGTTTGTTTCCGACAGAACGTGCTTCAACGTAAATACCATTATGCAACCTCACAGCCACCGCCTTATTCGTGTTAACACTCGGTATGCTGTACACCCTTACTGCATTCCTATCATCCGTTCTCCAGTAGCTCCCTGAATAGTCGATTGGGTTCGTTCCATGCAAGTTATAGAGCAATTTTCCTACCTTCGATATCTGAGTGGAGGACAAAACGTAATAATTCCTAATGCTTGGTAAAGTATACGATATCCAATTATGTCCGTCATAAGGCAGTATTTTTGGCGCAGGTGTTACACCGGTAATCGGCGTCAATTTTGTTGGTTCTGACCGACCGCAACCAGCCACGATGAACATGCTGGCGACTCCAACGACAATTAGCTTAAGCAAGTTTCTCATTACAAACGTCTCCTCTCAGAACAAAGTCAACCAAAAAATGTTCCAATGTTAACTCTGACTAAATGAAAATTTAATGAAGGGAGCGAGCTTGAAGTAAAATTGTCTATCTAGTGCGCTTTCTAGTTTTACCGCTTTTAGGAATACTGCCCATTTACGCCATAAGCAGCTTGCGTGGCAGACTGCATGAACATACAGTTGTATATCCCTTCTTCTGGTCGGC
>NZ_JAJFNK010000132.1 GCF_021739485.1 Alicyclobacillus tolerans
GCGAAAGACGGAAGTCTCACCCAAGGGTTCTCCCCAGAGGGGACTTCCTCCGGTCGGAATCCCGTCTTCCGCTCCAATAGTTCCAACCACCAT
Organism: Alicyclobacillus tolerans; assembly: GCF_021739485.1. GTDB lineage: Bacteria > Bacillota > Bacilli > Alicyclobacillales > Alicyclobacillaceae > Alicyclobacillus_K > Alicyclobacillus_K tolerans_A. The sequence goes on from NZ_JAJFNK010000132.1 coordinate 94, forward strand.
GGAGAGGTGGTCGAGTGGTTTAAGGCAGCGGTCTTGAAAACCGCCGAGTTCGCAAGGGCTCCGTGGGTTCGAATCCCACCCTCTCCGCCATACGTCACAAACGCCCGTACGATACGGCTTACGTGGGCTGAACGACTGAAACGCACTGGACTGTTGAACACGGTCTAGTGCGTTTCTTCATGTTCGCGACCGTTGCACTAAATCCGTTGCATCTACGAATCGGAGGGACGTACAGTGGACGACAAAAACGCGAAATCAATCCGTAAACGTGGGCAAAGGCGTAACAATCTCAACGTACCACGGCGGTTATTAGACCACCTGACTCCTGCGGTCTTGGAAAAACCGTGGGACGTTGAGAATGACGCGGGGCACGAAGCGACGTTTGGCGTTATGACGCTGGACAAACTGTTCAATCGCTATTATGCCGCACGGCAAGCGGGTGGAGCGGCAGAACGAACGCTTGAGGATTACGTTAAGCACATGCGTTGGTTACGTCGTTTCATGGCTTCTGAGTACGGCGGTCTGGACACCGTTATCCCTAATCGGGAGGTCATTCGGGCATGGATTTCGCACATGCTGACGGTACAAAAGCTGAAACCGTCCACAATCAACATTCGTCTTAGAACGGTGAAGGCCATGTTTAACTGGGCACTGTCAGAGGATATTCTGCAGGAGTCGCCCTTTGAAAATGTTGACCTTTTGAAAGTTCCGGAAGAAGAATTTCAGGTCATTTCTCGGGCACAAGAAAAAAAGCTGTTCTCGGTGTGTGACTTACAGACTCTGACGGGGTTGCGTGATGCGGTGATGGTGTCCTTCCTTTTGGATACAGGAGTACGTATTGGTGAATGTTTGCGAGTTTATGCCCATGAGGTTGATTTGGGGAATCGTGCTGTGTTAGTCCGTGCCGAATCTGCCAAGTCACGAAAGGCACGGACGGTGTACTTTGGAGTTCGCACTCAACGGTTGTTGGCGGTTTATCTGGCCTGGCACGAGAAGAACGCACAAGTCCCTAATTTGTTTTTGAATGAGTTCGGACAGCCCTTGGATTCTGACTGGGGAACGAAGCGTATCAGGCATCTTGGACAGAAGGCCAAAATAACGGGAGTTCGAGTCAGTCCCCATACGTTTCGGCACACTTTCGCTACCCGATACATCAAAGCGACTGGCGACCCATTTTCTCTACGCCGTTTGCTCGGACATTCATCCATGGAAATGGTCAACCGCTACGTGAATCAAAACACGGACGACGTTCGGCAGCAGTATGAGAAGTTTATGATGAATTGGTAAGTAAGGACGTACGGCGGTTGGGACGGCATGCCCAGCCGCTTTACTGCCGTTCCAGCATTTACGAGTGAAAACCCAAGTTTACATAATGTATAATACTTGAGTACAAAAGCGGCTTTATGAGTTCGATTGTCTTCAAGATGGTCGGACTTTTTTGTCGCGTCCAACAGTCGGTCGTTTCCTCAAAATGGGGGTGAATTAAATGAACCACTACGACACACATGAACGATTTATTCAGACCTACGGAGAGAAATATCTGAACAAAATCGAGCATCTACGGAAAAGACTGGTTGATTGGGAGACTGGTGAGGACAAATTCGTCGTTGTGCCATTCGAAGCGGGAATCGGGAAGAGTCTACAAACTGACCGCATTGTCGGTGAATACGTCGGGCAACATGACGTTAAAGGTACCGAAGAAGTTTTCTTGCCTGACTCAAATCGGTTTCGGACTTTCCTTATGGTAAAGCCATTTATCGAAGATGTTCTTGCGTCCGTGGAACGGATTAACCAACACTGCGGTCGTCCAGATGTGGCCCTGGGGATAACGAAAGACAACTGGAGCCAGTATAGGGACGACGCTGATACCTTATCCCTCTTCCGTGTTGTCGTTATTACCCATGAAAGATATCTTGGTATTAAGTCAATGGAATGGACACCCCAAACTGAGAATTTGTAAGTTTTAATATTCTGATATGGATAACTCAGC
>NZ_JAJFNK010000133.1 GCF_021739485.1 Alicyclobacillus tolerans
AGCCCAGCGGTAAGATGTCAAGTCGTTAATTTTGTGGAATTGGAAATGGATTCGGTAAATGCGCGTAAATCGAAGTGAAGAAGAGTGCACCTAATAAGACCGCCCTGTATGCTGAATTTTCAGTTCAGCGTTGCGGCTTAGGAATTGGAAAGTCCGGTTGGCGAGATGAAGCTATCGCCTCCGATCCGGTGGTGTGTACAGCTGGTTGGTGGTCAGTAGTGTGAACACCAAGCGTACCAGTTTTCGTGCAGTCAGGACGAGTGCTCTTTTGTGTTTGTGTTTCAATGCTTCATCGTACTTCTTTCGGTAAAACGCTGCGTATTCCGAGTCGTACCTACGGACCTTGTCTGCGGCTTGAATCAAGTAATACCGCAGATATTTATTGCCGGTTCGCATACGCGAAGTTTCGTCGGCCTCGTATTCACCAGATTGGTATTGGTTCCAAACGAGTCCCGCGTACTTGGCGAGTGCGCTATGGTTGTTAAATCGCCCAATGTCACCAATTTCGGCGAGAAGACCAGCGGCGAAAACCGGACCAATGCCCTGTACGCTCTCAAGTGTGTTGGGAATGGCTTTCATCAGTTTCGCAATCGCCTTATCGAGTTTTTTCACCTCGGACTCCATGTGTTGAATGACACTTAGCGTAACCGAGAGTGAGAGATTGACAGGGTCTTTCATCACCTTGTCCAAACGAAACGAGTTTCGAGCTACCTTTTGCAGCTCTTTCGCGGTTTGTTCGGGATTCTCGAACTTGTTGTTGCTCTTGTCGACCAAGAAATCTATGAGTTCTTGAAGCGGCATCTGCGCGATTTGTTCAGGTTCCAATTCTTGAATCACAGCGAGTGACGTTGCGCCAAAGGAATCGGAGAACGGATTGTCTTGGCGTAGACCGCTGAACTTCAGGAACAGTTGGTTCAAGAAAAATGTCTTGTCCCGCGTAATGCTCTGGACCAAGTGGAATCGCGTGCGTGTCAGACGTTGCAGTGCTTCGAATTGAACGGAGTCAGTCATGGCTTGAGGGAGACGGCCAAACCGCAGATGGTCCGCAATCACCCAGGCATCAATGCGGTCGTTCTTGGGAAGGGTGTCGTATCCCTTCTTAAAACGAGCCACCTTGCGCGCATTTAAGACGTGAATATCAGTCTCCAAATTGGGGCGGTATCCATCGAATTGCTGCTGCAGGTAGTGTGCCAGATGCCAACCAAGGTTGGACGTTGCTTCCATGCCAATGACGACTGAATTCATATGCTTGGCTGTTGTTGTCTCCAATACCTTGCGAATGAGCGTGTCTGCGCCCGGCTGGTTGTTGTCGACGGGGAACGAAGCCAAGTCTTGTCCGCTCCCATCCATGAAATGAACATGGTGAGAACGCAAGCTCACGTCAATACCAACATGCAGTTTAGACAATCGATTCACCTCCGTTTCAGTTGATGGAGTCAAGTCAGTCCCGGACCTGGGTGCCCGTGGGAACCACCTACCTCAGCCTCGTCATCAGCACTCATCTGTCGGGGTGTCAATTTACGGGCCACTACGCCCCACCCAAAGACAGAGGTGCAACCAGCGGTTAAAGATTGGGTAGTGGATCCTGGGTATCAGGCTTAGAACAGCAGTACCAAAAGGTCCGCAAGGAGGTCGAAGAAATCTCCCGAGAAAAACTTGCTGACCCAATTGTCCCACAGGCAGGTCGGGTACAGAAGCCACAGTCTGAAGACGTTGGAGCATCCTCCAACCAGACGCGGCGGTATGGAATTGACAAGGAACGAAGGCATGACAAAGAAGCAGAGAACGGAACTACGTGCTCCAAGAAAACAGCCATGAATTCGGGCACTACCCCATCCGGGTAAAACGGATCGAGCGGGTGGTTCGTAGAGCAAGGTGGACGGGGTAGAACCCTCAACCACAAGAAAATGATTTGCGTCAGTAGCCGGCACTGGAAATTCTCGAGGGACATCCAGCAGTTCCGGATCTACTGGAAAATCTACTGCGAAGAACTTCAACTACTATGATACGAGGAGGTA
>NZ_JAJFNK010000134.1 GCF_021739485.1 Alicyclobacillus tolerans
CATGCCCATCAAGGTAAGAAAACAGATTTCCCCCATATCGACAAAAATGAAGCCGAGACTCAGAGATCGAGTTCGAAAGGCTTTTTGGCACAACAAAATTTATACTTTTTCCCGCTTCCACACGGACAGGGATCATATACATTCGCCGGAGCCATGCGCTGTTGAATAGCCTTTTTTAGATCGGTCAAATCCTCGTCATATTCCAGTCCAACAATGTATTTAAAGCCATACTCTTCACAGATCTCTGCGACTCGGATAGCCCTTTGTTCATTGTTTACCTTCACGATCACTGGTCGATGTTCCGAACCAAGAGATTCCACTTTGGATCCCGCTCCCTTGCTTCATTTATCGTCGAAAACTCTTCCCTATTTCATTCTATCCGAATCTTCCATACGATGATAAGAGTTGGAATAGATTTCAAAGGGGAAGGTGAGGGTTTTGAATGCAGCAAATTTGACGGCTGAAGAAATGGCGAACCTCCTGGCGAAGGAATTAAATCGGCGTTTCTGTGCGTCAGAGTTGGATTCACTGGCTAGAAAGACGGGCTTTGTCCAACGCTCCAGGAAATGTACACCTCAAGACTTTGTCTCTCTATGCGTGTTTTCGGCACAGTCTGTGGCGACCGATTCCCTGGTACAGCTCTGCAATCATTTGGATGCTGAGAACCAATTGTCTCTGAGTGCGGAGGGCTTAAACCAGCGCTTCAATCCAGCCGCGGTGGACTTTTTGAAAAGCCTGTTTTCCAATCTGCTTCGGGATAAAATCGGCCGTCAATCAGCCATTCTCTCACAAGTTGGGGACTTGTTTCGACGGATTCGTATTCTGGATTCCACCGTATTTCAACTCCCGGATGAGTACGCGGATCCCTATCTTGGATCGGGAGGCAGCGCACATACAGCTGGCATGAAAATTCAACTGGAATATGAATTGAAGAGCGGCGATTTCCTACAAGTAGAAGTTGGCCCTGGCAAGAATAACGACGGAATCTACGGGACAAAGCGCGCTTCCACCGTGGAGTCTGGGGACTTATGTATTCGAGACTTGGGATACTTTTGCATCGAGGACTTTGAAACCATGCAAAAGCAAGGAGCCTTCTATGTATCCCGCCTGAAGTTAAACGTGCGAATTTACGAGAAGAACCCAACAGCGAGGCGGTTTCAAAACGGAAATGTGAGAAAGGACTCACTCTATCAAGAAGTCGATCTCGAAGCCATCATGGACGCTCTAAAGCCCGGAGAATCCAAAGAAATGTACCCCGTCTACATTGGAAAGAAGCAAAGGTTTCCGACCCGCTTGGTGGTGTACAAACTCACGCCAGAACAGACCGAAAAGCGGCTTAAGACCCGAGCCACCAACGAAAAGAAGAAGAACATCACGTATCTCGATCGGACAAAAAGACTCAGTGGTATCAGTGTCTTCATCACCAATATCCCTGTAGAGAATACCAGTAAAGAACAAATTCACGAGTTGTATTCTCTTCGCTGGCAAATAGAAGTGTTATTCAAGACCTGGAAATCGATGTTTCACATTGATCACTGCAAACACATTAAAATCCCACGGTTTGAATGCCATGTCTATGGTCAACTGATTGCCATTTTCCTGAGTTCTTCACTGATGTTTCAGATGCGTTGTTTCCTTTTGGAGAAGAAAAAGAAAGAAGTCAGTGAATACAAAGGAATTGGGATCATCCGAGACCATTTAGGCGCTCTGAATCGATCTTTACGACACACGACCCAAGCTGTACGCAACTTGCTGCTTCGACTGGTTCAGAGAATGGAACGAGCGGGTTGTAAATCGCATCGCTACGAGAAGAAAACGGTATTTGATATCTTGGGTGTGGCTTATGAGCAACACCGACAGAAGGACAAAGTTGCCTAACGTAAAAAAATATAGGAACCCAGGCCGTTTAAGTGAATGCAAAGGTATATGGAATATCCATACTCATTAGGAAAAATTATTTAACGCTCTGGCGAAACTGTTTATCCGTGGCTGCTTACCTTGATGGGCATG
>NZ_JAJFNK010000135.1 GCF_021739485.1 Alicyclobacillus tolerans
CTCACTTTCCGCGCACCTGCAGGAGAGAGTTTTGAATTTCGGCAGGAATTCGAGGTCTCGCTGGTGAATTTTTGTCCGGTATAAATTGACGTCCGGAGGATTTCCAGTTGATTGCCGATATGCTGCACTTCGTGATGGGGGCTTCCGCTGTTTGGGCGAAGCTGATTGACAGATTTGACTGGGTACAAATTATCGATGACGCAGCTTGGCGTGACGACTGTAAACTCTCAGTCGGTACGCGCGTAAAAGCGTTGTTGATTAACATCGGTACGGATCGAAAGGCACTGTACAAAGTACAGGAGTTCTACGAGAAACGTGATACCGAGGTGCTGTTGGGGGAAGGCGTTTCTGCCTCAGACCTTAACGATGACGCGCTCGGCCGAGCTCTCGATATATTGTATGACCTGGATATGGACAAGCTCTATCCAAGACTGGCGCTCCATACCGCACAGCAGTTGCGCGTCTTGGATCAGTACGACGACTTGCTACCCTTTCATTCGGATACAACGTCCATTTCTCTGACGGGTGACTATGCTTGCCAGGACGTTGTGAGGGAAGATGTGAAAGGAGACGATTTCCGGATTGCACGGGGGTACTCAAAAGACCATAGGCCGGAACTCAAGCAAATCATCTTTGGCCTGAGTACGCTCGGTGGGCTCCCGATTTGTGCAAACGTAGACAAAGGAAATCAGGACGACCACACGTGGAACTTTGAGAATATCCCTCGACTACTTCAACAGATCGATAAGTCCATTCGGGAAAAGTCGATTTACATTGCGGATTCTGCCGTTGTTACCAAAGACAACTTGGCATTGCTGGCGTCCGAGAAAGCACACTTTATCTCTCGTTTTCCATCGACATATACGCTGTGCGATACCCTCAAACAGTCCGCTTGGGCGGAGGATACGTGGGTCAACGTGGGGAGGATGGGGACAGCCAAGGACTCGGCTTCGTACAAAATCCGCGCCTTCTCACGAGAGTTTTATGGCAAGCCATATCGGTTCATCGTGGTTCGTTCGACGAGCTTAGACACTCGCAAGGAGCACAAGCTGCAGGATGTACTCGAACGTGAAGAGAAGTCCCTTCGCAAAGCAGCCGACAAGGCCAGCCGGATGGTATACAGTTGTCTGGAAGACGCAAACACCGCGGCAGAATCGTTTGTTAAGGCGCATAGCAGCAAACATAAACCCATTCTTCACAGTCTCCACATGGACGTCGTCACCGAAAATGTACAGGTCAAGCGTGAGCGGCGTGGTCGCCCGAAAAAGGATGATCCAGTACCAGGCGTCCGTACACAGTACCGACTGGCGGTCGAAATTATTCCACCAAGTAATGAAGCGCTACAAACCTGGAGGGAACGAGAAGCCACATTTGTACTCATCACCGATGTAAGGGATGACCAGAGAATACCCGATGAGCAAATCCTGAGGCTATATAAGGAACAACACGAGGTCGAAGCCCGTTTTCGATTCCTGAAAAGTCCGTATCACGTGGGCCCCATATTCCTACAAAATCCTCATCGGGTCAAGGCATTTGCCTATGTCATGCTGATGTCTCTGCTGCTCTATAGTGCGTTCGAGTACCTTATTCGGCAACAGATGGCCAATGAAACCGAGCCGCTGATTCTGCCGGGGAAACGCAAGAGTTTTCGTCCGACAGGAGCTTCAGTACTCGAGATGTTGGACGAGGTGACCACATTTCAAATTAGAACCGGCGAAACTTCGCAGCGGATGACCGCGCGACTCCACGATGACCAGGTCGAGCGAGTGTTGAATCTACTGAACCTAGACCTGAGCATCTACACTGAGGTTCAAAAAAGTGCTTGATTGTGCACCGCGTTAGCACGCCATGCCTTTCCAATTCCGATCATTTCTTGGAAAGATCGCGCTTTCAAAACCCAATTATTGTCATCTGTAGATGGAGTACGTGACCATTCTTTTAAGGTTAGTTAGTTTCCAGTTCAACAGGTGTCGATAGGCGCGGAAAGTGAGT
>NZ_JAJFNK010000136.1 GCF_021739485.1 Alicyclobacillus tolerans
ATTATCTCATCCTCCTGCTGCTTCTAGTATGCTATCCAGCAGGGAGTCTGTCCAACCTGATTACGGGGCTTAAGAGAAACGACTACTTTCAACTGGAGTGTTTTATCCCCAAAAAGGGACTGCACACCAGAAGCCCCCCGGTCAGTTGCAAACGTAAGGGATACCACAAGGTCGTTGTCAGGCTTTGAATTGAAACTCTTCTCAACGTAAACGGCATGTATATCAAAACCAACTAAAATATCGCGCAAATTGGTTGGCGCATTCGGATTAGAACGTATTTGAGTTTGGTACTTTGTCTCAACGAACATTGGAATATCTAAAGTTAGCGTTTGTGTTTGCATACTGAGCCTTCCTTCAGTAACCAGCTAAATCGAGGGAATTATAGGGTGCCTTCTGTGGCCACTAGCATTACACCCCTACGGAAACCCAAAGTACACTATTTTCAATTTTAAAGGAGCGTATGGAACCTACAGGGATTTTTGAGATGGCCTCAAATCCGTCGAGGTCGATACAAACCAATTTGTTGTCATATGACATAAACGGTGCAACGTTCAGAACTTTATTTCGAACCCACTCTGCGTTCATCGGCTTTAACTTATTGACCGTAAAGTACATTTTCCTAGCTTCCACAGAAACTGGGATAAGGTCTATACTAAATGAGAATGAAATAACCTTTTTTGCGGAGCCTGTCAATTGAATACTGTCGTCAACAAATCTCATATGTACGTTGTTAATACCTTCGAAGGTTGCTTTTTGCAACAGTTGTTGAAGCATGGTTTCCGTTACGGGAATTGGTACACTAACTTGGGATATTGCGGATTTCGCATTTTTAACACGTTCTAAGAAACTTGACATTCTCATCGACTCTCCTCATTTATAATATTCGTTATATATAGGCTCACTACGGATGTTTCTCCACTTCCGAAATGGATACATAGAGAACGGAATTATAATTATATTGGTAACATCGAGAGCCTCGATTGTGAGTAGATTAGTTACTTTCAGGTCTCTTAGTCCAATAGGATACTCAGTAATGACTCATCCATCTCTTCATATAGTTGCTTTCCAGTGGCCAAGTACCGTTACATCAGTAGCTCCTTAGGTGAAGAACGACTTCTGCGTCCCTGTTGTAGGGTGTAGTGAGCCTTTTTCATACCAATTCAATCACCCCTCTCTTCCTTTCCAACTAAATAAAAAGCCCCGTATGGGGCTTGGTCATCTCTCTACACTACAACCCGGCTATCATTGGGATGTTTCTCCTTGAGACCCGTGGCTTTACGTCCCTTTTCCGTAGGTTTGCCCCTGCTCAATATATCACTGTCCTCATCCAATATTCAACAGACTTAGACAAAAGATAGAAATATTACTATTTATTTGGTCCACTGCGGGATCCGTTATCCACACATGCTTATAAAGGGCTTGTAACTGTCGAACCCGAGCTCAATGCCATCTAACAATGAGCATAGCACTGCCCATCACAACGAGATGCCTGGTTTTCTACGCTGATTCTTCTGTTATGATTATCTGAGAAGGTCTTAAGGCTTTCCCTATCTCTTCAGCTTTGAGCATGCTTTCTCGGATAATCATACATCTGGGATAATGATACAAGCCGTGGCATCTTCAGGCCGATTCCCTTTCCGGTGGATTGGTTGTGATGCTGCATTTGGATGTGATCGTTCTTTTCTTGAATCTTTACCAGAAGGCTGTTTCTATTTTGCAGATGTGCGCGCAAATGAGCTTGTATTTACCGACATGCCGACAATGGAGATTCCCGTTTCAAAGCCCACAGGTGGAAGATACAAATACCCTCGACCTTCGTTTTCACCCGTAAAGGTTTCAGATTATGCAGTGATGAGCGCATTCCATGGCAGCAAATCGTGTTGGCTGTATCTGATACTTTAAAAGTACCCCACCGTGGTCATTCAATTCTCCCCCACTTACTGATAACCTCACAGTGATAG
>NZ_JAJFNK010000137.1 GCF_021739485.1 Alicyclobacillus tolerans
CTTCGACAGTTACAACCCCTTTATAAGCATGTGTGGATAACTCGGATCCCGCAGTGGCGCGGTTTCCGGGTTTTTTACGTAGGCATTTTTCTCGAAAAATGTAGGCATGCGAATTTCTGTGGATAACTAATTTATTTATCAACATTACTTGTATTTATCTACTTGTTTATTGTAATATGTAGACATGTATATACGAAAAATATCTCGAAAAAATAAAAATGGCACTATAACCTCATACGTGCAGTTGGCCCATAACGAACGCAATCCTGTGACCGGAAATCCTCAGGCTAAGGTCTACTACACCTTCGGTCGTGAGGATGAAGTGGACATGGACAACCTGCGCCGTCTGGCAGAGAGTATCTCCCGCTTCGTTGGCGATGCCCCTAAAGTAGCAACTCAGGAGAGCGTTCAAACAAGCCTTCTGGACAGCAAGCAGTTCGGTACAGGATACGTGCTGTATTCCCTGTGGCAGGAATTCGGGATCGACAAGGCTCTCTCAAAACGGTTGGCTGAGCGAAAGTATGAAGCCCCCATCGAGCGGGTGCTGTTCGCTATGGTGGCCAATCGAGCGCTGAACCCGTCGAGTAAGCGTGCTGTGGAGGACTGGGTCAAATCCGACGTGGCGTTACCTGGCATAGAGTGTTTCGAAGTTCACCAGGGATATCGCGCCATGGACTTCCTGATTGAGTCCGACGAGGAGATTCAACGAGAAGTCTATGAAACAGTGGCTGACCTGCTGAATCTTGAGGTGGACCTCCTGTTCTTCGACACAACCTCCAGTTACTTTGAAATGGACGATGAGCCTGAAGAAGACAGCATCAAGCAACGCGGCTACTCCAAGGACCACAGGCCAGACCTTCCTCAAGTAGTGATTGGGTTTGCGGTAACCCGAGATGGCATTCCAGTGCGGTGCTGGGTGTGGCCGGGAAACACATCGGACATGTCGGTCATCCCGCAGGTCAAACAGGACTTAATTGGCTGGCGGTTGGGTCGCGTGATTACTGTTGTAGATCGCGGGTTCAACAGCGAAACCAACTTGCGAGAGTTGCAGAAAACCGGCGGCCATTACATCGCTGGAGAGAAGATGTCATCTGGCAAGCTGAGCGTCGAAGACGCGCTAGCTCGACCTGGGCGATTCAAAACGGTACGGGACAACCTCGAAGTAAAGGAAGTTGTTGTTGGTGACGGTGAGGCCAGAACGCGCTATGTTTTGGTCCGAAATCCGGATGAGGCACGCCGTGACGAACTGCGCCGGGAAGCCCATCTGAAGCGGCTTGAGTATGAACTGTCCAGGCTGAAAGAACTGGACGGAGACTCGCATACCAAGGCACACTGCGCACTGCAGAGCCACCAGACTTACAAGCGATTCCTGAAGTCGGACAAGCGGGGAAACTTGAGGATTGATAAAGAAGCGGTTAAGGCTGCGGAGCGCTTGGACGGAAAGTACCTGATTCGTACGTCTGACGACACATTGTCTGCAGAAGACGTGGCGCTCGGGTACAAGCAACTCTGGCAGGTTGAAGCCGCATTTCGGTCCCTGAAGCAGACCATGGAGTTACGCCCGATGTACCACCGCAAGGACGACCGTATTCGTGCGCACGTATTGCTATGCTGGCTGTCGCTGCTGCTCGTCCGGGTCGCAGAGAACCGTACTGGCCGCACCTGGAGAGAAATTCGCCAGACCATGAACGCGATGCACTTGATCACTTCCAAATCCGGCAACAACACGGTCCGTCAGCGTACAGAGGTTACACCCGAGCAGGATGAGATTCTTAAGGCACTCGGCTATAAGGAACCTGCCCTCATACAGAAGATATCCACAGATAAGCTGTAGGCACTACACGAAGTTATCCACAGTCCCGGGATCCCAGGCACAGCAACGGATTCCGGGATTTCGTATATCTACGACTGTCGAAGCCGAG
>NZ_JAJFNK010000138.1 GCF_021739485.1 Alicyclobacillus tolerans
ATAATCGAACAGTTTATAACCCGTTTACCCAGTCCTATCAAGGAAAGATTGGCTGCTTAGGGGTGCGAAACTTGAGTTTTTAAATAACATTCCCCACCATCACGGGACGCCGGGAGAACAGTGTGCCCCGTACTGATTTTGTGTTCACTCCTAAGAATCACAATTTGTGTTAACATAAGACATGTAGAATATACGCTAGTCGATGGTGAAGGTGGAATAGGTTAATGACACAAGGTACAGTAAAATGGTTTAACGGGCACAAAGGTTTTGGATTTATCGAGGTTGCAGATGGACAAGATGTATTTGTACACTATAGCGCAATCCAAACCGGTGGACACCGCAATTTGGAAGAAGGACAACGCGTCGAATTCGACATTGAACTGGGACAACGTGGTCCTCAAGCAGTGAACTTAATCGTTGTTAGATAACGAATTGAAATATTAGACCCATTGTATATGGGTCTTTTTTATTTGAGGAGGAATTCCCGTGTGGTCCAAAAAACATGAAGAGCCGGAATATGCTGATGTAGTTGTATGGCAGTGCACAGAATGCAATTGTTGGTCAAGACAAGAGTTTGTTTCTGCATCTGAACCAACCTGCCCTATATGTAGCGCTACGATGATAAGCGAAACAAAAAACATTCGTATTAAGTAGTCAACGTGACTACTCTGACACCAAGAACAAGCCTGCCAGTCAGCAGACCAACAGGCTCCCGGGCTATATTGTGTATATGAAAAGCGGTTTTGCCAGCTCTTCGTACTGATGATCAGCGTTTCGATACGTTCCACCAACTTTGCGTTGGTGTCTGACGATACTCAACTGTTCGGTTCGCTCCCTGTCCTTACTGGGTTAAATACTTTTTTGTATCTTTAAAATGAACGAACCTCTTCTCCTTTTCATCCCACAGTCGATGCCGAAGAGAGCGAAGACTGGACCAGAAACCAATAAATGGAGCGTTGCGAAAGAAATCATCACTTTCAGATACTTTTGGGAGGTTATAGTTTGGAACACGCGGACTCAAATGGTGGATATGGTGAAACCCGATATTTCCTGTAATCCACTGCAAGGGCTTCGGTAATTTGTAAAACGAACTCCCTTCCATCGCCGAGCTTTCATAACCCCAGTTTTCCGCATTTTCAAAATAACCATTGTCGAATTGGTGCTGAATATAAAACAACCAAATGCCCGCCATCGCCGACAAATATAAAATCGGCGCCTGTACTAATAGAACAGCCTGCCAGCCCAACAGCCAGGAAAGCACTCCCCAGACCACAATTATTGCAATGTTCGTTGCGTAAGTATTCCATCGTTCTTTGCGACCTGCATGTTTTCGATTGAATCTATATTGAATGAACAAGACGTACAGCGGACCCAATCCAAACAGTACGATTGGGTTTCGATACAGGCGATACATTAATTTTCGAAACCATGACCGTGACAAATACTCATTTACGGTAAGTGTCCAAATGTCTCCTGTTCCGTTTGTCACCTCTTCGATCCAAATTCCCGTTTGTTGCATGATGGACGGCGGTTCAACAGTAATTACGGTAATTACAATGCATAATTGAGAGTACTTGGGATACACTGTTATTGTGTGAGCGGCTCACACCACGAATCAACAGGTAGTAAGTTATCACCTGTTGGGGGTCTACAAATGTTCGAGCGGGGAGGATGATAATTAATTTCATGGCTATTCCGTTAGCTCAGCTTCCTAGGTATGGGAACATATGTTTGGTATAATGGATATATATCCCTGG
>NZ_JAJFNK010000139.1 GCF_021739485.1 Alicyclobacillus tolerans
GGTTCTTGCGCACTTTCGGTGATGACGTCCCAGGTTCGACAGCATTTTCAACCTCGTAGGACTACGATTCTACAGGGTGATTGCGATGAATGGACTACCTTCGCCGGTATTCCCGGAATTACGGTTGTTGGATAGCTATTGTAGCGGTTCATTCGTGATGTTTCGTGTCGCTTCCAAACACAGAGGAATTTCATGTCCTGACTGCGGTCAGTGGACAGAACGGGTCCATAGTACTTACTACAGAACCGTGCAAGATGTACCCTTATGCGGCATAAAGGTGTTTCTTCGGATCAGGGTGCGTAAGTTCTTTTGTGACAATCCGTCGTGTGAACGTAAAATTATTGCTGAGCAATTTGACGATTTCATATGTCCCTCACAGCGAAAGACAAATCGCCTAAATGATGTACTCCTCGGTATTGGCTACTCTCTAGGTGGTAATCCGGGTGTTCGACTTGCCTCACTGCTTGGTATTTCCGTTGGAAAGGACACGCTACTTCGAAAAATCAAATCATGTGCAGTCCCGGAACCACAAGACAGCATCGACGTCGTTGGGATTGATGACTGGGCATATCGTCGCGGGCAGCGCTATGGAACGATTGTTTGTGACCTTGAACGCCACCGTTTGGTCGATGTATTACCCGATCGAACAGTAACTACAGTCGCAACTTGGCTCAAAGAACATCCCAGTATTCGGATTGTCAGTCGTGACCGCTCTAGTTCTTATGCAGATGCGATTCGGCAAGGGCTACCTAATGCCACGCAGGTAGCAGACAGGTGGCATTTGTTAAAGAACCTGGGTGATGCGGTCGAACGATACTTTGCAGCACACCAGGTGCCCCCACGAGAGGAACCCATATCCGAGCCAGCGGAACAATCGTTATCGGCTAAAGCACTTCCGACGAAGAAAGAGCAGGAGCAGTCCCATCGAAGGGAAGCCAAATGTGAGCTCATTCAACAGGTACATGAGTTACGCCACGATGGTCTCGGTATTCGGGCGATTGGCCGGAATATGGGACTTAGTCGCCAGACTGTACGCAAATACCTTTCGTTAACAGAGCCGCCCCAGACTACCCAACGACAGTCGAGAAAAACTCTACTGGATCCGTACCGAGAAAAGGTCATCGAGATGTTAAGCCGAGATCAGACTGGACCAAAGATACTCAAACAGATACGTGAGCAAGGTTACAAGGGCTCGAGGTCGACCCTAAGTCAATACCTTGCTGAACTGAGACGTTGCATGGCGCAAGGTCAAATCCCTTTACCTGTTCGCCGGCATCGGGTGACACCGCGTTCAGCAGCAAAATTACTGATTACCCCTGATGCTGATGTGGATGATGAGGACAAGCCCTATCTCGCTAAATTGCTGGCAGAGGTAGAACATGCTCAAGTTGTGCAGACCCTTGCGCGGTCATTTAAAGAGCTGATGGACCGCCATGATAGTCAAGGGTTGGAGGGCTGGCTCAAAAATGCCTTAGGTTGTGGAGTGCGTGAAATACGCTCTTTTGCGGAAGGGATTCAACAGGATTTCAGCGCTGTTGCCGCTGGATTTCTCGGACCTTGGAGTAACGGGCAAGTCGAAGGGCAAGTGAATCGTCTAAAAACATTAAAGAGACAAATGTATGGTCGAGCTGGTTTCACTCTCCTTAGAGCCCGAGTGCTACACCGCGCTTAGAAGTGCGAAAAATGTCGATTCGGTATGCAGCAATACGTAACCATTCACCGAAAGTGCGCAAGAACCA